>NZ_JCALCJ010000003.1:0-703072 GCF_059812295.1 Mycobacterium sp. NGS63
CCGGGATCAGCGACAGATACCGCGGATACACCTCCAAAACGAACTTGGCCGCCGGCTTGCCGTCCCGCACGACCTCGGAGATGTTGCCCACCCGGCCGATCTCCACTCCGTTATAGGTCACCTTCGAGCCCGGATCCATCACCAACCCGGCACGGGAAGCCACCATCGTCAACGTCGTCTTCGGCGTGAACCCCCCGCGAAATTGCACGAACACCAACACCATGATCACCGCCAGGACGACGAACACGCCGAAGGTGAGCCACCGGTACGGCGGTTCCCGCGACGGGTTGATCCGAGCGGCGAGATTGGTCATGGCGTCTAAATCTAGTGGCTCGCCGCCGGGGACGCGCGCGTCCTGTGCGCGATGCCTTCAGCCGTGTCAGGCCGGCGTCCAGTCCTCCCAGGAGTCGGCGAAGTCGAGAACGGTCTGCGGGATCTGGGCGGTGCCGATGATCTCGCGGAAGTGCTCCTGCCAGCCCCACCACAGGCAGATATGAAAGACGTGCTGGTACCAGCTCAGCTGGTAGCCGTCGGGGATGGTCTCGCCCTTGTTCTCCGGTGAGAACACGGCGACAGCCAGCAGCCCGATCACCGCGGCGGCGGGCAGCTGGATCTTGCCGGTGCTCCAGATCTGCACGGCCAGCGGGCGCGGCCCGGGCGGGGTCAGCTCGAAACCCTCGGGCAGCTCGTCGTCGTGGCCGTGGCACCAGCGGTGCACGCCGTAGAGAACGTCGGCGATGTCGGGGCGGCCGTCGGGCAGATCAGACTTCACCGCGATGGGAAAGCGGCTCTGGTCGAAGTCGACACCCGGCGCGGCCATCACCCGGAAGATGTCCAGCGAGTCACGGACCGTGCGCTTGAACCGGGTCGCGATCCCGAGCTGCGGATAGCGCTTCTTCCCGGTCCCGTCGACGGCGTTGCAGGCGTGGCCCATGGCCGAGTCCCAGTCGCGCCGTTCCCACTGGTCCAGTGATCGCCTGACCGCGTCCCCGACGTCCACGCATGGAGGCTAACCGCGCAGCGCCCGACCTGTCCCGACTATGGGCGTGGTTGGAACGGCCCCCACCGCGGCGGGACGGTCACGGTCTGGGTGACCGTGCTGGTTTCGGTGCTCGGCGCGACGGTCGTCGTCGGGGTGTCCGTGCTGGGCGGGACGGTCGTCGTCGGGGTATCCGTGCTGGGCGGCGGCGCCGTCTCGGTCACGGTTTGTGTCGGCGCCTCGGTCGGCGCGGGCGCGCCTCCGCCGCCGCCGTGGTGGCGGGGCGGCGGCGCCGTCGTGGTCGTGGTCGTCGCCACGGAGGACGACGTGGTCGGGGCGGACGTCGTCGTGGTGGGGGCGGGCGCCGGCGGCCCGGCGACCAACTTGATCACCGCGTACGCCGCGAGCCCGAGCACGATCACCCCGACCGCGCCGGCGGCGACCAACGCCAGCGGGCGGCGGTACCACGGCGTCGGATGCTCGGGTTCGGGCGCGGAACCGTAGTCGCCGTAATCCCCGTAACCGCCGTATCCGGCGGCCTGGGTCGGCTCGGAGTAGAAATCGGGGTTCTCGGGGTGGGGCGGCACGAGGGGAGATGGTAGTCGCTCACGGTTGGTTGTCGATAAGCGTCAGCGCCCGCTCGAACAGATGCACCGTGGCCGCGTGCAGCTGGTCGCCCACCGCCTTCTCGGCCTGGCCTGCGCAGGCCCGGGCCAGCGTGCCCTCGATCACGATGCCCAGCTTGAAGCAGGCCAGCACCGTGTACCAGGTGATGTGCGACAGGTCGCGGGTGGTGTTGGCGGCGTACCGCTGGAATAGATCGTCGGTGCTGGCCAGCCCGTCCTCGCCGCCCAGCGCGTGGCTGAACACGCTGGTGCCGTCGGGCTGGCGCCAGGTGGCAAGCAGCCAGCCCAGGTCCAGCAGCGGGTCACCGATCGTGCACATCTCCCAGTCCACGATGGCGACCACTTCGGGTCCGGTGCGGGAGAACATGACGTTGGCGGCGTGGTAATCGCCGTGCATGATGCCCGGGGTCCAGGCCTGCGGGCGGCCGCGCTCCAGCCAGGACGCGACCTGCTCGATGCCAGGGATGTCGGGCCCCGGGTAGTTCGCGTACTGCCGATAGGAGTCCAGCTCGCCGAGCCAGCGCGGCACCTGGCGCTCCAGAAAGCCGTCGGGTTTGCCGAAGTCGGCCAGGCCGACGGCGACGTGGTCGACGGCGCCGAGCTTGGCGAGCGCGTCGGCCATCGACAGCCCCATCCCGAACCGCACCTTCGGGTCGCCCGCGTGCAACGGCGGCAACCCTTCGCCGGCGTTGAACCCGTCGATCGGTTCCATCAGGTAGAAGACGGCGTCACCGAGCACGGTGGGGTCGTCGCAGGTGGCGATCAGGTGCGGGTGCGGCACGTCGGAGCCGGCCAGCGCCGCAAGGACTTTGGTTTCCCGCAGGATCACGCTGTTGCTGCGTGGGCGCAGGTGCCGCGGCCCGCGCCGCAGCACGTAGGGCCGGCCGGCGCGGGTGAAGCGCAGCATGACGTTCTGTGTGCCGCCGGTAACGGTGGCGACGTCCTCCAGCGGCCCCTCGCCGAGTCCCTGCCCGGACATCCACGCCGCTACGGCGTCGAGGTTGACGTGATTCACGCTCAGCCCTTGGGGTGCGGGGTGTAGCGGACGGTCTGGGCGCGGATCATGCCGTCGCGGAACACGAAGGTGTCGACGCCGTCGTCCACCCGGTTGACCGCCGAATCGGCGGCCCACTCGAGGAACAGCAGGTCGCCCTCGAAGATCTGGTTCTTCAGGTCCCACGCCGCGTCGGGCAGGTCGCCGAGCAGCTTGACGAAGACGCCGCGGACGCCGTCCTTGCCGCGTGCGGCCCCGTCCGGCGTGATCAGCACCGCATCGTCGCCGTAGTCGGCGACGATCCCGTCCAGGTCCCCCGCGGCCAGCGCCTTCCCGTGGTGGGCGAATACTTCCTGCGGCGTACGCGTCATGACAGCAGCCTAGGTCACCGGCGACGCCCGGCAGGCGCCGCCGGAGGCTGGAACAATAGCGAGCGGAACTAACCGACTTCGGGCCTGGAAGGGGCATGGCGATGCCGCGTACCGACGACGATTCCTGGGACATCACCCAAAGCGTGGGAGCCACCGCACTGGGCGTTGCCGCGGCGCGCGCCGCCGAGACCGAGAGCGAGAACCCACTCATCAACGACCCGTTCGCGCGCGTGTTCGTCGACGCCGCGGGCGAGGGCATGTGGAGCATCTACGCCGATCCCAAGCTGCTGGCCAAGGCGGTCGAGCTCGAACCGGACGTGCGCGCCCGCATCCAGCTGATGATCGACTTCATGGCCACGCGCACAGCGTTTTTCGACGAGTTCTTTCTCGGCGCCGCCGACTCCGGCGTTCGGCAGGTGGTGATCCTGGCCGCCGGACTCGACGCACGCACCTGGCGGCTGCCGTGGCCCGACGGCACCGTCGTGTACGAGCTGGACCAGCCCAAGGTGCTGGAATTCAAAGCCAACACGCTGCGCGAGCACGGCGCACAGCCGAAGGCGCGGCTGGTGAACGTGCCCATCGACCTACGCCAGGATTGGCCGAAGGCGCTGCGGGAAGCGGGATTCGACGCGTCGCGACCGGCGGCCTGGTCGGCCGAGGGGCTCGTCCGCTACCTGCCGGCGCAGGCCCAGGACCTGTTGTTCGAGCGCGTGCATTCGCTTAGCGCCGAAGGTAGTTGGCTGGCCTCCAACGTGCCCGGCGAAGGTTTCACCGACCCCGACCTCGTTCGGCGCCAGCGCGAGGACATGCGGCGCATGCGCGCCGCGGCCGCCAAGTTGGTCGACACCGAGATCACGGACTTCGACGACCTCTGGTACCCCGAGGAGCGCACGCCGGTCGACGGCTGGCTGCGCGAGCATGGCTGGGAGGTGTCGACGGCGACCTTCTCCGAGCTGATGGCCCGCTACGGCCGCAGTGCCGCGGAAGGCACCCAGAGCGTGATGCCGCCCACGCTCTACGTGTCCGCGCAGCGGCGACGGTGAATTAGCTTGGGTTGGAGGACGTTCCGGTGCCGGCCCGCTGACTTTCGACGTCATCTTTGATCGCCGCGATCGCGTCGACCGGCGTGAGGTTCTGGCCCTGGCTGTTCTGGCCGAGTTGCGGCCACCCGTCGCCGCCGGGGCCGCGCAACTGGTCCCAGATGTCGCGCACCTTGCTCAACAGCTCGGCCTGCTCGTCGTCGGTGAGTGCCATCAACCATCCTCCGTTCGCGGTGATGCCGCAGGCGGCGGCAAACTGCTGTGGGGTCAGCCCGTCGGCGGAGTTCATGTCGCAGTGCCCGAACGGCGGGCATCCCTGCGGCAGGTTGGGGCTGAAGCCCGTGCCGTCGGTGTATTGGTGTGCGACCTGGCCCGGAAGGTCCGGGTCGGAGCCGTAGCCCGCGCCGATGACCCGCAGGCCCTCGGGCCGCGTCCGCCACATGTTGAAGAAGTCATAAGCGTTGGCGTAACCAATGATTCGAGCGGCAGAGCCGGCATAGTCGGCCAGGTTCCAGTACAGCCCATTGATCCAGCTCGAGCCGTCGCCGGGTGGGTTGCCGCCCGATTCCACGTCGAGCATCAGCGCGACCCGCGGGTGCAGACCGCCGGCGGCATCGATCATCGAGCGCACGGTGTCGGCGTTGGCCAGCCAGTTCGGCCGCACGTAGGTGTAGACGATCCCGAACGTCAGGCGCCCGCTGTCCAAAGCCCGGCCCATCCACGCGTAGTTCGCCGCAAAGTTGTGATCGCGATAGGTGCCGTCGCACACCCGAATCGAAAGCACTCGGTACGGGTACGAATCATTTACGGGCACTTGGTATTCGGAGACGTCAGCGAACAGGGTGTCAGTCACGAATCTCAAACCCCCTTTACCGCAACGTCACTCGCCATGCTACAGACCCGCCCGTGAGCGGTAATGTCACGGGCATGGCTGAGCGGCCTGCCCGGGTGAGCGACGTGCATCGGATCGCGGCATCGATGCCGCACGTCAAGCGTTTGGAGGGCCCGAAAGGCAACTCCATCTACCAGGTGGGCGGAAAGTCGTTCGTCTTCTTCCGCACGCCCCAGCCCGACGCGACCGATCCGGACACCGGCCAGCGCTACGCCGACGTGATCATGCTCTGGGTCGAGTCGGAAAGCGACAAGCTGGCGCTCGTGCAGGACCCCGCGTCGCCTTTCTTCACCACGAGCCACTTCGACGGACACCCCTCGGTGCTGGTGCGGGCGAGTCGCCTCTCGGAGATCACCACGACCGAACTGGCCGAGCTGATCCAGGACGCCTGGCTGTCACGGGCATCGAAGCGGCGGGCCGATGCTTGGCTGGCGGACCATTCCTAGCCACGCAACGTGGTTTAGGCACGAGTCAAATGGGTAAAGCTAGGCGCACGAGAAACCTTCTCGAACACATTGGAGGTCACATGCGTGGTCGCGGAATAGTCAGCGCGATTGTCTTGGTGTGGCTAGTCATAGGAGTCGTCGCCGCGTGGCAGCGAGGCTACTTCAAAAATGACCAATCAAGTTGTGCCTCAGCAGGAACCGTCGCTGTCACGGTGATCGCTGGGCCGTTGAATTACGCGGGAGTCAATCCCAAGGTGAAGGACTGCCATTTGCCCCAACCCAGCTCAATGCAATCGATCACCCTATAACCCTCAGCAAAGGAAGTTGAAATGATCATCTTAGGTATTGTCCTGCTGGTACTGGGATTCATATTCCACATACCTATATTGACCACGATCGGCATCATATTGCTCGTCATCGGTGCCATCCTGTGGATCCTCGGCTCTGTCGGCCGGCCGGTCGCCGGCAGAAGGTATTGGTACTAGTAGCCAGCTGGTACCGGGGCCGCGTGACTGTTCGCCAGTCACGCGGCCTTTTCACAGGACACGCAAAGGATGGCCATAGCGACGCCCCAGTCAGGCGCGGATACTAGAACCTGTGACCCAGCCCCGAGCCTCGGTAGAGCGGGTTGTCATGTGTCGTGCCGACGGCAACCCCATCAACGTCCTCGTCGTCGACGACGAAGCGGTCCTGGCCGAAATGGTGTCCATGGCGCTGCGGTACGAGGGCTGGAACATCTCCACCGCCGGCGACGGGTCGTCGGCCATCGCCGCGGCCAGGGCTCAGCGGCCCGACGTGGTCGTGCTCGACGTCATGCTGCCCGACATGAGCGGGCTCGATGTGCTGCACAAACTGCGCGAGGAGAATCCGCAGCTGCCGGTGCTGCTGCTGACCGCCAAGGATGCGGTGGAAGACCGCATCGCCGGGCTGACCGCCGGCGGCGACGACTACGTGACCAAACCTTTCAGCATCGAAGAGGTGGTGCTGCGGTTGCGGGCCCTGCTGCGCCGTACCGGGGTCACCACCGTGGATAGCGGCGCTCAGCTGGTGGTCGGGGACCTGGTGCTCGACGAGGACAGCCACGAGGTCACGCGCGCGGGAGAGCCAATCTCGTTGACCTCCACCGAGTTCGAGTTGCTGCGATTCATGATGCGCAACTCCAAGCGGGTGCTGAGCAAAGCCCAGATCCTGGACCGGGTGTGGAGCTACGACTTCGGCGGCCGCTCCAACATCGTCGAGCTCTACATCTCCTACCTGCGCAAGAAAATCGACAACGGTCGTGAACCCATGATCCATACGCTGCGCGGCGCCGGGTATGTCCTTAAGCCGGCCCGCTAGGAGCGATCGCAAGCGCGGCGAAGCCGGACGCAGCGGGTCGCGACCGTTGGCCAGGACGCGGCGGGTCTGGTCACTTCGGTTTCGGCTGCTGGCCGGGCAGATCGTCGTGCTCGCCGTGGTTTGCATCGGCATCACCGCGGCGACCGAACTGGCGCTGCTGCACCACCTGGTGGCCCAGCTCGACGGGCAACTCGCCGGCACGTCGTACCGCTCGGCGCTGATGTATCCCGAACCCAAACGTCCGGGCTGGCACCACGAATCGCACTTCTCCTACCCGCGGCCAGGCCCCGGCCCCCGCTTTCTCGACGCCCCGGGGCAGCCCGCGGGCATGGTCGCCGCGGTGATCAGCAAGGGCAAGGCCGTTGACGCCGGATACCTGACCAGCGCCGGTTCGCGCGCCGCGCTGACCCCGACCGCGCAAGCCCAGCTGGAGCGCATCGCCGGCAGCCGCAAGCCGGTGACGCTCGACCTCGACGAACTCGGCCGCTACCGCGTCGTCGCCGCCCCGAGCCGCAGCGGCGGCGACGTCATCGTCACCGGCCTGTCGATGTCGAACGTGGACGCCACGATGATGCGGATGCTGGTCATCCTCGGCGTCGTCACGGTGATTGCTCTGGTCGCGGCCACCACCGCGGGCGTCGTCATCATCAGGCGGGCGCTGGCGCCGCTGCGCCGCGTCGCCCAAACCGCCAGCGAAGTCGTCGAACTCCCGTTGGACCGCGGCGAGGTCGAACTGCCGGTGCGGGTGGCCGAATCCGACGCCAACCCGTCCACCGAGGTGGGTCAATTGGGGTCGGCGCTGAACCGGATGCTCGACCACATCGCGGCGGCCCTGTCGGCGCGGCAGGCCAGCGAGACCCGGGTGCGCCAGTTCGTCGCCGACGCCAGCCACGAATTGCGCACGCCGCTCGCCGCGATCCGCGGCTACACCGAACTCACCCAGCGCATGGGTGACGACCGCGAGGCGGTGGCGCACGCGATGAGCCGGGTGGCCTCCGAGACGGAGCGGATCACGCGGCTGGTCGAGGACCTGCTGCTGCTGGCCCGCCTGGACTCCGGCCGGCCGCTGGAACGCGAAGCGGTGGACCTGTCCCGGTTGGCCGTCGACGCCGTCAGCGACGCGCACGTCGCCGGGCCGGATCACCAGTGGGAGCTCGACCTGCCCGAGGAGCCCGTGGTCGTCACCGGCGACGCGGCGCGCTTGCACCAGGTGTTGACGAATCTGCTTGCCAACGCACGCATTCACACCGCCGCCGGCACCGTGGTGACGACGCGGCTGAGCACCGAGCCCGCGCACAGCGTGCTGCAGGTCATCGACAATGGGCCCGGCATTCCGGCGACGCTTCAATCCGAGGTGTTCGAGCGGTTCGCCCGCGGCGACACCTCGCGCTCGCGCAAGGGCGGCAGCACCGGGCTGGGGCTGGCGATCGTGTCGGCGGTCGTGCGGGCGCACCACGGGACGATCACGGTGGACAGCGCACCGGGTCACACCGAATTCACGGTGCGGTTGCCACTCAACGGGTGGCAACCGCCCGCGTCAACCAGCTAGGAGCAAGTCACGTCGATTTCGAACGGCTTGTTCACCGGCTGCATCGGGTTGGCCATGTCGACACCGGTGGCGGTTCCCTTGATCGTGTACTTGTTGCCGTCCTTGGTCGCGTTGGCGTTGCCCTGGCCGGAGCCCTGCGCGTAGGCGAGCGTCACTCCGTTGACGTTGCCGAGCCCGACGGACTTCACGGTGTTGTCGCCGGTGAGCACGGCGGAGATGCCCGTCGCCGCGCCGCCGATCGCGATCGTCGTGTCGCCGTTCACCGTCGTGCAGACGACCGAGCCGGTCACGTTCTGGTCTTTCCCGTCGATGGTCACCTTCGGGCTTGCTCCGCCGGCGCCGCCGGTGGCGACCGATGTGCCGGCCGAGGAGGTCCCGGACCCGCTCGTAGTCGACTTGTTGCTCGAACACCCGGAAATACCGGCGGCCAGAATTGCTGCTCCGGCCACTGCGACAGTCAGTCCACGCTTCACCTGTTCTCCTAACCCGATCGTTGCGGTCCTCGGCATTGAGAGCCGTCAAGGCAGTATGCGGGTTTGCCTAGCTGCGCAAAAGAGGTTAGGTGAAAAATCTTTTCGAACGCTGAACGCGGCGGCGCGGCGTTTGCCCAATGGCGGATTGGAAATATTATTTCCGTTCGCTCCAGGACGCCGGATTTGGTGGCAATGTAGTAATCGTGGAACACAAACTCCCTACCGCCGTCATCGAATCCGCCCACAGCCGGCACGCCCTGCCGTTCGACGACACCCGCGACTTCGACGACACCGAACGCGGATTCATCGCGGCCCTGTCGCCGTGCGTGATCAAGGCCGCCGACGGCCGCGTGGTGTGGGACAACGACGCCTACTCCTTCCTCGAGGGCGACGCGCCGACGTCCGTGCACCCCAGCCTGTGGCGCCAATCGACTTTGGCCGCCAGGCAGGGTCTCTACGAGGTGGTGCCGGGCATCTATCAGGTCCGCGGCCTCGACATCTCGAACATCACCTTCGTCGAGGGTGACACCGGCATCATCGTCATCGACCCACTGATTTCCACCGAGGTCGCCGCCGCGGCGCTGGACCTGTACCGCACCCACCGCGGCGGCGACCGCCCCGTGGTCGCGGTGATCTACACGCACAGCCACGCCGACCACTTCGGCGGGGTGCTCGGCGTCACCTCGCAGGCCGACGTCGACAGCGGCGCGGTGGCAGTCCTGGCGCCCGAAGGCTTTACCGCGCACGCCGTTCAGGAGAACGTCTATGCCGGCCCGGCGATGCTGCGGCGCGCGACCTACATGTACGGGGTGACGCTGGAGCGCGGGCCGCGTGGCCACGTGGGCTGCGGGCTGGGCCAGGCCACGTCCACCGGCGCGGTCGCCCTCATCGTGCCGACCGTCGACATCCGCGAGACCGGTGAACGGCACACCATCGACGGGGTGGAGATCGAGTTCCAGATGGCGCCGGGGACCGAGGCCCCGGCCGAGATGCACTTCTACTTCCCGCGTTACCGCGCGTTGTGCATGGCCGAGAACGCCACCCACAACCTGCACAACCTGTTGACCCTGCGGGGTGCGCTGGTGCGCGACCCGCACGTCTGGTCGGGCTACCTCACCGAGGCCATCGACACGTTCGCCGACCGCGCCGACGTCGTGTTCGCGTCGCACCATTGGCCCACCTGGGGCCGGGAACGGATCGTCGAATTCCTTTCGCTGCAACGGGATCTGTACGCGTACCTGCACGACCAGACGCTGCGGCTGCTCAACCAGGGCTACACGGGCGTCGAAATCGCCGAGATGTTCCAGCTGCCGCCGGCGCTGGAGCGGGCCTGGCACGCCCATGGGTACTACGGGTCGGTCAGCCACAACGTGAAGGCCGTCTACCAGCGCTACATGGGCTGGTTCGACGGCAACCCCGCGCGGCTGTGGCCCCATCCGCCGGAGGCGCTCGCCCCGCGCTACGTCGACGCCATCGGCGGCATCGACCGCGTCGTCGAGCTCGCCCGGGCCGCGTTCGACTCCGGCGACTACCGTTGGGCCGCAACGCTGCTGGATCACGCCGTGTTCACCGACAGCCAGCACGCCGCGGCGCGCGAGCTGTACGCCGACACGCTCGAACAGCTGGCCTACGGCGCCGAGAACGCCACCTGGCGCAACTTCTTCATGAGCGGGGCGGCCGAGTTGCGCGACGGCAACTTCGGCACGGCGGGTCAGGTCGCCTCGCCGAGCCTGCTTGCCCAGCTGACTCCGGAGCAGATCTTCGACAGCCTCGCGATCCGGGTCAACGGACCGCGCAGCTGGGACCTCGACATCGCCGTCGACATCACCTTCGCCGACGCGGCCACCAACTATCGGCTCACCCTGCGCAACGGCGTGCTGGTGTACCGCCGGGTGGCGGCGGATCCCGCGACTTCCACCGTTACGGTCCAGGCGGACAGCAAGGTTCGGCTGCTGGCGGCGGCGATGGGCGACTTCGCCTCGCCGGGGCTGGAGATACTGGGCGACCAGGCGGCGCTGCAGGCCCTCCTGGATGCGCTCGACGAGCCGGACCCGAACTTCAACATCGTGACGCCCTAGTCGGTTCTGCGTCTTCTCGCGGCCGCTCGTCAGGTGACGTCGATGACGACCTTGCCCAGCACCTTGCGATCGGCCACATGCCTTAGCGCCGCCGCGGTTTCGGCCAGCGGGAACCGCGCGCCGATGTAGGGCCGGACCGTGCCGGCGGCGAACATCTGCCCCAACTCACGGACGTCGCGGGCGGCGTCGTCGGGCCGGTCGGCCATGAACGTGCGGATCTCCATGCCGCGCACCGCGATTCCCTTGAGCAGCACCAGGTTGAGCGGGATCGCGGGGATGGTGCCGGAGGCGTAGCCGAGGGTGACGAACGTCCCGCCGCGGGCCAGCCCCCGCAGCGCGGGCTCCGCATACGCCCCGCCGACGGGGTCGAGGACCACGCGGGCGGCGTCGTCGGTGAGCTCACGGATGCGGGTCTTCAGGTCCTCGCGGTCGTAGTCGACGGTGGCCTCGGCGCCGCGGCGCCGGCACAGCTCGAGCTTTTCGGGGCTGGACGCCGCCGCGAGAACCCGGGCCTTCATAGCCACCGCCAGATCGACGGCCGCCACTCCCACGCCACCCGCGGCGCCCAGCACCACCACCCAATCACCTTGCGCCACTTCGGCGATCGACCGCAGGGCGTGGTAGGCGGTGCGGTAGGTGACGCCGAAGGCGGCGGCCGACGCGAAGTCCGCACCGTCGGGCATGGGCTCCACCGCTCCCGAGTCAAGCAGCGCCTGTTCGGCGAACGCCCCGGTCGGCGTGGTCGCGACCACGCGCTGGCCGGGGCGGAAGCCGGCGCCGTCGCCGACGGCCAGTACCTCGCCGGCCAGCTCGCTGCCCGGGGTGAACGGCACCGGAATCTTGACCTGGTACTTGCCGGCTATCAGCAGCACATCGGGAAAGTTGACGGCCGCGGCGCGCACCCGGACCACCAGCTGACCCGGGCCGGGGACGGGATCGGCGACGTCCTCGACCACCAGGTCGTCGGGTGTGCCGTAGGCGCGGCAGACGACGGCGCGCATCACCCGATTCCCAACCCGCGCAGGCAGAAACCCACCAGGTGCGCGATGTCGCCGGGACCGGGCCGGTCGGCGGATCCCACGTATCGCCGCATGGCCGCCGCGGTGCAGCAGAACACCGCCTCGACGTCGCGATCGACGTCGGCGCTGCCCAGCGCCGCGACGGGCTCGATCAGCAGGTCCCGCAGCGGCCGCATCATCTCCTGGTCGGCCGCACGCCAATTGGTTCCCGCCGACATCTGCCCTGCCGCCGCGCGGGTCATGCTGATCAAGTGCGGGTCGGCGACCTGCGCCAGCGTGCCCTCGATCCAGCGCGCGACCTTGTCACGCGGCAGGGATTCCTTGGCCATCTGGTGCTGCAGGTAGGACACGACGATCCCCACCCCGCGCTCCATGACCGCCAGGATGAGGTCGTCCTTGCCGGCGAAGTAGCGATAGAACGCCTTGTTCGACGAGCCGGCCTCGGCGACGATGTCGCTGACCCGGGGCGCCTCGGGCGCGACGCGCTCCATCACCCGCACCGCCGCGGCCAGGATGCGTTCGACCTCCTCGGTCGCCTCCCGCTGCCGGTCGTCGAGGGCGCGCTCGACGGCCGCGGCGACCCGGCTAGAAGTCAACGAGCTCACCGTATTTGGCGCGGGCCGCCGCGCGCCGGACGTCCAGCATCTCGCTGGGCCAGTCCCCGTCCTCGGCGTCGTAGCCCTTGAGCAGCATCCGCGCCAGGTTGACCTTGTGCGCCTCGGTCGGCCCGTCGGCCAGGCCCAGCGCGATGCCGCCCAGCAGCACGTTGACCAGGGGCAGCTGATCGGTCAGCCCCAGCGCGCCGTGGACCTGAATCGCGCGCAGCGCAATCGACTTGAGCACCTGCGACGCCAAGATCTTGCAGGCGGCGATTTCCGCGCGGGCGCCCCGCTCGTCGCCGTTGTCGATCAGCCAGGCGGCGTGCAGGACGGTCAGCCGGAACGGTATCAGCTCGGTATAGGAGTCGGCGACGAACTCCTGCACCAGTTGCTTGTCGGCCAGCGAACTGCCCTGTGTGAAGCGGCTTTTCGCACGCCGCGACATCATCTCGACGGCGCGCTGCGCCATCCCGATCGAGCGCATCGCGTGGTGCAGCCGCCCACCGGCCAGGCGGGTCTGCAGGATCAGGAAGCCCTGACCGGGCTCACCGAGCAGCGCGTCGGACGGCACCCGCACCTCGTCGTAGCGCACCAGCGAGTGCCCCGGCTCGTGCGGGTCGGCGCCGACGAGGTGGTGGTTGGCCTCCAGGATCAGCCCCGGGGTACCGGCCGGGATGAGGAACGTCGAGGCGCCCTGGTGGACGGGCACGTCGGGGTCGGTGATCGCCACGACGATGAAGAACGAGGCGACCGAGGCGTTGGAGGAGAAGTACTTTCGGCCGCTGATCACCCAGTCGTCGCCGTCGCGAACGGCGCGGGTGGTGAAGACACGCGGGTCGGCGCCCCCCTGCGGCTCGGTCATGGAGAAGCACGAGAAGATCTCCCCGGACAGCAGCCCGGCCAGGTAGCGGTCCTTCTGATCCTGGGTCCCGAACCGCGCGATGATCTCCGCGTTGCCGGTGTCGGGCGCCTGCGTGCCGAACACGATCGGCGCCCAGGGACTGCGGCCGAGGATCTCGTTGATCAGCGTCAGCTTGACCGCGCCGAAACCCTGCCCGCCCAACTCGGGACCCAAATGCGGTGCCCACAGGCCGTTGTCGCGCACCCGCTGCTTGAGCGGATCGACGATGCGGCGCCGCTCGTCGTTGAGCGGCAGGAACTCGCAGCCGCCGAATAGCACCTCGAGGGGTTCTACCTCCTCGCGCACGAACTCGCGGATCCACTCCAGCTTCTTCTCGAACTCCGGCTCGGTGGAGAAGTCCCAAGGCATTCGAATGCTCCTCTGCTGTTAGGGGATGCCGCCGTCGGCGCGCACGATCGATCCGGTGGTGAAGCTCGAGGCGTCGGAGGCGAGAAACAGCGCGGCGCCGACGATTTCGCGCGGATCACCGGCGCGTTGCAATGACAGATGCCCGAACGGCTTGCCCTTGGCCTGGTCGAGGTTCCACGCCTTGCTGACGTCGGTCAGAAAAGGCCCGGCCATCAGCGTGTTGACGCGCACGGCCGGCCCGAAGCCCTTCGCCAGCGCTTCGGTCATGGCGTTGAGCCCGGCCTTGGCCGCGGCGTACGGAATGATGTCGGGGGTCGGTCGGAGCGATCCGGCGGTGCTCACGTTGATGATGGACCCGCGCCCGGCCGCGACCATCCGCTCGCCGACCAACGCGGATAATCGGAAGGGCCCCTTGAGGTTCAGGTTGACCACCGCGTCGAACAGCTTCTCGGTGACGTCGGTCAGCTTGTCGTACAGCGGTGACATGCCGGCGTTGTTGATCAGGGTGTCGACCTTGCCGAAGCGGGCGTAGGTCGCCTCGACCAACCCGTCGAGCTGGTCCCAGCGCCCCACGTGCACCTGGTAGGGCATGGCCGAGCGACCGGTCTCGGCCTCGATCTCCTTGGCCGTGGCCACGCAGTTGTCCATGTTGCGGCTGGCGACCACCACGTCGGCCCCGCACCGCGCGACACCGAACGCCATCTCGCGCCCCAGTCCGCGGCTGCCGCCGGTGATCAGCACCACGTGGCCGGTGAGGTCGAAAAGCCCGTCCGCGTAGCCCATCTCAGCGGGACCTGGCCAGTTCGGCCGCCGTGGCGATGAGCTGCGGGATCATCGCGCCGAAGGCGTCCTTGATCTTGGGATCGACTTTCCCGGTGCGCACCCCGGCCGCGTAGGTCTTCTCCAGCACGATGCCCAGCTTCCAGTTGGCCAGCACCAGGTAGTAGTCGATGTTCTCGGCGGAGAGGCCGCTGACCTGCTCGTAGTGCTCGAGCAGTTCGCTGCGCGTCGGCATGCCTCGCATGTCCAGATAGAAGCCGTCGGCGCGCGATTCCTCGCCGTCATAGCCCAGCAGCGCCCACGCCAGGTCCAGCAGCGGATCGCCGACCGTCGTCATCTCCCAGTCCACGATCGCGGCCAGTCGCGCCGGCTCCCCGCGCGCGAACATCACGTTGGCGAACTGGTAGTCGCCGTGCATGATCCCCGGCCGGTAGCTCGCGGGCCGGTTGTTGCGCAGCCAGTCGGCGGCCTCGTCGAGCCCGGGCAGCTCGCGCACCTTGTAGGCGTCGAGGAATTTCAGCCACCGATCGACCTGTCGCTCGTGGAAGCCGTCCGGGCGGCCGAAGCCCTCGAGCCCCTGCGCGCGCCAGTCGACCCGGCCCAGCTTGGCCGCGCCCTCGACGAGTTGGAACGCCAGCCCGCGCCGGGCGGCCAGGTCGGTGTCGAACGGCGCCGGCCACCCGCCGTCCATCGGGCTCCAGCCGTCGATCGCCTGCATGACGTAGAACGGCAGGCCGAGCACGTCGCCGGTGTCGTCGGCGGCGATCAGCGCCGCGTGCGGCACGTCGGTGCCCGACAGGGCGCGCACCAGCCGGATCTCCCGCAGCAGCCCGTCGATGCGGGCCGCGTCGGCGCGCGCGCCGGGCATCCGCAGCACCATGCGCTCGCCGCCCCGCTCGATCAGATACAGGGTGTTCTGCGAACCGCCCTTCAGCTGTTCGGTGACCGGCTGTTCGCCGCCGCCCGGCGCGCCGTTCGCGTCGAGCCAGCGGCCAAGAATGCCCGGGTCAAGGTGGGTCTCGCTGACACTGGTCATAGGCTTGCACACCCCGCTCTCCGCGTGGAGAATAGCATTCTCCACGGACCCGGTCACGGCTTGTGCGCGCTGAGCAGGAAACCCGGCGCCATGAAGTGGCCTTCGCCGTCGTATTCGACGTTCGGCGGCGCACCGCCGACGGCGTTGCCGTACACCTTTGCGGGACGGACGTCGTCGACCCGCCACAGCTCCGCGACGGCGTCGTGCAGCTCGGTTTCGGTGAAGCCGCGCGGCCCGTCTTCCCGGTCGCCCAGTGCGCCGGCCGCGAACGCCAGGATGTAGAGCGCGGCCCCCGGCGCGGCGGCGCGAAGGATCGAGCGCAGGTAGTCCTGGCGGCCCTCGGGCGGGAGCGCGTGCAACAGCCCGCTGTCGAGGATCGTCGAGAACCGGTCGTCGTAGCCGCGAAAGGTGGTGACGTCGGCCTGCGCGAAAGTCACTGTGGTCAAGCCTTGTTCGGCGGCCGCCGCCGCGGCGGCCTCGACCGCGGTGGCGCTGGCGTCCAGCCCGACGACGGTGTGGCCGCGCGCGGCGAGGGCGAGCGACAGGGCGGCATGGCCGCAGCCGGCGTCCAGGACATCGCTGCGGATCTTGCCCTGCTCGATCAGCGCGCCCAGCTCGGGCTGGGGCCGGCCGATGCTCCACGGGGGCGGCGCCTGTTGCCGGTAGGCGGCGTCCCAATCCCTGGCCGGCTGGGCCATCTCTGCTCCTGCGGGGCGCGATGAGAAACTTGCCACGCCCACCATCCGACGACGGGAACGAACATGCAAGTGCTGCTGGTCCGGCATGCGCTACCGCTGCGCAGCGAACACGGCGAGGGCTCCGACCCCGAACTGTCCGAGGAGGGGCGGGCGCAGGTGAAGCGGCTGCCCGAGGCGCTGGCCAGGTTCCCCATTGCGCGGGTGGTCAGCAGCCCGCAGCGCCGCGCCATCCAGACCGCCGAACCCGTCGCGGCCGCCCGGGGGCTGGGCGTCGAGGTCGACGAGCGATTCGCCGAATACGACCGCGACCTGCCCGTGTACATCCCCGTCGAACAGATCAAGGCGGAAAAACCCGAGGAGTGGGCCCGGATGGCCCAGGGGCACCTGCCCAGCGCCGTCGACGAGGACGCGTTTCTCGCCCGCGTCCGCGCTGCCGTCGACGACGTCGTCGCCGCCGCCGATCCCGACGAAACCGTCGCGGTGTTCAGCCACGGCGGGGTCATCAACGTCCTGCTGCACGAGATCCTGGGGACCAGGCGGTTGCTGTCCTTTCCCGTCGACTACGCGTCGGTGACCCGGCTGCTGTTCTCGCGCACCGGCGAGGCGACGGTGGCGGGGGTCAACGGGGTCGAGCACGTGTGGGACCTGTTGCCCCGAAATCAGCGGTGGTGAGGCCGGTGGTAAATAAGTTCGGGTGACTTCAGTTGACCGCCTCGACGGGCTCGACCTGGCCGCGCTGGACCGATACCTACGCTCGCTCGGGATCGGACGCGACGGCGAGCTGCGGGGCGAGTTCATCTCCGGTGGCCGCTCGAACCTGACGTTCCGGGTGTACGACGACGCGACCAGCTGGCTGGTGCGCCGCCCGCCGCTGCACGGGCTGACGCCGTCGGCGCACGACATGGCCCGCGAATACAAGGTGGTCGCCGCGCTATACGACACCCCGGTGCCGGTGGCCCGCGCGATCGCATTGTGCGAGGACGAGTCGGTGTTGGGCGCACCGTTTCAGATCGTCGAATTCGTTGCCGGACAGGTGGTGCGCCGGCGTGCGCAGCTCGAATCGTTCAGCCACACCGTCATTGATGGCTGCGTCGACTCCCTGATCCGGGTGCTCGTCGATCTGCACAGCGTCGATCCGAACGCCGTGGGGCTGGCCGACTTTGGCAAGCCCAGCGGTTATCTGGAGCGCCAGGTGCGCCGCTGGGGTTCGCAGTGGGAGCTGGTGCGGCTGCCCGAGGACCACCGCGACGCCGACGTCGAGCGGCTGCATTCGGGCCTGCGCCAGTCGATTCCGGAGCAGAGCCGGACGTCGATCGTGCACGGCGACTACCGGATCGATAACACCATCCTGGACGCCGACGATCCGACGCGGGTCCGCGCCGTCGTGGACTGGGAGCTGTCGACCCTGGGCGACCCGCTGTCCGATGCGGCGCTGATGTGCGTCTACCGCGACCCCGCCCTGGACCTGATCGTCAACGCGCAGGCGGCGTGGACGTCGCCGCTGCTGCCGACGGCCGACGAGCTGGCCGACCGCTACTCGCTGGTGGCCGGGCTGCCGCTGGCGCACTGGGAGTTCTACATGGCGCTGGCGTATTTCAAGCTCGCGATCATCGCCGCCGGCATCGACTTCCGCCGGCGGATGTCGGATCTGGCTCAGGGCAAGGGCGACACCTCGGAGCACCAGCCCGAGGTCGTGGCGCCGTTGATCTCCCGCGGATTGGCGGAGCTGGCCAAGCTGCCCGGCTGAGCGCATCGATTGTGAACCCAGGGCTTTGATTGTGAGCCAGTGGCGGTGATCCGGCGACTTTTGCGCCCAGGATGCACACCCGAAGCCCAGGATTCACACCCAAACCCGCGCAAGTCCTTAGCGTGGAACCGCCGTGTGAGTCTTCTTCGCGGCCCGGCGTAGCTGCAGGATCCGCGCGGTGCCCGCCGCCACGGTGATCAAGCCGCCGACCACCGCCGACAGCAGGATCGCCACGCCCAGCGGCAGCGTCCAGTGCCAGCCGAGGAACGCAAACCGCGCCGAATCCGTGTTCTGAGCGATGAAGATCAGCAACAGGATCAGGATCAGGAAGCCGGCGATCAGTGAAGTCCACAGGGCGCCGGCGCGGGTGAACCCGACGGCGGGGTCCTTGGGTGTCGCGCCGGCACGGGAAGCGGGGGGATGCGGGTCGGGCGAGGCAGGGGATTGGCCGCTCATAGTGTCATCTTTGACCCATCCAGCGCAGATTGAAACAATTCCGGCCAAAACGCCACCGCCGACCTGCCGCGCCGACCTCGGCGCGGCGGCCGTTGTGCCGTTAGTGTCGGCGGTATGAGGATGCTGCCGCGCGTGCATCGCGCGACCGTCCACGTGGCCGTGTGGCTGGCGACGCTATGTCTGGTCGTGTCCTGCAGCAACGCCGATCCGCTGGGCGCGGAGACCCGCAGCCCCAAATCCATCGTCGTGGGTTCCGGCGACTTCCCCGAATCGGAGATCGTCGCCGAAATCTACGCACAAGCGTTGCAGGCCAACGGCTTCGAAGTCGGACGTCGGATGGGAGTCGGCAGCAGGGAGACGTATATCCCTGCGCTCAAAGATCATTCCATCGACCTGGTGCCCGAGTACATCGGTAACCTGCTGCTGTACTTCGCGCCCGACGCCACGGTGACCATGCTCGACGCGGTCGAGCTCGAGCTGTACAAGAAGCTGCCCGGTGACCTGTCGATCCTGACGCCGTCGCCGGCTTCCGACACCGACACCGTCACCGTCACCAGCAACGTCGCCAACGACTGGAACCTGAAAACCATCGCCGACCTGGCGGCGCACTCGCCGGACGTGCGATTCGGGGCACCCTCGGCGTTCGAGAACCGCCCGTCGGGGCTGCCGGGCCTGCGGCAGAAGTACGGGCTCACCATCAGCCCGGGCAACTTCATCGTCATCAACGACGGCGGCGGGGCGGTGACGGTGCGCGCGCTGGTCGAGGGCAGGGTGACGGCCGCCAACGTCTTCAGCACCTCGCCGGCAATCCCGCAGAATCATCTGGTGGCGCTCGAGGACCCGGAGCACAACTTCTTGGCCGGAAACATTGTGCCGCTGGTGAATTCGCAGAAGAAGTCCGACCGGCTCAAGGACGTGCTGGACGCCGTGTCGGCTAAGCTGACGACGGCCGGCCTGGCCGCGCTCAACGCCGCGGTGTCGGGCAACTCCGGCATCGATCCCGACGAGGCCGCACGAAACTGGGTGCGCGACAACGGCTTCAACCACCCGATCGGCCAACCGCGTTGATCGTCTTCGACAATGTCAGCAAGGTATTTGCCGACGGCACCGCCGCGGTGGACCGGCTGAGCCTGACGGTTCCCAACGGGGAGTTGACGGTGTTCGTCGGGTCCTCGGGCAGCGGCAAGACCACGGCGCTGCGGATGATCAACCGGATGATCGAGCCCACCTCGGGCACCATCACCGTCGACGGTGCCGACGTGGCGGGCGTCAACCCGGTGCGGCTGCGCCTGGGGATCGGCTATGTCATCCAACACGCCGGGCTGATGCCGCACCAACGCGTGATCGACAACGTCGCAACGGTTCCGGTGCTGAAGGGGCAGTCCCGCCGGGCCGCCCGCAGGGCCGCCTACGCCGTGCTCGAACGCGTCGGGCTGGACGCCAGGATCGCCACCCGCTACCCGGCCCAGCTCTCCGGCGGCGAACAACAACGCGTCGGCGTGGCGCGCGCGCTGGCCGCCGACCCGCCGATCCTGTTGATGGACGAGCCCTTCTCCGCAGTCGACCCGGTGGTGCGTGTCGAGCTGCAGAACGAAATCCTGCGTCTGCAAAGCGAATTGCACAAGACCACCGTCTTCGTCACGCACGACATCGACGAGGCGCTCAAGCTCGCCGACCGGGTGGCGGTGTTCCGCGGCGGCGTGCTGCAGCAGTACGACGAACCCGCGCGGTTGCTGTCGCGCCCGGCCAACGACTTCGTGGCCCGGTTCATCGGTCTGGGACGCGGCTATCGATGGCTGCAACTCATGGACGCCGCGGGGCTGCCGCGCCACGACGTCGAGCGGATCGCGCGGGACGCCCTGCCCGACACCGGTTTCCCGGACGGCTGGGCGCTCGTGGTTGACGACGCCGGCGCCCCGCTGGGATGGATCGACGCCGACGGCCTGCGCCGCTACCGCGCCGGGGCATCGCTGTCCGACGCCATGAGCGGCGTCGGCTCGCTGTTTCACCCGGACGGCAACCTCAGCCACGCGCTCGACGCGGCGCTGTCGTCGCCGTCGGGGGTGGGCGTCGCGGTCGACGATGGCGGCAAGGTCATCGGCGGCGTGCTGGCCGAAGACGTGCTGGCCGAGGTGGAAGCCCGACGGCGGAGTTGACCATGCACTACCTGCTGACCCACCTCGACGACGCCTGGGCGCTGACCGTGATCCATCTGCGGCTGTCGCTGGTGCCGGTGCTGATCGGGCTGGCGATCTCGGTGCCGCTGGGCGTGCTGGTGCAGCGCGTCCCGGTCGCGCGGCGGCTGACGACGGCGACCGCCAGCGTGGTCTTCACCGTCCCGTCGCTGGCGCTGTTCGTGGTGTTGCCGATGATCATCGGGACCCGGATCCTCGACGAGGCCAACGTCATCGTCGCGCTGACGGCGTACACCGCCGCGCTGCTGGTGCGGGCCGTGCTCGAGGCGCTCGACGCGGTGCCCGCCCAGGTGCGCGACGCCGCCACCGCGATCGGCTACCCGGCGCTCAAACGGATGCTGAAAGTCGAACTGCCGCTGTCCATCCCGGTGCTGATCGCCGGATTGCGCGTGGTGGTGGTGACCAACATCGCGATGGTCTCGGTGGGGTCGGTAATCGGCATCGGCGGCCTGGGCACCTGGTTCACCGAGGGCTACCAGACCGACAAGAGCGACCAGATCGTCGCCGGCATCGTCGCGCTGTTCGTGCTTGCGGTGCTCATCGACGCGCTCATCGTGCTGGCCGGGCGGCTGGCCACGCCCTGGGAGCGCGCCGGGCGCGGCACCGCGCGCCGCGCGGTGGTGGCTCCCGTCGTCGGGGGCGCGCGATGAACTTCGTCCAACAGGCGCTGTCCTACCTGCTGACCGCGGACAACTGGGCCGGCCCGGTCGGGCTGGCCGCGCGCGTCCTCGAACACCTGGAGTACACCGCCGTCGCGGTGGGGGCGTCGGCGCTGATCGCGGTCCCCGTCGGGCTGGTGATCGGGCACACCGGTCGCGGCGCGCTGCTGGTGGTCGGCGCGGTCAACGGGCTGCGCGCCCTGCCGACGCTGGGCGTGCTGCTGCTGGGGGTGCTGCTGTTCGGGCTCGGGGTAGGGCCGCCGCTGGTCGCGCTGATGTTGCTGGGTGTGCCGTCGCTGCTGGCCGGCACCTATGCGGGCATCGCCAACGTCGAGCCCACGGTCGTCGACGCCGCGCGCGCCATGGGCATGACGGAGGCCCAGGTGCTGCTGCGCGCCGAGGTGCCCAACGCGCTCCCGCTGATGCTGGGCGGCCTGCGCAGCGCGACCCTGCAGGTGGTCGCCACCGCGACGGTGGCCGCCTATGCGAGCCTCGGCGGGCTGGGCCGCTACCTGATCGACGGGATCAAGGAGCGCCAGTTCCAGCTCGCGCTGGTCGGTGCGCTGATGGTGGCCGCGCTGGCGCTGATCCTCGACGGCCTGCTGGCGCTGGCCGTGTGGGCGTCGGCACCCGGCACCGGGCGATTGCGGGGCCGATCCCGCGGCCCGTTGTGGGGGTTCACCGGGCGGCGCGGCCGCGTGACGCCCACCGCACTTCCGGACAACCCCACCGCCACCGACGGCCACGTCTTACGGTAGATACGTGAACGCAGCCCCCTCTGATCCCAGCCGGCGCGTGTGGCAGGCGATGCTGACCTGGCGCGCGCCCGACGTGTCCCGCATGGAGTCCGTACGAATCCAGTTGTCCGGCAAGCGGATCAGGGCCAACGGACGCATCGTGGCCGCGGCCACCGACACCCACCCGGCGTTCGGCGCCTACTACGACGTGCAGACCGACGAGACCGGCGCCACCAAGCGGCTCGGGCTGACCGTGACGCTCGCCGAGCGCGAGCGCGTACTGTCCATCGCCCGCGACGAGGAAAACATGTGGCTGGTCACCGACCACCAGGGCGAGCGGCGCGCCGGGTACAACGGCGCGCTCGACGTCGACGTGGTGTTCAGCCCGTTCTTCAACGCGCTGCCGATCCGGCGCCTCGGTCTACACGAGCGGGCGGACATGGTGACGTTGCCGGTGGTCTACGTGAACGTGCCCGACATGGCGATCACCGCGGCCACGGTGAGCTACACCAGCGAGGGCCGCCTCGACGGCATCAAGCTGCGCTCGCCCGTCGCCGACACCACCGTCAGCGTCGACGAGGACGGGTTCATCGTGGACTATCCAGGGTTGGCAGAGCGGATCTGATCACCCCGCCGGCGCGGCCAGCCGCGGCCAGCTCCTCGCGCCAGTTCTGCGCGCCGATCACGATGGTGAAGATGTCGGAGCGCGGGAAGCTGTCGTAGCGCGTCCGCGCCGCGTGGCCCGCGTCGACGAGCTCGGCCACCGAGTTGTGGGAGGCCAGCGAGTCGCGGGCGCGGCCGAGCAACTCGACGACCCGGTCGACGGCCGGCAGCAACTGCCCGGCGTTGCCCTCGCACATCGCGCGCACCAGGTCGGGGGCGGTGCCGGCGACCCGGGTGCCGTCGCGGAACGACCCCGCGGCCAGCGCGAAGGCCAGCGGCACCTCCGCGGCCGTGACGGCCAGCGCCTCGGCGAGCAGGTGCGGCAGGTGGGAGATGGCGGCCGCGGCGGCGTCGTGCTCGTCGGATTTGGCCGGCACCACCAGCGCGCCACACTCCAGCGCCAGCGTCATCACCATCGACCACACCGCGGGGTCCACGTGGTCGTCCACGCTGACCACCCAGGGGGCCCGGGTGAACAGCCCGGCGTAGCCGGCGGCCCAACCCGAGTCCGCCGTGCCCGTCATCGGGTGACCGCCGACGAAGCGTTCCAGCAGGCCGGCGGAGGTGACCTCGTCGAGCACCGCGCTTTTGACGCTGGTGACGTCGGTCAGCGGGCAGTCGGGGGCCAGCTCGGTGACGTGGGCGAGCATCCCCGCCAGCGCCGGCATCGGCACGGCCAGGACGATCAGCGCGCCGGTGTCGGCCGCGCGGGTCAGGGTCTGGGTGAGATCGATGCTGGCGTCGAAGCCGTCGGCGGTGGCCGCATGCGCGCCCTCCACCGACCGGTTGTAGCCGAACACCTCGCGGCCGGCCGCCTTGGCGGCCCGCATGATCGAGCCCCCGATAAGGCCCAGTCCGAGCACGCAAACGGGTGTTTGGGAAACGGGACGAGCCACAGTTCAAGGTTGGCACAGTCTCGGCTCGGCGGCGCCGTCAGGTGCCCCGTCGCTCGCGGGTTCGTCTGGTCAAGAGGCCAGGTCAGCGACTAGCGTAGGCGCCCATGGGAGCACAGCGGGCGCCAGCGCAAGGCCCGTCCGCGGACACGCCGGACGGCTTCGGCGTCGCGGTGGTGCGAGAAGAGGGCAAATGGCGCTGCTACGCCATGTCCCCCAAGGCGCTGACGAGCCTCGGCACCGCCGAGACGGAGCTGCGTGAACTGCGCAGCTCGGGTGCCGTGTTCGGGCTCCTCGACGTCGACGACGAGTTCTTCGTCATCGTGCGACCCGCGCCGTCGGGCACCCGGCTGCTGCTCTCGGACGCGACGGCCGCGCTGGACTACGACATCGCCGCCGAGGTGCTCGACAACCTGGACGCCGACATCGACCCCGAGGACCTCGAGGACGCGGAGCCCTTCGAGGAGGGCGACCTGGGGTTGCTGTCGGATGTCGGACTGCCCGAGGCGGTGCTGGGCGTCATCGTCGACGAGTCCGACCTGTATGCCGACGAGCAGTTGGGCCGCATCGCGCGCGAGATGGGCTTCGCCGAGCAGCTGTCGGCGGTGATCGACCGCCTCGGTCGGTGAGCCTCGCCGACGAAGATCTGATCCGCGCCGCGCTGTCGGTCGCCGCGACCGCCGGCCCCCGCGACGTGCCCATCGGTGCGGTGGTCGTCGGCGCCGACGGGACAGAGCTGGCCCGGGCGGTGAATGCCCGTGAGGCCCTTGGCGATCCGACCGCGCACGCCGAAATCCTGGCCATGCGGGCGGCGGCCGGCGTGCTCGGCGACGGGTGGCGGCTGGAGGGCGCGACCATTGCCGTGACCGTCGAGCCGTGCACCATGTGCGCCGGCGCCCTCGTCCTGGCGCGCGTCGCGCGGCTGGTATTCGGCGCGTGGGAGCCCAAGACGGGTGCCGTCGGATCGCTGTGGGACGTGGTGCGGGACCGCCGGCTCAACCATCGCCCGGAAGTCCGCGGCGGGGTGCTCGCGGCGGAGTGCGCCGCGCCACTGGAGGCCTTCTTCGCCCGCCAGCGATTGGGGTGACCGGCCTGTGGCGTCGAGATTGCCGTGATGGCTGTGATCGGCGGCGAAGCACAACCATGGTGGCAATCTCGGTGCCCTAACCAGCGATTGGGGTGAGCGGCCACCGGTTGGGTAAGCTGCCTGGCGGTGGCGTGTCCGAGCGGCCTAAGGAGCACGCCTCGAAAGCGTGTGACGGCTAAAACCGTCCGAGGGTTCAAATCCCTCCGCCACCGCCAAAAAATTGCCCGCGGTTAACGCAGGTCAGCGCTCGAAGTGCTGGTAGTCGACGGGATTGGCCCAGTCGCCGCCCCACCGCCAGCCGCGGTCGGTGAAGACGCGCACGGCCGGGTCGCCGCGGTGCAGCATTCCCGGGTCGTGGCGGCCGCGATCCAGGTAGGCCGTCGCGTTGTGGGGTTCGAAGGCGCCGCCGGCGTAAACGCAGGGATTGATAAGCGGATTGACGTCCACGGCCCGGCCGTAGGCGTGGGGCGACCATTCGGAGCTGCCCGGGAGGCGGCGGCAGTTGAACGCCGAGGTGTTGTCGTCCTCCATCGATAGCTCGTCATCGGCGGCCGGATAGCCGTCGGCGGGGCGGATCTTCTCGATCGGAACGCCCAGTCGGTAGAGCTGCTCGAAGATCGCAATGACCTCCGGCACCAGGTCTTCGTGCACGATCAGCTGGCCACGGTGCGGGTTGCCGTCGAAGCCGAGGTGGTCGACGGCGACGCGGCGAAGCTGCGCGGGTTCGACGGGGCAGCCCGGCCGCCAGCTCGCACCGAGTTCCGCGGCGCTGACCGGCTCGACCGTCGCTCCCGCCGGCGCGGCCGCCGTCCGGGCCGGCGACGACAACGTCGCTGGCGCCGGGGTTCCAACCGCGGCGGGCCGCGGCGCGCACGAGCACTGCAGCAGCACGACACCGGTCGCCAGTACGGCAAGCAGGAACCTCAGGGACATCGACTTTCGACGCTATCCCAGCCCGGACGGTCGACCTACCCTTGCGCTATGCCCGTCGCCGTCGCGGCCGTCCTGCTGACTCTGGCTACCTTCTTCTCGGCGGCCTGTGCACCGGCGCACCCGCCCGTCGGCGGCAGCGCCACCCAGCCGGTCCGGCCGGCGCAGCCGACGCAGTCAACGCAGGCGCGGCCGCCTCTTCCGCCCAGCGCCGACTTCCCCCACATCTCCAAGCTGATGAACGACGCGGTTGCGGCCCAGCGGCTGCCCGGCGCCGTGGTGCTGATCGGCCACGCCGGCAACGTCGTCTTCCACCAGGCTTATGGCTCGCGCAAGCTCGCCGGCGAACCGGGCCTGGACGGATCGCCCGCGCCGGCGGAGCCGATGACCGAAGACACCATCTTCGACCTCGCTTCGCTGACGAAATGCCTCGCTACCGCGACGGCCGTCATGCAGCTCTACGAACAAGGCAGGGTTTCGTTCGACGATCCGGTGCAGAAGTATCTGCCGAACTTCAACGCGGACAACGATCCTCAGCGTGCGAAGGTGACGGTCCGGATGCTGTTGACCAACACGTCCGGAGAAGGGATCGACGTCAGCCTCGCCGACCCGTGGGGGCTGGGCGCACCGGACAAGGCGGAGGGCGTTCGTCGGGCGCTCACCACGCCGCTGCAGTCGGGTCCCGGTCAGGTCTTCCGCTACTCCGACATCAACTACCTTCTGCTCGGCGCGCTGCTCGAGAAAATCAGCGGTGAGCCAGAAGACGTCTACGTCGGACAACACGTGTTCGCACCGCTGGGCCTCGATGACACGCATTTCTTGCCGCCCGCGAAAGCGTGCGGCCCCCATGCGATTCGCGGCGCCGCCGTGGCATGGGCGCCCACACCGCAGGTTCCGGTCGCCTGCCCGCCGGACTCATGGCACACCGACATCTTGGCGCGCGTCGCACCGACCGCACGGGACGAGGAAGGCAGGGCCGACCCGAGCACGAACCCCGATTTCGGTCGTCTGCTGCGCGGCACCGTGCACGACCCGACGGCGCGACGGATGGGGGGAGTGGCCGGAAACGCCGGGGTATTCTCGACCGCACGCGATGTCGCCGGCTACGCCCAGGCCCTGCTGGATCGGCTTGCGGGCCGCCCGAGTAGTTTTCCGCTGCAGCAAGCGACCCTCGAGCTGATGACGACTCCGCAGCAGCCCGGGCATTCGCCCCAACAACTCGAAGCGGCGAACGACGCTGCCCGACAAGCCATTCGAAAGGCACCTAAGGTCGGGCCGAGCTATCCGGCGATCGCCGGACAGAATTTGTTCGGCTTCGGCTGGGACATCGATACCGGCTTTTCCAGGCCGCGGGGCGTGGCCTTTCCCGTCGGCAGCTTCGGCAACACGGGGTTTACCGGGACCTCGCTCTGGATGGACCCGGGCTCGGATACCTATGTCGTCCTGCTCTCGAACTCGATCCAGGTGCGGGGCAGCCCCCCGATCTCGGATCTGCGGGGCGAGGTGGCGACGGCGGCGGCCCAAGCTTTGGGCCTCTACGGCCGTTAGGTCGGCTGGCCGCCGGTCAGGCCGCGGGCCGCCTGATATTCGCTGTCCCGGTAGGGCCGCCCGTCGGGCTGCAGCAGGTCGTGAAACCACACCTTCGGGGGCGCTGCGTATGGGTGATCCCATGAGTCCCAAGGGAAGTAGGTCTGGGTCTTTCCGGCGACCAGGCCCCAGTTGTAGGCGCCGACGTTGTGGCGTTTCGCCACGGGCAGGATCGACTCGATGGTGCTGCCTTGGGGCCGCGCCATGTACTCCGTGCACAGGATCGGCCGCCCGATGGGCGCCAACTCGGCGATCCGCGACTCGAACCCCGCGGGTTCGGCGTAGGAGTGGAACGTGATCACGTCGGAGTTGTTGAGTTGGATCGCGCTGATCGCGCTGCGGCCCGCCGGCTCGCCCCAGTCACCGCGCCACACGCCGCTCGTGAGCGGTTGGCTGGGATCGACCGCGCGGGCCCACCGGAACACCTGGGGCAGCAGCTCCGCGACGAGCGCCTGCTTGTCCTTGCGCTCCACCTTTTGATACTGGCGCGCGGGATTGTCGGGCTCGTTCCACAGGTCCCATCCCAAAACCCGGGGGTCACTGCGGAATTGGGTCAGGATGCTCGTCACGTAGCCCTGCAGGACGCGCACGTAGCCGGGATCGCCGAGGCGTTCGGCGCCGGGGCTCTGCACCCAGCCCGAGTTGTGGACGCCGGGCCGGGGCGCGCGCTGCGGACCCAGCTTGGGCAGCGGGTCCCAACAGGAGTCGAAGAACACGAACAGCGGCTTGATGCCGTGGTTGGCGGCGATGCCGACGAACTGCGCGAGGCGGGTTTGAAAGCCCCGCGCGTCCTGGGCCCAGAGCTGATCGTGGAGAAAGACCCGCACGCTGTTGAAGCCGTAGGCCCGCGCCCAGCCCAGCTCGGTGTTGATGCGCCGCGGGTCGTAGGTGCCCGCCTGAAACATCTCGAGTTGGTTGATGGCGCTGGCCGGAATGTAATTGGCGCCGACGAGCCAACCCTGCGCCTGATACCAGCGGTTGGCGCGGTCGGCCGGCCACCGGGTCACCTCCCCGGAGGATCGCGGCGCCGGTTCCGCGGACGCGCGGGGCGCGTGGGCCAAAGCCGTGCCCGCCGCCAGCAACAACGGGAGCTTGAGGGCCGTTCGACGGTGCACGAACTGACGATAAATTTCGCGAGGCGATGTCCCCGGCATTTGGCCAGCGAGTCGCGCCAGCTAATCGACGGTACGGAAATTGTTATCCTGTTGTGACCTACCGGCATTCGCGCAGGCGGTCGAGGTGATCGTCGCCCTGTTATCTTAGTGTCGTTGTGGCCCTTGGGATGCGGCGGGCGCCGCGTGCCGGGTCCTCTAAAGTCCTTGTGCGCGTGGCGAAAACGGCCGCGCTCAGATGTCAAATGATGGCGGCGTCCAGCCACCCACCAAAAGGGGCAGTGAGAGGGCCGACTCGCCGCACGTGATGTCGATCATCCAGCGGCCGTCTTCGGGCAGCCGTGCGTCGATTTCGAAGAAGGCGAAGCCCGGAAATTCCCCGAGGGTGGCTTCGGGCGCTTCGAACCATTTATATTGCGGCGCGCCGTCAAGCGTCGGGGGCTTTATCTCCACGTCGACCCGCCGCTCGGAATCTTCGCCGCCGGGCTGGGTCAGCACCACGAGGACAAACCGGGCCGTCCGGTCGGGCCCGACCGTGAATTTGGAAAGCACCCCGCCTTGCACGTTCAATTTGTTGTCGACCGTCGCGGCCGCTTCCGCCAAAAAGGCGCCGCTAACTTTCACAGGCAGAATTTACCGCGCAGCGCCGCCGGGCGGGGACCGAACGACTAACGCAGCTTGCGGCCGTAATTGTCGGTCACGCCGCCGGTGAACATCATGACCGCGTCGACGACGGCCCAGACGGCCGAGCCGAGCAGAACGGGAAAGCCGAATAGGCAAAAGACGGTGAAAACCATCCCGAACAGACCCACACACAACTGCGCGATTGCAATCTGCGTCGAGTCGACATAGAAGCGGCCGACACCGAACACGCCCAGGAATAGCTGCAGCAGGCCCGCCGTCGTCGCGGACTTATCCGAGAGCGGCACCCCAGTGCCCGGGTCGCGCCCGAATGGCGCGTAGGGGTCGACCGCATACCCGGGATAACTGGGGTATGGCGGCGGGGGCGGATAGCCGGGCGGGAGCGGGTTGCCCCACCCGTAGCCGGGCGGGTGCCAGCCCCGGGGCGGCTCGCCGGGATGGTCGGGCGGATTCGGTGTCGACATCGGCTGGAGTCAACACCGCGCGGCGCGGGACCGTCCACCACCGACCGGGCCGGCCAGGGGCGCCGGCAAATTTCATGCCCGGCGGTTGAGAAAGCTTCTTCCCTTCGCGCCCGGGAGGACGATACTGATCCCGTGCCCGATCGCAATGTGCTCGGCGGCCCGCTGGAACCGTGCGGCACCGAACCACTCACCGGCTTCTACCGTGACGGCTGTTGCGCGACGGGCACCGAGGACCTAGGCCGGCACACGATCTGCGCGGTGATGACCGCCGAGTTCCTGGAACACCAGCGGTCCATCGGCAACGACCTGCTGACGCCGGTCCCCGAGCACCGGTTCCCCGGCCTCCTGCCCGGCGACCGCTGGTGTGTCACCGCGCTGAACTGGCTGCGCGCCCACCACGACGGGTGCGCCGCGCCGGTGGTGCTGGCGTCCACGCACGAGCGCACGCTCGAGGTGGTGCCTTTGGAGACGCTTCAGGAACACAAGGTCGACGTCCCCGACGACCTGGCCAACCTGTAGAGCCCGCCGACGTGGGCGACCTCGACTTCGACGATCTGACATCGCCCCGGCTCACCGATGTCCAGCGCCAGATCCTGGAATTCACCGAGGCGAGGCCCGTCGGGTTCGACATCGACTGGATGCTCGCAGAGGCGGTCGAGCAGGCCGGCGGGGCCACCGACCTCGAAGACACGGACGGGTTCGCCGACCGGTTGACCGCGCACGTGGCCGCGATCGAAGCCGACGAAGGGCTCACCCAGCTCACCCGCTCGTCGCTGCGGCAACGGATTGTTCGCCTGCTGCGCAACCGCCTGTCGCTCACAGAGCTCGTCAAGCGGTATCCCGAGATCGAGTCGATCCCCATCGAGAAGCCCTTCATCGTGGTCGGGATGCCGCGGTCGGGCACCACGCACCTGGTGAACCTCATCGCCGCCGATCCGCGCCGCCGCGCGCTGCCCTACTGGGAGAGCCAGGAACCGATACCCGCGCCCGGCGAGGGCCCTGACATCTCCGGGATCGATCCCCGCTACGCGCGGGCCAAGGCCGAGCACGACGCGCTGATGGCCAGCGCCCCGGTGGTGGCCGCCATGCACGACCGGTTCCCTGAGGCGATCGAGGAGGAGGTCGAACTCCTCGACCTCGATCTGGCCGGCTACGTCCTGGAATGGCATGCGCGTGTGCCCGATTGGCGGGACTACTACCTGGGGCTCGACCAGACCCGGCACTACGCGTACCTGAAAAAGGTGTTGCGGGCGCTGACCTTCCTGCGCGGCCCGCGGACTTGGGTCCTCAAGAGCCCGCAGCACTGCGAGCAGCTCGGCCCGCTGATGGCGACGTTTCCCGACGCGACGGTGGCCTTCACCCACCGCGACCCCGTCGCGGTGGTGCAGTCGGCGATCACCATGATGGCTTACTCGGACCGGTTACGCCGGAGGAGCATCGAGCCCGGCTGGCTGCTGGATTACTGGAGCGAACGGGTGCACCGGCTGCTATCCGCGTGCGTGCGCGACCGCGACCTGGTGCCGGCCGAACGTAGCATCGACATCAGTTTCCATCACCTCGACGGCAACGAAATGCCGCTGCTGGAAAGGCTTTACCAATGCGGCGGCGTCGAACTGACGCCGAAGGTGCGCGACCGGTTCCAGCGCTACCTGGACGGCAACCCGCGCGGCAAACACGGCCGCATCCGCTACGACCTGCAGCGCCACTTCGGCATTTCGCCCGACGAACTGCGCGGGCGCTTCGGCTTCTACTTCGATAGATTCGACGTCCGCCCCGAATGAGGAGCAGCGATGGGCACCCAGGACTTTGAACCGGTCTATCGCGGCAGGCCGGGCGCCGATGCCATGCGCCCCGCGTCCGCCGAGCAGGCCGAACAGCTGGCCCCGGGGCTGTGGTGCTCGCCGGGGCTGTCGAACGCCTACCTGCTGACCACCGATGACGGCCGGGTGATCGTCAACACCGGGATGGGGTTCGAGGGACCGGTGCACCGCGCCAACTTCGACGCCGTCGACGCGTCGCCGGTGCGCTACATCATCCTCACCCAGGGCCACGTCGACCACGTCGGCGGCCTGGACAGCGTGCGCGACCCCGACACAAAGGTTGTCGCGCAGGCGAACTGGACCGCCTGGCGCGACGACAACGAACGCCTGATCCCGTACCGCGCCGCGCGCAGCGCGTTCGCCTTCAGGGACACCCTGGGCGCGGGCATCCAAGCCATCCAGCGGCGCCTGGGCACGACGCGGCTGGCGGGCCAGAGCGTGCCCGCCGTCGACGTGGAGTTCGAGGACACCCTGAGCCTGGAGGTCGGCGGCCGGCGGATGGAACTGATCGCTGTGCCGGGCGGGGAAACCACCGACTCGCTGGTGGTGTGGCTGCCCGACGAGCGAATCTGCCTGTGCGGAAACACCTTCGGCCCGGTATTCGGGCACATCCCCAACCTCGTCACCATGCGCGGCGACCGCTACCGCGACGCGCTGACGGCCATCGCGTCGATCGAGCGGGTGCGCGCGCTGCGCCCCGAGCTGTTGGTGACCGGCCATTTCGATCCGATCGCGGGCGCCGACCGCATCGACGCCGAACTGACCCGGCTGCGGGACGCCATCCAGTACATCCACGACGAGACCGTGGCGGGGATGAACGCCGGCAAGGACGTCCGAACTTTGATGCGCGAGATCACCCTGCCGCCGGAATACGAAGTGGGCCAGGGCTACGGCAAGGTCGACTGGGATGTGCGCGCCGTCTGGGAGAACTACTCGGGCTGGTTCCATCACCGCTCGACCACCGAGCTGTATCCGGTCGGGTTCGACGCCGTCGCCGCCGACGTGGTGGAGCTGGCCGGCGCCGACCCGCTGGTGGAACGCGCGCGGGCCCACCTCGAGGCGGGCCGGCCCCTGCACGCGATTCACCTCGCCGAGCTGGTCCCCGACGGGCACGCGGGGGCGCGCGAAGTGCTGCACAAGGCCCATGAAACGCTGTTGGCCGGGAGCTCCAATTTCTGGGAGAGCGCCTGGCTCCGAAACCGACTGGCGGACAAGTAAGGACACCGAGTATGGGATTCGCCCTGCGCCCCGAGGACTTCTACCACACCGGCATCATCGTGCCTGACCTCGACGCCGCGATGGCCCGCCTCAGCGCGCTGGGCGGCTACCGGTGGATCAATCCGCTGGAATATACGCTGCCCTTCCGCACCGCGACCGGGACCCGCGAACTCACCTCCAAATTCGTCTACTCCCTGCAGGCACCCCACCTCGAACTGATCCAGGAGGTGCCGGACAGCCCGTGGACCGCCGCGCCGGGCAACTCCATCCACCACCTCGGCTACTTCACCGACAACCTCGCTGAGACCGCTCGAGCCTTGGAGGACAACGGCTTCAGCTTCGAAGCCACCGCCGACGTCAACCCGCCGGACCTGGCGCTGTTCGCCTACTACGTCGACGAGTCGGGCACCCGCATCGAGATCGTCGACCGCGCGCTGTTTCCCGACTTTCCCGCGTTCCTGCAACAGGCCGCCGCGCCGCAGTCCGATAGCTGACCGGAGCGTCCATGTTGCTGACGGTGCTGCGGTTCAACTTCGCCTCGCCGCACGGCGACCCGCGTACGCAAAGCGAACTCCTCAACGCCGCGCTCGAACTGGCGCAGTGGGGCGAATCGCACGGCATCACCTCGATCAGCGTCGACGAGCACCACGCGACCGGGCACGGGTGGAGCTGCAACCCGATCATGGCCGCGGCGATGTTCCTGGCCCGGACCACGACGCTGATCGCCAGCGTGGACTGCGCGCTGGGGCCGCTGTGGAATCCGGTCCGGCTCGCCGAAGACATCGCGCTGGTGGACAACATGAGCCGCGGCCGGTTACACACCACGATCGGGCTGGGCTACCGCACCGTCGAATACGATTCGCTCGGCGTCGATTTCGGCCGCCGCGGCCAGTTGATGGACGCCCTCGTAGAACGGATGCTGTCGGTCTGGACCGACACCGGAACGTGGACCCGGCCGCACCCACCCCTGTACGTCGGCGGCGGGGTGCGCGCCACGGCGCGGCGCGCGGCGCGGTTCCGGCTGCCGCTGAGCCTGGCCGACCACCTGCCCGACATCGCCGCCTACTACCGCGAGCTGTGCGCCGAGGCCGGCATCAAACCGCTCATCCTCATGCCCGGGCCGATCAACCGCGGAATGATCTTCCTGCACGAGGACCCCGACCGGGCGTGGGCCGAACTCGGTGAGCACATCCTTTGGGAGGCGGTCACTTACGGGCAATGGTCAACCGACCAGCGTTCGCTGATGCACCTGCCCGGGGTAGCCACGCTGGACGAGGTCAAGGCGTCGGGACGATACCGGTTCCTGACACCTGAGCAACTCATCGCCGAGATCCGCGACACGGACCAGTACGGGCCGCTCGTCATGCACCCCCTGGTCGGCGGCATGCCCGTCGACGAGGCGTGGAAGTCGGTGCAGCTGCTCACCGACAAGGTGCTTCCCGCGCTCAGCTGAGTCTGCCGAGGTCCGGTCGCCCGCCGAGGCGCTGCACCGTGGCACCGGCGGCCGCCGCGGCACGGCTACCGGCCTGCCGCGGGTCGGCCCCGTCGCGCAACGCGGCGATCAGTCCGGCCACGAACGCGTCGCCGGCGCCGGTCGGGTCGACGACCTCGACGTCGGAGAATTCGAACAGCTCGCTGCCGTCCTTCCACAACACCAGATCGCCGACGTCCGGGACGGCCAGCGCCACCAATTCCGGCCCGCAGCCCAACAATTCGCGGCCCAACGCCTCCGCCTGGTCCACCGTACGGATCTCCTCTCCTGCGATCAGCGCGGCCTCGGTGGAGTCGGCCCGCAGCACGTCGACCGACGCCAGGAGCTCGGCGCGAACGCCTTCGGCCGGCACCCCGTCGGCGACCACCCGCTGGCCCCGCCCGCGCGCCCTGCGCGCCGCGGCCAGCGCGGTGTCAGGAGGCTGCTGCAGCTGAATCGAGACCGTGTCGGCGTCGTGGAGCAGGGATGCCGACCGGTCGAGGTCGGCCACCTGCACCAGCGAGCTGTCGGGCACGTCCTCGATCAGCATGCGGTCCGGTGAGACCAGATCGATCAGCAGCGCGGTCGTGCCGCGACGCGCGATCCCCGCGGTGTCGATGCCGTCGTCCTGTGCCTGCCGCAGCACGACATCGCCCGCGATATCGGTGCCCACCACGCCGATGAGCGCGACCGGCACCCCCAGCTGGACCAGGCCGACGGCCTGGTTGGCGCCCTTGCCACCGAGCAACTCGTTGCGCTGCAGGACCGTCGTGGACTTCCTCGCCGAGGGCCGCCCGTCGGTGCGCAACACGAGGTCGCGCCCGATCTGGCCGATGACCACAACGCTCATGGGGGTAATGTGCCCCCCGCGGCGCCACGCCACACGTCAATTTTTTGGTCTCCAATGGGGGCTCTTGACCGCTTCGAGTGCCTCGGTGACGTAACGATCCAGCGGCCACCGGTTGCGGGACTGGCGCACCCATTGCTGGAAGCCGAAATCGGCTGCGGCAAACGCGAGTTGGACCAGCAGGCCGGGGCGAATGTCGACGTCGGGGTTCGCGCCCATGCGTTCGGCGATCAGCTTCATCGCCCGTTCCTTGTCGGCGGGCCGGTGCAGCGTGACCTTGTCGAGCAGGTCGGGCGCGACCAGCAGTGCCTTGCGCCACTCCTCGCAGTCGGCGCGGTCGAACGAACGCGTCCGGGTCACGATGGCGTTGACCAGCGCGACATCGGGCGACTCGCCGGGCGGCCGGTCTTCGAGGAGGCTGACGATCGCCGCCCCGCCATAGCGCACCGGCGCAAGAAGCAGTTCCTCCTTCGCCGGTACGTGGCGAAACAGTGTGCGCACCGAAACGCCTGCGGCAGCCGCGATCTCATCCGTGGTGACGGCGTCGTACCCGCGTTCGACGAACAGCCGGAAGGCGGCCCGCCGGATGTCGGCCCGCACCTGCGCGCGCTGACGATCACGCAATGACTCCGTCATCGGAAGGAACCAATTCCGCCATCGACGTGGATGGTCTGCCCGGTGACGAACGTCGCGTCGGTGCCCAATAGGAACGCCACCAGCGCGCCCACGTCGGTGCGCACGTCGCCGATGCGTTTCATCGGGACGCGGCCCACCGCCTTCGCGTAGTCGTCGGGTGCGAACTGCTTCCACAGCTTGACGCCGTCGGACTCGGCGAACGGGCAGACGACGTTGACGCGGATGTTGTCGCGTCCCCATTCCAGCGCGGCGACCTTCGACAACCCGCGGATGCCTTCCTTGGCGGCGGCATAACCGCCCCACTTGGGCTCGCCGCCGGTGCCCGTCCCCGAGCCGAGGTTGACGATCGAGCCGCCGCCGGCCGCGACCAGCACGGGGTGTACGGCCTGCATGAGCAGGAAGGTCGCCCGCGGGCCGACGTCGTAGCCGAGCGCCAGGTCCTCGGTGGTGATGTCGACGAACGCCTTGGGTTCGTTGGTGGCGATGGCGTTGTTGACCAGGCCGTGCACCGCGCCGAAGGCGTCGACGGCGGCCGCGACGATCCGCTGAGAACTGTCCGGGTCGCGCAGGTCGGCGACCAGCCTGGCGACGGGGCCCGCCGCCCCGAGTTCGGCGGCTGTCGTTGCGAGCAACTCGTCCTGGATGTCGACCAGGAGCACCGACGCCCCGCGTTCCAGCAGCGCGGCGGCGATGCCCTTGCCCACTCCCTGCGCGGCGCCGGTGACGATCGCGACGTGGCCGCGCATCGACTCGGGGTGCGTGTAGGTCATGGCGTGGCGGCGAGGTTGCGGGCCGGGCGGCCCGCGAACAGGGGCAGGTCGAGGTATGTCTTGATGCCCGGCCCGGCGGCGCAGACGTCCGGGATGGCGTTGACGCAGTGGTTGGCGGTCGCGACGACGCCCGGATTCCGTTGCAGCCCTTCGGCGATCGACGGCGGCTGCAGTCCTTTGAAGGTGAGGCTGACGGTGGGGTCGCCGGTGATCTCGACCTCGAAGCGTTCGCCGAGCCCGCCGAAATTCCAATCGGGGTCCAGGTTCTCCTCGCCCATCAACCAGTTGACCGCCGCGGTGATCACCGGCTCGCCGTCCACCAGTGCCTGCCAGCGGAACCGGCGCGCGGCCACGGTGCCGGCGGTGATCGGGAAGGGGTCGTAGTCGATGTCGGCGGTCGCCACGGCGATGTCCTGAATGGTCCTGATGTTGGGGTCGATGCGAAAACCCATGTGGTCGGCGATCATTCGCACCGACATCTTGAAGCCCGAGTCCAGCAGGCCGGCCATCGGCCCCTGCACGGCCTCCTCGGGGGTGCCGCCGAAACCCATGATGTGGCGCACCACGTCAGGGGCGTTGTAGGTGCGGATGTCGGAGAACTCCTCGGCGCGCACGTGGGTGACCGCCGACGACAGGGAGGACACCATGAGCGGGAAGCGCTCGGTGATGCCGCCGGGGTGGATCCCCGAGCCGTGCAGGGTCACCGCGTTCTCCAGCGCGGCGTCGGCGATGGCCCGGTGGCGCGGGTTGCCTAGGTCGGGATAGACCCAACCGACCGGGGTCACCACGTTCTTGCCGGACCGCAAGATCGCGAGGACCTCGTCGTCGTTGGGCACCAGCGGGCTGTACACGACGCAGTCCGCGTCGAGCGCGAGCACCGCGTCGGCGTCGGTCGTGGCCTTGACCCCCAGGGCGGCGGTCCCGACGATGTCACCGACGTCGACGCCGTCCTTGCTCGCGCTGTGCACCCAGCACCCGGCGAGCTCGAGCCCCGGATGGTTCAGCACGCACTCGATGGCCGCCTTGCCGACACCGCCTGTGGCCCATTGGATGACACGAAGCTTGCTCATGGCCGACCTCCCGCACGCCTTTACAACCCACCGACGAGATGGCACCGTATGACTGCCTGGCAGTGACTGTCAACAAGGAAGGTCAATCGATGGGCGTCCTCGACGGCAAGGTCGCGATTGTCACCGGAACCAGCCGCGGTGTGGGCGTCGGCATCGCCCACGAACTGCTGCGCGCCGGCGCCACGGTCGTCGGCTGCTCACGCTCGCCGCTGGACGCCATCCCCGGCATCGAATCCGACTGGGCGGACCGCGCCTCGCAACGGGTGTGCGATCAAGGCGATTACCGCTCGATCGATTCGTTCGTCGCCGCGCACGGCCGCCTGGACATTCTGGTGAACAACGCCGGCGGCACGGTGCCCGCGCCGCACGTGGAGAGCATTCCCGAACTCGTGCAACGCATTCAGGGCGCGCCGGAAAGCGACGACGACTATGCGCGCACGGCGCTGTTCCACGCCTACGCCGTGCAGATGAACCTGATCAGCCCGCTGTGGTTCGCGATCCGCGCGTACCGGCAGATGTGCACCCAGGACGGCGTGGGCTGCGTCATCAACATCTCCAGCGGCGCCGGTCACCCCGCGGGGTCGCCGACCCTGGTCTCCTACGGCGCGGCCAAGAGTGGGCTCAACCACCTCACCCGCTCACTGGCCGAGGAGTGGGGTCCCAGGGTGCGGGTCAACTGCGTCGCGCTCGGCCCGACGATGACCGAGAACTTTCGGTCGTTCGTGCTGCCCAAGGACGACCCGACGGGCGAAAAGTATTTCGCCGCCGTGCCGTTGCGCCGCGCGGGCGAGCCCGCGGAGGTGGGCCGCGTCTGCGTCTTCCTCTCCGGCGGCGACGCGGACTTCGTCAACGGCACCACCATCGAATGCGACGGCGGCATGCTGCCCGGCATGCTGTATGACGCCGGTTTGAAGACGATCACCGACTTGCTGTAACCGCCACCCGGGCGAGTGTGAATTCGGCGACGCCTCGCCGGCGTGTCGCGTCGCGATTTTCACACTCGGGGCCACGAAAGCTCGCCCTAGGCGTCTAATTGGTGGATGGAACTGATGACGCCCACCGACGCGGTCTTTTTGCTGGGGGAATCGCGCGAACACCCCATGCACGTCGGGGGCCTGCAGTTGTACGAGCCACCGCCGGACGCCGGTCCCGAGTTCGTCCGCGAGTTCACCGAAGCCCTGGTGGCCAACAACGAATTTCAGCCCACCTTCCGCAAGCACCCCGCGGCAATCATGGGCGGGATCACCCCGACGGCATGGTCCTATGACGACGAGGTCGACGTCGACTACCACGTTCGGCGCTCGGCGCTGGCGTCGCCCGGCCGGGTTCGCGAACTGCTCGAGCTGACCTCCCGGCTGCACACCAGCCTGCTCGACCGCCACCGGCCGCTGTGGGAGCTGTACGTGGTGGAGGGTCTGAGCGACGGCCGGTTTGCCATCTACAGCAAAATGCACCACGCGCTGATCGACGGTGTTTCCGCGCTCAAGCTGATGCAGCGCACGTTGTCCTACGACCCCGACGACCGCGAGGTTCGCGCGGTCTGGAACCTGCCGAAACCCACGCGCCCGTTCAGCCCGGTGTCCCGCCTGAGCTCACTGGTGAAGACGGCGGGATCCGTTGCGGCGCTTGGCCCGTCGACGGTGTCGCTGGCCCGCGCGGCACTGTTCGAGCAGCAGGTCACGCTGCCCTTCGGCGCGCCGCGCACCATGCTGAACGTCAAGATCGGCGGCGCCCGCCGGTGTGCCGCGCAGTCGTGGTCGGTCGACCGCATCAAGGCCGTCAAAAAGGCCGCGGGGGTGACCCTCAACGACGTCGTCCTGGCGATGTGCGCCGGCGCCCTGCGCTACTACCTGCTCGAGCAGAACGCGCTGCCCGATACCCCGCTGATCGCGATGGTGCCGGTGAGCCTGCGCAGGGAGGACGAGGCCGACGCCGGCGGCAACCGCGTCGGCGCGATCCTGTGCAACCTGGCCACCGACACCGACGACCCCGCCCTGCGGCTGCAGGCCGTCAGCGAGTCGATGCACAAGAACAAGAGGGTTTTTTCCCAGTTGCCCCGCGTGCAGGCGTTGGCGCTGTCGGCGCTGAACATGAGCTCGTTGGCGCTGGCGGCGGTCCCCGGCTGGGTCTCGTCCACGTCGCCGCCCTTCAACATCGTCATCTCCAACGTGCCCGGCCCGCACGAGCAGATGTACTACGGGGGAGCGCGGCTCGACGGCAACTACCCGCTGTCCATCGCGATGGACGGGCAGGCGCTGAACATCACCCTGGTCAGCAACGCCGGCAACCTCGAGTTCGGTCTGGTGGGCTGCCGCCGCAGCGTCCCGCACCTGCAGCGTCTCCTCGCGCACCTCGAGTCGTCGCTGAAGGATCTGGAACGTGCCGTCGGAGTCTGACAGTCGATGCCGAGCCTCAGCGCGGGTGTGCTGCTGTACCGGACCCGTGACGGCGTGGTCGAAGTCCTGATCGCCCATCCGGGCGGCCCGTTCTGGGCCCGCAAAGACGAGGGCGCCTGGTCGATCCCCAAAGGCGAGTACGCCGAGGGCGAGGACCCGTGGGCGGTGGCGCAGCGCGAATTCCACGAGGAACTGGGGGTGCCCGTGCCGGCCGGGCCGCGCACCGACTGCGGCGCGCTGAAACAACCGAGCGGCAAGGTGGTCACCGCGTTCGCCGTCGCCGCCGACCTCGACGTCACCGAAACGCACAGCAACACCTTCGAGCTGGAGTGGCCGAAGGGCTCGGGCAGAATCCGGGAGTTCCCCGAAGTCGACCGGGTGGGCTGGTTCGCGGTGGGGCAGGCGCGCAACAAGCTGCTCAAGGGCCAGCGCCCATTCCTGGATCGACTGATGGCCCACCCGACGCTGGCGCAACTACACGAAGGGACCTGACATGCAGACACTGCGCACCCCCGACGAGCGCTTCGCCAATGTGCCCGACTTCCCTTATGCGCCAAGGTATTGCGAGATCTCCGACGGTGACGGCGGGGCGCTGCGCGTCGCGTGGGTGGAGGACGGTCCGCGCGACGCCGACCCGGTCCTGATGCTGCACGGCGAGCCCTCGTGGTCGTACCTGTACCGCAAGATGATCCCGATACTGGCCGCCGCCGGGCACCGCGTGATCTGCCCCGACCTGGTCGGATTCGGCCGCTCCGACAAGCCCACCCGCCGCGAAGACCACAGCTACGCACGCCACGTCGAATGGATGCGGGCCGTCGCCTTCGACGTCCTCGACCTACGCAACGTAACCCTCGTCGGGCAGGACTGGGGCGGGCTGATCGGGCTGCGGCTGGCGGCCGAGAACCCCGAGCGGTTCGCCCGCCTGGTCGTCGCCAACACCGGACTGCCCAACGGTGCGCAACCGATGGCCGACGTCTGGTGGCGCTTCCGCGAGGCCATCACCACCGCCCCGGAGCTGAACATCGGGTGGTTCGTGCAGGGCGGGTGCCGCACGCAGCTCAGCGACGAGGTGCGCGCCGGCTACGAGGCCCCGTTCCCGGACAACGCGCACTGCGCGGGGCCGCGGGCCATGCCCGGCCTGGTGCCGACCTCACCCGACGATCCCGCCGCGACGGCCAACAAGGCGGCCTGGGCCGCGCTGGCCGCGAGCCCGACGCCGATGCTGGTCGCCTTCAGCGACAGCGACCCCATCACCGGGCCGATGGCCGCGATCTTCCAGCGCGAGATGCGTGGCGCGCAGGGTATCGAGCACCCGACGATCCGCGGCGCCGGGCACTTTCTGCAGGAGGACGCCGGCGAAGAACTGGCCGACCGCATCGTGGAGTTCCTGCGCCGCTGAGCCGACCGGGCGGTGCAGGCAGAATGTGGGCATGACGACCGCACCCCCGCAAGCCGAATCGCACGGCCTGCTGCTGCAGCTGCTCGACCCGGCCCACCGGGCCGACCCGTATCCGCTCTTCGCGCAGTTTCGCGAGCTCGGTCCGCTGCAGCTACCCGAGTCCAACTTGGTGGTCTTCTCCGGCTACCGAGACTGTGACGAGGTGTTGCGGCACCCGTCGTCGAGCAGCGAGAACGGGAAGTCGACCGTCACCAAGCGGCAGCTGGCGGCCGGCGTGGTCCAGCCCCGGCAATTCCCGACGGGGTTCTTGTTCCTCGACCCGCCCGATCACACGCGGTTGCGCAAGCTGGTCAGCAAGGCGTTCTCGCCCAAGGTGGTGACCGCGCTGGAACCCGAAATCAGCGCCCTGGTAACCGGATTGCTCGATCGGATCGCCGAGCGGGGCGCGTTCGATGTCGTCGCGGACTTCGCCCATCCGCTGCCGGTGGCGGTGATCTGCAAGCTGCTCGGGGTGCCCCTCGACGACCAGTCACGGTTCAGCCACTCCTCGGCCGTGCTGGCGCAGTCGCTCGACCCGTTCTCGACCATCACCGGCGTGCCCGAGGACATGCTGGCCGAGCGGCAGCGGGCCGGCTCGTGGCTGCGCGAATACTTCCACGGCCTGATCGACCGGCGCCGATCGCGGCCCGGCGACGACCTGCTGTCGGGCCTGATCGCGGTGGAGGAATCCGGGGACCAGCTGACCGAGGAGGAGATCGTCTCCACCTGCATCCTGCTGCTGATCGCCGGGCACGAGACCACCGTGAACCTCATCGGGAACGCCGTCCTGAGCATGCTGCGCAACCGGATTCACTGGGCGGCGCTGGCCGCCGACTCCGGTCGCGCGCCACTGATCGTGGAGGAGACCCTGCGTTACGACCCGCCCGTGCAACTGGTGGGGCGAGTTGCCGCCGCCGACATGACGATCGGCGACGTCGACGTGCCGGCCGGCGACGTGATAATGCTGTTGCTGGGCGGCGCCCAGCGTGATCCCGACGAATTCGACCGGCCCGACACCTTCGACCCGGACCGGGGAACGTTGCGGCACTTGGGCTTTGGCCGCGGCGCACACTACTGCCTGGGCGCGCCGCTGGCGCGCCTGGAGGCCGGGGTCGCGCTGTCGGCTGTGGCGGCGCGCTTCCCGGATGCCCTGCTGGCCGGCGAACCACGGTACAAGGCGAACGTCACGCTGCGCGGCCTGGCGGAGTTGACCGTTACCGTCTGACTAGCCGCGCTCCCACGGCGCGCTCTCGTCCATCTTCTCGTAGTACTTGGCCAGGTGCCTTTTGACGCGGTCCACGTCGGCCTTGGGCAAGTCGATGCCGCCGCGTGCGCCGTCCATGACCGCACCGGCGATCATCACACCCCGTGGCACGGCTTTGAGTTCGCCGCCGATCACGTCGGCGAACAGCAGCTTGTAGGCGGTGAAGTTGTCCTTCTTGTCGCCGTCGTACCAGATGTGGGCGTCCCGGTACTTCTGATTCGGTTTGTCCTGCGCGCCGGCCCACTTGCGGACGCGCTTTTCCGCCGCGCCGCCGTCCCACTTGCGGCCACGATCGGCCAACGGCAGGTCCCTGAATGCTGTTACTGACATCTTTTCCGGCTGCCCGCTTCGTGCCCCGGGTAAACGCGGGTTCTTATTCCTCGCCGTCGGGTCCGGCGGCCCCGACGTCCGGTCCCGGCGCGGCCAACGCGATCGAAATCGGTATGGGTGTGGCCATTTCGATGCTTCCGTGCGTGTCGTAGTAGGCGCCGATCGTGTACTCGCCTTCGGACTCGACCGGGAACGCGAGGTCTTGGGCGAAGCACCGGTACTTGGAGGGTCGGTCCGGCTCGTCCGGCCAATGCCAGCTTCCCGTGAGGGTTCCGCACGGCTTGCCGGTGGGATCCTTGCACACCACATGCAGTTCCGGGTCGTAGTCCCCGCCGGCCTGCGCGTGCACCACCAGGACGACCGGAATCCGCGCTGTCAAAGGGATTTTCGCGACCTGGAACCACGTCGTGGGTATGCGCGTGGCAAAGATCGCGTCGCTTTCGTCGGTCCCGGCGGTGCCCGCCACGAAAAGTGCGGCGATGTGCAGCATCACGACAGCTTAAAGGTGCCGGGTCGGGAATCGGGGACTAGGTGGTGCGCGACCTCGGCGTTATGATTCGCGCCAAGAAACTTCCAAGGCGTCTGCAGCAACCTCGTCATGACATGCCGCGACGGGCACGGCCCGCGCGCGACCTACCTCTTCCCGAGGGGAGACACGGATATGACGACTCCGCCGTCGGCCCCCGACTGGTATCCCGACCCGAGCGGCAAGCCGGGAGCGATGTATTGGGATGGTCGGCAATGGCATTCCGCCCCACCCGCCGAGCAGCCGCCCCCCGAGCCGTCCCCGCCGGCGCCGCGGTCGCGCAACCGCACCGCACTAACGGCCGCACTCGTCGTGACCCTCGGGGTGCTGGTCGGCGTCATCGCCGTCGCCGGCTTCCTTCTACTCCAGCACAAGCACGCGTCCCCGGCCCCGACCGCGCAGCCCGCGCCGCCGTCGTCGGCGCAGGCCCCCTCGGCCACCGCGACTCCAGGCGTCGCAGCCTCGGAGTTGGCCCCGTTCCTCGGACACTGGGGCGGCGGCCATTCCGGTGTGGTGGACATCCGCCCCGACGGCACCGGGCGCTGGGCGTATCCCGACTTATCGACCTGCCCGGACGCGCCATTGGCCGGCTGCGGCATCATCGGCACCGCGGACTTCGCGCTGACCTCGATCGTCAACGGCACCGCCACGGGAAACGTGACCGCCACCTCGAACCCGGCGAATGTCCGGGTGGGCGGGCCGGTGACCATCGTGCGCGGCACGGGCTTGCAAGGCAAGGGAACGGTCCTCGCGGTCAGCATCGGAAGAATGGGCGGCTGGAATTTCTGCAACGAAACCTCCCCGCACTACTGCGCCGAAAGCTGACGCCGAATAAGCGGCGCCATTCCAGCAAACCCATCGCAAGAATTCCGCAAGTGGGCGGCGATAACTTCAGGCCGCAGCGTCCCGCCCAGAACTTGGGACCGGTAGCCGCGCGCAGGGCGTGCACTTACACCGCGATTGATCCCCTCACCACGGAGAAGAACAATGAGCATGACACGACGCATCGCGCGGCTGGCAACGACGGCGGTGGTGGCCGGCGGCCTGGGTCTGGGCCTGGCCACGGGCACCGCCGGCGCCCAACCGGGACCGCTGCCGCTGGACGCCTGGCCCGGGTGCCCCAACGACCACCCGCAGGGACCGTGCCACTGGTGCCCGGGACAACCGTTGCCGCCCACCGGAAACCACGTGACCAACCCGGTGCGATGGGACGAAAACATCTGCCACACCTACTACTACGTCTACTTCGGGCAGGGCAATGTCGCCCAGAACATCTGGGACGGCGAGAATCCCCCGCCGCCGCCCCCGCCGGCGCCGCCGGGCCTCATCAACCGGGACAACTGCCAGCAGATCCTCGGGATCTTCTGCCCTCACGCCTGAGGCCCGAGACCCGGCACGATGTCACCGAGGCTGAAGGTGACCGGCTGCTCCAGTTGCGCGTAGGTGCACGAGCGGGGGTCGCGGTCGGGACGCCACCGGCTGAACTGCGCGGTGTGCCGAAACCGCGGGCCCTCCATGTGGTCGTAGCGGACCTCGACCACCCGCTCGGGTCGCAGCGGCACGAACGAGAGATCCTTGCCGGCGTTCCAGCGCGAAAACTCGTTCTTGCGCGGCGTCCGCTCGCCCGCCTCGTGCGCGGCCCAGTTCCACGGGTGATCCTCGAAAGTGGTTACCAGCGGCTGCAATTCGGTGAACAGCCGCCGCCGCTCGGCCATCGGGAACGCGCCGATCACGCCGACCGACGCGAGCTGGCCGTCGTCCTGGTACAGCCCCAGTAGCAGCGAGCCGATCGCCTCGCCGCCGGACTTGTGCACCCGATAGCCGGCCACCACGCAGTCGGCGGTGCGCTCGTGCTTGATCTTGAACATGACGCGCTTGTCCGGTTGATAGGTGACGGTCAGCGGCTTGGCGATGACGCCGTCGAGGCCGGCGCCCTCGAACTCCTCGAACCAGCGCTGCGCGGTCGCCATGTCGGTGGTGGCCGGCGTGACGTGGATCGAGGGCCCGCAACTTGACAAAGCGTCGACGAGGGCGGCGCGCCGCTCGCTGAACGGGCGCCCGGTGTAGTCGTCGTCCCCCAACGCGAGCAGGTCGAACGCGATGAACGACGCCGGCGTCTTCTCGGCGAGCATCCGGACCCGCGAATCGGCCGGGTGGATCCGCTGTTGCAGCGCCTCGAAATCCAGGCCGTGCTCGGTGGCGACGACGATCTCGCCGTCGATCACGCAGCGCTCCGGCAGTTCGGCTCGCACCGCCGCGACCAGCTCGGGAAAGTAGCGGGTCATCGGGCGCTCGTTGCGGCTGCCCAGCTCCACCTCGTCGCCGTCGCGGAAACAAATCGACCTGAACCCGTCCCACTTGGGTTCGTACGACGCGTCGGGCGGGATCGAGCGCACCGGCTTGGCGAGCATCGGCGAGACGGGCGGCATCACGGGCAAGTCCATAGCCCGATTGTGCTGGAATCGACCGTATGGCCGCTGCAGCAGAAGAGATCGACGTCGACGGCATCTCGGTGCGGCTGACCAACCCCGACAAGGTGTACTTCCCCGCGCTGGGATCGCAGGGCACCAAGCGACGGCTCGTGGAGTACTACCGCGCGGTGGCGGGCGGTCCGATGCTGGCCGCCCTGCGCGACCGGCCCACCCACCTGCAGCGCTTCCCCGACGGCATCGACGGCGAGGAGATCTACCAGAAGCGGGTGCCGCAGCACCATCCCGACTACCTGCAGACCTGCCGGGTGACGTTCCCGTCGGGGCGCACCGCCGACACGCTGAAGGTGACCCACCCGTCGGCGATCGTGTGGGCGGCGCAGATGGGCACGGTCACGCTGCACCCGTGGCAGGTGCGCTGCCCGGACACCGACCACCCCGACGAGCTGCGCATCGACCTGGATCCGCAGCCCGGCACCGGCTTCGAGCAGGCGCGGGCGGTGGCCGTCTACGTGCTGCGGCCGCTGCTCGACGAACTCGGTCTGGTCGGCTACCCCAAGACGTCCGGTGGCCGCGGCGTCCACGTGTTTCTGCGCATCGCCACCGATTGGGACTTCGTCGCGGTGCGCCGCGCGGGCATCGCGCTGGCCCGCGAGGTGGAGCGCCGCGCCCCCGACGCGGTGACGACGTCGTGGTGGAAGGAGCAGCGGGGCGAGCGCATCTTCATCGATTTCAACCAGAACGCCCGCGACCGCACCATGGCGTCGCCGTATTCGGTGCGGCGCACGCCGATCGCGACCGTGTCGACGCCGCTGACGTGGGACGAGCTGGCCGGCGCCGATCCCGACGACTACACGATGGCCACGGTGCCCGCGTTGGTGGCGCGCCGCGACGATCCGTGGGCCGGCATGGATGACGTCGCCCAGTCGATCGCGCCGCTGCTGGAGATGGCCGCCGCCGACGAACAGCGCGGCCTCGGCGACCTGCCGTATCCGCCGAACTATCCGAAGATGCCGGGGGAGCCGAAGCGCGTGCAGCCCAGCAAGGACAGGGACTTGAAAGACACACCAAACGGTAATAGCCATACGTAGGCGCTAATCTAAATCTCGGTTTATACTACTTAACATGTCTACCGAAACGACTACAATTCGGGTTTCGGTCCAGACTCGTGACCGCCTGGCCGCGCAGGCCCGTGAGCGGGGAGTGTCGATCGCCGCGCTGCTTGGGGAGCTCGCCGCCCGCGCCGAACGCGAGGCGATCTACTGCGCGGAACGCGAGGCCACCCGCGTTGAAGCGACACTGCGTGCCATCCGCGACGAGAACTGCGACTGGGACACCACAGCCGGCGACGGCCTTGCCTGAGCCGCAGCGCGGCGAACTCTGGCTCGTCGCCCTCGGCGCCGTCCGCAGTGGCGAGCCCGGTAAACACCGCCCCGCCGTCGTCGTCTCCGTCGACGACATACTCACCGGCGTCGACGACGAACTCATCGTCGTGGTGCCGGTCTCGAGTTCGCTCATGCACAATCCGTTGCGGCCACACGTTTCCCGCGACGAGGGCGTCGATGCCGAAAGCGTCGCCGTCTGCCGCGGCATCCGTGCGATCGCTCGCAGCCGCCTTCTGGAGCGCCTGGGCGTCGCCGCCCCCGAAACCATGCGCCAGATCGAACGCGGCCTCGCACTGATTCTGGGCATCGAAATCGCCTGAGCCAGCTGCTGATGACCGGCGGGGCCTTGAGCGCAAAGGGCCCGTCGCACCGCGCGGTAGGGTCGCACCGTGGCCGAAACCCTGAACACCCAGGTGTGCGTCGCCGGAGGCGGTCCCGCCGGCCTGGTTCATGCCCTGTTGCTCGCCCGGGCCGGGATCAAGGTCGTCGTCCTGGAAAAGCACAACGACTTCCTGCGTGACTTCCGCGGCGACACCGTGCATCCGAGCACGCTGCGGATCATGGACGAGCTGGGCCTCGTCGACGAGCTGCTGCGCCTACCGCATACGAAAGTCAACCGCGTCGCATTCGACACCGACGGCTCCATCCGCACGTTCGGCACCTTCGGCGGGCTCAAATGGCTCGGCTTCAAACAGCCCTACATCGCGTTGATGCCGCAATGGGACTTTCTCGACTTCCTCGCGGAAAAGGCTTCCGCCTACCCGGAATTCACGCTCATCCGCAACGCCGAGGTCAAGGATCTGATCTTCGACGACGACCGGGTGGTCGGGGTGCGCACACCCGAACTCGAGGTGCGCGCCGATTTGGTGGTCGGCGCGGACGGGCGCAAGTCCGCGGTCCGGGCGGCGGCGGGGCTGGAGACGGCCGCGGCGCATTCGCCGATGGACGTGCTCTGGTTTCGGCTGAAGTGGCGCCCCGGCGACCCGAAGGAGCTGTACGGGGTCATCCGCCGGGGCTTCACGATGGCGATGATCTACCGCGGCGACTATTGGCAGATCGCGTACCTGATGCCCAAGGGATCGAACCCCCGCGACGAGCCGCTGGAGGCGTTCAAGCAACGCATCGCGTCGGTGCGGCCGCAGTTGCGCGAACACGTCGACGACCTGACGTCCTGGGACGAAACCAGCCAGCTCGACGTGCGGGTGGACCGGCTCGAGACGTGGTGGCGCGCCGGCCTGCTGTGCATCGGCGATGCGGCCCATGCCATGTCACCGATCGGCGGGGTCGGCATCAACCTGGCCGTCGCCGACGCGGTCGCCGCGGCCAACATCCTGTGCGCCCCGCTGCGCGAAGGCCGTCTTCGCGACGCCGACCTGGCCAAAGTGCAGCGCCGGCGAGAGCTGCCCACCCGGGTCATCCAGGCTATCCAGGTGTTCGCTCAGGACCGGGCGATCGCGCCCAATTTGACCGGTGACCTGTCGCCGATCCATATCCCGGCGATCGTCGGCCGAGGTCCGCTGCAATTCATCGCGCCGATCGCGTTCGGGCGGGGCCTTCGGCCCGAACATGTCCGCACTCCCGACGCGCACGCCGGATAGCCGGCAATCTGAGCGAAATCCGCGCGCGGAATCGAGTTATCTGCGCGTTTGCGCTGATGTTTATCGGCCGCGGCGGCCGCATGCTGGCTAGCATGAGCGAAGTTGATCCACGCGTGGACACGCCGCTGCTGAACTGGAGCGACCTTGGCGTGAGCGGGCTATTGCCGACCGGCACGGTGACGTTGCTGCTAGCTGACGTCGAGGGCTCCACGCGGCTGTGGGAGACCGACCCCTCGACGATGACCGCCGCGATCGCGCGCCTCAATCAGGTCGCGTCCGACGTCATCGCCCGCCATGACGGGGTGCGCCCGGTCGAGCAGGGCGAGGGCGACAGCTTCGTCGCGGCATTCGCCCGCGCGTCGGACGCCGTGGCGTGCGCGCTGGAGTTGCAGCGGGCGCCGCTGGCGCCGATCCGGCTGCGTATCGGGATCCACACCGGCGAGGCGCAGCTGCGGGACGAAGGCAACTACGCCGGTCCGACCATCAACCGCACGGCCCGGCTGCGCGACCTGGCCCACGGCGGGCAGACCGTGCTGTCGGGGACGGCCGACGCGTTGGTTGCCGACGCCTTGCCCTCCGACGTGTGGTTGACCGACCTGGGCTCTCACGAGCTGCGGGGTGTGCCCCGCCCGGAACGGGTGGTGCAGCTGTGCCATCCCGATCTGCGCAACGACTTCCCGCCGCTGCGCACCGCCGAAAACGTTGCCACGCACAATCTTCCGCCGCAGTTCACCAGCTTTGTGGGCCGCGGCCCGCAGCTGGCCGAGGTTCGAAAGCTGTTGGCGGATAATCGGATCGTCACCCTGACCGGTGCCGGCGGGGTGGGCAAGACGCGCCTCGCGATAGAAGTCGCGAACCTAGTGGCGGCCGACTACGCCGATGGCGTCTGGTATGTCGATCTGGCGCCGATCAGCGATCCCGCCCTGGTGCCGGTCGCGGTGGCCCGCGCGCTGGGGCTGCCCGACCAGCCCGGCCGCTCGACGACGGACACGCTGCTGCGGTTCGTGCGCGACCGCCGGCTGCTGGTGGTGCTGGACAACTGCGAGCATCTGCTCGACGCGTGCGCCGAGTCGGTCGTCGCCCTGGCGGGCGGGGCCCCGGGGCTGACCGTACTCGCCACGAGCCGTGAGCCGATCGGTGTCAGCGGCGAGGCGATGTGGCGGGTGGCCTCGCTGTCGGTGGCCGACGAGGCCGTCGAGTTGTTCACCGACCGCGCCCGCCTGGCGCAGACCGACTTCACCGTGACCGACGACAGCGCCCCGGTCGTGGCCGAGATCTGCCGGCGACTCGACGGGATACCCCTGGCGATCGAGCTGGCGGCGGCGCGAGTGCGGGCGCTGTCGTTGACGGAGATCCTCGACAGCCTGCACGACCGGTTCCGGCTGCTGACCGGCGGCGCGCGCACCGCGGTGCGTCGTCAGCAGACGCTGCGCGCCTCGGTGGATTGGTCGCACGCGCTGTTGACCGAACCCGAGCGGGTGTTGTTCCGGCGGCTGGCCGCTTTCATGGGCGGCTTCGATCTGGAGGCGGCCCAGGCGGTCGCCGGTTCCGGTCCGGTGGAGTGCTACCAAGTCGTCGATCAGCTGTCCCTGTTGGTGGACAAATCCCTGGTTGTCGCCGACGAGAGCGGCGGCCGAACTCGATACCGGCTGTTGGAAACCGTGCGTCAGTACGCGCTGGAGAAACTCGGCGAGTCCGGTGAGGCCGATGCCGTGCGGACGCGTCACCGTGATCATTACACCGCGCTGGGTGCCCGGCTCGACGCGCCCGCGGGCCGCGACTACGAGCGGCGCCTCGAGCAGGCCGATGCCGAGATCGACAACCTGCGCGCCGCGTTCGCGTGGAGCCGCGAAAACTCCTCTGTCGAAGCGGCATTGGCGCTGGCGTCGTCGTTGCAGCCGCTCTGGCAAGCGCGCGGTCGCCTCCAGGAAGGGCTCGCCTGGTTCGACGCCGCCCTCGCCGACGAGGACACGTCACGCGCCGAAGTTGCGGCCGCGGTGCGGGCGCGGTCGCTCGCCGACCGGGCCATGCTCGGCATCTGGGCGGGCGCCGGCGGCACCTGGGACCAATCCCAGCAGGCCCTGGCCATCGCGCGCGAGGTCGACGACCCGGCCCTGCTGGCCCGGGCGCTCACCGCCTGCGGCTACATCGCCGCCTACAACGCGCAGGTGGCAACCCCGTACTTCGCCGAAGCGGTTGGCCTTGCCCGGGAGCTCGGCGACCCCTGGCGGCTCAGCCAGCTCCTCGGTTGGCAGGCGGCCGCGACGTTCATGGCAGGTGACCCGGTTGCGGCGTGCGTGGCTGCCGAAGAAGGCCGCGACCTCGCCGACGCGATCGGTGACCGCTTCGTATCGCGGCGCTGCCGCTTCAGCCTCGGCTGGGCGCAGATGATGCAGGGCGAACTGGCGGCTGCCGCCGCACAATTCGGCGCGGTGGCAGCCGAGGCCGAGGCCGCTCACGACGAAGTCTTCATGGCGGACGGGCGCACGGGCATGGGCCTCGTGTTGGCGTTCCAGGGTGATACGGAAGCGGCCCGGGCGGCCGCCGAGGCGGCCATCGAGGCCGCGTCGGAGCTTGGTGTGTTCAAAGAGGGCATGGCCTACGCGGCGTTGGGTGCCGCGGCCCTGGCCGCCGGCGATGTCGCTACGGCGCAGCGCGCGATGAGGGCCGAGTCGCAACTTACGGTGCCGCCCCAGAGGGTGTGGCGCCTCTTCAGTGCGGAGGTCGCCCTGGCGGTCGGCGATCTGGTCGCGGCCCGCCGCTGGGCTGAGGAGGCGGTCGCAGCGACGACCGGCAGTGTCGCGGCGTCGGCACTGACGATCCGCGCCAGGGTGGCCCATGCGCAGGGCGAGACGGATCGGGCCGAACGTGACGCCCACGACGCGCTGGAGGTCACCGCAAGCATGCGGGCATATTGGGGTGTTTCCGACACCCTCGAGTGTCTCGCCACGCTGGCCGGCGATGCCGGCAGTTACCGAGAGGCGGTCCGGCTTTTCGGCGCGGCGCACGCCGCACGGCAGCGCACGGGCGCCGTCCGCTTCAAAGTCTGGGATGCCGCGCACCGAGCATCGGTGTTGGGGTTGCGAGACGCCATGGGCGAGAAGGACTTTGATGCCACCTGGGCCGAGGGGGCCGCCCTGTCCACCGAGGAGGCGATCGCCTACGCCCAGCGCGGCCGCGGCGAACGCAAACGACCGGCCAGCGGCTGGGCATCGCTCACCCCGGCCGAGCGTGACGTCGTCCGGCTCGTCAGCGAGGGCCTGGGCAACAACGACATCGCCACACGGCTTTTCGTCTCACCGCGCACCGTGCAATCCCATCTGACGCACGTCTACGCCAAACTCGGGCTTGCCTCGCGGGTCCAGTTGGCCCAGGAAGCGGCCCGCCAGGGCTGAGCGCTCGCAACCTGCGCGATCAGCACACCCGCCAGGCCGCCGGCCGTCGCCGGCACCGACGACCCCGAAAGCACGAAGTAGCCGAACGCGGCGCCGACGGCGAGCAGGGCGACGCGCGCGGGCGTCCACTCGTCCGACTTCGGCAGCCGGAACGACAGCGCGATGCCGAGCAGCAGCGCCAGCACATGCCCGACGGCGGTGAAGTCCAGCTCCGCGGCCGCCACCACCGCGATGCCGAGCCACCAGCCCACCCACGCCGGCTGCCCGCGCGCCGGTATGGACGCCGTCAGCGCGCCCAGCACACACACCGCGCCGTAGCTGACCCCCACGTCGCTGGCCCGCGCGATCGAGAACGGTAGCCACCCCGCCTCGATCGCGACCACGAGGCCCACCGCCACGAGCAGCGTGGCGCCGATATGACCGACCGCGAACGTGACGGCCAAACCCTTGCCGCGCCACAGCAACTCGCCCAGGGCCAGCAAGCAGACGAGCCCCGGCAACCACAGGTAGGCGCGCCCGCCCGCGTCGACGAACGCGCTGCCGACCAGCGTGCTCAGGCGGCCGTGCGACAGGTTGTGCAGGTTGGTGCTCATGCGGCTCACGGCGACGCCGCGCGCGTGCGGACCGAGTGCGGTCAACCCGAGCGATACCGCCGCCAGCACACCGGCGTACGCCGCGGTGACGCGCACCGAGGCCGCGCGGCGCATCAGCATGGACAGTGCCATAGCTCTACGGTGCAGGCCCGCGGCGTGATCCGCCTCCCCGTTAACGAAGCTCTTACACGCGCGTGACGAATCTTCACGCGATGACCCAGCCGTCGGTGTAGCACTTGGCAGCTGCGGTGCTACACTAGGGTGCATGCCCACTACCCGCCCCCGGCACTTCGTGACCGAGACCGGCGACCTGGCCGAGGCGCTCGATGCGGCGGCGAACCGGTGGCCGGGTCTGAGCCGACCACAGCTCTTGGTCCGGCTTGCCCTCGAGGGTCACCATGCCGCCGAGCAGCGGCGGAACGAACGACGAAGTCGCAGGATGGAGGCCATCCGCGAGCACAGCGGTGCCCTCACCGGGATGTACGGCCGCGGCTATCTGAAGCGCCTGCGCGAAGATTGGCCTGCGTGATCGTCCTTGATGCCAGCGTCCTGATTGCCTTTCTTGACGGCGGCGAGGAGCACCATGCTGCCGCGGAACGTATGTTGATCTGCGCCGTGGACGAGGATCTCGCCGTCAATTCGCTCACGCTGGCCGAGGTCCTGGTCGTGCCGCTCCGCGACGGGCACATGGACCGAGTTACTGCGGCACTTAGCGCGCTTGAGATCCAGGAACTGCCTTTCCCGCCAGACACGGCGGTGCGACTCGCCGAGTTGCGTGCGGTTACAGGCCTCAAGATGCCGGATTGCTGCGTCATTCTCGCCGCTGAGGCTGCCGCTGCGGCGGTCGCGTCATTCGACGAGCGGCTCCTTTTGGCCGCCGAAGCGCGCAATCTGCGCGTCTTCCGGGCCTGATGCCCAGGATCTTGACGGGCTCGTCGGCCTGCTGCTAAACATGGCATGCGCCAGAAGTTTGGGCGATCGCCCAAAGTAAGGAAAGCATCGATGACGGTCACCAACGACACCGACGTCTACTACGACCCCTACGACGTCGGCATCAACGCCGACCCGTACCCGACCTACGCGCGGCTGCGCGAGCAAGCCCCGATCTACTACAACGAGCGGTACGACTTCTGGGCGCTGTCCCGGCACGCCGACGTCGAGGGGGCGCTGGCGAACTGGGAAACGTTCTCCAACAAGCGAAGCGACATCCTCGAGCTGGTCCAGTCGAAATTCGACATGCCCGGCGGGGTGATGATGTTCCAGGACCCGCCCGAACACACCAGGCTGCGCGGCCTGATGTCGCGGGTGTTCACCCCGCGCCGGATGGCCGCCCTCGAAGACCAGATCCGCCAATACTGCGTGCGGTGCCTGGACCCGCTCGTCGGGTCCGGGGGATTCGACATCATCGCCGAGCTCGCCTCGATGATGCCGATGCGGGTGATCGGGATGCTGCTGGGAATCCCGGAGTCCGAGCAGGTTTCGGTGCGCGACGCCAACGACGCCAACCTGCGCACCAAGCCGGGAGCACCCCTGAAGGTCGCCGACGCCGACTCCATCGCCGACGGCCGGATCTACGCCGACTACGTCGAATGGCGTTCCAAAAACCCCTCCGACGACCTGATGACGACGCTGCTCAACGTCGAGTTCGACGACGACGAGGGCGTACACCGCAAGCTGACCCGCAAAGAGGTCCTGCACTACACCCAGGTCGTCGCCGGTGCGGGCAACGAGACCACCGGCCGGCTGATCGGCTGGCTGGCCAAGGTGCTCGCGGAGCACCCCGACCAGCGCCGCAAGGTCTACCAGGATCGTTCGCTGCTGACCCGCACCGTGGACGAGACGCTGCGCTTCGAGCCCACCGGGCCCCACGTCGCGCGGTGGATGGCAAGGGATTTCGAGTGCTACGGCACAACGGTTCCGGCCGGCAGCGCCATGCTGCTGCTGTTCGGCGCCGCCAACCGCGACCACCGCCGCTACGCCGATCCGGACACCTACGACATCGAGCGCGACAATATCTCGCACATCACCTTCGGCAAGGGCGTGCACTACTGCCTCGGGGCGAACCTGGCGCGACTCGAGGGCCGTGTCGCGCTCGACGAGATGCTCAACCGGTGGCCCAAATGGGACATCGACTACGACACAGCGCGATTGGCGTCGACGTCGACCGTCCGCGGCTGGGAGCGCCTGCGGGTCGTGCTGCCCTGACTGGGACCTAGCCGCGCCGCTTCTTCGGCGCCGGCATCTCGAACCGGTCGAGGAACCGGTTGACCAGCGCGACGGCCTGGTCGTGGCCGCCCTTGGTGCCGAGCCCCTGTTCGAGGATGAGGGTGCGCCCGATCGCCGCGATGACGACCGCGAGACCCGCGGGCGGGAACTCGTCCGGGTCGAGGCCGTGTTCGCGGGCGATGAAGTTCAGCGCGGTGATCTGCTGCTCGCGCCAGCGCTCCGACCAGGCCGCGATCTCGGCCCGGATCTCCTTGCGGTGGTTGGCAAGTCCCATGAACTCCAGCAGCAGCCGGGTGTCCTTGGGTGCGGTCAGGGTGTCCCAGAAGGCATGCAGCGGCCGGTCGGAAGCCAGCGCCTGTTGTTGGCGCTCCAGATACACCGCGGCGCCGCGGCGGAACACGTCCAGGTACAGGTCGTCCATCGTGGGGAAGTAGTAGTGCACCAACGCGGGCTTGACGCCGGCCTCGGCGGCCACCCGCCGCGACGTGGCCGCGGCGTAGCCCTCGTCGATCATGATGCGAATCGTCGCGTCGATCAGCATGTCCCGAGTCGTGGAGTCCCGGGCCTTGGGTCGCTGGGATGCGGTCATGACGTGTGGTCCTCCATCCCTGCGCGGTACAGCACGTTGTGTGCGTGCCGCATGAGCGCCGCGTCGACGAGCTTGCCGTCCCTGCCCACGGCGCCCACGCCGTCGGCCTCCGCGCGACGGTAGTCGTCGATGAGGGACCGTGCCGCCGCGACCTCCTCGGGCGACGGCGTGAACACCGCGTTGGCGACCGGTACCTGGGCCGGATGGATCGCCCACTTGCCGTCGAACCCGAGCAGGGCGGCCTGCGTGGCGCTGCGCCGGTAACCCTCGGTGTCCTGGTAGCCCGGATACGGCGCGTCGATCGCGTCGATGCCGGCGGCCCGTGCCGCGGCGAGCACCTGGATTCGCACGGCGTGCCAGAAATCCCCGGGGTATTCGCCGGCCGGCTCGAAGTTGCCGTCGACGCGGGACCGCAGCGACGCCGACAGGTCGCCCGCCCCGAAGATCAACGCCTCCAGCCGGGGGCTGGCGCGCGCGATCTCGGCCACGTTCACCAGTCCCTCCGCCTCCTCGATGAGCGCCTCCAAGGCGATGGGGCGTACGAGTCGCAGTTTCGTCTCGAGCTGGGTGAGCAGCACGTCGACCCACCAAACGTCGCGCGCGGAGCGGACTTTGGGCACGATGATGACGTCGAGGTTGTCGCGGGCGCCGGTGACCACCTCGACGATGTCGCCGTGGCACCACTGGGTTTCCAGGCCGTTGATGCGCACGGCCCGAAGCGTCGCGCCCCAGTCGAGTTCGGTGAGCGCGCTCACCGCGGTGTGGCGGGCGGCCTCCTTGGCCACGGGCGCGCACGCGTCTTCCAGGTCGAGGAACACCAGATCGGCGCCGGCGCGCGCGGCCTTTTCGCACATGGGCGCGCTGCTGGCCGGGGTGGCCAACTCCGAGCGCCGCCTGCGGGGCTTCGTCACCGTGTCCTCCCGTGGTCTCAGATCGTGCCCGCGGCCCGCAGGGCGCCGATTCGCTCGGCGTCCATGCCCAGCAGCGTGCCGTAGACGGCGTGGTTGTCGGCGCCGAGCGCGGCACCCAAATGCGCGATGCGGCCGGGGGTTTCGCTCAGCTGGGCGACGGGCGCCTGCACGGTCACCGCGCCCAGCTCCGGGTCGTCGGCGGTGACGAACGTGCCGCGGGCGCGCAGGTGCTCGTCGGCCAACAGTTGTGGGGCGTCGTAGACCGGGGCCGCCGCCACACCCGCATCGAGCAACACCGCCATCGCGTCGTCCATGGTGTGCGCGGCGACCCACGCGGCCACCAGCGCATCGACCTCGGCGGCCCGTTCCTGGCGCGCCACGTGCTCGACGTAGTCCGGACGCGTTGCCAGGTCGGGTCTTTCGATCGCCTTGTACACCCGCGCCGCGGTGCTGTCCGACGCGCTCGACAACGCGATCCACTGTCCGTCGGACGTGCGGTAGACGTTGCGCGGCGCGCTGGCGTCGGCGCGGTTTCCGGCCCGCGCGTCGATCACGCCGAGCTGGTCATAGGCCAGCGTCGACTGCTCGATCAGCCGGGCGAGCGGTTCGATGAGGTTGACGTCGACCAGCTGGCCCGGTGCGCCGTGCACGTCGCGGTGGTACAGCGCCATCATGACCGCATAGGTGGCGGCCAGCGACGCGACACCGTCGGCCAGCATGAACGGCGGCAGGGTGGGCGGGCCGCCCGGCTGGCCGGTGACGTGGGCGAAGCCGCTCATCGCCTCGGCCAGCGTCCCGTACCCGGGGCGGTCGCTTTTCGGGCCGCCGCGCCCGTAACCGGTGACATGGAGCACGACGAGCCGCGGATGGCGCGCGTGTAGCGACTCGTAGTCCAGTTGCCAGCGGGTCAGTGTGCTCGGCCGGGTGTTGGTCACCAGCACGTCGCTGACGTCCAGCAGTCGGTGCAGCACGTCCCGGCCGTCGGCGCAGCGCAGGTCGAGGGTGACGCATTTCTTGTTGCGGCTCACGCTCTTCCAGACCAGACCCACACCGTCGCGGCGGGGACCCCAGGTGCGCAGCGGGTCCCCGGCTCGCGGCTCCTCGACCTTGATCACCTCCGCGCCGAACTCGCCGAGCGCGGTGGCGACCAGCGGCCCCGCGGCCAGCGTCGCGGTGTCGATCACCCGCAGGCCGGACAGCGGCAAGGCGTTGGCCACGGGCGGATCACACCGCCGGCTCGGCGACCATGTCGAAGAAGGCGGCGCCGGAGTCGGGGATGCGGTTCTGCTTGAACACGTTGACGGCGTAGGAGACCAGGATCATCGAGTACAGCAGGTGCAGCAGCCGCGTCGCGTCGGCGGGCAGCGCGTCGATGTCGAGCTCGTTCAGGTACGCGATCGCCTCCTCCGTCCTCGGGGCGATGGCGTCGTAGAACCGGACGAGTTCGTCGTAGGGCCGCGACAGCCGGGCCGCGTAGCGCTGCGCGCGGGTCGGCAACGCCCAGTCGGCGACGAAGGGTTCGAGGTCGCCGAAGCCGTCGGGCAGGGTGCCGGTCATGACGACTCCCCGGTCCGGTAGGCGTCCACCGTGTCACGGATGACCGTGTGGAACTGGCGGATGAGCAGTTCCTGGTCGCTGAGGTGAAACATGTTCTGCGCCCGCGTCTTCAGGGCCGAGTGAGTGGCCTCGATGGTGTTCACGTCCTGCATGGCGAACTCGATGGTGCTGTCGACCACCAACTCCTGGGCGAGCCGCTCGGCGGCGTTGGCGGGCGGCACGAAGTACATGTCGATCTCGTAGATGTGCGAATCGACGGTCTCGGGCCAGTAGGTATAGGTGATGTAGTACCCGCGCGCCCAGATCTGGATCGAGATGTTCGGGAAGATCCAGAACTGGTCGTTGCCCCACGACGCGATGTTGCCGCGGTTGAGAAATCCGGGTTGCGGTCCTTCAAAGCCCAAGTCGGGGACGTCGTCGGGTCCGAAAAGCCCGGCGCGGAACAGCTTGTAGACCCAGCGCTGGTCCTGCCGGGCCGGGCCGGCGGTTCCGGGTTCGCGGGGCGGCAGCGGCGGCGGCCCGGGGACCGAGGTGAGCATGTGCGGCCGGAACAGCTCGTAGTGGTAGGCGTCGACGGGCGGCACCATCTGTTCGGCCTTCGCGACGTCGGGGTCGATGAAGCGCCCGTGCACATACGGGGGGTGGTACCACTCGCACACCGAGTCGACGGCCAGCTTCCAGTTCCCGTGGATCCGGGTGGAAAACCCGTAGCGCTGCGTCATCTTGTCGAAGGGGTACGTCTCAATCGGCGCGAGCCCGTCGCCGAGGAAGCTGCGCAGCGGGACCGGGTTTTCGGCGAGGTTGACGAAGATGAACCCCGCCCACGCCTCGCAGTGCACCGGCGGCATGCGCAGCGCGTCCTTGTCCAGGTCGAAGAACTCGTCCTCGTTGGTGATGTGGTTGACCCGCCCGTCCAGGCCGTAGCGCCAGCCGTGGTACTTGCAGGCGAACGCGCGACAGTTCCCGGAGGACTCCCGCGCGGGGTGCTCCTGCCACACCACCTTGTTGCCGCGGTGGGCGCACACGTTGTGGAAGGCGTGCACGGTGTCGTCCAGGTCCCGGGCGATGACGATCGAGGCCAGACCGCCGGGCAGCTCGCGGGTGAAGTACGAGCCCTTGCGGGGCAGCCGCTCGATTCGCCCGACGCACAACCAGTTTCGTTCGAAGACCGCCTTGCGTTCGTCGGCGAAGAACTCCTCGGAGATGGAATCGTCGTAGCCGACCGGGCCGGTTCCGAGCTCCGGATAGTCGGTGGTGAACTTGCCGCGCCCCGTGGAAAGGCGCTGCTGGATGCCAGTCACGACGGGACTCCTTCGCGCTGGGAACCTGTCCAGGGCTGCTGGTCCCAGGCCCGGTCCAGCGGTGCCATCTCCCCGCCGAAGGGGAAGAAGGCCCGCTGCGCGTAGGTCTCCCGGGCCAGGCCGTGGCCGAGCTCGTCGATGAAGGCCCGTTTGAGCGGGTTGGTGAACAGCTGGCGCGAGTAGCGCAGGGTCAGCGGTGGGCGCTTGACCAGTTCCCGGGCGAGTTCCCAAGCCCTGTCCAGCAATTGGTCCTTGGGCAGGACCTCGTTGACCACGCCCCACTCCTTGGCCTCGTGGGCGCCGAGCTTCATGCCGGTCAGCAGGAAATAGCGGGCGCGGGTGTGGCCGGCCAGAAAACTCCAGATGATGTGCTGACCGTCGCCGGGCACCTGGCCGCGCGGGAAGTGCGACGCGTCCTGGAAATAGGCGTCGTCGCAGGCCAGCACGATGTCGCCCAGCAGCGGCACCTCGGAATGCATGTTGCACGGGCCGTTGACGGCGCTGATCATCGGCACGTCGACGTCGAGCACGTTGGTGATGAGATGCCGCGCATACCAGGCCTTTTCGTCGAGCTTGAGCAGGCCGCGGGTGCCCGGCATCAACAGGTACTCGGGCTTCTCGACGGGCTCACCATTGGGCATGCGCCCCCAGGTGGCGTTGTAGGTGTCGCCGGTGCCGGTATGGATCAGCACCTTGATCTCGCGGTCGCCCGCGACGTCGGCGAACGCATCGGACATGTCGTCGTGCGCCCGCCAGTCCCACACCAGGGGACCGCCGTTGGTGTGGCATTGCATGAGCAGGATGCCGTCGTCGGAAAGTTCGAACCGGTAGTTGGCGTAGCGATCGTGGTATTCGCTGTATCTGGTCCGCTTTGCCATGGAGTCTCATTCCCTTTGAGCGATCGCCCAAATAGTCCCACCTGTGATCGCGGCGGTCAAGGTTTAACGGTCGCGCAGCAGGCGGACCACGGGCGCGAAGGATTCGATCTGCGATTGCTGCACCGTGACGTAGTTGACGCCGAAAGCGTCGCGGCGCGAACGCAGCGCGTCCGCAACGCTTTCCGCCGAGCCGATCAGCACATTCGGGTGGTCGCGCAACAGGCCGACCGGGATGCCCGTCGACTTCGCCAGCCCCGCCAGCACGGTCTCGGGATCGTCGGTGATCTCGGTGAAGTAGGGCGAGCTTTCGACGTCGAGACGGTCGTAGCGCTCGCCGGCCGCCGCCCGGACCGTGTCGATCCTGCGGCGGGCGACGGCCTGCGGATCCAGCCCGTCGGCGTCGCGCGCGACGAAGGGCACGGTGGACATGCTGACGATGTCGGCCTCGCGGCCGGCGAACGACAGGATGCGCTGCCCGCCGCCGCCGATCATGATCGGCGGATGGGGCCGCTGTGACGGGCGCGGCCGCCCCGCGTACCCGCGCACGTGGACGAACTCGCCCGCACAGTCCAGTTCCTCGCCTTGCCAATGCGCCTTGATGAGGGCCACGACTTCGGCGAGTTTGGCGATTCGCCGCCCGGGGCGGTCGAATTCGAGGCCCATCGCGGTGTACTCGATTTCGCTCCAGCCGGCGCCGATGCCCATCTCCAGGCGACCGTCCGACAACAGATCCAGCGTGGCGGCCTCCTTGGCCAGCACCGCCGGCACGTGGTAGTCGATGCAGAACACCCGGCACCCGATGCGCAGCGTCTCGCTGTAAGCGGCCGCCGCGGCCATCGCCGCGATCGGGGCCAGGTCCTGACGCGGGGTGCGCGCGGCGCGCTGCGCGGGCCCCGGACCCAGGTAGTGATCCGCCAGGAAAAGCGTTGCGTACCCGAGGTCTTCGACCTTGCGGACGGTATCGCGCCACTCGCGCGCCCCGGCAGCGTTGGTCGCCTGCACTGCAAAGCGAAACGGCGGCCTGTCCATGGGCTTGACCCTAATCGACGCCGGGTGATAGGCATGGGGAGCTTATCGGTTGGGCGGTCGCTCAGGAAGGGGCGCGTGTGAAGACGGCGGTCGTGACCGGCGGTGCGTCAGGAATCGGCCGCGCCGTCGCCGAGCGATTGCGCAGCGACGGATTCCGCGTCGCCGTCGTCGATCTCTCACCCACCGACGACGGGTCCGGCTACGTCGCCGACGTCACCGACCGCGCGCAGGTGGATGCCGCGATATCGGCGATCCGGGACGCGTTCGGCCCGATCCTGGTGCTGGTCAACGCCGCCGGGGTGGAAGGCTTCAAGAAATTCCTGGGCATGTCCTTCGAGGACTGGTCCCGGGTGATCGACGTGAACCTCAACGGGGTTTTCCACACCATTCAGGCCGTGCTGCCCGACATGGTCGAAGCCGGATGGGGACGCATCGTCAACATCTCGTCGTCCAGCACGCATTCGGGGCAGCCGTTCATGGCCCACTACGTGGCCGCCAAGTCGGCGGTCAACGGCCTGACCAAGTCGCTCGCGCTCGAATACGGCCCCAGTGGAATCACCGTCAACGCCGTCCCGCCGGGATTCATCGACACCCCGATGCTGCGCAGCGCCGAGAGCAGGCACCTGCTCGGCGGAACCGTCGAGGACCACATCGAGCGCACGCCGGTGCGCCGCGTGGGCAGGCCCGAGGATATCGCCGCGGCGTGCGCCTTCTTCGCCTCCGAGGAGGCCGGTTACATCACCGGTCAGATACTCGGCGTCAACGGCGGCCGCAACACGTGAGGAAAAGGGATGTACGACAGGGACCAACTGTTCATCGACGGCAAGTGGACCGCCCCGGATTCTGACTCGGTCATCTCGGTCGTATCGCCCCACAGCGAGGCGGTCATCGGCCGCGCCGCCTGCGCGGGACCCGCGGACGTGGACCGCGCGGTCGACGCCGCCCGGGTGGCCTTCGACGCCGGGCCGTGGCCACGCATGCAACCCGCCGAGCGGATCGAGGCGCTCACCCGGCTGGCCGGCATCTACAAGGAGCGGCGAGCCGACATGGCGGCGCTGATCTCCGCCGAGATCGGCGCGCCCATCACCTTCGCCAAGATGGCTCAGGTCCGCCTTCCCCTGACCATGATCTCGGCGTTCTGCGGCATGGCCGCGAACTACGAGTGGCAGCAGGACCGTCCGGGCTTGTACGGCAAGGACATTCGGATCGCCAAGCGACCGGTGGGGGTGGTGGCCGCGGTGGTGCCGTGGAACATGCCGCAGTTCCTCACCGTCACCAAGATCGTGCCGGCGCTGCTTGCGGGGTGCTCGGTGGTCCTCAAGCCCGCTCCCGAGTCGGTGCTCGACGCCCAGCTGCTGGCGGAGTTGGTCGACGCGGCCGACCTTCCGCCCGGCGTGTTCAACGTGGTGCCCGGCGGCCGCGACGTCGGCGAACTGCTGGTGAGCCACCCGGGCGTCGACAAGGTCTCGTTCACCGGCTCCACCGCCGCCGGGCGGCAGGTGGCGCGCGCATGCGCCGAGGGGCTCAAGCAGGTGAGCCTGGAACTCGGCGGCAAGTCGGCGGCGATCGTGCTCGACGACGCCGACCCGGCTTCGGTCGCCGCCGCCGTCCAGATGGCCAGCCTGGCCAACAGCGGCCAGGTGTGCAACGCGCTGAGCCGGATTCTGGTCCCGACGGCACGCAAGGACGACTTCGTCGACGCGCTGGCCGCCGGGATGGAGGCGATGACGGTGGGCGACCCATCGGATCCCGGCACGCAGATCGGCCCGCTGGTGGCCCAGCGCCAGCAGGAGCGCGTCCGCGACTATATCGAGTCGGGCAAAAGCCAGGGGGCGCGCCTGGTGACCGGTGGCGCCGACATGCCCGACGGCCTCGAAACCGGTTGGTACGTAAGGCCGACGCTGTTCAGCGACGCCGGCAACGACATGCGCATCGCCCGCGAGGAAATCTTCGGCCCCGTGCTGACCGTCATCCCCTACCGCGACCAGGACGAGGCGATCCGCATCGCCAACGACTCCGAATACGGGCTGGCCGGCTCGGTGTTCACCGCCGACGTCGAGCGCGGGTACGGCGTCGCCGCCCTGGTGCGGTCCGGCACCTTCGGCGTCAACGAGGGCTACATTATGGACCCGGCCGCACCGTTCGGCGGGGTCAAGAACAGCGGCTACGGCCGCGAGCTGGGCACCGAAGGAATCGACAGTTACACGGTGAGCCAGTCGATTTCGGTTGCGGCCACCCGGTGAGGCGCCTGCCTAGGTAACGGCCCGGGGCTGCTCGAGTCCTGCTCGGGCCTGGTCGATTTGGTCGTAGGCGTAGATCGCGATGGCGGCGGTGGTCATCGCCTCACCCTTGCGCGCGAGCGTTTCGTAGGTCGCCTTCCCGAGGACCTCGCGGAGGTGGGCGATCGCGACGGGGAATTCAGGGAAACGCCCGGCCATGGCACCGACGGCGAACCCGGCGATGGTGGCCGCCGGTTCATAGCGTCCGAGGCGGTCGAACAGAGCGGTGAGGATGGCCAGGGGGACGCGGATCGTGGTGACGTCGCCCGCATTGTGGTAGTTGCGGATCGCCAGAGTGAGGTGATCGAGCGCGGCCACCGGGTCGCCCTGTTCGGCCTCGAGTCGTGCCAGATTGCTCGCCACTGTTGACCCGATGCTGAGGTTGCCGCTGTCTTGAGCGATGACCAGACCCCGCTCGAAGGCGTTGCGCGCCGCGACGGGATCCGCGTTACGGAAAGCCCCGCCGTAGGAACCGAGCGCCAAGCCGAGCAAGCGCGGGTTGCCTGTTGCCTCCGCGGCCTCGATGAGGGCATCGGCGCCATCCCTCGCCTCGCCGCCGCGATCGGCCAATGCAAGAGCGGCGACCAGCCATGCCCGGAGGTGCACATCGTCGTCGCGGCGGCGTGCGAGCCGGGTGCGGCACAACTCGGCCAGCCGTTCGGGCTGTCCGGTGGTGAGGTAGACAACCCCGAGCACGCCCTCGTCGCCGTACGGCAGCCCACCGCGGCTCCTGTCGAGAACGATCTGCCCGGCTTCGCTATAGCCGAGGGCCGCCTCGATTCGTCCGGTCGTGAAGCACCGCGACGCGATCATGTACAGGAACGCCAGCCGCGGATGGTCGACCGCGCGGGCGGGCTCGACCAGCTCTTCGGCCCAGGCGATCGGCTCAAGGGTTTGGACGCACGCGCCGAGCCACCCCACATAGGTGGCGATGGTGGCGGCGACATCCAGATCGGCGTGGTCGGCGGCCCAGCGAAATGCGGTGCGCAGATTGGCCAGCTCGACGGTGAACCAGTCGTAGGCCTCCCGCTGGCGCGGGCTGTCCCACAGGGCCACGATGTCGGCTTCGCGTCCGGCGAAGTACCGCGCGTGCGCGGCCCGGATCTCGGGCGCTTCGCCGCGGGCGACCAGTTGCTCCGCGGCGAATTGGCGGATCGTCTCCAGCATCGAAAACCGGGTCCGCCCAGACGACCTGTCAGCGACCAGCAGCGACTTGCGCACCAGGGCATGCAGCAGATCCAAGGCGGCGAACTCATCTCGGCTTTCTGGGAGACCCCCTACCGCACAGGCGCTTTGGAGCTCGAATCCACCGGCGAACACCGAGCACCTGTCCAGCAACGCCTTTTCCGGGTCGCCGAGCAGGTCATAGGACCACCCGACCGCGTGGCGCAGGGTTTGATGGCGTTCCAGGCCGCGTCGCGAACCCACCAGCAGCCGGAACCGCTGATCCAGGCGATCCCGGACCTCGCCGGCGGTCATCGACGCCATCCGCGAGGCAGCCAACTCGATGGCCAACGGGATGCCGTCGAGGCGACGGCAGACTTCCACGACAGCGTCCGCCTCGCCGGGTTGGGCCAGCGAGAAGTCCGGCGCGACACTTTGGGCGCGGTCGACGAACAGGTCCACCGCGGCGGATTCGGATCCCGAATTGACGTCGAGCGACGGGACCTGCCACAGCTGTTCTTCGCTGACCCCCAACCCTTCCCGGCTGGTCGCCAGAATCGTGACGCTCGCCGAGGCGGCCAGAACCGTCTCGGCCAGCTCCGCCGCGCTGTCGAGAACGTGCTCGCAGTTGTCGAACACGAGCAGCCGTGTCCGGCCCTCCAACGCGGACGCGACCGACTCGGTCACCGTCTTGCCCGGCTGTTGGACGACGCCCAACACCGCGGCCACCGCGTCGGGCACCGCCGCCGGATCGGCGACCGTGGCCAGCTCGAAAAACCAGACCCCGTCGGGGAATTCATCGCCCAGTCGCTCCGCCACCTCGAGCGCCAGCCGGGTTTTGCCCACCCCGCCGACCCCGGTCAGCGTCACCAACCGATGAGCCTTCACCGCGGCCTGCAGCGAGGCGACCTCCGACTCGCGCCCGATGAAGCTGGTGATCGCGGCCCGCAGGTTGCCCGGAGTGACATCCAGCGCCCGCAACGGAGGAAACTCCGTGCGCAGCCCCGCCGCTCGGACCTGAAACATCCCGACCGGGACGGGCAGATCGCGCAACCTGCGCGGCCCCAGATCCACCAGATCAACTCCGTTGAGCAGACCCGCCGTCGACTCGGCCACCAGGATCTGGCCGCCATGCCCGGCGGTCACACGCGCGCCACGCGATTGAGCACCGCACCGTGATAGTCATCGTCGCGGAGCTCCGCTTCGCCCGTCGCAATCCCCATGCGCACCGGCAACTCCAACTTCTGCTGCGCGGCGATCGCCGCGTCGATCGCCGAGCGCGGTGAAGCGAACGCGGCGCACACCCCGTCACCGGTGTGCTTGAACAGAAAACCCCCGCGTCCCTCGACCGCGGCGCGCAGCACCTCGTCATGGGCGGCCAGCGCCGTCCGCATGCCATCCGCGTCGGACTCCCACCGACGGGTCGAACCCTCGATATCGGTGAACAAGAATGTCACCGCCCCTGACGGGGCAGCCGCCCGGGAAGCGGACACCAACGCAGAATGGCACAACGGACGCGCGCCGGAAATAGCTGCTTTGGGAGGCCGCTGCGCTGTTGATCGGCAGCGGCCGCGCCGCGCGTCTCGTGGGGCCACGCGGCAAGCCCGCGCGGGGCCGCTGAGCCAGTCGATTTCGATTGCGGCTCTTTGACGTTCACGCGCGGTGATTAGAAACCCGCGTCAGCGGGAAACTGTTCTGCCGTGGCAACCAGCTTCCAGGACGTCATCAAGTCCAAGTACCTGCTGTTGACGACGTTCACCAAGGACGGCCGCGCCAAGCCGACGCCGATCTGGGGCGTGCCCGCGGGCGGCAAGCTCCTCGTCATCACCGACGACGGGTCGTGGAAGGTGCGGCGGATCCGCAACACGCCGCGGGTGACGATCGCGCGCAGCGCCGCACTGGGCAAGCCCAAGAGCGAGGCGGTCGAAGGGGTCGGCCGGGTCCTGCCCAAGTCCGAGACACGACGCGTCTACAACGCCGTGCTCAAGCGGTACTGGTACCACGCCTGGTGGTTCTACGCGCACTCGATCGTGCGCGGCGGCATCGACAAGGTGCACGTCGGCCTCGAGATCGAGCCCGCCTAGGCAGGGGTTGTCGCCCCGCTCTTGGGGTCGATCAGGATCTTCGCGTGGGTCTCGGGATCGCCCAGCGCGTCGAACGCGGCCGCAACGCCCGGCAGCCCGACTGTCCCGGTAATCAGCGGCGCGACGTTGACCTTGCCGTCGGCGAGCATGTGCAGCGTGTCGCGGAACTCCAGCGGGGTGTAGCCGAGCACGAACCGCAGGTCGATCTCCTTGTTGATCGCCATCGCCGGCCGGATCTGGTCGTTGCCCATGCAGACGCCGACCACCACGACGCGCGAGAACAGCGGCGCGCCGGCGATGATGCCGTCGATAATGCCTGGGACACCGACACATTCGAAGACGACGGGATGCTTGGGCGTCGCGGCGCCCGCGGCCTCGGCGACGCGCCAGACATGCCACCACGGCAGCCGCAGCTTCTGCAGCTTCTCGATCGTACCGACGGCCAAGTCGAACGCCTCGAGGATGCCCTGCAGGTGTTTGCGGCTCGCGTCGGTGGTGTACGGCGAGTCCTGCCCGGGGTCGACGACGATGTCGGCGCCGCACGCCGTCGCCAGCGCGCGTCGGCCCGCCGAGAAGTCGCTGGCGATCACGGTGCGCACCCCGTGCGCCTTGAGCATGCAGATCACCGCGAGGCCGATCGGGCCGCAGCCGATGACGATCGCGACGTCGCCCTTGCCCACCTCGCCCCGGCGCACGGCGTGCCACCCGACGGCCATCGGCTCGGTCAGGGCGGCCACCTCCGGGGACAGGCCGTTAGGTACGGGGACCGTCAGCGACTGCTCGACGAGGAGCTGCTCGGCGTAGGCGCCCGGCGCCTGCGTCGACAGCCCGATCCCGTGCACCTCCTTGCCGCGGCGCAGCAGCGGCAGGGCGACGACCCGAGTGCCGCGCCGTGGGGCCTTGAGGGTGCCGGGGCCGCGATCGAGGACCTCGCCGCAGAATTCGTGACCGAACACCACCTGCTGGTCGGATCGCATGAAGGCGTCGTAGCCCGACTCGGCCATCATGTCGGCCAGTTCGTCGCAGTGGTGGCGGGCGTGCAGGTCCGACCCGCAGATGCCGCACCGCAGCACCTCGATCAGCAACTGGCCCTTCGCCGGCGTCGGCGCCGGACGGTCGACGACCTCGAGCCTCGCGTTGGTGCAGATGACGCTCTTCATCCGTCGATCCTCCTACGCCGCCGCCGCCCGTGAAAGTGCAACTGGCGACGCATTTCCCGAGTGGCGGCGTCGGTAGTTGCACTTTCACGGCTAAAGAAGGGCGGCTAAAGGTGGAGCGCGGCGTACGTGTCGGCGACGGTGTCCCGCGGATCGCGATAAGCGATGCCGAGTTCGCGCTCGCTGGGCGAGTCGTCCGACGCCGGCATCTGCGTGTAGTACTGCATCCCCGCCGACGTGAACGGCGTGTCGAAGGGCAGGAACCGGCCCGCCCGGTCCAGCACCGCCCCGGCGACGCGCAGCGCGGTGTCGGGGATGGGCACGGCGACCATCGGCGTCCCGGCCACCTCGCCGAGCATCGTCGCGAGCTCGGCCGCGGGAACCCGATGACCGCCCGCGGTGTAGCGGCGCGGCCCGCGCCCCGGCTCCAGCAGCGCGGCGTGCAACGCGGCCAGGTCGCGCACGTCGACCACCAGCCACGCCGCGCTGCGCCCCGGGATCGCGTGCATCTGCAACGCCGCGCGGACGCCCTCGCCGGCCTCGCCGAACTGGTCGCCCACCGGCGGGCCGAGAACCATGCCGGGATAGGTGATGTTCACCGGCGCGCCGGCGTCCTGCAGACCGCGGGCATAGATTTCGACCTGCGCCTTCGACGTGCCGTACCCGTCGGCGCCGCCGACCACCGGCAGGTCCGCCGTCAGCGTCTGCAAACCGGGATGGAACAGCGCGGTGAAGCTCGACACGTGAACGATCGGGTCCAGGCCCAGCTCCACCGACTGGCCGAGGACGTTCTGGGCGCCCTGCATGTTGGTGGTCAGCATCTCGTTGGTCTGGCGGGGGTCGACCGCAACCAGCGCGGCGCTGTGCACGACGGCGTCGCAACCGCGCAGCGCCTCCCGCACCGAAACGCGGTCGGTGATGTCGCCGACGGCGAAGTCCGACACGTCGACGCCCAGCTTGGCCACCGAGGTGTGCAGCCGGTCGGGATTTCGGACCAGAAACCGGATGGAGTGCCCGGCGTCGGCGATGACCTTCGCGGTCCACCCGCCGACGAACCCCGTGCCGCCCGTGACCAGAACGTGCATGCTGCGATTCTGCTGTATTGGTTTACCGGGCTACAGGTGGGTCGCGGCGTAGGTCGCGGCCTCGCCCGTCATCCCGTTGGCGACGTACGCGGTGTGTGCGGCGGGGTTGCCGCCGTCGCTGCAGATCGGGTCGCCGGGGGCGCACAACTCGAGGGTTTTCGGCTGATACAGCGGGCCGATGACGAGCGATGGGGCGTGATACTTCTCCAGGAACTCACCAGACGGCGTCCCGAACAGCGTGACGGCGGCGACGTGCTTCGCGACGTCGGGCGGCATCGGCGGGGGCACCGCCGCGGGCGGCACGCCCTTGGGCACCGACGCTGAAGTCACGTAGCCGGCCAGGGCCGCGCCCTGCGAGTAGCCGCCGAGCACCTCCCGGGTGTTGGGGCAGTTCGCCGCCATCGACTCGATGTGTGCGCCGGCGTCGCGGATGCCGTCGATGACGGTCACCGGGAAGTCGGGGTTCTGAAAGTCGCTGCTGGCCTGGTAGTTGACCGGATACACGCCGAGGGACCTGCCGCCGAGCTGACCGCGCAACGCGTCGACGAACGCCCCGCCGATGCCGCCGACACCGGGCGGCTCGCCGGTGCCGCGGGCGAACACCACCTCGACGTCGGGACACGGCTCGGCCACCGCCGACGGCGCGCCGAACAGGGTGGCGGCGCCTAGTACCCCCGCCGCCGCGAGTGCCGCCGCGAGCCGGCGCGTTGCGTGGATCGTCACTTCTTGAACGCGTCCTTCACCTTCTCGCCGGCGTCTTTGAGGCTCGACTTCGCCTGGTCCGCCCGGCCCTCGTTGCGGGTGTCGGGGTCGCCGGTGGCCTTGCCGATGGCCTCCTTGGCCCGCCCGCCCAGGTCCTCGATCTTGTTCTTCACCTTGTCCGCGCCGCTCATGGGTCCTGACCTCCTGCCGGTTCGGTGTGCTGCTTGTAACTACCCTCCGGCGGTAGATCCCGAAACAAGCCATGATGGATCCCGTGGGCACCGCGATCGTGGTGGCAATAGTGGTGGTGCTGATGCTGTTGGGCATCGGCATGGTGGTCAACCAGCTGGTTCGGCTGCGGAAGTGGCTGAACGAGGCGCCGCCGGAGCCGGCTCCCGGAAACGACCTCCCCCCGCCCCCGGACTGATAGCTTCACTCTCGTGGTCGCGCCGAACCTGCTGGTCACCGACGACGGGTTGCCCCGCGGCGTGTCCGGCGCGGCCGACCCCCGCTTCGGCAACGTCGTCGGGCTGTTCTCGCGGCTGTTTCCCGGCCGCCGGTTCGGCGGGGGAGCGCTGTGCGTCTACATCGACGGCGCGCCCGTCGTCGACGTGTGGACCGGCTGGTCGGACCGGGCCGGCGCCCAGCGCTGGACCGCCGACACCGGCGCGATGGTGTTCTCGGCGACCAAGGGCGTCGCGTCGACGGTGATCCACCGGCTGGCGGACCGGGGCCTGCTGTCCTACGACGAACCGGTCGCCGCCTACTGGCCGGAATTCGCGGCCAACGGCAAGGCGGAGATCACGGTGCGCGACGTGCTGCGGCACCGCTCCGGGTTGTCGCACCTGAAGGGCGTCACCAAGGCGGAGCTGATGGACCACCTCGTGATGGAGGAGCGGCTCGCCGCGGCGCCCGTCGACCACCTGCGTGGCGTGCAGGCCTATCACGCGCTCACCTACGGGTGGCTGCTCTCCGGCCTAGCCCGGGCGGTGACGGGCAAGGGCATGCGGGAGCTGATCCGCCAGGAAATCGCGCGCCCGCTCGGCACCGACGGCCTACACCTCGGACGTCCGCCGGAAGGGTCGCCGACCGCGGCGGCGCAGATCCTGATACCGCAGGGCAAGCTGCGCGCCCCGGTATTCAACTTCATCGCACCCAAACTGGCCGGGCTGCCGTTCTCGGGCGCCCTCGGGGCGATGTATTTCCCCGGGGTCATCTCACTGATCAAGGGGGACACCGCTTTTCTGGACGGCGAGGTGCCGGCGGCCAACGGCGTGGTGACCGGCCGCGGCCTGGCCAAGATGTACGCCGTGTTGGCCAACGGCGGCCGCATCGACGGCAAGAAGTATCTGTCCGAGGAGCTGGCGCGCGGGCTGGCGGGACAGCCGCAACGCAAGTGGCCCGACGCAAACATGGTGGTGCCCATGCCATTTCATCTGGGCTACCACGAATCGCCGGTGCCGGGCCTGCTCAAGGGTTTCGGGCACGTCGGCCTGGGCGGCACCCTCGGGTGGGCCGACCCGCAATCCGGCAGCGCCTTCGGGTTCGTCCACAACCGGCTGCTGACCCCGTTGCTGTTCGACATGGGATCCTTCGCCGGCCTGGCGGGTCCGCTCCGCAACGCCATCGAGGCCGCCCGCCACCAGGGTCCGCTCGAGGTGCCGCGGCTGGGCGCTTCCTATGCCAGGACGACCCGCGTCAGGTCTTGACGAAGCCCCGCGAGACCGTCAGCGGCAGATCGGCGTAGGTGGCGATGCCGGGCGCCGCGGCGACGACGGCCGGGATCGCGTTGATCGGCGGTATCGCCGTCATGATGTGCCCGAGGTCCATGAACTCCTCGATCGTGGTGGCCTCGAAGTACGGCGGCGGCAGGAACCCGACCTTTGTGGTCACCGTCGGCTGCCCGTCGATCTGGATGACCCAGCCGTCCTGTTCGATCTTCCAGTCCGGCTCCAGCGTCTGGCCCTTGCGCCAGCGGACATTCAGGTCGATCACGGTCTTGTCGCCGACGATGCCCTGCCAGCTGATGTAGGTGCCCGCCACGCAGCCCGCGGGGATGGTCCAGGACGCCATCTCCAGGTCCGCCGTGGTCTGGGCGAACTCGGCCACGCACCGCACGTCGTCGAGTTCGATGCCGAGCGCGTCGGCGACCAGCCGCACGGCCTCACCGAAGATCGCCGTGCCCTTGGTGGCCATCTGCGGCAGGTCGGGATGGTCGATCGGCTGGCCGAAACCGACGGGCTTCTCCGTCTCCGGCGAGTCGTAGAAGGTGGTGTCGGCGGCCTCGTTGACGGTGACCTTGTCGATCCGGTTGCACACCATGGCGGACACGATCGCCAACAGCTCGGCGAAGCCGGGGCTCACCCCGGACCCGAAGATCGTCGAGCCGCCCTTCTGGCAGGCCTCGAGGATGCGGTCGCGGCCCTCGCCGAGGTTGTGTCCGGTGATGAAGGACGCCGTGGTCACCACGTTGACTCCGGCGGACAGGATGCGGACCAGCTCGTCGACGTCGATCCACATCGGGTTGTAGACCACGCAGTCCGGCTTGAGCCCGAGCAGCTCCTCGACGTCGTTGGTCGCTTTCACCCCGATGGGCGCAATCCCGACGAGCTCGCCCGCGTCGCGGCCGACCTTGTCCGGCGACCACGCGTAGCAGCCCACCAACTCCAGCGTGGGGTTGGCGACGATCGATTTCAGCGAGCTCTTGCCCACGTTCCCGGTGTTCCACTGCACGACGCGATAGTTGTTTGGCACTCGCTCAGCATAGGGAATCAGCCGGGTTCTTAGTAGGCCTAATAGGCAGATTCTGCGGCCAGGATCTCGGCCAGGAAGGCGTCGCCGGGCGAGTGGTCCAGCCGGGAGCGCGCCCAGCGGCGGATCCGCTCCCGCATTTCGCGCGTTTCCGATGCCTGAGACATTTGGGCCCCGACGAGCACCGCGCAGGCCCCCGACCAATCGTGGTCCCACGCCGCCGATTCCGTCAGCGGCCGCTGCCGGTCGTCGACCAGGGGCAGGGTGGCGCCGCCGTCGGCGTCCAGGGCGCCCGCGCCGCCGATGGCCCCGGCGCGCAACCGCACCGCGACGCCGGTGGCCGGGTCGGGCCCGATGACGGCGGCCCGGACGACGGCGACCACCGTGTCCCCGGCCGCCACGACGCTCCAGTCGACGGTGTCCTCGCCCGCGTCGAAGATTCCCGGCGGCACGGCGCTCCAGTCGATCGACGCGACACCCCGCGCGATCGGGGTGGCATCCCGTGGGCCCGCCGCCTGTCCCGCGGCCAGCGCGTAGTCGTCGCGGCGCCCGCCCGGGATCGCGAGGGCCACTTGCGGATCATCCAGGGCCGCATACAGTTCCGGCCACCCGGCGCCGTCCACGCCGGCCTCGTCGGCCAGCCCGGCGCCGGCGCGCACCAGGTCGACGACCCGGGGATGGCCGTCGCGGAGGTGGGCGGCCAGGGCCGCGGCGTGCGGTGCCAGCAGCCCCGCCACGTCCGAATCCAGGGTGTCGTCGGTGAAGTAGCCCTGCGCGCCGGAGGTCAGCACCGCGACCTCGGCGTCGAGCAGCGCGCGGTCCAGCCAGGCGATGCCGTCGCGTCGGCTCGCCGGCCACCACCGCCGCAGCCAATGGCCCACGGCCAGCCGCCGCAGCGGGTCGGTCGATCCGGGCACCATGTCGACGCCGGCGAGGTCGATGGCCTCCGGCGTTTCCTCGGTCAGCGCGGCGGCCAGCGCGACGTGTCCGTCCTGCCCGAACACGCGCCAAAGCCAGTCGGCGCGTGCGAGATCGGTGAAGGTGATCGCGGGTGACGCGGCCGGTTCGTCGATCGCCCAGGACAGCACGGCGCCACTGACTTCCAGCACCGCGGCCAGTGTCGTGTCCGCGGCAGCGGGCCCGGTCTTCCACAGACCGGAGTCGGCGACCAATCTCATCCGGCCACCGCCAATTCCAGCATCGCCTTGATCCGTTGCCGGTGGTCGAGGCTGACCGACCGCGCGACCCCCTCCAACAGGGACCGCACCTCGTCGACGTCGTCACAGGGCTCCTGCCACACGTCGCGCCCGTGCAGCCGCGCCCACAGCCGGCTCAGGTACGGCTGCGCGTACGCGGCGAGGTCGTCGACCACCTGCCGCTGGCGCGGGTGGATCGGGCCGCCCTCGGCGAGATAGCGCCGGGCGTGCAGCACGTAGGCCTCCTTGCGCAGGCGGGCCTGGATCTGCGCGGCCAGCGCGTAGCGGCTGCCCGCGGTGGGGTCCAGCGGGGCCAGCTCGACGGCCACCTCGATGCCGGCCACCAGGGTGGCCTGCTTGTCCTCGCCCAGCAGGCCCCAGGGCGCGGCGGAGCGGTCGACTTCCTCCTCGCACAGCAGCGGGATGTCGGGCAGCGCGTCGCGGTCCAGCGCGCGCCGCAGCGTCGCGCGTACCCGGTCGACCACGCTGCGGTCCAGCGGGCGATCGCTGTCGGAGCCGCCGGCGATGCCCGGTCGCCGTTGTGGCTCAACCGAAGTCAAGCCCAACTCGACGATCGACCACGGCAGCGCGTCGGGTTGCGCGCGCGCCGCCGCCCCCAGGTTGTACGGGGTGGGGCCGGCGATCACCGCCGACCAGACCCGCTGCCGCGCCGCCGCCGCGCGATGGCCGTTGGCGGGCCCGAGCACCGTGGCGAGCTCGGCCAGGAACGGGCCGGTCGCGACGTCACCCGCGCGCACGTCGCCCCAGCTGCGCTCGAGCTGGTCGGCGAGCCTGTCGACGATGTCCGGGTTGGCCACATACAGGTGCAGCACCTCGATCGCCGTGCGGTCGCGGCCCTGGTGAATATCGGCGAGCACCGACGCCGCCGTCTCGGTATCCTGTGGCGCCGGAGCGCCTTTCGTCACCGCGAGCTCGAAGCACGCCGGGAAGTACAATTCCTGGGCGTTGCCGCTGCGGATCCGTTGCCTGCGGCGCTCGAGCTTGAGGGTGTCGAACCACGCTGCGGCGGAACGCAGTTCGCGTGCGCTCCCGACTATCAGGTCGTGCATCGCCGCCGCCGTTTCCGGCGTGACGACGGGGGCCGAGTACTGGGGGTTGGATCGTAGCCGCAGCACCAAGGGGTCGATGATGCGTTTGACCGTCCGGGTCAACGGTCCGCCGTCGTCGCCGCTGAGCACCTCGACGCCGGGGCCGATCGCGCGCCACGCCCGGTCGATCACCAGCCGGCGCGGATTGCCCACCGTGACCGCAGTGGCCACCTGCGAATCCGCGCTCATCAGCACAGAATAGGGGCATCGCCGACAAATCGGCAGCCGAAAAGTTGGGTTCGGTAGCCGCTCGGCGGCCGGACCCTGGTGACATGAGAAAGCTCATCAAGCTGGTGTCGGGGACCCCGTTCGGGCGACGTCGGATCGCGCCCGGCCCCACCGTCGGGGTGGGCACCGTGCGCACCGTCGGCAGCGAGCGTCAGGTTCTCGTCGAGGTGGTCGCCGTGTCGGGCGAGACGTTCATCGGGAGACTGTCGCGCCCCGAAGGCGATCCGGACGTATCGACGCTGCGGCCAGGGCTCGTCGTCCTAGTGGCGTTCGATCCCGCTGCGCCCGAGGAACTCTCGCTGCCCAGGGGCGAGGAGGCCGTGCTGGCCGCGAGCGCTATCGCGCCCCGTCCACGGCGAAACTGACCAGGGCGCCCCAATACACGGGGCTCGCGGTGGCGTCACCGTCGCGCCAGCGCCGCATCTGGGCGCGCTGCCAACGATTCACCGCGCGCCCGGCGTCGGCGCCTTCGTGCGCGTCGTCCACGGCGACCACGGCATCGGACATCGGATCTGCCCCCGCGATCGCGAACCGGCCATAGGCGACGGCGGTGGGCAGCGACCACAGGGTGGCGGTCACCAATTGCGCGCCGCCCAGGATCATCGCCGCCGCCAGGCCGGTCGCCTCGTCGAACTGGTAGTCGCCGCCCGATCCACACGCCAGCAGTGCAACCCGCGGCGGGATGGGCAATTGCGACGCCATCAGGTCCGAGGCGGTCAGCGGGCGGTGGTCGCCGACGGCCTCGGCGTCGCCCGGAATTGCGGCCGCGCAGGCCAGGTGCAGCGCGGCCCGGTCGGCCTGGCCCTGCGCCGAGCTGGCGTGGCCGACGTACATCAGCCGGCTCGGGCCCTGCGCCAGCTGCTTGGCCAGCCAGGCGCGGTCGGCATCCGGGCGGCGGAACAACTCGACCGCGTCGTCGACCTCCGGCAGCACCGGCCGGCGGGCCATCAGCTCGGCGAAGTGTCGCGCCAATCGCGTTTGCGGCGAGGGCCTGCCGAGCACCGAGCCCAGCGCGGAGTCCGGCCGCTGGCCGGGCACCCTGGGGTCGAGGACCAGCAGCGGCGGACCGTCGCGCCGGCCGTCCCATCCCGCGGGCGCGCGCGGCGAGTTCACGATGTTGGGCGGCGCGGCCATCAGCACGTCGACCAGCTCGATCAGCCGATGGCCGTCGGTCAGCTGCGCCATATCGCCCAGCTGCCAGGGGATTTGCGCCGCAGCCCGGCCGCTGGCGGTGATCGCGTCCTGGCGGTCGCGCACCAGTTCCTCCTTGCTCGGGCCGGCTTTCGGCATCGCCAGCAGCCCCCACGGGACCCGCGCCAGTCGCGCGCTGGGCGAGACGAACAGCGTCGCGCGTGGTGACGACACGCACTCCGTCAGCAGCTGCCACCCGCGGGCATCGATCAGCAGCACGCCCAGGATGTAGGCGAGCGTGAGTTCGGTGTCCGGTTTCGCGAAAGGACCGCTCGCCAATGCCCTTTCGATCGCGTCGGTCGGGGCCTCGGAGCCGTGCGGCTCGGGCAGCGCCTCGGCGAGTTCCTGCAGCGCGGCGAGCAGGATCGGCTCCTCCACCACCCAGTTGACGGTTTTCGACGGCTGGCCGACCACCCGCAGGCTGGCGTAGGTCGCGATGCCCAGATCGGCGTACCGCAGCACCAGCGTCTCGGTCATGGCCAGGTGCGCCAGGCGGGTTCGGGGGCGGTGACGGCACGACCGTAGCGTTCGAAGGCCAGCGCGCGGTAGTGACTCATGATGGGCTCGGTGTCGGGCTGCATCTGTAGCGGCGGCAACGGTCCGAGCCGGGTCAGCGAGCCGCCGGCACGCGCCGGCGGACCTGCGGCCGCCAGCGCTGCCGCCGGTTCCGTGTCGGGGTCGACGAGCACGGCGGCGGGGGCCGCCGACGCCCATTCGCCGATCGCGGGCCGCTGCAGTTCCGTGTCGAAAGTCCCGCGCGCGCTGTGGTATTCGACCAGCTCGCTGATCAGCTGGGTGTTCTCCCACTCCCAGGCGACGGCGAAGGCGCCGGCCAGGATGGGCGCGGAGACGCTCGTCGCCCAGCGCGCTCTGGCGTCCCCGTCGGCGATCGAATACCGCACCGAGTCGACCGCGAGCGCGGCCGGAACCTTGAGTTCGGCGGCCTGCTCGAGTTTGGTCATCGCGCGCCAGTATTCGGGGGTGCCGACCTCGCCGGTCAGGATGCCGATCCCCTCGGCCTGGCGCGCCTCGGTTTCCTGCAGCGTCTCTTCCGGGTCGCCGGAACTGTCGAAGCCGAGGTCCGCCAAGGCATCCGCGCGCCACACCGTGCCGAGATGGTTGTCCAGCCGCGCGTACTGCAGCCAGCTGCTGCGCGGCGACGAGTCGAGCAGCTCCCGGGCCTGGGCGATCAGCTCGACCGCCGCATCGAAGCGGCTCCAGAAGATGGCTATCCAGCTGCGCTGCAACAGGATCCGATGCAGGGGCAACGGCTTTCCCAACTCACGCCAGAGCCGTTCGGCGTGCTCCCAGCATTCGTCGGCGGCTTCCAGCGCGCCGGATCCCAGCCGGGTGAGCCCCAGATACAACCAGCAGCGAGCGGTGTCGTGCGCCCGGCCGTATCGCGCGATGACGGGCTGCGCCTCGGAGACCAGAGCCTCGGTCGTCGCATGGTCTCCGACCGACCAGGCCGCCGCCGCGCGCTCCAATTGCGTTCTGGCGTAGGCCAATTCCCAGCCCAGCGCCTGCGCCCGGGCGCCCGCGCGGCGCAACCACTGCTCGGCCTCGGGCAGCCGGCCCGTCTCGACGCAGAACCTGCCGTACGCGGTGCCCGTGGTCACCAGGAGGTGATCGGCGAATTCGCCGTGCCGGAGCTCGTCCACGCCGTCAAGCGCCCGCTCCCACAACGGGACCGAGTCGACGTGCAGGTCGTCGTCGCACAGCGCGCTGGCACACAAGACGTGGGCGTGGCTACACAGGTATGCGGATTCGTCGTCGGATTCGGCTTGCTGCTCGTCGAATGCGGCGTCGCGCAACGCCGCCAGCGCCGCCGCGGCACCCTCGTGATCGCCGACGGCGGCGGCCAGGCCCGTCTCCAAAAACTGTGCGCGCCGCGAGTATCGGCACACCATCCGCGCCACATCGACATCGGAGCCGATGCCCGCGTAGGCGTCCAGGCAGTCGCTGATGCGCCGGACCGACTCGCGCACGCCGTCGTGCTGGCCGCGCGCGAGATAGATCTCGCCAAGCTGCGCAAGGACTTCCAGCATGAGATCGTCGCGATCGTCGCGTTCGATCTGGGGAACCAGCGACAGCAGCAGATCCCGAGCTTGCGCCTCGTCGGCGGCAAAGGCCAGCCGGCGCGCCCTGTCCAGTTCGCCGGGGATCGACACGGCTGCATCATAAGTCCGCCGCCGCCCACGCGCCCGGAAACCGAAGCGGCGGACGTGTGAGTGAAGGCACGCCCGCCGCCCCGGCGTTCGGTCGATCAACCGCAAGTCACCTTGATGTTGAAGTCCTTGGTGATCATTCCGGCCATCGGATTCTTCAGGTCGGCGCCCTGCGCCTGGCCGGTGATGGTGTAGGTCTTGCCGTCCACCGCCACGTTGGCCGAGCCGACCTTGGCGCCCATGCCGTTGCTGACCGACAACGCGTTGCCGTCGACCACGAGGGCGAGAGACTCCACCTTCGGGGTGGCCTCGTCGGTCATGACCACGGCCAGCGCCTGCTGGGGTCCCGCGGCGCCGCTGCCGATGTCGATCTTGCCGCCGGTCCGGACGCAGGTCACCGAGGACGGGTTGAGGCCCGCTAGGTCGGTGCCGCCCACCTTGACCTGCGCGGCGGAGCCGCCGGCGGCACTGGGCGCCGTGCTCGAAGCCGGGGCGGCCGTGTGGCCGCCGCTCGAGCAGCCCACCAGCGCGGCCGAAGCCGCGAGGGTTCCTATCGCACCCGCGAGGAGACGTTTCACTGCAATTCCTTCCTTCGTGCGCCGCCCCATTGGCGCCGCCATGGGCGCAAGTACAGACCCGGCGCATCGCTACCGATCCCAAATTCCGGGCGCCCGTTATGGTGTCAGCGTGATCGAGATCGAGTCCGTCGGCGCGGTCCGGGTGCTGACCCTGTCGTCCGGGCGGGTCAACGCCATGGACGTCGAGCTGCTAGGGGAGCTGACCGACGCGTTCGGCGAGCTGCAGCACTCGGGAGCAGGCGCGGTCGTCGTGACCGGCGCCGGCCGCGCGTTCAGCGCCGGCGTCGAGCTCAACCGTGTCGTCGACGGGGGAGCGGGCTACACCGACCGGCTGGTCCCCGCCCTGTCCGAGGCGTTCGAGGCGGTGTTCTCCTACCCGGGGCCAACGGTGGCAGCGATCAACGGGGCGGCCATCGCGGGCGGGTGCGTGCTGGCCTGCGCGTGCGACCGCCGGCTGATCGGCGCCGAGGCGCAGATCGGGGCGTCGGAGGTCCGCGTCGGCGTGCCGTTCCCGGTCGCCGCGCTCGAGGTGATGCGCCACGCGTGCGGCGACCGCGCCGAGGACGTGCTGCTGGGCGGCCGCCTGTACCGGGGTGACGAGGCGATCGCCCACGGGCTGGCCCACCGCGTCGTCGCCGACGACCTCGTCGAGGCGGCGGTGGCGGAGGCGGGCGACCTCGGGGGCATCCCGGCCGACGCGTACCGCCACACCAAGGCGCAGCTGCGCGCTCCCGCCCTGGCGCGGATGCGTGAGGGCGGCCCCGTCGACGACGAGGTGCGCCGGCTGTGGGGGGCGGACGAGACGCAGCGGCGCATCGCCGCCTACGTCGAAAGCCTGCGGCGCCGCTGAAGCCGGGTCACTCGTCGAGCGCGACCCCACCGCGGGTGCGCCGGCGCCGCATCCGGTGCGTGCCCTTGCCCGTCGGGCGGCGGTTCTGTAAGCCGCCGCGCGCCTCTTCGGTGGTTTCGCTCGCCTCGGCGTCTTCCGGCTCCGGCGCTTCTTCGGTGGGCGCCTCGGCTACCACGGTTTCTTCGGTCTCTGCCGGCTCGTCTTCGGTGGCTTCCGCCGGCTCTTCCGCAGCTTCTTCGGTTTCCTCGGTGGCCTCTTGGGCCTCTTCGGCCGCCTCGGTCTCGTCGGCCCCGTCGCTCTTCTTGCGCCGCAGGCCGCGCCGTTTGGGCTGCTTTTGCTTCTTCGGCTTGATCGGTTTCGGCGGCGGCGGGGGCAACTCGGCGACGAACGACAGGTAGAAGGCGAAGAACCCGAGCAACGCGATCGCCGCGGCGGCGCCGTAGATGCCGAACAGCCACTGGCCGAACGTGTCCAGGCTGAGCCACAGCTCGCTGATCGCGGTGCCGATGATCAGCACCCCGGCCAGCACGTGGGCCACGATCGACCAGACCCGTATCGACAGGGCCAACTGCGGGGTGCCCAGCTCGGGCTTGCGGGTGCGCAGCAGCGTGAATACCACCGGCAGCGCGGCCAGGCCCGTCAACGCGCCCGCCACGATCCGCAGCGTCGTCCCCAACGAATGCTTGGTGTCGCCCATCAGCTCGGGCCAGCGGGGCAACACGAAGAAGAAATAGAGGACGCCGGCGGCGATCGAAAACGACGCGTGCCACGGTATGGCGACCTTGCGCCCCATACGCCTCCTCATGCTGGTGGTGGGCCACTCGACGCGTTCGGCGAACAAGCCCCCTGCTTGGCGGAGGATGCGGGATTTGAACCCGCGAGGGCTATTAACCCAACCCGCGTTCCAGGCGAGCGCCATAGGCCACTAGGCGAATCCTCCGTGGCCATGGTAACCGAGTGTCCAGCGGGCGCCGCCGGTTGCCGTACACTCGCGATGGACCCCGCGCGGCGTCTATCCTGTGAACTCCCCCAGGGCCGGAAGGCAGCAAGGGTCAATGGGCTCTGTCGGGTGCGCGGGGTCCCCTATCGGGAGCAGGCCCCGAAACAACCCCCGACGTTCGACAGCGAGAGGGCCCATGGTGTCGTTCGATTCCCTCAGCCCTGACGAGCTGGCCGCGCGGCACTCGCGCAACCAGCAGGACTACGCGGAGCTGCAGGCCAAAAAGCTGGCTTTGGATTTGACCCGCGGCAAGCCGTCGGCGGAGCAGCTCGACCTGTCCAACCCGCTGCTGAGCCTGCCCGGGGACGTCTACCGCGACGCTGAGGGCACCGACACCCGCAACTACGGCGGCCTGCACGGCCTGCCGGAACTGCGGGCCATCTTCGGGGAGCTGCTGGGCATCCCCGTGCAAAACCTGATCGCCGGCAACAACTCCAGCCTGGAGCTGATGCACGATCTCGTCGTCTTCTCGCTGTTGTACGGCGGGGTGGATTCGCCACGGCCCTGGAAAGACGAACCGGCCGTCAAATTCCTGTGCCCGGTCCCCGGCTACGACCGCCACTTCGCCATCACCGAGACGATGGGCATCGAGATGATCCCGGTGCCGATGCTGCACGACGGCCCCGATGTCGACCTGATCGAGGAGCTGGTCGCGACCGACCCCGCCATCAAGGGCCTGTGGGCGGTACCGGTGTTCGGCAACCCCACCGGCATCACCTACTCCTGGGAGACCGCCCGCCGGCTCACGCAGATGCGCACGGCCGCGCCCGACTTCCGGCTGTTCTGGGACAACGCCTACGCGGTGCACACCCTGACGCACGACTTCATCCGCCAGGTCGACGTGCTCGGGCTGGCGGCCAAGGCCGGCAACCCCAACCGGCCCTACGTCTTCGCGTCCACCTCCAAGATCACCTTCGCCGGCGCGGGCGTCAGCTTCTTCGGCGGATCGCTGGGCAACATCGCCTGGTATCTGCAATACGCGGGCAAGAAGTCGATCGGGCCGGACAAGGTCAACCAGCTGCGGCACCTGCGCTTCTTCGGCGACGCCGACGGGGTGCGCCTGCACATGCAGCGCCACCAGCAGATCCTGGCGCCGAAGTTCGCGCTGACGGCCGAGATCCTGGACGAGCGGCTGAGCGATTCCAAGATCGCGTCGTGGACCGAGCCCAAGGGCGGCTACTTCATCAGCCTCGACGTCCTGCCGGGCACGGCGCGGCGGACCGTCGCCCTGGCCAAGGACGCCGGCATCGCGGTGACCGAGGCGGGCGCCACGTTCCCGTACCGAAAAGACCCGGACGACAAGAACATCCGGATCGCGCCCACCTTCCCGTCGCTGCCGGACCTGCGTGACGCGGTCGACGGGCTGGCGACGTGCGCGCTGCTGGCCGCGTCCGAGGCGTTGCTGGCGTCGCCGGCGGCCGATATTCGGGTTTGATTCTGCGCTGGTGGCGCGAAAGTGCGAGTGGCCTGCGCCCTGAGCGCAGAGTGAACGCCAGCCGAGCGGTCGTCACCGGCGCTGAGTAGCCTGGCTGACCGTGGCCCTCTACCGCAAATACCGGCCGGCAACCTTCGCCGAGGTGGTGGGGCAGGAGCACGTCACCGAGCCGCTGTCGATCGCCCTGGAAGCCGGCCGGATCAACCACGCCTACCTGTTTTCCGGGCCGCGCGGTTGCGGAAAGACGTCGTCGGCGCGGATTTTGGCCCGGTCGCTGAACTGCGCGCAGGGGCCGACGGCCAGTCCGTGCGGGGTCTGCGAATCCTGCGTCGCGCTGGCGCCCAACGCGCCCGGCAGCATCGACGTGGTGGAGCTCGACGCGGCCAGCCACGGCGGCGTGGACGACACGCGCGAGCTGCGCGACCGCGCCTTCTACGCTCCGGCGCAGTCGCGCTACCGGGTGTTCATCGTCGACGAGGCGCACATGGTGACCACCGCCGGGTTCAACGCGCTGCTCAAGATCGTCGAGGAGCCACCCGAGCACCTCATCTTCATCTTCGCCACCACCGAACCGGAAAAGGTGCTGCCGACGATCCGGTCGCGCACGCACCACTACCCGTTCCGGCTGCTGCCGCCGCGCACCATGCGGGCGCTGATCGGGCGCATCTGCGAGCAGGAGGGCGTCGTCGTCGACGACGCGGTGTACCCGCTGGTGATCCGGGCCGGCGGCGGCTCACCGCGCGACACGCTGTCGGTGCTGGATCAGCTGCTGGCGGGCTCCGAGGGCGGGCACGTGACCTACCAGCGGGCGCTGGGCCTGTTGGGCGCCACCGACGTCGCGCTGATCGACGACGCCGTCGACGCGCTGGCCGCCTCGGATGCCGCCGCGTTGTTCGGCGCGGTCGAATCGGTGATCGACGCCGGCCACGACCCGCGGCGCTTCGCCACCGACCTGCTGGAGCGGTTCCGCGATCTCATTGTGCTGCAAGCGGTTCCGGATGCCGTGAGCCGCGGCGTGGTGGACGCGCCCGAGGACGTGCTGGACCGGATGCGCGAGCAGGCCGCGCGCATCGGCCCGGCGACCCTGACCCGATATGCCGAGGTCGTGCAGGCCGGGCTGGGTGAGATGCGCGGCGCGACGGCGCCGCGGCTGCTGCTCGAGGTGGTGTGCGCGCGACTGCTGTTGCCGTCGGCCAGCGACGCCGAGTCGGCGCTGCTGCAGCGCGTCGAGCGCATCGAGGCCCGGCTCAGCGTGTCCATCCCCGCCTCCGACAGGGCTCCGGAAAAGGCACCCGCAGTGGCCCCGGAGAAGGCCCCGGCTCGGCCCCGCCGGGAGGCCGCGGCGCCCGTCGTCAAGCCCGACCCGAAACCCGAGCCGGCCCCCGAACCCGCGCCCGAGCCCGAATCACCCTCTGCCCCGGGCGAACTCAGCGCGGCGTCGGTTCGGACCATGTGGCCGACGGTGCGCGACAAGGTGCGCCAGCGCAGCCGCACCACCGAGGTGATGCTGGCGGGCGCCACCGTCCGCGCGGTCGAGGGCGACACGCTGGTGCTGACCCACGCGTCGGCGCCGCTGGCCAAGCGGCTGTGCGAACAGCGCAACGCCGACGTCATCGCCGAGGCGCTCAAGGACGCCTTGGGGGTGAACTGGCGGGTGCGGTGCGAGGTCGGCGCGGGTGAGCCCCCCGTGAGCGCTCCGTCGCCCGTCAGGCAGGAAGCTCCCCCCGACGAGCCCGCCGCCGCGGACTCGGCTCAGCGGGACGAAGAGGAACACATGCTCGCCGAGGCCGGACGCGGCGAGTCGTCGGCGCCCCGGCGCGACCCCGAAGAAGTCGCACTCGAGCTGCTGCAGAACGAACTGGGCGCGCGTCGAATCGACAACGTCTAGGGCTGCCACCACGGTCGCAGCGGCAGCGCGTCGTCGCCGGTGGCGTCGACGTTCGCCGCCAGCACGTGATGCAGCTGCAGGTTGTTCTTCTCGAAGGCCACCCGCGAGGCCGCCATATACAGGCCCCACACCTTGGCCGTGGCCAATCCGACCTCGGCGACCGCCTGGTCCCAGTGCTCGACCAGGTTGCGGCACCAGTCGCGCAGCGTCATCGCGTAGTGATGGCGGAAGTTCTCCTCGTGCAGCACCTCGAAACCGGTGTCCTGGATGTCGCTGACGATGCGCCCCGAGCCGGTCAGCTCCCCGTCCGGGAACACGTAGCGGTCGGTGAAGCCGCCGGCGAAGGGCGTCGACTTGTTGTCGTGGCGGGTGATGCAGTGGTTGAGCAGCAGGCCGCCGGTGCGCAGCTTGGACTTCAGGAAGCCGAAGTACGCCGGGTAGTTCTTGACGCCGATGTGCTCGGTCAAGCCGATGGAGGACACGGCGTCGAAGTCGGCCTCGCCGACGTCACGGTAGTCGGAGTGGCGCACCTCGGCGAGGCCGGTCAGCCCTTCGTCCTCGATCGCGCGTTGGGCCCACGCCGCCTGCTCGGCCGACAGGGTGGCGCCGATCGCGCGGACGCCGTGCCGCGCCGCGTAGCGCACCATGCCGCCCCAGCCGCAGCCGACGTCGAGCAGCCGGTCGCCCGGTTGCAGCCGCAGCTTGTCGAAGATCAGCCGGTACTTGTTCTCCTGGGCCTGCTCCAACGTCGCGTCCGCGTCGGGATAGACCGCGCAGGTGTAGGTCATCGACGGCCCGAGCACCCACTCGTAGAAGGTGTTGGACACGTCGTAGTGGTGGTGGATGGCCTCGGCGTCGCGGGTCTTGCTGTGCACGACGCCGGCGGCCACCCGCCGCCACCGCGGCGGCGCCTCCTCCGGGGGCGGGGCGACGGGCAGCAGGTGCTCGACGCCGATGGAACGGACGACGTTGGCCAGCACCCGCGCCGACGGCCGCCTGAATTCGACCCGGTCGGTCAGCGTCTTGAGCAGCGGATACGGGTCGCCGGGGTGGACGCCGTAGGTGCACAGGTCACCCGACACGTACGCGCGGGCCAGGCCGAGCTCGCCCGGCGCGGTCGCCAGGTAGGTGGCGCCGCGGGGACTGCGCAGGTCCAGGCCCAGCGCGGCGTCCTCGCTGCCCGCGCAACTGCCGTCGTACGCGGTGAACTTCAGCGGCTGGTGCCCGGTCGCGGTGAACAGCTCCAGGATCTCCGCCATGCTCAGCTTGCCCCCGGAGCGGGAGGTCGCGTGATTGGGCTCTTTGGTAGTCGTCATCGCCGTTGCACCGCCTTCGCATAGAGGTCGAGGAGTCGAGAATCCGGATCGTAGGTTTTCTTGACCGTCTTGCAAGCCTCCCCGCCGTAGAGCTCGTCAAACTCCTCGCGGGAGTAGAAGGAATCCGAGTACAGCGACTTGTGCCCGTCGAGTTCGCTCACCTTTGCCTCGATCGCCCGATTCGTGACGCCTTCGGTGGTACCCGCGGGCACCGATGACCAAAACCCGATGTTGACGTAGGTGTGGTCCGGCCGCATCGGATACAGCGGCCAGCCGTCGTGATCGCGCAGCCGCAACGGGCACAGCCAGATCGGCGTGATGGGGACGTTGTCCAGGAACCACTCCAGGAACGCGGAGGTCCGCTCGATCGGCACCTCGATGTCCTGCACCACCCGTTCGCGGGGCGGGTGGCCGTTACGCTCCTCGATCCGGTCGGCGATGCCGAACCGCTGGTCCAGCGCGACGAGTTTCCAGTAGACGCTGCTGCGCCGGTACCGGCGCGGCCACCAGCGGCGCAGTCGCGGGTTCTGCGCGCCGAACGCGCGCGAGCACCAAAACCAGTCGGTGTCCCAGCGCCACAGGTAGTCGTGAATCGTCAGCCGGTCGTCCTTGGTGGCTTCCGCGCCGGCCGAGTCGTGCCGAATTGATTGGTAGTAAATGTTTTTGCCGGTGTAGTCGCTGACCGGGCCCGGGGTGGTGGTGCGCCGGCCCACGCACAGGTAGCTTTCGTCGGCGCTGAACACCACGCCGTCCAGGTAGTCCACCGGGGTGCCACCCTGCCCGCCGGTGTCGATGATGCGCTCGGCCGCGGCGACCAGCTCGGGCAGCGAGCGGAACCGGATGTGGCGCAGCGCCACGAACGGCGCGACGGGCTCCAGCTCGATCCGCAGCCGCGTCGAATACCCCAATGTCCCATAGGAATTGGGGAACGCGCGGAACAGTTCGGGGTGCTCGGTGCGCGACGCGGTGAGCAATTCGCCTGCACCGGTGAGGATGTCCATCTCCAGCACCGACTCGTGCGGCAGGCCGTTGCGAAACGACGCCGACTCGATGCCCAGGCCGCTGACAGCGCCGCCGAGGGTGATGGTTTTCAGTTGCGGGACCACCAGCGGCGACAGGCCGTACGGAAGGGTCGCGGCGACCAGGTCCTCGTAGGTGCACATGCCCGCCACGTCGGCGGTGCGCGCCTCGGGATCGACCGATAAAACGCCGGTCAAACCGGACGTATCCAGGCCGCGCGCTTCGTGTTTGGTGCGGGCGCGGAACAGATTTGACGTCGGCTTGGCCAGCCGGACGGCGGACGTTGCGGGGATGGATCGATAGCTCGCCATCAACCGGTCAACGCCCGCTGCGTGAGCGGAGAGTGCAGATCCAGGGACAGGCACCACATATACCCTAGTCTTCGGAAACAGCCCGTGCACCCGCGCGCGGGCGGCATCACTACGAGGAGACGCGCCCGATGGGCCAGGTGAGCGCAGCCAGCACGATCTTGATCAACGCCGAGCCCGAGGCCACCCTCGCCGCGGTTGCGGACTATCAGAAGGTGCGCCCGAAGATCCTGTCCCCGCAGTACAGCGAGTACCAGGTGGTGCAGGGCGGGCAGGGGGCCGGCACCGTCGCCAAATGGAAGCTGCAGGCCACCAAGTCACGGGTGCGCGACGTGCAGGTCGACGTCGACGTGGCCGGCCACACCGTCATCGAAAAGGATGCCAACTCGTCGATGGTCACCAACTGGACGGTGGCACCCGCCGGCCCGGGCTCCAGCGTCACCGTGAAGACCACCTGGACCGGTGCGGGCGGAGTCAAGGGCTTCTTCGAAAAGACCTTTGCGCCCTTGGGGCTGAAGAGGATTCAGTCCGAGGTGTTGACGAATCTGAAGAACGAACTGGAGAGCTAGCGCGCCTGGCCCTGGGTGGCCAGGAAGCCCGCGACGCCGCGGACGAGCGCGTCGGCGTACTTCTGCCGGCCCTCGGGCGACTCCATCAGCGCCGAATCCGCGGGGTTCTTCATGTTGCCGCATTCGACGAGGACCGACGGGTACTGCGCCAGGTTCAGCCCGGCCAGATCCGAACGCCCGTACAAGCCGTCCTGGCCGATGTAGTTGGCCGGCGGAATGCCCGACGTCTGCATCTGGTCGCGCATGATCCGGGCGTACTGCACCGACGGCCCGGCCTGCGCCGGGTTGAGCGGCGGTGCGGAGTAGTTGACGTGGAATCCCCGCCCCGAGGCCGGTCCGCCGTCGGCGTGGATGCTCAGGATCGCGTTGGGGTGCATCGCGTTGGCGGCGTTGGCGCGCGCGTCGACGCACGGCCCCAGCCCGGTGTCGTTGCCGCGCGACAGAGCGGTCCGCACGCCCAGGGCGTTGAGCTCGGCGCGCACCCGCAGGGCGGTGTCCCAGGTGAACGTGTGCTCCGGGTAACCGCTGTTGGTGGAGGTCCCGCTGGCCTGGCAGTCTTTCGTGCCGCCGCGCCCGGTGGGCACCTGACGGTTGATGGAGGCGTCGTTGGCGCCGTTGTGGCCGGGGTCGATGAAGACGACCATGCCGGCGATGTTGGACGGCACCCCCCACGCTGCCGGGGTCGCCGTCGGCGTGATGGCGGTGGCGGCGGCGACCAGCGCAGCGACCGCCAATTTGATTCCGACACGCGTGCTCACTCGTAGGTCCACGGCGCAAAGGTAACGTCGCGCGGTCTACGCTGGGGGTTTCGAATCGCCCGGCACACGCAGGCGAAACCAACTCGAGACCGAGATGCAAGGGGATTGTCATGCAACCCGGAGGCGACATGTCGGCGCTGCTCGCCCAGGCGCAGCAGATGCAGCAAAAGCTACTGGAAGCCCAGCACCAGCTCGCCAACGCCGAGGTGCGGGGCCAGGCCGGCGGCGGCTTGGTCGAGGTCGTCGTCAAGGGCAGCGGCGAGGTGGTCGCGGTGAAGATCGACCCCAAGGTCGTCGACCCCGGGGACATCGAGACCCTGCAGGACCTGATCGTCGGCGCCATGGGCGACGCTTCGTCGCAGGTCACCAAGATGGCGCAGGAGCGGCTGGGCGCCCTGGCCGGCGGCATGGGCGGCCCACCGGCTCCGCCGCCGGCGCCCCCCACCCAGATGCCGGGGCTGTAGACCTCGGGACGACATGTTCGAAGGACCGGTCCAGGACCTCATCGACGAGCTCGGCAAGCTGCCGGGTATCGGACCCAAGAGCGCCCAGCGCATCGCGTTTCACCTGCTGTCGGTGGAACCGCCCGAGATCGACCGGCTGACCGCGGTGCTGGGCAAAGTCCGCGACGGCGTGCGGTTCTGCGCGGTGTGCGGCAACGTCTCCGACGACGAGCGGTGCCGCATCTGCGCCGACCCGCGCCGGGACGGGTCGTTGGTGTGTGTGGTCGAGGAGCCGAAGGACATCCAGGCCGTCGAGCGCACCCGCGAATTCCGCGGCCGCTACCACGTGCTGGGCGGTGCGCTCGATCCGCTGTCCGGCGTCGGTCCCGAACAGCTGCGCATCCGCGAGCTGCTGAGCCGCATCGGCGAGCGCGTCGACGACGTCGACATCACCGAGGTCATCATCGCCACCGACCCCAACACCGAGGGCGAGGCGACCGCCACCTACCTGGTTCGGATGCTGCGCGACATCCCCGGTTTGACCGTGACCCGGATCGCGTCCGGGCTCCCGATGGGCGGCGACCTGGAATTCGCCGACGAGCTGACGCTGGGCCGCGCACTGACCGGCCGCCGGGCGATGGTCTGACGGGGCCCGGTCACCGCGTCACCACAGCGAAGTCGTCGCTGGTCTTCCATGCCGCTTCGAACGTGGTGATAGGCACCTGTTCGTCGCGGCCGGCCCTGATGCCGCTGTCGTTGAGGTGCACCACGCCGGCCTTGGTGTCGATGCCGATGACGACGACGAAGTGGTTCTCCTGGGACCGGTCGCCGGGCTCGTCCCAGATGGTCTTGTCGTTGAGCCCGACGATCACCTTGCGCCCGCGGTCCAGGTCCTGCGCGAGGGCGTCGATGTTGGTGTGGACCGCCGTGGCCGGGACATCGTAGTGCGCCAGCAGCACGGGCAGGTCGGAGTTTTTGGTGTTGCCCGAGGGCCGGTAGATCGGCCCGGGGTGGCTCACGCTCGGGATGTTCGCGGCCACACCGGTGATCTCGTCCTCGGTGGGTTCGTGGCCGGTGACCTGCCCGACGACGTCGGCGACCGCCATCTCCCCGCAGTCCTTGTCCTGCTGTTGATAGCGCCAGTAGGGCGCCGCGCCGGCCGGGTCGCCGTGCATTCCGACGGCCGCGTAGGCCGTCGCCGCGAATCCGACCGCCGCGCCGACGGCCGCGCTCAGTGCCGCCGCGAGTCCCACCGCGGCGACGATCGTTCTGGGGTTGCTCATGGGCCAAAGGCTGCGCCCGCGCCCTCTGCGGATTCTTGAAGAAAACTTGGAGCGCTCGTGGGTGCGGGACCGCTTGGTCTCATTTCGACATATAAGCCACGCACAAGACACGCCGAGTCGGGGCGCGGTGGGTTATGTCTCGGCGTCCAAACGCGCTCAGCGGGCCGCGAGGCGCTCGCGGCGCAGCTGGTCCACCTCGGGCAGCTCCAACGGCGGCAGGTCGCCCGTCACCTTGCCCAGCAGCAGGTCGGCCAGCTCCGGGTTGCGGGCCAGGCATGGCCCGTGCATGTAGGTCGCGACGACGCTGCCCTGCACCACCCCGTCGAAGCCATCGCCGGCCCGGTTGCCGGCGCCCTTGACCACCGCGCCCAGCGGCGACGCCGCGACCCCCAAAACGGTGCCGCCCCGGTGGTTTTCGAAGCCGGTGAGCCGCTGGGTCAGCCCGGCCAGAAGCGGCTTGCTGACCAGCTCGCCGATGGTGCGCGCATCCTGCGGGGACGTCGTCGCGTCCAGCATGCCGACGCCGTCGACACGTTCCCCCGACGACGTCTCGTACCAACGCCCCAGCACCTGGACGGCCGCGCAGATCGCCAGCACGGGCGCGCCGCGGTCCGCGGCGCGCTGCAGCCCGGGGTAACGGATCAGGTGCCGGGTGGCCAGCCGCTGCGCGTAGTCTTCGGCCCCGCCCAGCGTGTACAGGTCCAGCGTCTCGGGCACCGGATCGGCCAGCGTGATCTCGACGATCTCGGCCGCGATGCCCCGCAACAGCAGCCGTTGGCGCAGCACCACGGCGTTGCCGCCGTCGCCGTAGGTGCCCATCACGTCGGGCAGCACCAGCCCGATCCGGATCACCGAGTCAGCCATGGCGCGCCAGCCTGCGCTGCAGCTGCAAGAACGCGGTGTAGTTGGCGACGACCTCGACCCGCCCGGGCGGGCACGACGCGATGGCGGCGACGGTGTCGTGCACCAGGGTGTGCTCGACGCCCGCGTACCCGAGCCGCACCGCGAGGTCGGTGGCGCGCTCCCCGGCGGCCACGACCTGGGTGTCTTCGAAGTGTTCGAAGCGCACATCCCACAGCCAGGACAGGTCCTCGCCGTCGGGCACCTGCCCGTTGACCGCGATGACCACCCCGGCCGCGCGCTTGTCCACCATCGACAGCGCCTCCTGCCAGCCGGCGGGGTTCTTGGCCAACAGGATCCGCGCCTGGTGCTCGCCCACCTCGACGCTGCGGTATCGCCCGGCGACCTCGTCGACATTCGACACCGCCGCGACGGCCTTCGCGGGGTCCGCGCCGAGCGCGACGGCCGCGGCCACGGCCTGGGCGGCGTTGCCGCGGTTCACCGCGCCGGGCAGCGCCAGCCGCATCGGCAGGGCCAGGTCGTCGGGCCCGTACAGCGTGTCGTCGTCGAACCACCACTGCGGGCTGGGCCGCTTGAAGTCGGCGCCGGTGGAATACCAATGCCCCTTGTCGCGGACGATGACCTCGCCGCTGCGCGGGCAGCTGACCGAGTCGTTGGCCCAGGCGCCGCCCGCGGCCACCCACACCACGTGGGGGCTGTCGTAGGCGGCGGAGGTCATCAGCACGTCGTCACAGTTGGCGACGACGACCGCGTTCGGGTGCCCGGCCAGGCCGGCGCGCAGCGTGCGCTCGATGACGTTGATCTCGCCGACCCGGTCCAGCTGGTCACGGCTCAGGTTGAGCAGGACCAGCACGCTCGGATCGACGGCATCGGAGACGTGGGGCACGTGCATCTCGTCGACCTCCAGCGCGGCCAGCCCGGCCCGGCGGTCGGCGGCCAGCGCGGCCACCAGGCCGGCGTCCATGTTGGCGCCCTCGGCGTTGGTCGCCACCGGGCCGAGCGTGCTCAGCGCGGCCGCGGTCATGCGGGTCGTCGTCGACTTGCCGTTGGTGCCGGTGACGATGACGGCGCGCCGGCCCGCCCCGAGCTGCCGGAGGATCGAACGGTCCAGGGTCATCGCGACCAGGCCGCCGATCATCGCTCCGGCACCGCGCCCGGTGACTCGCGAGGCCCATCGCGCGCTAGCGCCGGCGGCGAGTGCGAGGCGTGCCCGGGTGGTGACCACCCGCGCAGTTTAAAAGGCATCAGCTTTACGTGCCGACACGACGCCGTAGCGCCCCGGCGATGTCGGTCCGACGTGCCATCCTCAGCGTATGAACGCGGTGTCCTGGGGTCGTCCGGCCACCGAGCCGGGCGCGGGTTGGGCCGTCATCGACGTCGAGACCTCGGGTTTTCGCCCGGGTCAGGCCCGCATCATCAGCATTGCCGCGCTCGGCCTCGACCCCAGGGGCCGGGTCGAGCAGTCCGTGGTCAGCCTGCTCAACCCGGGCGTCGACCCCGGCCCCACCCACGTGCACGGCCTGACCGCCGCCATGCTCGAGGACCAGCCGCAGTTCGCCGACATCGTCGGTGACCTGGTGGAGGTGCTGCGCGGGCGCACGCTGGTGGCGCACAACGTCGCCTTCGACTACGCCTTCCTGGCCGCCGAAGCCGAACTCGCCGAGGCGGAGCTGCCCATCGACGACGTGATGTGCACCGTCGAGCTGGCGCGCCGCCTCGACCTCGGGGTCGACAACCTGCGGCTCGAGACGCTCGCCGCGCACTGGGGCGTGACCCAGGAGCGGCCGCACGACGCGTTCGACGACGCCCTGGTGCTCACCGGCGTGCTGGAGTCGGCGCTGCAGCGGGCGCGCGAGCGCGACATCTGGCTGCCGGTGCATCCGGTGACGCGGCGCCAATGGCCGAACGGGCGGGTCACCCACGACGAGCTGCGCCCGTTGAAGGTGCTGGCGTCCCGGATGCCGTGCCCCTACCTCAACCCGGGGCCCTACGTCCGCGGCCGCCCGCTGATCCAGGGCATGCGGGTGGCGCTGGCCGCCGAGGTGCGGCGCACCCACGAGGAACTCGTCGAGCGGATCCTGCACGCCGGGCTGGCCTACAGCGACGTCGTGGACGGCGAGACCTCGCTGGTGGTCTGCAACGACGCCGCCCCCGAGCAGGGCAAGGGCTATCACGCCCTGCGGCTGGGGGTGCCGGTGCTGTCCGACGCGCAGTTCATGGACAGCGTCGGCACGGTCGCCGGCGGCACCAGCATGGAGGAATTCACCGACGCGACGGCGGCCGACCAGCAGCTCGCCTTGTTCTAGCGCCCTAGTTTCGGGAAGCCCGGTTGACCGCCGACACCACGGCCCGCAGAGACGCGGCGGTGATCGACGGCGCGATCCCGACGCCCCACACGGTCCGGCCGGACACCGAGGCCTCCACGTAGGCCGCCGCCTGCGCGTCGTCGCCGGCGCTCATCGCGTGCTCGGAGTAGTCCAGGACGGCGACCTCGAAGCCGACGTGGCCCAGCGCGTCGACGAAAGCGGCGAGCGGGCCGTTGCCGGAGCCGCTGATCTCGGTCTCCACCCCGTCGACCTTGACGGTCGCGGCGATGGTGGTGACGCCGTCGTCGTCCGAGGCGTCGACGCGCTGCTTGATCCGCTCCAGCGGGCGCACCGGGGCCAGGTACTCCTCGGAGAACGCGTCCCACATCTCCTTCGGCGAGATCTCGCCGCCCTCACCGTCGGCGATCTTCTGGATCACCTGGGAGAACTCGATCTGCAGCCGTCGCGGCAGCGCCAACCCGTGGTCGGCCTTCATGATGTAGGCCACCCCGCCCTTGCCGGACTGCGAGTTGACCCGGATCACCGCCTCGTAGGTGCGCCCGACGTCCTTGGGGTCGATCGGCAGGTACGGGACCTGCCAGAGCATGTCTTCAACATCGGAGCCGTCGCGGTCAGCGTCGATCTTCATTTGGTCCAGGCCCTTGTTGATGGCGTCCTGGTGGCTGCCGGAGAACGCGGTGTAGACCAGGTCCCCGCCGTAGGGGTGCCGCTCGGGCACCGGCAGCTGGTTGCAGTACTCGACGGTGCGCCGGATCTCGTCGATGTTGGAGAAGTCGATCTGGGGGTCCACCCCGCGGCTGAACAGGTTGAGCCCCAGCGTCACCAGGCACACGTTGCCGGTGCGCTCTCCGTTGCCGAACAGGCAGCCCTCGATCCGGTCGGCGCCGGCCTGGTAGCCCAATTCGGCTGCGGCAACGGCGGTTCCGCGGTCGTTGTGCGGGTGCAGGCTCAGGATGACGGATTGCCGGTTGGCCAGGTTGCGGCTCATCCACTCGATCGAGTCGGCGTAGACGTTGGGCGTGGCCATCTCCACGGTGGCCGGCAGGTTGAAGATGATCGGGTTGTCCGGCGTGGGGCCGATGATGTCGCCGACGGCGTCGCACACGTCTTTCGCGTACTCCAGCTCGGTGCCGGTGTAGGACTCCGGGGAGTACTCGAATCGCCAGTGCGTGCCGGGGCGCTTGGCGGCCTCCTCGACGCACTTGCGCGCGCCGTCGGTCGCGATGGCCTGCACCGCGGCCCGGTCGGCGCGGAACACCACGCGGCGCTGCAGGATCGACGTCGAGTTGTAGAAGTGCACGATGGCGCGCGGCGCGCCGTCGCACGCCTCGAATGTGCGCTCGATCAGCTCCGGGCGGCACTGGGTCAGCACCTGGATGGTGACGTCGTCGGGGATGGCGCCCTCGGCGATGATCTCGCGGACGAAGTCGAAGTCGGTCTGGCTGGCCGACGGGAATCCGACCTCGATCTCCTTGTAGCCCATGCGGACCAGCAGGTCGAACATGCGCCGCTTGCGGGCCGGGCTCATCGGGTCGATCAGCGCCTGGTTGCCGTCGCGCAGGTCCACCGCGCACCACAGCGGGGCGCGGGTGATGACGCGGTCGGGCCAGGTGCGGTCGGGCACCCGGATGGGCTCGACTTCCTCGGCGAAGGGCCGATACCGGTTGACCGGCATCGACGAGCCGCGCTGGGGATTCCACGCGGGCTGGCCCGGCCCGGGCGGGCCGGCGGGTTTGACGATGGTGTGTGCTGACCGATAGGCGTCGGGTGAATCAGGGATAGTCACGGTAGTTGCTCCGGGGGTTTAGAAGGAACCTCAGACCGGCGCATCGACGACTCCCGCGACGGGAGGCCGGTCTGGATCAGGCCCCGTCGCGGCGTCCGAGGAGGAGCACCCGTTGCACGGTGTGCACTCTACCGCTATCGGTGCCGGGACCAAAACGCGCCGACCGTGGGGCTTGCGGACGCCACCGGCGCCGTTTTCCTACGTAGGGCCCACGGTCGAGGGCCTCGGCCGCGCGGAAAATCCGGATGCGCAGCCACGTATTCTGTTGTGGACTCAAACGCGCAAAGTGGCGCTGGCAATCCGAGACAGAGAAGAGCAACAGTGGCGCTCGTCGTGCAGAAGTACGGCGGATCATCCGTGGCGGACGCCGACCGTATCCGCCGCGTGGCCGAGCGCATCGTCGCGACCAAGAAGCAAGGCAACGATGTAGTCGTCGTCGTCTCCGCGATGGGCGACACCACCGACGACCTGCTCGACCTGGCCCAGCAGGTCTGCCCGGCCCCGCCGCCGCGGGAACTGGACATGCTGCTCACCGCCGGCGAACGCATCTCGAATGCCCTGGTGGCGATGGCGATCGAATCGCTGGGCGCGCAGGCCCGCTCGTTCACCGGCTCGCAGGCCGGCGTGCTCACCACCGGCACCCACGGCAACGCCAAGATCATCGAGGTCACGCCGGGACGCCTGCGCGAAGCGCTCGACGAGGGGCGCATCGTGCTGGTCGCCGGGTTCCAGGGGGTCAGCCAGGACACCCGCGACGTCACCACGCTGGGTCGCGGCGGCTCGGACACCACCGCGGTCGCGCTGGCCGCGGCGCTCGGCGCCGACGTCTGCGAGATCTACACCGACGTCGACGGCATCTTCAGCGCGGACCCGCGCATCGTGCACAACGCCCGCAGGCTGGACACGGTCACCTTCGAGGAGATGCTCGAGATGGCGGCCTGCGGCGCCAAAGTGCTGATGCTGCGCTGCGTCGAATACGCTCGCCGCTACGACATGCCGGTGCACGTCCGGTCGTCGTACTCGGACAAACCAGGCACCGTCGTCAAGGGATCGATCAAGGACACGCCCATGGAAGACCCCATCCTCACCGGAGTCGCGCACGACCGCAGCGAGGCCAAGGTGACCGTCGTCGGGATCCCCGACATCCCCGGCTACGCGGCGAAGGTCTTCCGGGCCATCGCCGACGCCGACGTGAACATCGACATGGTGCTGCAGAACGTGTCCAAGGTCGAGGACGGCAAGACCGACATCACCTTCACCTGCTCGCGCGACAGCGGGCCCACCGCGGTGGCCAAGTTGGACGCGCTGCAAACGGAGATCGGGTTCACCCAGCTGCTCTACGACGACCACATCGGCAAGGTGTCGCTGATCGGCGCGGGCATGCGCAGCCACCCCGGCGTCACCGCCACCTTCTGCGAGGCGCTGGCCCAGGTGGGCGTCAACATCGAGCTGATTTCCACCTCCGAGATCCGCATCTCGGTGCTGTGCCGCGACACCGAACTGGACAAGGCGGTCGTGGCGTTGCACGAGGCGTTCGGGCTCGGCGGGGAGGAGTCGGCCACGGTGTACGCGGGGACGGGCAGATAGATGGTCGCCATCGGTGTAGTGGGCGCCACCGGCCAGGTGGGCCAGGTGATGCGCACGCTGCTCGACGAGCGGGACTTTCCCGCGACGTCGGTGCGGTTTTTCGCGTCCGCCCGCTCGCAGGGCCGCAAGCTGGGATTCCGCGGCCAGGAGATCGAGGTCGAGGACGCCGCGACGGCCGATCCGGCCGGGCTGGACATCGCGGTGTTCTCGGCCGGCAAGACGATGTCGCTGGTGCAGGCGCCGCGGTTCGCCGCCGCCGGGGTGACCGTGATCGACAACTCCTCGGCCTGGCGCAAGGACCCCGACGTGCCGCTGGTGGTGTCCGAGGTCAACTTCGCCGCCGCCCGCAACCGGCCGAAGGGCATCATCGCCAACCCGAACTGCACGACCATGGCCGCCATGCCGGTGCTCAAGGTGCTGCACGACGAGGCGCAACTGGTGCGCCTGGTGGTCTCGAGCTACCAGGCGGTGTCCGGCAGCGGCCTCGCCGGGGTCGAGGAGCTGGCCGGCCAGGCCCGCGCCGTCATCGACGGGGCCGAGCGGCTGGTGTACGACGGCGGCGCGTGCGAGTTCCCGGAGCCCAAGACCTACCTGGCGCCGATCGCGTTCAACGTGGTGCCGGTGGCCGGGTCCCTGGTGGACGACGGCTCCGGGGAGACCGACGAGGACCAGAAGCTGCGCCACGAGAGCCGCAAGATCCTCGACATCCCCGACCTGCTGGTCAGCGGCACCTGCGTGCGGGTCCCGGTGTTCACCGGGCACTCGCTGTCGATCAACGCCGAGTTCGCGCGGCCGCTCTCGCCGCAGCGCGCCACCGAACTGCTTGACGGCGCCCCGGGCGTCAAGGTGGTCGACGTGCCGACGCCACTGGCCGCCGCGGGCGTCGACGAGTCGCTGGTCGGCCGCATCCGCCAGGACCCCGGCGTGCCCGACGGGCGCGGCCTGGCGCTGTTCGTCGCCGGGGACAACCTGCGCAAGGGTGCGGCGCTCAATACCATCCAGATCGCCGAGCTGCTGGCCGCTGAAATACGCTCTTCGTTGTGAATCCGCGGGTGAGCTCCGCCACGCGGTGCTCGCTGCTCGCACTGACTTTGCTTGCGCCGCAATTGCTTTGGGTGGCGCACGCGGATCCCCCGGCGCCGGTCCCCGAGCCCGTCCTGCAGCCGCTGGCGCCCGGTCAGGTGCTGCGGATCGGCCCGACGGCCGGAACCGGCACCCCCACCCGCGACTACGGCATCGGCGCGACCGACCTGTGTGAGTTCGTCGAGTTCCCCACCGAGCTGCTGCAGGTGTGCGGCGACAGCTTCGCCGGCCAGGGCGTCGGGTTCGGCGGCTGGTACTCGCCGGTGGCGCTGCACGTCGACACCGCGTCGGTCGACGATCCCGCCGGGGTGCGCTACACGGGCGTCACCGGGATCACCAAGCCGCTGCTGGCCGACCCCACCCCGGCGGGGGACTCGCAGCTGCCCGCCGGGGTGGTGCAGATCAACCGGCGCAGCTACCTGATGGTGACCACCACCCACAACCTGGCGCCGGTGAACTCCCGGCTCGTCGCCCCCGAGGCCGCGCGCGGCGGCTGGCAGACCGTGCCGGGGTCCCGGCGGGACGCGTCCTACCAGGGTGGCTCGCAGACACAGATCAGCGGGTACTACGACCCGATCCCCACCCCCGACTCGCCGACCGGCTGGGTGTATGTGGTGGCCAACAGCTTCACGCGGCGCGATCCGGTGCTGCTGTACCGCGCGACGCCGCAAACCTTCACCGACCGGTCGCGGTGGCAGGGCTGGGCGGCGGGCCCCGACGGCGGGTGGAACAAGACGCCGACGCCGCTGTGGCCCGATCAGGTGGGCGAGATGTGCATCCGGCAGATCGACGGCAAGGCGGTGCTGTCATATTTCAACGCCAGCACGGGAAACATGGAGGTCCGGGTGGCCGACGACCCCACGTCGCTGGGCACCGCGCCGGTGACGACGGTGGTCCAGCACGACGAGTGGCCGGACCCGGCGGAAAGCCTCCCGCCCCCGTACGACAATCGCCTGGCCCAGCCCTACGGCGGGTACATCTCGCCCGGGTCCACCCTCGATGAGCTACGGATATTCGTCAGCCAGTGGGATACCAGGACCAGGGCGAGCGCGCCGTATCGGGTGATCCAGTTCGCCGTCAACCCGTTCAAGCTCTAGTCCGGCTTGCGACCCCAGACGGCGACGACCAAGCCGCCCCGGTAGAGGAACGACGGGTCGTCGAAGGCCTGCCGGGCACCGGCCGCGTCGGAGGCTGCGATGACGTCGTTGGCGACCATGGCGTCATCGATCGGCAGGAAAGACCGCATCATCAACTGCGACATCGGGCTGCGTCCGGGTCCGACCAGGGCGACGGCTTCGTTGTCCATATCGGTCAACCCCAACTCGGCCATGTGGGCCGGCAGGGTGCGGCCGTAGCGCAGGTCCATGACGCCTGCCGCCAACAGGAATTTGATGCGTGCCTGGGCGCAAAGGTCGAATGCCGTGGCGTCGGGGTGCGCGGGATTGGTCGCTTCAACGGTGCCGTTGTCGGTGTCTTCGATCATCAGCCAGCCGCGCGGGCGCAGCGCGGCGGTCAGGCGGCGCAGCACCGCGACCGGATCGCGCAGATGTGTCAGGACCGAGCGAGCGTGGACGAGGTCATACGAGGCCGGCTCGAGTGGGTCCTGGGTGACGTCGCACTGGCGGACCTCGACGTTCGGTGCGCCGATCTCGCCGAGGAACCGCACATCGAGGTCGGCGGCCACGACTTTGCCGGTGGAACCCACCCGTGCGAGAGCCAGCGCGTCACGGATCCGGCGCCGGCGCCCACCTCGAGGCACCGCCAACCGTCGGCGACGCCGATCGCGGCGAGCTGGCGAAACGTCGAGGGGTCGTTGAACCGCTCGATCAGTCGCAGGCGCGTCAGCTCGTCGTCGGCTTCGTGGTCGCTCCAGAAATACTCGCCGCTCTGGGTTTCTTGCTGGCTCAAAGCAAACCTCCTTGGTGGGTTGGCTACGTTAACGCGCAAATCCGCGCGCCGAGCCGTTTCCACCAGCAAACCCGCCCCGCCCCGCGCCGGCGGTGGCGGCTTCGGACTCGGCCGAGGCGTCGTGCACCAGCCCGCCCGCCGGGTTTCACCACGTGAGGACCGCTTTTGTCTCATAGCTGCTACATAAGTGGCGCATAGCCGCAACTATTGGTAACGCCTGCATCATGTGTCTCATGAGTGAAACATCTGACACCCCAACCGTGCGGACCTCTACCGCACCCGCAACAGCGCCGGCGGTAGAGCCGGTTGCCTACAAGACCCCGCGGGTCTTCATCGCCGCGGCGTGGGTCGCCATCGTCGCCGGCATCGTGTTCATCGTCTCGGTCATCTTCTTCACGGGGATGGCGCTGGGGCATCACGGCGGCCATCACCACCATCACCACAAGCAGCACATGATGATGCATCCGCACCGCTTCGGTCCCGGTGGCCCCGGCGGCCCCGGCGCGGGTGGCCCCCCGGGCGCCAACCAGGGCGGACCCGCTTCCGTCGCGCCCGGCGCCCCCGGGCCCAGCCAGATTCCGTCGTCGGTCGCCCCGACCCGCACCCCGTAACACACGGCCGGGTCGATAACCCAGCACCCAGCGGCCCGGCGCTCGCGTGAGCGTCGGGCCGCGTTTTCGTTCGACAACCGATAGGCCAATTCACAGCAACATTTGGTGCGCGAGCCTGTTACGCGTCCGCGGGCCGGGGCACTATGCAAGGCATGACCCAAACACCCGAACCGTCAGCGCAGCCGACCCCCGTCCCAGCAGCGGCCGCGGCCCTGGCCCCGCCGTACGAGCGAGCCAAGCCCCCCAAGCTCTACGTGGCCGCCGCATGGGTGGTGATCGTCGCCGGCATCGTCTTCATCCTGTCCACCGTCTTCTTCGCCGGCGCCATGGTGATGGGCTTCGGTCCGCACTGCCACCACAAACACCACCACGGCATGATGTACGGCCCGGGCGGTCCCGGCGGCCCGGGCGGCGGGCCGTGGCAGTTCGGCCCGGGCGGTCCGGGGATGGGCCCGTTCGGTCCGCCGCCGCCGCCGGGCTTCGGTCCCGAAGGTCCGGGCGGCCCGTTCGGTCCGCCCCCGGGCTTTGGTCCCGGCGGTCCGGGCGGCCCGGGGGGCCCCGCCCAGGCACCGACACCGAGTCCGCCGGCGCCGGCGCCCAACACCCCGGGTAATCCGCGCCCGTAACAGCGCCCCATCGGGTTGGGGCGAGCCAGGCGGCGGCCGCCCTGGCATGATCGAAACCCATGACCATGCGGATCGTCGCCGCGGTGGTGACCGTGGGGGTCGCGGTCGGGGGAGCGTCGAGCGTCCCGGTCGCGGCCGCCCACCCGTCGGAGCCGGGGGTGGTCAACTACGCGGTCCTCGGTAAGGGATCGGTGGGCAACATCGTCGGCGGCCCGATGGGCTGGGAATCGGTGTTCACCCAGCCCGTGCAGGGCTTTTCGGTCGACCTGCCGGTGTGCAACAACTGGGCGGACATCGGGCTGCCCGAGGTGTTCGACGATCCGGACCTGGCGTCGTTCAACGGGGCGATCACCCAGACGTCGCCCAGCGACCAGACCCACTACGTCAAGCAGGCGGTCGGGGTGTTCGCCAACAACGACGCCGCGGGCCGGGCCTTCCATCGTGTCGTGGACCGGACCGTCGGCTGCTCGGGGCAGACCACCGCGATGCATCTGGACAACGGGACCACCCAGGTGTGGTCGTTCGACGGCGGCCCGGCGACGGGCACCGACGCGAATTGGACCAAGCAGGAAGCCGGCACCGACCGGCGGTGCTTCGATCAAACCAGGCTGCGTGAAAACGTGTTGTTGCAGGCCAAGGTCTGCCAGTCTGGCAACGCGGGCCCCGCGGTCAACGTCTTGGCCGGAGCGATGCAGAACGCGCTGGGCCAGTAGCGTGGAGCCGGCTACTCGGGTGGGCCGTGCACGCGAATTCCGGCAGGACGGGAATATGTCGGGGCGATCTGCAAGATGAAGTAGTGGCGATTATTTTCCGGTTAGCTGCGCAACAAGCGGTCCGCGGGCCACTACGGGCGGGGGCGGGCCCTGAAGGGATCGTGATATGACGTCCGCCGCCCTCAGCGCAGCCCAAGCCGAGGTGGCCGACTCCGCCGCCGCCGCGAAGTACATCGCCGAAACCTGCCTCGCCGACGGCCCGGTGCGCCGCGTCGGACTGGAGCTCGAAGCCCATTGCCACGATCCGGCCGACCCGTCCCGGCGGCCCGGCTGGTCCGAAATCGCAGACGTCCTCGAGCGTCTGCCCGCAATGCCGGCCGGCAGCGTGGTGACCGTCGAACCCGGCGGCGCCGTCGAGCTGTCCGGTCCGCCGGCCGGCGGGGTGGTGGACGCCATCGCGGCGATGAAACGCGATCAAGACGTGCTGCGGGCCGGCTTCGCGGACGCCGGGCTGGGCCTGGTTTTTCTCGGGGCGGACCCGCTGCGGCCGCCGAAGCGCATCAACCCCGGCTCGCGCTACCGCGCGATGGAACGCTTCTTCGCCACCAGCCGCTCCGGCGAGGCGGGCGCGGCGATGATGACGTCCACCGCGGCGATCCAGGTGAACCTCGACGCCGGGCCCCAGGCCGGCTGGGCCGCGCGGGTCCGGCTGGCCCACGCCTTGGGCCCCACCATGATCGCGATCGCCGCCAACTCCCCCATGCTTGGCGGCGAGTTCACCGGCTGGGCCTCCACGCGGCAGCGGGTGTGGGGCGATATGGACTCGGCGCGCTGCGGGCCGATCCTGGGCGCCAGCGGCGACGACCCGGGCACCGACTGGGCGCGCTACGCGCTCAAGGCCCCGGTGATGCTGGTGCACAGCGCCGATGGCTCGGAGCTGACGGCGGTCACGCGGTGGGTGCCGTTCGCCGACTGGGTCGACGGGCGGGTGCTGCTGGGCGACCGGCGCCCGACGGTCGCCGACCTGGAATACCACCTGACCACGCTGTTCCCGCCGGTGCGACCGAGGCAGTGGCTGGAGATCCGCTACCTCGACAGCGTGCCCGAGCCGCTGTGGGCGGCCGTGGTGTTCACCCTGGTGGCGTTACTCGACGACTCGGTCGCCGCCGACCTGGCGGCCGAGGCCGTCGAACCGGTGGCCACCGCCTGGGACACCGCGGCGCGCGCCGGCCTGCGCGACCGGCGGCTGCACGAGGCGGCCACCCGGTGCGTGGCGCTGGCCGCCGAGCGGGCACCGGCGGCGCTGACCGACGCGATGCAGCTGCTGGCCGGCGCCGTCGAGCAAGGCCGGTGTCCCGGCGACGACTTCTCCGACCGCGTCGTCGAGCACGGCATCGCCGCCACGGTCTCCGAGGCCGCGCGCTCGTCGCGAGGGGGCCCGTGATCCGGCAACGGCTCGCCGACGAGCTGGCGCGGGCGCGCACGCGCACGCTGCGGCTCGTCGACTTCGACGACGCCGAACTGCGCCGGCAGTACGACCCATTGATGAGCCCGCTGGTGTGGGACCTGGCGCACATCGGCCAGCAGGAGGAGTTCTGGCTGTTGCGCGGCGGCGACCCGGACCGCCCAGGAATCCTGCCCCAGGCCGTCGAGGGCCTCTACGACGCGTTCGAGCATTCCCGGGCCAGCCGGGCCGACCTGCCGCTGCTGTCCCCGAAGCAGGCCCACTCCTATTGCCGCACAGTGCGATCCGCGGCGCTGGACGCCCTCGACGCGCTGCCCGACGACCCGGCCGGCGACCGCGCGGCCTTCGCGTTCGGGATGGTGGTCAGCCACGAAAACCAGCACGACGAAACGATGTTGCAGGCGCTCAACCTGCGCACCGGCGAGCCGCTGCTGCACGACGATTCGGTGTTGCCCGCCGGCCGGCCGGGCGTGGCGGGGACGTCGGTGCTGATCCCCGGCGGCCCGTTCGTGCTGGGCGTCGACGCCGCGAGCGAACCGTACTCGCTCGACAACGAACGCCCCGCCCACGTCGTCGACGTCGCGGCCTTCCGGATCGGACGGGTCCCGGTCACCAACGGCGAGTGGCAACAGTTCATCGACGACGGCGGCTACGACCGGCCGCGCTGGTGGTCCGAGCGTGGCTGGCAGCACCGGCAGACCGCGGGCCTGACCGGGCCGCAGTTCTGGAGCGCCGACGCGCGCAGCCGCACCCGGTTCGGCCGCATCGAGGACATCTCCGCCGACGAGCCGGTGCAGCATGTCACCTACTTCGAGGCCGAGGCCTATGCGGCCTGGGCCGGCGCGCGGCTGCCCACCGAGATCGAATGGGAGAAGGCCTGCGCGTGGGATCCGGCCGCCGGCGCTAGGCGCCGCTACCCGTGGGGGGAGCAGGAGCCGTCGGCGGGGTTGGCCAATCTGGGCGGCGACGCGTTGCGTCCCGCGCCCGTCGGCGCGTACCCGGCCGGCGCGTCGGCCTACGGAGTCGAGCAGATGCTGGGCGACGTGTGGGAATGGACCGCCTCGCCGCTGCGCCCCTGGCCCGGCTTCGTCCCGATGATCTACGAGCGCTACTCGCAGCCGTTCTTCGACGGCGACTACCGGGTGCTGCGCGGCGGCTCGTGGGCGGTGGAGCCGGCGATCCTGCGGCCCAGCTTCCGCAACTGGGACCACCCGGTGCGGCGCCAGATCTTCTCGGGGGTCCGCCTGGCGTGGGACGTGGCCGCCTGATGTGTCGCCACCTGGGCTGGCTCGGCGCCGCCGTGACCGTCTCCTCGCTGGTGCTCGACCCGCCCTGTGGGCTGCGGGTGCAGTCCTACGCCCCGCGCCGCCAGAAGCACGGCCTGATGAACGCCGACGGTTGGGGCGTCGGGTTTTTCGACGAGGCGCTGCCGCGGCGGTGGCGCAGCCCGGCACCGCTGTGGGGCGACGCGTCGTTCGCCTCGATCGCGCCGGCGCTGCGCAGCCACTGCGTGGTGGCCGCGGTGCGCTCGGCGACCGTCGGGATGCCGATCGAAGCCAGCGCGACCGCCCCGTTCACCGACGGGCGATGGCTGCTGTCGCATAACGGCGTCGTCGACCGCGCGGTGCTGCCGGTCGCCGCGGCCGCCGAATCGGTATGCGACAGTGCCATCCTCGCGGCGGTCATCTACGAGCGCGGGCTCGACGCGCTGGGCGAGACCATCGCCGAGATCGGGACGGCCGACCCCCTGGCGCGGCTGAATGTGTTGGCCGCCAACGGCTCCCGGCTGATAGCGACCACCTGGGGCGACACCCTGTCCATCCTGCGCCGCGCCGACGGGGTGGTGCTGGCCAGCGAGCCCTACGACGACGCGCCCGACTGGGACGACGTTCCCGACCGGCACCTGGTCGAGGTGACCGCCGACGGCGTCCGGATGACTCCGCTCGATTAGCCTGTTTTGGAAAGGATCTCGATGACGCTGACGCTGTCCAATCACCTCGCCGCCGACTCGGCGGAGCAGGCATTGCGCCGCGACGTGCTCGACGGCCTGCAGCGGACGCCGAAATCCTTGCCGCCCAAGTGGTTCTACGACTCCGTGGGTAGCGACCTGTTCGACCAGATCACCCGACTGCCTGAGTATTACCCGACGCGCGCCGAGGCCGAGATCCTGCGCGACCGGTCGGCCGAGGTCGCGTCGGCCAGCGAAGCCGACACGCTCGTCGAGCTGGGCGCCGGAACGTCGGAGAAGACCCGGCGCCTGCTGGACGCGCTGCGCGGCCGCGGCTCGCTGCGCGGGTTCGTGCCGTTCGACGTCGACGCCAGCGTCTTGTCGGCGACCGCGACCGCCGTCCAGCGCGAATACCCCGGCGTCGAAATCAACGCCGTCTGTGGGGATTTCGAGGAACACCTGAGCGAGATCCCCGGCGGCGGGCGGCGGTTGTTCGTGTTCTTGGGGTCGACGATCGGCAACCTCACGCCCGGGCCGCGCGCGCAATTCCTCTCGACGCTGGCCGGGGTGATGCGGGCGGGGGACACCCTGCTGCTGGGCACCGACCTGGTCAAGGACGCCGGGCGGCTGGTCCGCGCCTATGACGACGCGGCCGGCGTGACGGCCCGCTTCAACCGCAACGTGCTCGCGGTGATCAACCGGCAACTCGACGCCGACTTCGACGTCGACGCCTACCAGCACGTCGCCCGATGGAACGCGGACGAGGAACGCATCGAGATGTGGCTGCGGGCCGGCGCCCGTCAGCGGGTGCGCGTCGAAGCGCTCGACCTGACCGTCGATTTCGCCGCCGGCGAGGAGATGCTCACCGAGGTGTCGTGCAAGTTCCGCCCGGACGGCGTGAGCGCCGAACTGGCCGCCGCGGGACTGCGTCGCGTGCGGTGGTGGACCGACGGCGCGGGCGACTTCGGCCTGTCGCTGGCCGTGAAGTGACCCTCGGCGACTCGCTGGCCCGCCGGTGGCGCGCGGCCCGCCCGCCGGTGGCCGGGCTGCACCTGGACAGCGCGGCCTGCTCGCGGCAGAGCCTGGCCGTCATCGACGCCGCCGCCCAGCACGCCCGCAACGAGGCCGAGGTTGGCGGGTATGTCGCCGCCGAGGCGGCCGCGCCCGCGCTGGACGCCGGGCGCCTGGTGGCCGCCGCGCTGAGCGGCCTGCCCGACGCCGACGTCGTGTTCACCACCGGCTCGCTGAACGCGCTGGACCTGCTGCTGGGCGGCTGGCCGGCGGAGAAACGGACACTGGCGTGCCTGCCCGGCGAATACGGTCCCAACTTGGCCATGATGGCCGCCCACGGGTTCGAGCGCCGGCCGCTGCCGACCCTGGACGACGGCCGGCTGGCCCTCGACGACGCCGCGCTGGAGCTGGACAATGACCCGCCCGATCTGGTGCACCTGACCGCGGTCGGCAGCCACAGCGGGGTGGTGCAGCCGCTGCCGATGCTCGCCGAACTCTGCGGCCAACTCGGGCTGCCGCTGGTCGTGGACGCCGCCCAGGCGCTGGGTCAGGTGGATTGCGCGGTGGGCGCCGACGTGACCTACGCGTCGTCGCGCAAGTGGATCGCCGGGCCCCGCGGGGTCGGGTTCCTCGCGGTGCGCCCGGACCTGATGGAGCGGTTGCGGCCGCGGCTTCCGGCGCCCGAGTGGATGGCGTCGGTGCCGGTGGCCCGGCAGCTCGAGTTCGGCGAGGCCAATATCGCTGCGCGCGTGGGTTTTTCGCTGGCGCTGGGGGAGCACCTGGCGTACGGGCCCGAGGCGGTGCGCGGGCGGCTGGCCGAGTTGGGCGGGCTCGCCCGCACCACGCTGGCCGATGTGCCCGGCTGGGCGGTGGTCGAGGAGGCCGACGAGCCGAGCTCGATCACCACGCTGGCGCCGGTCGACGGCGCCGATCCGCAGGCGGTGCGCGACTGGCTGCTGGCCGAGCGGCGGATCGTCACCACCTTCGTCGGGGTGCCGCGGGCGCCCCTGGAGCTCGCCGGGCCCCGGCTGCGGATCTCGCCGCACGTCGACACCACGGCCGACGACCTGGAGACCTTCGCCGAGGCGCTCATCGCGGCCACCGCCGCGACAACTTAGCCCGCGTCGTACCGCCAAGCCAGCCTCCGCCGCCGGTACGCTTCGGCCGTTGCGTGATGGCCCAACGAGCGGAAGGCGGCGATGTCTTACCTACTGGTCGAGCCGGCGACGGTGGCGGCGGCGGCGAACGAATTGGCAAGTCTCGGTTCGACAATCAGCGCGGCGAACGCGGCGGCGGCGGCCGGGACGACGGCGGTCGTCGGCGCGGGCGCGGACGAGGTGTCGGCCGCGATTGCGGCCCTGCTGTCCGGGCACGGGCAGGCCTATCAGGCGGCGAGCGCGCAGGCCGCGTCGTTCCATCAGCAGTTCGTGCAGCTCGTCAACGGCGGCGCGGCGCAGTACGTGGGCACCGAGCTGCAGAACGCCGAACAGAACCTGCTCAACGTCATCAACGCACCGACCCAGGCGCTGTTCGGACGCCCGCTGATCGGTGACGGCGCCAACGGGTCGACGGTCAACGGCGTGGGGCAGCCCGGGGGCCCCGGCGGATTCCTGTACGGCAGCGGCGGGGCAGGCGGCAACAGCACCAGCGCGGGGGTGGCCGGCGGTGCCGGTGGGTCCGCCGGGCTGTGGGGCAACGGGGGCGGCGGGGGCAGTGGCGGCGGCGGCGCGGCCGGCGGGGCCGGGGGGCACGGCGGGTGGCTGTTCGGCAACGGCGGACACGGCGGCGCCGGCGGGGCCGGCGTCGCCGGGACCAACGGCAGCTACGTCAACGGCGGCAACGGCGGCAACGGGGGTGCCGGTGGGTCGGCCGGGATGTGGGGCAGCGGCGGTGGTGGCGGCGACGGGGGCGCGGGCGGCAAGAGCGGCGGCAACGGCGGCAACGGCGGCACCGGCGGCAGCGGCGGGGCCGGCGGCGCCGCCGGGTTCTGGAACGGCCTGGCCGGCGACGGCGGCAACGGCGGAAAGGGCGGCGGCACCGGCTCTTTCAGCGCCAGCAGCGGCGGCGCGGGCGGCACGGGCGGCACGGGCGGCATCGCCGGACTGCTGGGCACCGGCGGGCACGGCGGACTGGGCGGCGACGGCGGCCCCAACACCAGCACCACCAGCAACAGCACCGTCGGCGGCCCCGGCGGGGCCGGGGGAACCGGCGGCGCCGGGGGATGGCTGTACGGCGCCGGCGGCGCCGGCGGTGACGGCGGCAACGGCGCCAACAGCGGCAGCGGACTCGGCGGGGCCAACGGCGGCAATGGTGGCAACGGCGGCAACGCCCGGCTGATCGGCGTCGGCGGAGCGGGTGGCGCCGGCGGCACCGCGGGGAGCGGCACCGGCACCGGCGGCTTCAGCGGGCTCGCGGGCTCGGCGGGCGCCGGCGGCACCGGCGGCCTGCTGTAGGGCGGCCCCGGGGCGCCGGGCAGCTCACGCCGCTAGGTCTTGTGCGCGGTGAGCAGGTAGGCCGGCAACTTCATTCGGCCCTTCTCGTCGCGGCCGTGCTGCGGGAATTCGAACGGCGCGTCCGCAACCGGGGGAATGTTCGCGTGGATGTGGGCCGGCCGGATCTCGTCGATGTCCCAGTACTTGCTCACCGCGGCGCGCAGCTCGTCCTCGTCGACCTCGTTGGGTTTGGTGTCCCACTCCGCGGGGAAGGCGCCCTTGGCGAACACCAGCACGAAATAGCTTGCCCCCGGCGCCGCCGCGCGGTGGATCGAGCGCAGGTAGCCGTCGCGGCCCTCCACCGGCAGCGAGTGGAACAACGTGCTGTCGACCACGGTGTTGAACCGGCCCTCGGATCCCGTTGGGTAGCCGGTGAAGTCGGTGATATCAGCCTGCGCGAAAGCGGCAGTGGTCAGGCCCCGCTCGGCGGCCGCCTTGGTGGCGGCCGCGACCGCGGTCGGCGTGAGATCGATGCCGACCACGGTGTAGCCCTGCGCGGCCAGCGCCAGCGACAGCTCGGCGAACCCGCACCCGGCGTCCAGCACGTCGCTGCGGAACTTGCCCGCCGCGATCAGCGCCGCCAATTCCGGTTGCGGCTCACCGATGTTCCACGGTGGCGGGCCCTCGAACTCGCCCTGCTCGCGGTAGGCGCTGTCCCAGTCCATGATTTCGGGTGGCATCTCGCTTCGTGGCTCCTCTACGTCCTTATCAGTCCCAGGTGTGCACGGGTTCATTGCTGTGCATGTGTTCGCAGTACCGGCGCAGCATCTCGGCCAGCGCCGCGGGACGGCTCATACCGCCGTCCTCCAGCGTACGCACGGTGGACACCTGCCAGCTGGCGCCGTTGCGGCCGGCGCGGGCGCGGCCGTCGATGACGCCCAGGAAACGGTCGCGCACCTCGGCGTCGACGCCCCAGCGGCGCAGGCCCTCGTCGGCGATCGGCAGCAGCGTGTCCAGGACCAGTCGCCGGGCCGGCACGTCCCCCACCCCGGGCCAGTGCAGCCGCGCGTCGATGCCGTAGCGGGCCGCCTCGAGGAAATTCGCCTCTGCCACAACGAAACCCATCTTGTTCCACAGGGGGTCTTGCTCTTCGGACAGGCTGCGCAGCACGCCGTAGTAGAAGGCGGCGTTCGCCAGCATGTCGATGACGGTCGGCCCGGCCGGCAGCACCCGGTTCTCCAGCCGCAGGTGCGGGCGGTCGTCGACCACGTCGTACACCGGCCGGTTCCACCGGTACACGGTCCCGTTGTGCAGTCGCAGTTCGGCCAGCTGCGGGGTGCGGCCGGCGGCTAGCTCGGCGGCGGGGTCTTCGTCGGACACCTCGGGCAGCAGGGACGGGAAGTAGCGGATGTTCTCTCCGAACAGGTCGAGCACGGACGTGATCCAGCGTTCGCCGAACCACACCCGCGGCCGCACGCCCTGGGACTTGAGTTCCTCGGGACGGGTGTCGGTGGACTGCGCGAACAGCTCGATGCGGGTCTCCGACCACAGCTGATGGCCGAAGAAGTAGGGGGAATTGGCGGCCAGGGCCAGCTGCGCGCCCGCGAACACCTGGGCGGCGTTCCAGTTGGCGGCGAACTCCGCCGGCGCCAGCTGCAGGTGCAATTGCATGCTGGTGCAGGCGGATTCGGGCGCGATGGTCGCGGCGTGCCAGCTCAGCGGTTCCGGGCCGGTGATGTTGATCGGGATGTCCTCGCCGCGCGCGGAAAAGATCGAGTCGTTGAGCGCGGTGTACCGCGTCGACTCGCTCATCCAGCCGTCGTCGAGGTGTTCGGGCATCAGCGTCGGCAAAATGCCGATCATCACGATGTGGGCCCCGCCGGTGTTGGCCTTGGTCTCGGCGTCGTTCAGGCTGGCCCGCACCTCGGCCTCGAGGTCCAGCCCGGTGTGGCCGGGCAGCGGGCGGGGCGGCACGTTGAATTCGATGTTGTAGGCGCCTAATTCGGTCTGGTAGGCCGGATCGGCGATGGCCTCGAGCACGGACCGATTCGACATCGCGGGCAGGTAGTCGGAGTCGACGAGGTTGCATTCGATCTCCATGCCGGTGAGCGGCCGGCCGGAATCGAAGCGCGACTGGGTGAGCATCGTCTCGAAGACGTCCAGACACAGCCGCACCTTGCGCCGGTATTCTTGCCGCTGCGCGCGGTCGTATGTGGTGCGCTTGACTTCTTCGCCCACAACGCCGATGGAACAGGTTTACCGGCGGTAGCGCAAGGGCTGGGCCATCATGGACGCTAACGTCACAGCCCGCACCGGAGGAGAGCAGTTGGCCGAACCCGCCGAATTCGTGGCCGCCATCGATCAGGGCACCACCAGCACCCGCTGCATGATTTTCGATCACGAGGGCGCCGAAGTGGCCCGCCATCAGCTCGAGCACGAGCAGATCCTGCCGCGCGCCGGCTGGGTCGAGCACGACCCGGTCGAAATCTGGGAGCGCACCTCCTCGGTGCTGACCTCCGTGCTGAACCGCACCAAGCTGTCGTCGAAAGACCTTGCCGGCTTGGGAATTACGAATCAGCGCGAGACCACGCTGGTGTGGGACAAGCGAACGGGCCGGCCGTACTACAACGCGGTCGTGTGGCAGGACACCCGCACCGACCGGATCGCGTCGGCGCTGGACCGGGACGGCCGCGGCGAGGTGATCCGCCGAAAGGCGGGCCTGCCGCCGGCGACGTACTTCTCCGGCGGCAAGCTGCAGTGGATCCTGGAGAACGTCGACGGGGTGCGCGCGGCCGCCGAAAGCGGCGACGCCCTGTTCGGCACCGCCGACACCTGGGTGCTGTGGAACCTGACCGGTGGCTCACGGGGCGGCGTGCACGTCACCGACGTGACCAACGCCAGCCGCACCATGCTGATGAACCTGGAAACGCTGGACTGGGACGACGAGCTGCTGTCATTCTTTTCCGTCCCGCGCGCGATGCTGCCGGCGATCGCGTCGTCGTCGCCGCTGCAGCCCTACGGGGTGACGCTGGACACCGGGCCCCTCGGCGGCGAGGTCCCGATCACCGGCGTTCTCGGTGACCAGCACGCGGCGATGGTCGGTCAGGTGTGCCTGGCCGAGGGGGAGGCCAAAAACACCTACGGCACCGGCAATTTCCTGCTCCTCAACACCGGGGAGACGATCGTGCGGTCGGACAACGGGCTGCTGACCACGGTCTGCTATCAGTTCGGCGACGCCAAACCCGTGTACGCGCTTGAGGGTTCGATCGCGGTCACGGGCTCGGCGGTGCAGTGGCTGCGCGACCAGCTGGGCATCATCAGCGGCGCGGCGCAAAGCGAGGCCCTGGCCCGTCAGGTGCCCGACAACGGCGGGGTGTACTTCGTGCCCGCGTTCTCCGGGCTGTTCGCCCCGTACTGGCGATCGGATGCCCGCGGCGCGATCGTGGGCCTGTCGCGGTTCAACACCAACGCCCACCTGGCGCGCGCCACGCTGGAGGCGATCTGTTACCAGAGCCGCGACGTGGTCGACGCGATGCAAGCGGATTCCGGTGTGCGCCTCGAGATCTTGAAGGTCGACGGCGGCATCACCGGCAACGACCTGTGCATGCAGATTCAGGCCGACGTGCTGGGCGTGGACGTGGTCCGGCCGGTGGTCGCCGAGACCACCGCGCTGGGCGCCGCCTACGCGGCGGGTCTGGCGGTCGGGTTCTGGGAAGACCCGTCCGAGCTGCGCGCCAATTGGCAAGAGGACAAGCGCTGGACACCCCACTGGGACGACGACCAGCGCGCCGCGGGTTACGCGGGCTGGCGCAAGGCGGTGCAGCGCACCCTCGACTGGGTGGATACCTCCTAGCCGCGAGCGCCCGTGTCTGCACGCCGACACGCCGGTACGGCTGTGCATTTGCGGGCGCTCGCGGTCAAAGGGTCAGTCCTCGCCGAGGATGCCGTAGACCTCGCGGCGGGCGTTGTTGAGGATCTCGACGATGCGCTGCTGCTGCTCGGCGGTGGCGGTGTGCGCGGACTGCGCGACCGCCCCGAACAACTGGCCCACGGCCGCACGCAGGCTGACGTGCCCGGGGTCGGCGCCCTCGGCGATCTCGTCCCATGGTGGGGTCTCGATCTTCTCCGCGGCGGCGCGGCCCTCGTCGGTCAGCTCGAAAAGCTTTTTGCTGCCTTCGGTTTCGCTCGCGGTGATGAGGCCTTCGTCATCCAGCAGCTGCAGCGTCGGGTACACCGACCCGGGGCTGGGCCGCCAGATCCCGTTGCTGCGCTCGGCGATCTGCTGGATCATCTCGTAGCCGTGCATCGGCCGCTCGGTCAGCAGCGCCAGGATGGCCGCGCGCACGTCGCCGCGGCGCCCGCGCCCGGTGCCACGGCGCCATCCGCCGCGCCGGCCGCCGGGGCCTAAGCCGAATCCCGGCCCGAACCCGGGACCGAAGTCAGGCCCGAAACCGGGGCCGAAGCCAACACCGAAGTGCTCACCGGCGTGGTCGCGGAGGTGTTCGCGGAATTCCCGTCGCGCCTGGCGCCGGGCCTCGTGCAGTGCCCGCCGCCCCCCGAAGGCGGGCGGCGGCCCGACTACGGGGCCGGGGGCGAAGCCGAACCCGAAGCCGGGCCGGCCGCCGAACGGGCTGTCGGGGGGAGTGAATGGGTTGCTCATTTTCTGTCCTTACGTATTTGGAGGGTGGCGCGCGAAGATGCGCGCTCAACCATTACGAAACATCACGATATATCGGAACCTAACGCGATGCAACGAGATATTCTGGCTGAGGGCGCGGAAACCGCACCCGCAAACGCCTGACCTGCGCAAAACCGATTCAAGGCCGCGGCTGCAGCGCGGTTTGTATCCCGCGGGCGGCGGGTAGGAACAGTGGGATGAATGCGAACAACAACCTTGCGGTGGGTAGCGGAGCCCCCGGCGTGGCCGAGCCCGCCCGGGGCGAGGGCGCCCGCGGCCGCAACGCGTGGCCATGGGTCAACTGGGGGTTGGCGCTGGCGACGGTGCCCGCCGCGGCGATCGTGATGCTTTTCGCGCTGGGCGCCGTGATGAGCACCGACGGCTGCAGCGGTGGCGGCTGCCCCGACCTGGGCCGCGGCGGAATCAACTTCGGCGTCGCGTTCTACGGGGCGCCCGTGGTGGCCCTCGTCGTGATCGTCGTCTCGTTCTTCACCGCCAAGCGCCGCGGCGGCATCGCCGTTCCGGTGATCGGGTGGGCGCTGCTGGTGGCCGACGTCGTCCTGATGGTGGCGGCCGTTTCCTAACCGCCCGATCAGCCCGGCGGGGCGAAGCCGCCGGAGTGCGGTTCCTGTTGTGGCACGGGGGATTTCGGGCTGGCTGGCGGCCGCTGGGCGGGTGGCCACGGCACGTTCAAAGGGGCGGGCTGCATGCGCGCCAGCTCGCGGCGATGCCGTTCGGCGAGCACGGCGGCCAGCACCAGCTCCGGCGGGGCGCCGGAAGGCGGCGGCGGGGCGATGCGGGCCACGACGTCACCCGCGATCCGGTAGGCCATCTGCTGACGCAATTGACGATCGAGTTGGGGTGCGCGGGAAAGGAATTGGCGCGCGACCTCGGCGTGGTTCGGGTCCAGCCCGGACAGCTGCAGCGAGGACGCCCACCACGCGAGCGACGGCGGCATCGCCGGCGGTGGGTTCAGCCGCGGCCCGCGTTCGCTGACCACGACGGTGCCGGCGAACACGTCGCCGATGCGTTTGGCCTTGGGCGACAACATGCTGCAGATGACGGCCGGGCTCCCGGCCAGCATCCAGATCTCCACCACCGACGCCAGCGCGCGAAACAGCGCCTGGCGGAAGCGTTCCGGGCCGCCGTCCTCGGAAACGACGCGCAGGCCCATCACGATCTTGCCCACCGACCGGCCCCGCGTCGCGGTTTCCAGCACCAGGGGATACCCGACGATCACCAGCACCGTGAAGATCAGCAGGACGGCGGCGCTCAGCGCGCTGTCGAACTGGGTGAGGGTGGCCGCCCACAACATCAAGCCGACGAGGTAGCCGATGACGATCACCGTGATGTCGATCAGCGCGCCCACCGCCCGCACCGGCAGCTGGGCGATCTGCACGTCGAGCACCACGGCGTCGCCGGTCACCACCTCCGACATAACACCGAACGGTACAGGGTCCGGCGGCGCCGCCGGTTAGGCTGCGCAGGGTGGACGTCGACGCTTTCGTTCTGACCCATCGCGGGACGTGGGACCGGCTCGACCGGCTGGTGAAGCGGCGCCGGTCGTTGACCGGTGCCGAGGTCGACGAACTCGTCGAGCTCTACCAGCGGGTCTCCACCCACCTGTCGATGCTGCGGTCGGCGTCCTCGGATTCGGTGCTGAGCGGCCGGCTCTCGAGCCTGGTGGCGCGGGCCCGCTCGGTGGTGACCGGCGCGCACGCCCCGCTGAGCCGGACGTTCGTCCGGTTCTGGACGGTGTCGTTTCCGGTGGTCGCCTACCGCACCTGGCGGTGGTGGGCGGGCACGGCGGCGGCGTTCCTGGCGGTGGTGGTGATCATCGCGATGTGGGTGGCCGGCAATCCGGAGGTGCAGTCGGCCATCGGAACCCCAAGCGACATAGAGGAATTGGTCAACCACGATGTCGCGTCGTACTACAGCGAACACCCGGCCGCGGCGTTCGCCCTGCAGATCTGGATCAACAACTCGTGGGTTTCCGCGCAGTGCATCGCGATGTCGGTGCTGCTGGGCCTGCCGATCCCGATCATCCTGTTCAGCAACGCCGCCAACCTCGGGCTGATCGCCGGGCTGATGTTCCAGGCCGGCAAGGGTGGCATCCTGCTGGGCCTGCTGGCCCCGCACGGGCTGCTGGAGCTGACGGCCGTATTCCTCGCCGGGGCAACGGGGATGCGGTTGGGGTGGTCGGTGATCTCGCCCGGAGATCGGCCCCGCGGGCAGGTGCTCGCCGAGCAGGGCCGCGGCGTGGTGGCGGTCGCGGTGGGGCTGGCGGGCGTGTTGCTGGTGTCCGGATTGATCGAGGCATTGGTGACGCCGTCCCCGTTGCCGACGTTCCTGCGGGTGGGTATCGGGGTCGTCGCCGAGGCCGCGTTCTTGTCCTACGTCGTGTATTTCGGTCGCCGCGCGGCACGGACCGGCGAGACCGGCGACATCGACGACGCGCCCGATGTGATCCCGACGGGCTGAACGCCGCCGGGCCTGAAAGTCACAGCCGCCCGCTGGCTTTCATCGCCAGATAGTGGTCGGCGAGCGCGGGCGCGATCTCGGTGGGCGGGGCGTCGACGACTTCCACCCCGCCGCGACGCAGCCGCGCGGCCATCGCGCTCCGATCGTTGCGGGATCGTTCGGCGGCCGCCGCGTCGTAGACGGCGGCCGCGTCCGAGCGCCCGGCCGCCATGTGGTCGACGCGCGGATCGCCGACGGCGCCGATCATCACGTGGTGCTTGGCCGACAGCTGCGGCAGCACCGGCAGCAGGCCCTCGTCGAGGGCGGTCGCGTTGAGATCGGTCAGCAGCACCACCAGCGACCGCCGCCTCGTCCGTCGCGCGATCGCGGCAACCATTGCGCGCCAATCGGACTCGACGAGGGCGGGCTGCAGCGGCGCCATCGCCTCGACCAGCTGGGCGAGGATTTCGGTGCGCGACGCGCCGAACACTCCGGTCCGGCTCACCCGGTCGTGCGCGAGGAAGTCGACGTGGTCGCCGGCCCGCGACGCGAGCGCGGCCAGCAGCAGCGCGGCGTCCATCGCCCAGTCCAGCCGGGGCCAGCCCGCCGGGTCGGCGGCGGTAGGGTCGACGCCCACGCGGCCGGCCGCCGTGCGGCCGGTGTCCAGCACGATCACCACGCGCCGGTCGCGTTCGGGTCGCCAGGTGCGGACCACGACGTCGGCGCGGCGCGCCGATGCGCGCCAGTCGATCGAGCGCACGTCGTCGCCGACGACATACTCACGCAGCGAGTCGAATTCGGTTCCCTGCCCGCGGATCAGCGTCGGCAGCAGGCCGTCGATCTCCCGCAGTTTGGCCAGCCGCGACGGCAGGTGTTTGCGCGACAGGAACGGCGGCAGCACCCGCACCTGGCCCGGCACCGGCTGTGAACCCTGCCGTCCGGCAAGCCCCAGCGGCCCGACCGATCGGGCGGTGACCACGGCGGCGCGTTGATCGCCGCGGCGCACCGGCCGCAGCAGCGTCTGGACGTGCTGGTGCTGCCCGGCGGCGATGGTGACGCCGTGGCTGCGCGGCTCGGCCCGCGCGCTGGGCGGCCAGGCGTCGCGGACCTGGCCGCGAAACCGGCGGCCGCCGTCATTGTGAATCGACAGGCCCACCTCCACCGGCTGGGCCAGGCGGGCCGAGGAGTCCGGCGACCGGGTGTAGCGCAACCTGCGGGGGCTGGCCGCCAGCGCGGCATCGGCGACCGCCAGTGTCGACAGCAGCACCAGCAGCACCAGGAAAGCCCTTGCCGGCCAAGGCGATACCGCTATCGGAAGGACGCCGATGAGCCCCAGCAGCCCCGCGCGCCCGGTCAGGATCACTAGCGGGGCACCGGAACCGACGCCAGGATGCCGTCGAGCACACCGTCGGGTGTGGCGCCTTCGAGCTCGGCCTCCGGGCGCAGCATCACCCGGTGGCGCAGCGTCGGACGGGCCATCGCCTTGACGTCGTCGGGGGTGACGTAGTTACGTCCCGACAGCCACGCCCAGGACCGGGCGGTGCCCAGCAGCGCCGTCGCCCCCCGCGGCGACACGCCCAGCTGCAGCGCGGGCGAGGAGCGGGTGGCCCCGACGATGTCGACGATGTAGCCCAGCACCTCGTCGGCGATCAGCACCTGCTGCACCGCCTGGCGCCCGGCCGCGAGCTCGGCGGGTCCGGCCACCGGCTTGATCGCCGACAGGTCGCGGGGGTCGAAGCCGTGCGCGTGCCGGCCCAGGATGGCGATCTCGGCGTCGCGCGACGGCAGCGCCACATTCAGCTTGAGCAAAAAGCGGTCCAGTTGCGCCTCGGGCAGCTGGTAGGTGCCCTCGTACTCGATCGGGTTCTGGGTCGCCGCGACGATGAACGGGTCGGGCAGCGGCTTCGCCTCGCCCTCCACGCTGACCTGACGCTCCTCCATCGCCTCGAGCAGCGCGGCCTGCGTCTTGGGCGGTGTGCGGTTGATCTCGTCGGCCAGCAGCAGGTTGGTGAACACCGGGCCCGGCCGGAACACGAATGCGGCGGTGCGCGCGTCGTACACCAGCGAGCCGGTGACGTCGCCCGGCATCAGGTCGGGGGTGAACTGCACGCGCTTGAACTCCAACTGCAGGGCCGCCGACAGGGCCCGCACCAGCAGCGTCTTCGCCACTCCCGGAACGCCTTCCAGCAGCACGTGGCCGCGGCACAGCAGCGCGATCACCAGGCCGCTGACGACGCCCTCCTGCCCGACGACGGCCTTGGCGAGCTCGCCCCGCAGCGCCAGCAGCGCCTCTCGCGCCGCTTCAGCGCCCGGGGTCTCGGTCACAGATGGTTGCGTCACGTGTGGGTGACCTGCCTTTCGATGTCGTCGAGCGCACGGGCCAGTTGTAACAGGTCACCGTCGGTGGCCGGCGGCGGTCCGTAGAGGTGGTAGGAGACGAATCCCGGGTCGGCGCCGCTACGTTGGGCCACCGTGTTCACCACCGTCACCGGCGGCGCGCCCGGGCCGAGGCCCAGCCGGGGCAGCATCCGCTGCACGGTCGCGGTGCGCAACGCCGCGGCGGCGCGGTCGCGGGCCCGGCGCGACCGGTACAGCCGGGCGCGGCCCTCGACGGTCTCCGAGGCGCGCACCACGACGGGCAACTCCTCGGCCACCAGCGGGCCCGGCCGGCGGCCCTTCCACACGGCGAGCAGCAGCACGACCAGGCACAGCTGCCACACGATCCACTCGGCGTTTTCGGGGATCAGGTCGGAAAGCGAAGAGCCGGGCGGTGTTTCACCCTCGATCTGGTGGGGTGCGTACCAGACCAGCCGGGGCCGTTCGCCGGCGAGGTTCATCGCCAGCGCGGCGTTGCCGGCCTGCAATAGGTTCGAGTTGGTCATGAAGTCGGCGGTGCCGACGGCCGTGACGGTCCGCCCGTGGTCCCGGTACCGGATCAGCGCCCCGTCGTAGCAGCTGGTCATGGCCCGGCCGTCGGGAGCGTGATAGGTGTTGCTGATCCCGAGTCGCACCGTTCCCGCGCGATTGGCCTCTCGCAGTGCGCAATCCGGGCTGCTGTCGAAGGCCGCGGTGGTCTTCGACACGCGCACCTCCGGCATCAGCGCCTCGCGGGCGCGCGCCGTCGGCTCCGCCAACAAAAGATCGCCGGGGACCTGGGCCAGCCGGTCGAGCAGCGCGGGGGTGAGGAACTGGGTCTGCGCCACGAGGATCTGCGTGTCGGGCCGTGCCGCCCCTTCGACGTCGGCGATGGTGTCGGCGACCACCACGTCGACGCCGCCGTCGCGCAGCAGCGCCACCAGCGCGTGCGCGCCGCCGGGCTCGGTCGATTTCGGGTCCATCCGGGCACCTGGCCGCGGCGCGCTCAGGTAGGCACCGACGGCGGCGATCGCGGCCAGCACGACCAGCGTGAGGATCACCCAGCCCCACAGTCGCCAGCGCCGCGTCGCGGCCGGCGGACGTGCCCCGACGGCACTCACCGGACCTGCGCCCATGACTCGGTGGCCGCGGGCCGGGCCGCCGCCGGCGAGAGCGCCGGTGGCCGCGAGCGCAGGTGGTCGTCGAGGGCGGCGATCATCCGGTAGGCGTCCTCGGTTCCAGGCTGCTCGCCGTAGGTAACGTCGTTGAATGCCGTTGCCGCCCCGGACAATTCGTCGCGCAGGTGGGGCAGCGCCGCGCCCGCGTCGGAGGCCAGCTCGTTGGCGGTGCGGCCGGGCGCCGGCTCCACGACGCCGGTCTCCTCGAGGTGACGGGCGACCGCGCGCAGCCGGTGTCGAATCGCCGCCGCCCAATCACCTTGCGCGGCATACCTTTCGGCGGTTTCACGATGCTGGGCGGCGGTGAGCTGGGCGGCCTCGAACAACAGATGATCGCCGCCGCGGTTGGTCCGCATCGTGCGCCGAGCGGCATGGACGGCGACCACCACCGCGACCGCCAGCAGGACGAGCAGCACGGTGGTGGTCAGCCAGCCGCCGGGGATCGAGGCGGTCTTCTCCAGCAGCCGGTAGAGCTGTTCGTTGACCCACTCCGCGAATTGCTGGGAGGCGGAACCCTTGGAGTAGATCGGCTTGCTCAGCTCTATCTCGGCGGCCTGATGGGCGGCATCACGGTCGATGTCGATGGAAGGCACGGTCAGCGGGTCCTCACACCGGGCGGGTGAGCCAGAGATTGTCGGTGGACGCGACCGCGTAGGGGCCGTCGGCGGCGCCGCTCTGCAGCACCAGGTCGAACGCCTCGGCCCGCATCCGGCGGTCGGTGTAGAGCAGCACGATGACACCGGCGTTGAACGGCGCGGTGATGATCTGGCCGATCGCCGATCCGACCGCGGCGATCGCGGTGCTGGCCAGCAGCGTCCCGGTGGACGGGGCGCCGCCGGCGATGAGGATCTGGCCGGCGATGCTGAACGGCAACGCGACGGCGTTGCCGATGAACGACGCCACAATGAACGTCAGCGCCCGGATCCCCAGCACCCGCCAAAAGCCGTGGCGCACCAGCGCGAACGACCGGGCGAGCGCGTCCGTGACCGGCAGCCTCTCCAGGACGATCAGCACGGGCGCGAACAGCACCACGGTGTAGAGGTAGACGATGGCCGCGAGCACCACCAGCGCCAGCGGCAGGCCCAAGAGGACCGCGGGCGCCGCGCCGCCGACCGCCGCGAACAGCGCGATGATCCCGACCGCCAGGGCGAGGATGGTCGCGAGCGCGGCGGCCTCCAGCAGCGCCAGCCCGAGCAGGGGCAGCAGCCGCCCCCGAATCTTGGCCCACGTCTCGCCGATGGTGATCGGCGACCCGAACACCGCCCGCCCGACGATGACGGTGAGCATCCCGGACAGCAGCATCCCGCCCAACCAGGTGACCAGCAGCCCGGCGGCCATCGACCCCATCCAGGCGCCCGCTATCCCGCCGCTGAGTTCGTCCGAGCGCGCGACCGTGATCCTGCCGTAGGCGGCCAGCGGGCCGACCGTCGCGGCCAGCGAGACGATCTGCATGAGCACGACCAAGATCGCGGTCAGCCCGAGCGTCGCCCTGGGGTTGGTTCGGATGTAGCCGACCGCGCCGTTGAAGATGTCGCTGAGGGTCAGCGGTCGCAGCGGGATGATCCCGGGTTTGGCCGCCCCGGGGACGAAGGGTTGCGGGGGGTAGTAGCCGGGCGGCGGTGCGCCGTACCACTGCGGCGGGGGGCCGTAGCCCGGCGGCGTCGGGCTGTAGCCCGGGGGTGGGGGGCCGTAGCCCGGGGGTGGGGGGCCGTAGCCCGGCGGGGGGCCGTACGCGGGCGGGGCGCCGTAGCCCGGCGGATAGCCGGCCGGCGCGTGCTGACCCGGCGGCCCGTCGTTCGTCATGGGCTCCATCCTGTCGGCGGACCGGGCATTTCTCAATCTTGACCGGCGCCGCGGCGCGTAGCGTCACAGGCATGGCCGAACTCAAATCCCGACTGCGCGCCGACCTGACCCTGGCGATGAAGTCCCAGGACAAGCTGCGAACGGCGACCCTGCGGATGCTGCTCGCGGCGATCCAGACGGAGGAGGTCTCCGGCAAGCAGGCGCGCGAGCTGTCCGACGACGAAGTCATCAAGGTGCTGGCCAGGGAGTCGCGGAAGCGCGGCGAGTCGGCCGAGATCTACACCCAGAACGGTCGCGGCGAGCTGGCCGCCAACGAGCACGCCGAGGCGCGCATCATCGACGAGTACCTGCCCACGCCGCTCACCGAGGCCGAGCTGGCCGACGTCGCCGACACCGCGATTGCCCAGGTCGCCGAGGAGATCGGGGAGCGCCCGGGGATGAAGCAGATGGGGCTGGTGATGAAGGCGGCGACCGCGATCGCCGCCGGCAAGGCCGACGGGGCCCGCCTGTCGACCGCGGTCAAAGAGCGCCTCTAAGCCGTTCGCGGGCGCGCACCGCCGCGAGCCGAACCTGGCTGCGATTCCGGGCCCCATTTTTCGCAGTGCGGTTTGGCTCGCGAGCGGTGCACATGCCGGTTTGCCCCGTTGACGCCCGGGTAACCATGCCGGCATGACGAATTTCGGCTACACTCTGATGACCGAGCAGAGTGGACCCAAAGAGCTTGTGCGGCATGCTATTTCGGCCGAGGAGCGCGGGTTCGACTTCGAGGTGTGCAGCGACCACTTCTCCCCCTGGCTGGCCTCGCAGGGGCACGCGCCCAACGCCTGGACGGTGTTGGGCGCGGTGGCCCACGCCACCGAGCGGGTGGACCTGTACACCTACGTGACCTGCCCGACGATGCGGTATCACCCCGCGATCGTCGCGCAGCAGGCCGCCACCGTGCAGATCCTGTCCGACGGCCGGTTCACCCTCGGCCTGGGCAGCGGCGAGAACCTCAACGAACACGTGGTCGGCAAAGGCTGGCCGGCCGTCGAACGCCGGCAGGACATGCTGCGCGAGGCCATCAAGATCATCCGCGAGCTGTTCGGCGGCCAGCTGGTGAGCTGGCGCGGCGAGTACTTCCAGGTGGATTCCGCGCGGCTGTGGGACGTGCCCGACGTCCCGGTCGGCATCGCGGTGGCGATGGCCGGCACCAAAGGTGTCGACAAGTTCGCCCGGCTGGCCGATCACTTCGTCGCCGTGGAGCCCGACGCGGAACTCGTCGACGCGTGGCACGCCGCACGTCAGGCGGGCAACCTCGCCGGGGGCGGGCGGGTGGTGGGCCAGATTCCGGTGTCCTGGGACCCCGACCGCGACACCGCCGTGCAGCGGGCGCACGACCAATTCCGCTGGTTCGCCGGCGGCTGGAAGGTCAACGCCGACCTGCCGACGCCGGCCGGTTTCGCGGGCGCGACCCAGTTCGTCCGGCCCGAAGACGTCGCCGACGCGATGCCCTGCGGCCCGGACCTCGACGCGATCGTCGACGCCGTCCGCCCCTACTGGGAAGCCGGGTTCACCGACATCGCGCTGGTCCAGATTGGTGGCGAGACGCAGGACCTGTTCCTCAAGGAAGCCGCCCAGCCTTTGCTGGAGGCGCTGCGCGACGCGTCAGGCTGATTGCAGGTTTGGCCGGTGGCTCGCGGGGTACCCGAATGCCACTGTGGGTATTCGGGCTACCGCCGACAGGGGCCGGATCGACCGGCTGTCTGCGACGTCGCTTGCGCGACAGCAGAATTGAGGCGACGCACGTCCGGCATGGCAAGGGAGTCGACGTTGACTGATCGATCCGGCAACACCGCCACACCCTTGGTGAAAGCCCTCGCCGGCGCGAGCTTCGGGCTGGGAATCACCGAGTTGGCGGCCCCGGGCAAGGTTGCTGCGATCGCCGGCGTGGATGACACGCGCCCCGCGCGCCGAATCATCCGGGCGCTCGGTGCCCGCGAATGCGGCCACGGGGCCGCGCTGCTGGCGGGTCCCGACAAGCTGGTCTGGACCAGGGTGGCGGGCGACGTCCTGGACGTGTCGCTGCTGCTGGCCGGGGTGGCCGCGCGCGGCCGCGGGCGACGGCGGCGCGGCGCGGTCTCGGCCGCGGCCCTCGGCGGGATCGGCGCGCTCGACCTCTATGCGGCGCTGCGCACCAGCCGTGACGGATCACCGAACCCAACCACCCGCGAAGCCCAGTGAAGGGGGTACCCGCGATGTCAAATGAGTTGCAAGGCATGAAAGTTGCGATCCTGGCCGCCGACGGCGTCGAGAAGGTCGAACTCGAGCAGCCGCGCGCGGCCCTCGAACAGGCCGGCGCCCGGGTCGAGGTGCTGTCGGTGAAAGACGGCGAAATCCAGGCCCGCAACCACGATCTCGAGCCGGCCGGGACTTTCGACGTGGACCGCGCGGTATCCGACGCCTCCGTCGGCGAATTCGCCGGTCTGGTCCTTCCAGGCGGCACGGTCAACCCGGACAAGCTGCGCCTCGACGCGGCCGCGGTTTCGTTCGTGCGCGATTTCGTCGTCTCGGGAAAGCCCGTCGCGGCGATCTGTCACGGACCCTGGACGCTGGTGGAGGCCGGGGTGGTCGTGGGCCGAACCCTGACCTCCTACCCGAGCATTCGCACCGACCTTCGCAACGCCGGCGCACACGTCATTGACGAAGAGGTGGTGGTCGACGGCAATTTGATCACCAGTCGCTCGCCCAAGGACCTGCCGGCGTTCTGCGAGACGGTCGTCAAGCAATTCGCGCACGCGCCCACGGGGTAGCCGATCGAACCGTTTTAACCCGCAAATTTGCGGGCATATACAGCCGAAGCCGTGACCGCCACGGCGCTCCACGACGGATCTGGTGAAAGGCCCACGTTGACAACCACCTATCCCGAACCCGCCATCTCGGTCGCGCACAATGTCTACCAGCCCCAGGAAGATTCCCGGTTGCTGGTCGACGTGATGCACGACTCCGCGCTCATCCCGGGCCGTAGGGTCCTCGACCTGTGCACGGGTAGTGGATTCGTCGCGATCGCCGCGGCCGAGATGGGTGGCGCCGGCGTCACCGCCTTCGACATCTGCCCGCACGCCGTGGCCTGCTCGCGCGACAACGCCGCGCTGGCGGGCCGGGACGTCGACGTCCGCGAGGGATCGTGGGTGGACGCCATCGACTGCGCGCCGTTCGACGTGGTGGTGGCGAATCCGCCCTACGTCCCGGCCCCGCCCTGCGACGACTCCGATCAAATCGGTTCGAGCGCGGGCCCGTCGTGGGCCTGGAATGCCGGCGGCGACGGCCGGCTGGTGCTCGACCCGCTGTGCGAGGCGGCGCCGAAACTGCTGTGCGACGGCGGATCGCTGCTGCTGGTGCATTCGGCGATCGCCGGCGCGCAGCAATCGCTGGATCGCCTGAAATGGGCCGGCATGCAGGCCGAAATCGTTGCCTCGAAGTGGATTCCGTTCGGCCCGGTGATGACGGCGCGGGCCACGTGGCTCGAGGAGATCGGCCGGATCCCGCCGGGGCGCCGGGAAGAGGAACTCGTCGTGATCCGTGCGGACAAGCGATGACCACCACCCGGGTGCAGGTGGTGCCCAACGGCCCGGTGCTGGTGTCCGGCCCGGTGCGCATCGAGATGCCCGACGGCGAGGTCGTGGAGTCCGACCGCTTCATGGTCGCGATCTGCACATGCCGGCGCAGCGACGATTATCCGTTGTGCGACACCAGCCACCGGCGCTGCCGAAACATGAAGAAGCGCCCCCCGGCTACTGGTCGAGCGGCCGCCGCAGCGACGTCCGACCCTGCCGCCACGACTCCATAATCCGCTCCGCCAAACGGTTTTCGACCGCGGCGTGTGCGCGTATCCCGAAGACGACATCGGCGTCGAGGTGCGGCTCCCGGGCCACGAGATCGCCGACGACGTCGATGCGCACGACCTGTTCGTGCACGGCGTCGGCCTCGACGTGTTCGCGGTAGAAGCCGATGCAGGCCGGCGGCGCCGCCATCCTCTGCAGGGCCTGGACCATCCGCCGGGAACCCGGCGGCGAGGTGATCTCCGTCGACGCGAAGTGCCCTACCGCGGCGCCGCGCAACGAGCGATGCAGCCCGAACAGCGACATGAGATTCACCGCCGCCAGCGCCTCGGCCGGGACGGCCTCGAGGTAGCCCAGATACGTCGAATCCAGGCCCGCCGCGTCCAACAGATCGGCGAAAAGCTGCTGGTGCAGCCGCGGACCCCTGCCGGCGCCGTATTCGTCGAACTCGACGGCCACGAACGCCGCCTTGGCGGTGCCCATCAGCCGCGGGATGGCCCACGCGTGCGGGTCGCCCTCCTTGAGGTGGTACACCGAGCGGTGCGCGAAGTATTCGCGCATCTGCTCCCAGGTTCCCGTGTCGCGCAGGTGATACGACGGCCCAGTGCCGTCGGCGGGCTCGACGGAGATCGCCTCCATCTCGCTCACCGCGGTGTGCCCGGGCTCGATCGGGCCTACGTCGCGTCGCACGCCCGCGAGGAAGGCGCGCTCCAGTTCGGCGCGCAACTGCAGCAGGGCGGGATTCCATTCCCAGCCGGGGTCGACGCCCGCGAATCCGCGGTAGTGCAGCTCGTAGCACATGGTCAACGCGAGTTGCAGGTCCAGGCCGTACGGGTCGGAATCCCGCACGGGCGCGCCGATGCGGGTCAGCGAGTCGTGTGCGGGGGGTCCGGACAGCGCGCGACGGACGGCGGTCGACAGTGGTCCGTGCGCCGCAGGCAGGGCGGGCTCGACGGTGATTGATGCGCGGGTCACGCCGATGTCTACCCCCGAAACGGGCCGGGCAAACGGTCGCCGCTCACTACGCCTCGTGCGGCAGGCGGAAGCTGATGTCGACAGTGGTTCCGGTCGTGGTGCTTTGGATGTCCATCGCCTCGCTGAGCGCCCGCATCAACACCAGGCCGCGCCCGCTGTTGCCCGGGTTGGCGGCCGGCGTCTTCCACGAACCGGAGTCGGTGATCCGCGTCCGGACCTGGCCGTCGGCGATGTCGGCTTCGAGCAGCATTGTGCCGACGCGCTGCCCGCGATACGCGTGCTCGACGCAGTTGGTGCACGCCTCGTTGACCACCAGCACGATGTCGGCGGCCAGGTCGTCCGGCATGCCGGCGGTGTGTAGCCACGCCGCCAGCCGGTGCCGGACCATCACCAATTGCTCTGCCACGGCGGGGCTTTCGATGCGCAGCCGCGCCGGCCGGTGGCGGTACACCACCATCGCGACGTCGTCGTCGTACCCCGACGCCGGCGCCAGCGCCCGAACCATGGCCTCCGGGACGGTTTCCAGGGGCGACTGCATCGTCTTGGCCAAAATGCTTGCCGCGCGCCCGATTCCGTCGTCGATCGACTCGTGTTTGCGCTCGACCAGGCCATCGGTGAACACCATCAGCGTCGAGCCGGGGGGGAGCACCAGCGAAGCCTGGGGACGTGGTTCCCCGCGGCGGACCGCGAGCGGCACCGACGAGGCGTCGGTCAGCACGGCCGTCTGCCCGGCCTCGGGCCCGGCCAGCACGGCGGGCATGTGGCCGGCGTTGCTGTATTCCAGCAGCCCGGTTTCGGTGTCCAGGACGGCCAGAAAGACGGTGGTGCAGTAGGCGTTCGGGATGAGCGAGGCCGCCGAGTCGAGCTGTTCGAGCAACAGCGCCGGCCGGGCGCCGTTGATCAACAGCGCGCGCGCCGAGCTGCGCAGCTGACCCATGATCGCCGCCGCGGGCAGGCCGCGGCCCACGCAGTCGCCGACGACGATGCCGATGCGGTTTTCGCCGATCGGCAGCACGTCGTACCAGTCGCCCCCGATTTCTAACGGCGGGACCGCGGGTTCGTAGCACACCGCGAAACCGGGTGGCGGCTGCAGCGGGGGCAGCATGGTGCGCTGCAGCGTCAGCGACGTTTCGCGGGCGCTCTCGAACTGGCGCACGTGCTGCATGGCCAGGCTGAGGTGGCCGATGAGCACGGTGACCAACAGCCGGTCCTCGGCGCTGACCCAGCGCGGGGTGCGCAGCTCCAGCCACAGCGCGAGGTCGCCGGTGTTGGACAGCACCGCCACCAAACCCTGTGCCTTGCCGGGGTTTTCGGGGCTGTCGACGGTCTTGGCGGTCAGCGGCAGCTGATGGCGGGCGTCGGAGAAGGTGTGCTGCAGCCACGGATCCAGCCTGCGCCACGACGTTTCGGAGGGGTCGCCCGCGACCTGGACGCTGGGCTCACCGCCGCCGCCGGGCCACGACACGGCGATCACGCGCTGGACGTCGATCGCCGCCCGGCACTCGTCGAGGGTGATCGACAGCAGCTCGGCGACGCTCTTGGCGACGGCCACCGCGGTGGCCAGGCGCAGGACCGCGCTTTCGCGGGCGGCGAATGCGCGCTCCACGGTGATGTCCCGGATGGTTCCCACGTAGACGTCGCGGTCGCTGCCGGTTTCCTTGACCGCGTTGATGCTCACCATCACCCACGCGAGATGGCCGTCCCGGTGCCGAATCGGGGTTTCGTACTCGGCGCTGCCGTTGGTGCGGACCACCGCGATCTGTTCGCGGGCGGTCTTCTTGTCGACCAGCCACGGGTGGGGCCACCGGTAGGGCAGGCCCGAGGCCGGATAGCCGAGGATATCGACGAAGGCGTTGTTCACCTCGATCACCGAGCCCTCGTTGTCGGCGACGAAAAAGCCCTCCTGCAGCGAATTCACCAGGGCGGTGCGGAATTTGTCCCGGTCGGCCAGGCCCTCGGCGCGGGCGCGTTCCTCCGCGTAACGCCTGGTGCCGTCGAGGAATCCGCGGGTCGCGACGTCCAGCGGGGCCAGCGTCTGCAACAGGAATTCGAGAGCCGCCGGCCGGTCGATCGAAGCGCCCGCGGCGAGCTCTTGGACGAACCGGAAGTGGTGCTCGATGATTTCGAGCATGCTGACGCGTTCTTGCAGGGCGCGCCGTCCCAGTTCGTGCCCGACGGCCAGGGCATCCTCGTCGCGCTCGGTCAGGTAGCGCTGCAAGGCGGCGGCGTAGGCGGCGTGGAAGTCGCCGGAGAGGTCAGGCTCGCTCATGTCTCGCTCATCGACGTCCCCCGATGACGCGCGGCCAGCACCATCGCGTCGTCGGTCTCTTTGCAGTACTTGGTCAGTATGTGGTCGGCGATGACGGAGGCGGGAGCGGCGAAGTCGATGTGCTCCAGGCGCTCGTCGCCGATGCCGTCGGAGGTGATCAGGATCAGGTCCCCGGCGCGAATCGAAACCACCTGCGCGGGACGGATTTCCGGGATGCGGTAGCCGACGATGCCGGCGATGAGGCGCGCGCTGGAGCGGACCTGCACGCCGGTGGCGGCCTTGGCCACCAAGTCGGCGGCGACGTTTCCGACCCCGGTCCAGGACAGCAGGCCCGCCGCGAAGTCCACCCGCGCCAGCGTCATCGCCACCCCCCGGGTGCCCTCCAGCACCCGGTGGCACAGCTGGATCAGGACCTCGAGCCGCTCACCGGGCGCCTTGGCGAGGGTGTCGACCGCGCGCAGGGCGGCCGTCGCGGCGGCCGGGCCGTGCCCGAGCCCGTCGATCACGCCGAACAGCGCGGCGTCGTCGTCGATGTGCAGCGCGATCCGCTGGTCGCCCGAGATCTGCTCGCCGGGTAGCGGGCGGCCGGCGGCCGCCCACTCGATGGGGCCCAGCCGGCCTTTCTCATGCACGGGCGGGAACCCATTTCCACATCTCGATGACCGTTCCGCGTCCGAGCGTGGAGTCCACGACGAGCCGGTCCATCAGGCGGCGCGCCCCGGGCAGGCCCATGCCCAGCCCCCGGCCGGTGGAGTACCCGTCCTCCATCGCGCGCTCGATGTCGGCGATGCCCGGGCCGTCGTCCTCGGCGCGCACCACCAGGGCCTTGCGCCCCTCGCGGTCGGCGACGGCGACCTGCACGGCGCCGCGACCCGCGTAGCTGGTGATGTTGCGCGCGATTTCGGAGATCGCCGTGGCGATCATGGTGACGTCGGTCAGCGAGAAACCGAGGTCGAGTGCGAGTTGGTGTCCTGCTTTGCGGGCGGCGACGATGTCGTCGGGGTTGTGGATGTCGACGACCAGAACTTGCGGGTCACCCGCCACCGTCGCGCCCGATCGTCGATTTCCCCACTCCGCCTTCGCGGTTGAGCAACGCGAGGCCCTCTTCGAGATCCAGCGCGGTGTTCATGTCGTCGAACGCCAAACCCAGCTGCACCATCGCGAAGGCCACCTCGGGCTGCAGGCCCACGATAACGGTGTCCGCGCCGCGCAGCCGGGTCATGTGCGCGATCGTGCGCAGCGACCGGGCCGCGAAGGAATCCATCACGTCGATCGCGGTGACGTCGACGATGATGCCCTGCGCGCGGAACTGGCTGACCCGCTCCATGAGGTCGTAGCGGAGCCGTTCGGCGTCCGAGTCGGACAGCGCGGCCTGCACCGAGGCGATGAGGATCGATCCCTGTTTCAGGATGGGTACTGGCATGGGCTGCTCGTGTCGATGGCGGTTATCCGGTCTGTTCGCCGGTGCGCGTGACTTCGTAGCCGAGCAGGCGCTCGGCTTCTTCGATGCCGCCCTGCAGGTCGCCGACGGCGTTCATCTTCGACAGGTCCAGCCCGATGGTGACCAGTGTCAAAGCGATTTCCGAGGACAGGCCGGTGATGATCACGCTGGCGCCCATCAGGCCCGACGCGTCGACGGTCTGCACCAGGTGGTTGGCCACCGTCGAGTCGATGGTGGGGACACCGGTGATGTCGATGACCACGACCTTGGCGCGGTTGGCGCGGATGGCCCGCAGCAGCTGCTCGGTGACCTGGCGGGCGCGCTGGCTGTCGAGCACGCCGATGATCGGCAGAATCAGCAGCTGCTCGCGCACCTGCAGCACCGGCGTCGACAGCTCGCGGATCGCCTCCTGCTGCTGGCGGATGATGCGCTCGCGTTCCTGCACGAAGCTCACGCCCACGGTGTTGGCGATGCGGTTGGCCGCCGGCTCGTAGGCGTCCAGCACCCGGTTGAGCATCTCGAACTCGGCCTGGTACTTCTCGAACAGTGACCGCGCGAGCACGTCGCGCAGCAGCAGCACGATGCCGAGCACCTCGTCGGTTTCCACGCCCCGGGGGATGATGCGTTCGGACAGGTCGCGGGCGTAGGCCTGCAGCGCCTCGACGCTACCGGTCTCGAGCACCTCGACGTAGTTGTCGTAGACGGCGGTCGCCTCGGAGAACAGCTCCTCCGGCGTCATCGCGGTCAGCAGCTCGGCCTCGGTGATCCTGCGGGCCCACTCCTCGCGCAGCACGGTGCGGTTCTGCCGCAGGTGCTGGACCAGCTGGGGCAGCAGACCCTCACTGACCGTCTGCGCGGCGGTGCTGGTCGTTCCGAAATCCGACGGCGAATCTGACATCTGGCCTCCCGTGCCACGTCGCGCTCCGCAGTGCGCACTGCATTTGGAGACTAGCCTGGGCTATCGCGGCGCGGGCGTCGAGGGCATATTCTTCTCGCAGTTCGCGCGGCAGGTTACGCTTGCACCACACTTACGGCCTGGACAAAGGATCGCCCATTGTCAGCTCCTGACTCGATTACCACGTTGGTTGAGGACCACGACGGCGTGTCCGTGGTCAGCGTCAGCGGCGAAATCGATCTGGTCACCGCCCCGGCGCTCGAACAGGCCATCGGCGCGGTGATCGCGGACGGGCCGACGGCGCTGGTCATCGACCTTTCCGCGGTGGAGTTCCTCGGTTCGGTCGGGCTGAAGATCCTGGCCGCCACGTACGAGAAACTCGGCAAGTCCACCGAGTTCGGCGTGGTGGCGCGCGGTCCGGCCACCAGGAGACCCATTCACCTGACCGGCTTGGACAAGACCTTCCCCCTGTACCCCACCCTCGACGACGCGTTGACCGCGGTGCGGGACGGCAACCTCAACCGCTAGCCGGGCCCCTCACGCCATCTGCGCGACGTTTCGCCAGAAGTTCACCAGGCTGTCGGTGCCGCCGAACAGCGTCGTGAAGTTCGTGGAGTCGACCAACACGATGTCGCCGGCCCGTTGCCCGGCCGGCGGCATCCAGATGAGCGCGTTGAACTCGGTGTTGCCCGCCGCGGAGAAGGGATGGGGCCGCGTCGGATCGACGCGCTGCCGGCCGAGCACCCGCAGGGCGTCGCTTTCCGGCGCGGTCAGTTCGTAGTGCGGCAGGTGGGGGTGGAAGTTGAAGGTGGTGACGCCGTCGAGGAGTCGCGGGGTGTCGAGGTCCGGGAAGCCCGTCAGCGGCGCGATCTGGTTGCTGCCCTCCGCGACGACGGCCGGCCGTAGCCCCCACGTGTTGTGGACGGGGACGTCCAGCGCCCGCATCAGGGAGCGCGCGTAGTGGCTGAAGCGCTGCTGGCGGGGAACCAGCGGGTCACCGTGGTGGAGATATTCGACCTGGCGTTGCTCCGCGTTGTCGGAAAAGCCGACGTCGTGGTGCGGCGCCAGCAGCAGGCAGGTGCCCTCCCGCTGCAGCCAGGCGCGGATCGCGCCGACCTCCTCGGCCCCCGCCTCGGCTTGTCCGAGCACATGGTCGAGTCCGAAGACCATCAGGGTGTCGGTGTCGGCCAGTATCCGTTCGTCGATCGGCAGCCGGTAGCCGGCCTGGTCGACGCGCTGGAAAACCGCGACCGGGTGGCCGGTCACCTCGCCGGCAAGATCCTGGAAGCGCAACGTCGAGCGGTGGAACAACTCCAGGGTCCCGACGATGCCCTGCAGGAAATGCGCCGCATCCCACTGCGGGCCCTCGTAATTGGGCCAGGCCACCCTGCGCACCTCGGTCATCGTGGAGAACCGATTGTCCAACTCGGCGGGATCCCGTTGGGCCTCCCAGGGATAGCTCCAGGTCCAGTAGATGCTGATGCGCCGACGGCCCGGTGTGGGTCTGCGGGGTACGTGGTGCTGGTTGTAGGTGCGTGCGGGCGCGCTCACTGCGCCCTCGCAAGGTACTCGAGGCCGTTGATGCCGGGCAGGAAGAAGTACGCCCCGCCCGTCAGGGTGGTGAAGGCGGGCAGCCCTTTGAGAACCTTGCGGATGGGACGCTTGGGGATCGTGAATTCCATGGTGCCGTCCTGTGTTCCGCAGATGGGATCGCGCTCGTTGCGCAACTCGTGAAAGGTGCGGTCGTTGATCCACACGTTTTGCGCGAACTCGAATTGACGGACGAGGCTCGCGCAGATGATGAACGCGGCGATGCCCCGGTCCGCACCGTCGTCGTCGGCGCCCTCCGGAAGCGCGGCGCCGTAGGTCGCGCCGCGCCGGATCATCCGGCGCCGGTTCATGTTCGCGGCCGTGTCGCGCGGATTCAGCCGGCGGATGTGGGAGCCCAGCGGCACGGCGTAGCCGAACGGGTCCATCTCCTTGTAGGTGAAGTCGTTGTTGCGCATCGGATCCGCGCCCAGCTCCGGATTGTCGTGCTCGGGTGCCAGGGTCAGCGGCGCGCCGCTTCGCCACCGGCCCATGAGCTTGGCGGCAAGCAGGTCTTGCCCGTCCCGTGTGGCCGCCTGCTGCTCGAGGTAGCTCCGAAACAGGCCGACGTGCTCCCGCAGTCGGCGGTACGCCATGAAACTGCCGTTGCGTGACAGTGCTTCGGGCTGGGGAGGTTTCGGGACGACGCCTTCCTCGTCGGGATAGCCGAGGATGAACTCGCCGGGTTGCAGCGGTCCCCCGGAGCCCGGCGTCGCCTCTTCGCCGGTTCCGTCGATCACCGGTTGCGACAACCGGTCCCGGAACCCGAAGTGATCGTGGGCGTAGTCGAACGGTGGGGTCGCGTTCAGGTCCAGGAAGGACAGCGCGCGCACTCCCGGACACCGGGCGACCAGGTCGGCGTGGACGGCGGTACAACGCCGGTGCTCCGATTCGTTGCGCGCGAACAGGATTGCGATCGCGTGCAGGCCCTCGTCGGCCAGCCCGCCCACCCAGTTGTCGGGGTGGTTTGCCCCGGTGTCACCCAGGATGTCGGCTCGCGCGGCCATGCCTTCCCGGAACTCGTCCGGAAAGGTAGCCAGTGACTCCTCGGAAACGCCGAGCGCGCGCAGGCCATTCCAGGTGAACGCGAGGGTGACCCACCGATCCTGGCTGTCCATCGTCCTTCGTGCGTCGGCGGCCGATTGCACTTTGCCCACGAGTTCGCGCAGCCACGCCCGGCCCCCTGCCGGGTCGCCGAACGACAAGAATTCGTAGCGCCCCGTCATCGCCGGTGTGCGTGTCACGAGGATGTGCTGGATGTTGTCTAACTCAAGCATTTATTGCATCTGGTCGAGCATGTCGGAGAAGGCGGCCTTGAGCTTGAGCGCCTTCTTGATCTCGTCCGCCGTGACGTAGGGGTACTCCCCGTACTCGAGGAAGCTCGGGACTTGGTGCTCGCGCACGAACTCGATGAACGCCTCCGGATTGGTTTGCCAATCCTCGGGAAAGCCTTCGAGGTTGGTGAACACGGTGGTGACGCCCGACTGGGAGAAAAGCCGGATCGCGTCTTCGGTGTACTTGTCGAAGTCGGTATCGAAAATCCCTTGGTATTGGAAATGCAGTCCGGAGCCGACGTCGAACAGGATCCAGCGCAGGTAGTGCAATCGCAGCGGGGCGAGCAGCTCGGGCTGGGCCGCGATGGCGGCCTCGATCACTTTGCCGTACTCGCGGACCGCGTCTTCGCGTCCGGGCTTCACCTTGGCGATGATCGAGAACCCATAGCAGGCGGGTGTCCGGGGAAAGACCGGCCCGTATCTGCCGCGCTGGAGTTCGAAGTACCCTTCCGCCGGGATGGCCATGGCGGCGGGTTTGCTCCATTCGGGATCGGTCGGCGGCATCGTCGTCCTCCGCTTTATTGGATGTTCGCTGGGCGGGACATTACTCGCTCTGACCCTCAGCGCGGCCAGGCCGCGCACGGTGCGATGATCACGGCATGGACGTCGATCACCCCGAAGACGACCAGCGCTGGGATCGCGATCAGCGCGGTGAAACCGAAATCGAACGGCTGGACCGCAATTGGAACAGCCTGCTGCAGGAGTTGCGAGTGGTGCAGACCGGGGTGCAGCTGCTCACCGGGTTCCTGCTGACGCTGCCGTTCCAGCAGCGCTTCGACATCCTCGACGGGCAGATGCACATCGCCTACCTCGCGACGGTGGGGTGCTCGGTGGCCGCGACCGTGCTGCTGATCGCGCCGGTGGCCATCCACCGGCTGCTGTTCCGGCGGCATCGCCTGCAGGCCCTGGTGTCGGCCGCGCACCGGTGCGCCTACGCGGGGCTGGTGTTGCTCGGCGCGGCGCTGACCGGGGTGACGGTCATCATCTTCGTCGCGGTGGCGGGGCAGGCCGCGGGTTTCGCGGCCGGAGCGTGCGCGCTGGCGCTGTTCGCCTTCTTCTGGTTGGCGCTGCCCCTGGCGCTGCGCACCCGCGGGATGTAGTCAGCCGCCGCGGGCCAGCTCGGCGATGCGGGTGGATTCCAGCTGGTCGAGCAGATCCTGCGGATCGGCGAAGACCGGCGCCGCGCCGGCGTCCCGCAGCTCCTCGCGGGAGATGCCGCCGCTGAGCACGCCGATGCACGGCAGCCCCGCGGCCGCGGCGGCCTGGGCGTCCCACACGGCGTCACCGACGAACACGGCGTGCTCGACATCGACCCCGGCCCGCTCCAGCGCGACCTGCACGATGCCGGGTTCGGGCTTGGCGGTGTCCACGTCGCGTGACGACGTGGTCGCGGCGATGACGTCGTCGCAGTCGAGGGCCTTGAGCAGGGCCTGCAGTTCGTCCTCGGGCGCCGAGCTGGCCAGCACGACCTGCAGCCCGAGCTCGGCGACGCGGCGCAGCAGCGCGCGGGCCCCAGGCAACGGCGCCAGCAGCGAGATGGTGTCCTCGTAATAGGCGCTGTGACCGTCGCTCAGCCGCTCGCGCACGTCGTCCGGGGCGTCGTCGGACAACGTGCGCACCAGCCGCGAGCCGTCCATCCCGATGCAGCGGTGGATCTTCCAGGCGCCCACGGGCATGCCCTCGTCGTGAAAGGCACGCTGCCAGGCGTACACGTGCAGGTAGTTGGAATCGACCAGCGTCCCGTCGACGTCGAACAGGACTGCGGGCGCGCCTCGGGCGGTCATCTGCGCGGCATACCCGCGCCCGGGCAGTTTGATGCCTACGGGCTGAGGGTACGCGCCAGGGGTCGGCGGCGGTTGCGCCGTGCGAAGGCCAGTGGTGCACAAACGTTCTCGTGGGGAGCAAAGTTGGATCACCTGAAAAGGGACCCGGTCGATCACGCACGTACCACCCGTCAGCACGCTGGCGAAACCCTGAACCACGGTGCCAACGCGCCCGGCCTGCTCGGCGCGGCGCTCGCCGTGATCGCCCTGATCGTGGGTCTGTTCGCGTTCGCCACCGGGCATGCCGCCGTCGGCTGGGTGGCCGTGGTGGTGGCCGCCGTCCTGGCCGCCGCGGGTGCCGGCTGGGTGATGCGCACCCACCGCAGGGTCCGCGACGCCGAACTGCGCTGGGAAGCAATCAATTCCGGCCAAGCCGCGCCGCCGCCGAGCAGCTGACCGGCCGCGGCCCATTCGCGTCGGCGAATTCTCCGTCAAAGCCGAAGAAAAAAGGTGTAACTCGCAGCTGAACGGGGTATCGACTCTGCCACGGGTGAGTACAAGCAAGTGCGTCAACCCGGCATTCATGGAGGAGGAACACCCATGGCGACCGCAAGCGATTACGACGCACGCCGCGCACCGGACGTCGAGACCCAGGACGCCGCCGCCCTACGCGACCTCGCCCCCCTGCCCGCCTCGGCCACGGCCGTCGTCGACGAGGACCCCAACGACGTCCTGTTCTACGAGCTGCCGGGCGCGGACCTGTCCAGCGAAGAGCTGTCGGTGACGGTGGTGCCCCAGCGGGCCGACGAGTTCACGTGCTCGAGCTGCTTTTTGGTGCAGCACCGAAGCCGGCTGCGCTCGACGAGCTCGGGACTTCCGGTCTGCGCCGACTGCGCCTGACACCGGGCCCGGCGGCCGGCGCGCGCGCCTTGACCAACCACACCCGCCGTGTTTCTGTCATCAGCGTGAGCCGACCGCCCGGCCTGCCCGCCCCGCGCCCGTTTCGTTGGGCTTTCGCCGCGGCGTATGCGCTCGCCTACCTCGTCGGCGGCGAGCGGCGGATGCTGCGGCTGATCCGCCGCTATGGCCCGATCATGACGATGCCCATTCTCAGCCTCGGGAATGTGGCGATCGTGTCCGACCCGGAGCTGGCCAAGACGGTGTTCACCGCGCCGCCCGACGTGCTACTCGGCGGCGAGGGCGTGGGTCCCGCGGCCGCCATCTACGGGTCCGGGTCGATGTTCGTGCAGGAGGAGCCGGAGCACCTGCGGCGGCGCAAGCTCCTGACGCCCCCGCTGCACGGCGCCGCCCTGAGCAGCTACGTGCCGATCATGGAGAACTCCGCGCGCGCGGCGATGCTCGGCTGGCCGGTCGACCGGCCGTTCCCGATGCTGGCGGCGGCGCGGGCGCTGACCCTGGACGTGATCGTCAAGGTCATCTTCGGCGTGGACGATCCCGACGAGGTCCGGCGGCTGGGCCGGCCCTTCGAACGCCTGTTGAACCTGGGCGTTTCCGAGCAGTTGACGCTGCGCTACGCGCTGCGGCGCCTGGGTGCGCTGCGGGTGTGGTCCCAGCGGGCGCGGGCCAACCGGGAGATCGACGACGTGGTCATGCCGCTCATCGCGCAACGGCGCGGCGACCCGCGGCTGAGCGAGCGACTCGACATCCTGGCGCTGCTGATGTCTGCGCGCGGCGACGACGGAGAACGACTGTCCGACAGCGAGATTCGCGACGACCTGATCACCCTGATGCTGGCCGGTCACGAGACCACCGCGACCACGCTGGCCTGGGTCTTCGACCTGCTGCTGCACCATCCCGACGCGCTGCGGCGCGTGCAGGCCGAGGCGTGCAGCGGGGCGGAGGACTTCACGACCGCGGTGATCCACGAGACGCTGCGGGTGCGCCCGCCGGCGCCGTTCACGGCCCGCGTTGCGGCGCAACCGTTCCCGATCGGCGGCTACCTCGTCGACGCCGGCACGCGAATCGTCATCCACATCATCGCCATCAACCGCAACCCGCGCACCTACGAAAACCCGAACGAATTTCGCCCGGAACGATTCCTGGACCGGCGGCCCGAGACCTACGCGTGGGTCCCGTTCGGCGGTGGGGTCAAACGTTGTCTGGGCGCGGCCTTCTCGATGCGGGAGCTGATCACCGTGCTGCACACGCTGCTGCGTGAGGGGGAGTTCAGCGCGGTCGACGACCTTCCGGAGCGCATCGTGCGCCGCTCCATCATGCTGGCACCCCGCAACGGCACCAGGGTTCGGTTTCGCCTGCGCTGAATTGTCGCTGAATTGTCGTAGCCGTCGGCTAGGTTCATCGCATCATGGACAAGATATTCGGGTCCCTCCTCGTCGTCGGGTTCGCTCTCCCTTGGTATTTCACCCAGCGGGCGACCGGAAGCGTGGTCATCGGGTTCTCGGCCGGCCTGGTCGGGCTGGTCCTCACGGTGTCCGCCCTGCTGTGGCTCGGTGCGCAGCGGGACCGCCTGCGGGCCGGACGGCAGCGGCGGCGCGACCGTCGCTACGTGACGGCGAGCCTGGCGGCCATCGACGAGATGCCGGGTGTCGAGTTCGAGGAATTCGTTGCCGCACAGCTGCGCACCGTGGGCTTCGGCGTCACCCACACCGCCAGCACCGGTGACTACGGCGTGGACTTGATCGCCACGAAGGACGGCACCCGCATGGCGGTCCAATGCAAGCGGCAGGCCAAGGCCGTCGGCGTCGCCGCCGTGCAACAGGTGGTCGCGGGCGCCCTGCACCACCGCTGCGATCAGACGGTCGTGGTGACCAATCAGGCGTTCACCAAGGCGGCGCGCCGGCTGGCGGCGACCCATCGCTGCCGCCTCGTCGGGCGCGAACAGCTGCGGATCTGGGCGCGCATGGAAAGCCAGCGCGTCCGGCGGCGGATGCAGCCGCAGCTGGAGGCGTAGCCGACCGCGAATCCGGTTGTGCGAGCCTAGATCTGCGTGATCGTGCAGTCGTGGAAGGCCCACAGCGCAATGCGGTCGGGGTCGGTGTGGATCTTGATCTCGACCGGGCCGCTCCCGCCCGTCGGCACGACGAACGTGAACGTGGTGGGTCGGGCGTTGTCCTCGAAGTTGGCCGCCAGGCCCGGTCCCTCGACGTGGAAGTAGCCCGGGTAGTGCGGCCCGACGGCGATGCTGGTCGCCCGGCAGGTCACCAGCACCCCCGCGCCCGTCGGCGGGCGCTCCAGGGTGAGGCGCAGGTACGGCGCGAACTCCGTGTTACCGGAGAAGCTCCCGATCGAGGCGAACGGGTCGCTCCCGGCCGTGTAGTACGCGACGGTCTCGAAATCGAGCCACGCGACCCCGTCCACCGCGGGCCGGCGCGGGTTGAGCACGGCGAGGATCGCCAGCTGCGCCGGGTCCAACGCCCGCACCCTGCCCGGGGCGGTGTCGAGGATCTCGCGTGGGCTGACCGGTGTCGTTAGCGACGGGACGCGGTTCACCTGCACACCCGGCCGCTTCTCGAACTCCTTCAGCCGAGCAACCAGCGCCTTCGGCAGCGGGGCCGCCACCCTCAAGTCCGACATGACTTCTCCTCTCGTGGCAATCCGACAACGAGGTCAGGTTTATCCGCGAGTGCGAGGGCCGCGTTAGCGTATTCGGCTACTCGAATCGAAGAAGGTCAGCCACGGGTTGGTGGCCGTGCGCCACAATTCGCGGCGTAGGACCGCGAATGCGGTGGCCAGCAGATGCAGCGACGCGCGACGTCCGAAATCGTGACCGTCCCGCAGCGAGGAGCTGGGATCGTCTACCGACCTTGCTCATGCGCTCCCAAAGTGGGTCTGTTGTAACTAAAGTGCGTGCCAAACGGGTGGATGCACGATGGTTGGATGGAGGCCGGGTTGAGCAAGCTGGGCAACTTCGTGTGGGGGATTGCCGATCAGCTTCGTGGCGTGTACAAGCCCCATCAGTACGGCGGGGTGATCCTGCCGTTCACGATTCTGCGGCGCCTGGACTGCGTCCTACAGCCCACCCGCGACGAGGTTAGCACACTGGCCACCAAGCACAGGGGTGGAGCGCTCGACGTGCAGGTGAAGCGCAAGACCGGGCTCGGGTTCTACAACACCAGCGCCTTCGACTTCGCGCGGCTGCTGGAAGATCCCGAGGGGCTGCGCGCCAATCTGATGGACTACATCACCGGCTTCTCGGCCAATATCGACGTCTTCGAGCGGTTCAAGTTCGAAAACGAGCTGGCGACCCTGGATGAGAAGAACCGGCTGTACCTGGTGACGTCGAAGTTCGCCGAGGTCGACCTGCACCCGGACACGGTGCCCAATGCCGAGATGGGCGACCTGTTCGAGCACCTGATCTACAAGTTCGCCGAGGCGTCCAACGAGGAGGCCGGCGAGCACTACACCCCGCGTGACGCGATCCGGCTGATGGTCGACTTGCTGTTCGCCGAGGACAGCAAGGCCCTGCTGGAGCCCGGCACTGTCCGCGCGATCTACGACCCCACCGCCGGTACGGGGGGCATGCTGTCGGTCGCCGAGGAACGGCTGCTGGAACGTAACCCCGACGCCCGGCTGCGGCTGTACGGGCAGGAGATCAACGACCAGTCGTACGCGATCTGCAAGTCCGACATGATCGCCAAGGGGCAGGACGCCGGCAACATCCGACTTGGCGATACGTTGGCCGACGACCAGTTCTGGGACCGCACCTTCGACTTCTGCATGTCCAACCCGCCGTACGGGTTCGACTGGAAGGCCTCGGAAGGGGCCGTCAAGAAGGAGGCGCTCGCCCAGGGCTCTCGGTTCTCACACGGCCTCCCCTCCGTCGGCGACGGCCAGATGCTGTTCCTGTGCCACCTCGCCCACAAAATGCGTCCGTCGCACGAGGGCGGCGGCCGGGCCGGCATCGTCCTCAACGGCTCGCCGCTGTTCAACGGCGCCGCCGAGTCGGGGCCGTCGAAGATCCGACAGTGGCTGCTCGAATCGGATCTGGTGGAGGCGATCGTCGCGCTGCCGACGAACATGTTCTTCAACACCGGCATCGCCACCTACATCTGGATCCTCGACAACACCAAACGCCCTGAGCGGCAAGGCAAGATCCAGCTGATCGACGCGACCTCGTTCTGGACGAAGATCCGCAAGAACCTCGGTGCGAAGAACCGCGAGGTCGACGCTGCGGCCCGTGATCGCATCCTGTCGCTCTACGACGCCTTCGACGAGGCCGACCCTGATTACTCGAAGGTGTTCACCGCCAACGACTTCGCGTATTGGACGATCACCGTGGAACGGCCGCTGCTCGACGACGACGGGAAGCCGGTGACCGACCGCAAGGGAAACCCGAAGCCCGACGCCAAGAGGCGCGACACCGAAAATGTCCCCTTTACCTACGGCGGCAACGCCGAAGGCGACGCGGGTCGGGCGGCTACGATCAAGGCATACTTCGAGACCGAGGTGAGCCCGCACGTCCCCGACGCCTGGATCGACAGCACGAAAACCAAAGTGGGCTACGAGATCCCGTTCACCCGCCACTTCTACAAGTACGTGCCGCCCCGGCCGCTCGCCGAGATTGATGCGGATCTGGACGCGCAAGTCGCGAAAATTCTCAAGCTGCTGCGAGAAGTGGAAGCGTGAGGACTATGCCCGGATGGCGACATGTCCGCATGAAGCAACTCATTCAGCAAATCGACTCGGGCGTAAGTGTCAATGCGGTTGACATACCGCGTGCTGCGAATGAGATCGGCGTTCTGAAGACTAGTTGTGTTTCAAGAGGTGTCTTCGATCCGGAGCAAAACAAGACCGTTGACGTAGCAGAACTCAACCGAGTGGCGTGCCCTGCGACGTTGGGCGCGATAATCGTGAGCAGGATGAATACACCAGAGTTGGTGGGAGCCGCGGGTCTTGTTCGTGAACCCGTGGAGAATCTATACCTGCCAGACCGACTATGGCAGGTGAGTGTTAAGCCGGATGTCTCTGCTGCCTTTGTTAGTTATTGGATGCAGACCCGCGCCTACCGGGACCAAGTTTCGAGCGCAGGTGTTGGGACAAGTGCTTCGATGCAGAACATCTCGCAGAGCGATTTCCGTAATCTGCGCTTGACTATCCCCGAGTTGGGTGACCAGCAGGCCATCGCAGATTTCCTCGACAGCGAAACTGCCCGTATCGACACCCTCATTGAGGAGCAACATCGACTCATTGAGATGCTGCGGGAGCGGAGGGGTGCACTCGTGTCCGGCATGTTTGTGGACAAGGCCGTGAACAGTAGGGTCGAGCATGCGTGCCTTGATGTCGTTGACTGTCCACACACGACGCCTGGAGTTTCCGACGATGGGGCGTATGAGGCGGTACGGACTGCCTCGGTTCGGGCCGGAAAGTTTCGACCCGGGAATGGCCTTCGTGTAGACCGAGATACGTGGTTGACGCGCAATGCGGGTGGGTCGCCCAGGATGGGCGATATTCTATTCACCAGGGAAGCGCCCGCTGGCGAGGCATGTATGGTGCCCTCTGAAGAAATTTGCCTCGGTCAGAGAATGGTCTTGCTTCGGGTGGATGATCGAGTCTGTCTTGGCAAGTTCTTGCTGTGGCAGATCTATTCAGGTCGTGTGCAGGATCGCTTCCGGTTGGCGGCCAACGGATCTACCGTCGGAAATGTACGGTTACCCATCCTTCGCGCGACTCCTATCTGGCTTCCTTCCCTCGACGAGCAACGCCGAATCGCAATCTACCTCGACGAGCAGACGACCAAGATCGACATCCTGATCGCCGAGACTGAGCGGTTCATCGAACTCGCCCGCGAGCGCCGCTCGGCTCTGATCACCGCCGCTGTCACCGGCCAGATCGACGTGCCGGCGATGGTGTGAATCCACTTGGTAGCAAGGGGCGAGTGTGGAGTACGCGAGCTGACCAGCGAGTGAATTACCTTGTGCCCCAAGCAGTTGGCGCTGCTACGTGATGCGGACACTGACTTAGCGCGGGTGGCCGACCTAGTTGTTTGACGGCGGCGGCTGGGGCTGGAACGGCTCGTACCACCACCAGTCGGCGCGCTCGCCGGTTGGTCCGGGACACGGTGGGACCGCGGGCGGGGGTTGGGTCGGTGTGCGGGCAAGCGAGCCTGGGTTCAGTGGTCGCCCGTCGCTGTCGGTGACGGTGAGGTTGTGCGCGGGTCCGGTGATGGTGATGATGCCGCGATGGTGCAGCCGGTGGTGATACGGGCACACCAGCACGAGGTTGGCCAGCTCGGTTAGGCCGCCGTCTTCCCAGTGGATGATGTGGTGTGCATGAAGACCCCGGGTGGCCCCACAACCGGGAACCGCGCAGCTGGGGTGGCGGTGCTCGAGCGCACGACGAAGCCGGCGGCTGATCACCCGGGTCGCTCGGCCGCAGCCGATGAGCTCGCCGTCACGTTCGAACCAGGCCTCACAGGTGGCATCACACAACAGGTATCGGCGTTCGGACTCCGACAGCAGCGGGCCCAGATGGAGCGCCGCGAGGCGCTGCTTGACGTCGAAATGCATTACCACCGTGGTGTGCTGCCCGTGCGGGCGGCGCGCCACTTCGCCATCCCATCCGGTCTCGACCAGGCGCATAAACGCATCGGCGGTCGTGGGCAACGGCGGCGCAGCATCGGAGGCGCGGCCGTCGCTGTCGCGATCGCGCTTCCACTCGGCGATCAGCGCATCAAGATGCGAGGCCAGCGCCGCGTCGAACTTCGCCGCATCGGGGGGCGGAAGCTTGATCCGCCAGCAGCTGCAGTTCTCGTCGGTGTGCTTGGTGATCGACCGCTGCGGTTCGGGGCGAGGTTGGGGTTCGGGTCGCGGTTCGAGCTTGACCGCGGTGCGCAGCTGGCTGACCGTCGCGCAGGCCGCCAGCGCCGCATAGTGCTCATCGGATCCCGCGCCCGCGCGTGCGGCGATGACGCCGACCTGATCCAGCGACAGCCGGCCCTCCCGCATGCCCGCCGCGCAGCGCGGAAACTCCTCCAACCGACGCGCCACGGTCGTGATCGTGTGGGCGTTGGCCGACGACGCACCGAGCTTCCATGCCACCAACGCCGCCACCGACCGAGCCCCCGTCATCCCGCACAGCTCGTCGCGATCGATCTCGGCGGCGATCTCCACGATGCGTCCATCGATCGCATTGCGCTGACCGGCCAACTCCGCCAACTCCTCGAACAACACCTCAAGACGCTCTTTCGGAGTCACCTCCACGGCGCCAGCGGTTGCGGTCGAAGACATAGCCCCATCATCGCAGGGGGGTACGACAAGTCCGGGGCTCCGCGACCTCCGGTGCCACCAACTCGGCCTCGATCATGGGCGCAACCAAGGTGGGGCATCGAGCGCGATCAACATCCCGGAACCCTGCACCTAACTGCGAGGCAAGTCGAGCCTGAATCCCCCTCAGCGACAAGGATCGAGTGTGGCGTATCCGAGTTCGTCGGCCACCGACAGCATCGTCGCGTCGTGGGAGACAACGGTGGCGTCGAGGCCGCTGCGGATGACCGACGCCAAGTGGATCGCATCGAGCGTCTTGATGTGCGGGACGATGGCCTCGGCCTCGGCCAGCAGCGCGTCGCTGACCGGAAGCATGCCGACATAGTCGAGCAGTGCGTCCCGGCGGCCCACCGCAAGCCCCTCACGCCGCAGCACGCGAGTGAGCTCCGTTCGTAGCAGTCGAGATGAGATGACCGATGCCTCGGGGGAACCCGTCGCCGTATCGAACCAGGCAGCGGCCGCCGCTGAATGTCCGAGCACAATCCGCACGGCGACGGACGCGTCGAGGTAGAAGTAGGTCACCAATCGCCCCGAGCATCGTCGATCAGCTCGTCGATCGATGCCGCGGAGGTCAGCTCGACGCGGTCGAGCAAGCGCGTCTGTGCGGCACCGGATTTCTTCGGCGGTGCGATGCCGGCGGCTCTATCGGGTGGGACGATGTGCCCGATCACGTGGTTGTGCCGCGTGATCGCGTAGGTCGCCCCAGCCTCGACGTCGCCGAGGACTTCAGTCGGGTTCTGCCGCAACTGGCCCACAGTCACCGTCTTCATAGGTCGATGCTACCTGTTTGTCTACTGATGTCTACATCAAGGGCGACGGCCGCAACCCCTGAGGCATCAGGCAGTGCGCGCGCAGCCTGCGATCAGTTCGAAGCGGATGGCTTCGTCGACCTGCTCGGGGGCAAGGTCGTAAAGGTCCGCGAGGGCGTCGCGACTGGTGCCGGCCCGGAAATCCTCAACGAGCGATTCAGTCTTCACGCCGCGGATCGCGGGTTGGCCGAAGGCCCTGCGTGGGTCCATTACGACGTGCGGGGTGCGGACGTCCGGCTTCATGTGGGCGACCACGTCATCGGCATATCCGACCGCCGACTGGAATTGCTCGGCCGGGACAGCGGGTACGAGCTGCCCATTGCGCACCACCACGAGTTGGAGCGAGCGCTCAAGGCCGACCCTGTCCTGCACGATCCGGACCAGTTCGCGTCCTTCGACGTCGAGAAACGGGCGCGCATGAGCCAGCGGGTAGCGCCCGAATTCGCTGCGGAGTGCCACGATGGCCGGGCGGAGAAGCTGGACGGGGACCTCCCGGCTGCGGTACTCGGCCAGTAGCCGAGACTCAACCATCTCACCCCACGTCACCGAGTCGAAGCCGGTCGGCTCCTCTCGGAGTACGGGGTCGTAGAACTTCCCGCCGCGGGTGTAACCCTCTAGCCACCGCTTCGCTGTGCCTGCATGCAGACCGACAAGGCGATCCACATCCCGGTAGGCATAGATCGCCCGATCAAGCAGCGAGTGGGCCATCCCGTCAATATTGGCACGGGCCAGGCAGCCGGGCTGCTCAATTTGCGCGGCCGCTTCAACCCACTGACGCCGCCGGTAAGGCAAAATGCGACGCGGAGGTGAGGGGCGATGCACCAGGTGGTCGAGTCGAAGCGACATCAGATTCAGGCCCTGTGCCGCGAGCTGTCGGTGCGCCGCTTGGATGTGTTCGGCTCTGTCGTCAGCGGCTCGTTCGACATCGACACGAGTGATGTCGACGTACTCGTGGAATTTGACGAGGGACTCGACTTCGACCACTACTTCGCGCTCAAGGAAGGGCTTGAAGAAATCATCGGCCGCCCGGTTGACGTGGTAACACTGCCGGGCCTCGTTAGCCCGTACTTCAGCCAGCGCGTCATGCAGACGCGAGAATTGATCTACGCGGCCTGAGACATGGCGCAGCACAACGAGATCGAGTTCGAACGCGAACTGTGCGAGTACCTGGCCAAGCACGGTTGGCTCTACTCGCCCAACGACACCGGCTACAACCGCGAACGCGCACTATTCCCCGAAGACGTCCTCGGGTGGCTGGCCGACACCCAGCCCGAGCAGCTGGAGAAGGTCGTTAAGCCGGGCGCCGATGACATCGTCAGGCAGCAGGCCCAGCTGCTCGACCGGATCGTGAAAGTCCTTGACACGCCGCTGGACAACGGCGGCGGCACCCTCAACCTGCTCCGCAAGGGATTCTCGCACCTGGCTGCCAAATTCCAGATGTGCGTGTTCAAGCCCGAGTCGACGCTGAACGAGAAGCGCACCGCCGACTATGCCGCGGTGCGGGTGCGCGTCATGCGCCAGGTGCACTTCTCCACCGCCGACCAACGTTCGGTAGATCTGGTGTTCTTCGTCAACGGGCTCCCGGTCGCCACCGCCGAGCTGAAGACCGACTTCACCCAGACCGTCGCCGACGCCATCACCCAATACAAAACCTCCCGGCTGCCCAAGGACCCCGGAAGCGGCGCGGTGGAGCCGCTTTTCGTCTCCGGCGCCCGCGCGCTGGTGCACTTCGCCGTGTCCAATGACGAGGTCTGGATGACCACCAAACTCGCCGGCGACAAGACGTATTTCTTGCCGTTCAACCGGGGTACCGAGGACGGCGGTGCCGGCAATCCGCTTAACCCGGCCGGCTCAAAGACCTCATACCTGTGGGAGCGGGTCCTGCAGCGCGACGCGTGGTTGAACATCCTGGGCCGGCTCATGTACATCAAGCACGAGGCGAGCACCGACCCGATCAGCGGCAAGACCACCAAGTCGTCGTCGCTACGGTTCCCGCGCTTTCACCAATGGGAGGCCGTCACCGAACTCACGGCCGCCGTCACCTCCGAAGGCGTCGGCAAGCGATATTTGATCCAGCATTCGGCGGGCTCGGGCAAGACCGACTCGATCGCGTGGACCGCGCACCGAATGGCGCGCCTACAGGTCGACAACCAGAAGGTGTTCGATTCGGTCATCGTCGTGACCGACCGCAACGTCCTCGACGCCCAGCTACAGGACGCCATCAAACAGATCGACAACGACCAGGGCATCGTCGTCGCGATCGACCGCGGCGAGGCCGTGAAAGCCGGCGGATCGAAATCCGGATTACTCGCCAAGGCGCTGACCGACGGCAAGCTCATCATCGTCGTCACCATTCAGACGTTCCCGTTCGCGATGAGCGAGATCCGAAAGAACAAGGGGCTCAAGGGTAAGACGTTCGCGGTGATCGCCGACGAAGCCCACTCGTCGCAGTCCGGGCATGTCGCAGGCAAGCTCAAGGCGGTGCTGACCGCCGAGGAAATCGAGGAGATCGAGGAAGGCGGCGGGATCGACGTTGAAGCCGTGCTAGCGGCCGAAGCGACCGAGCGTGCCGCGTCGGCCAACATTTCATACTTCGCATTCACCGCCACCCCCAAGGCCAAGACGCTGGAACTGTTCGGTCGCAAGCCCACTCCCGCAGCCTTGCCCGTGCCGTTTCACGTTTACTCGATGAAGCAGGCCATCGAGGAGAGCTACATCCTCGACGTGCTGACCGGTTACCACTCGTTCAAGCTGGCGTTCCGGGTCGGACAGAACGTCGCGCATGCGAAGGAGGTGGACCAGGCTCAGGCCACCAAGGAGGTGATGCGCTGGGTCAAGCTCAACCCACAAACGATCACGCAGAAGGCCGCGATCATCGTCGAACACTTTCGCGAGAACGTGGCGGACCTGCTTGACGGGCACGCCAAGGCGATGGTCGTCACCGACTCCCGCAAGGCGGCCGTGCGGTACAAGCTTGCGATCGACTCGTTCATCGCGCAGAAGGGTTACGGCTACGGCACCCTGGTCGCATTCTCTGGCACGGTGCAGGATCCCGAGTCGGGCCCCGGCGATTTCACCGAGGCCACGATGAACCCGGGCGTCCACGATCTGCGCACGTCTTTCCGAGGTGACCAGTACAAGGTGATGATCGTCGCCAACAAGTTCCAGACGGGCTTCGATCAGCCGTTGCTGTGCGCGATGTACGTCGACCGGATCCTCTCCGGCGTCACCGCGGTGCAGACCCTCTCCCGGCTCAACCGGACTTATCGCACCCCGTCGGGCATCCAGAAGACGGCGGCGATGACGCAGGTCGTGGATTTCGTCAACGAGCCCGAGGAAATCCGCAAGGCATTCGAGCCGTACTTCACCGACGCGTTCCTGGAAACCGAGACCGACCCGAACCTGGTGCACGACCTGGCGGCGAAACTCGACACCGCCGGCATCTACACCCAAGCCGAGATCGACCAGTGCGCAGAGGCTTTCGTGAAGGGCAAAGGCAACAATGCCCTCGCGGCGGCAATCGACCCCGGCAAGAAGCGTTTCGCCGAGCGCTACCAGGCGGCCCTGATCGACAACGGCGGCGAGGGCGATAAGGCGGCACTCGCGGAACTCGACATGTTCCGCAAGGACGTCGGTTCGTTCGTTCGTCTCTATGACTTCATGTCGCAGATCATCGACTACGGCGACCCGGCGTTGGAGAAGAAGCAGATTTATCTGCGCCACCTTGACCGCGTGATCCAGCCCGACAACTACACCGCACCCATCGACCTGTCCGACGTCGTGCTGAAGCACGTCAAGCAGATCGACCGGGGAAGCATTGACATCACTCTCGGCGTGCGGGTTGGACTGTCCGGCATCACCGCGGCCGGGTCCGGTGAAAAGCGGGACCCGAAGATGGTCGCCTTCCAGCAGGTACTCGACCGCCTCAACGACCTGTTCGGATCGGAGGACTTCACCGAGTCGCAGAAGGTGTCGTTCCTCGAAGCCCTGCTGCAGACATTGCTCGACAACCACGCGCTCGTGCAGCAGGCGAAGGTCAACTCCGCGAAGCAGTTTGTCGAGTCACCCGACTTTGACGACGCCGTCACCGGCGCAGTCGCCGACAACCAGGGCGCACACGAAAAGATGAGCGACTACTTCTTCACCAACACGCCGGGCCGGGCGCACCTGATTTCCGACATCGCCAAGTGGTTCTACCAGGTCGTCTCCTCGGAGAACGCGAACGCTTCAGCGCTTTGAAGGAGCAGTTGTCGCCACAAAGTGCCCTTGGTTCCTGCCCCTTCAGTCGGTCCGACTGGTCAACGCCCAGGAACGGGAGATTGCATAAACCGTCTTAAACTCCCTAATCCGACGCCGTCCAGCAGGGGAGTCCTTCCTCGCTTCGAAGGCTGGTCTCGTAAACAGCGTTGTGAGCCTCCGGAAACTCGTAGCGCGCAGTTGGATGACGCGCGTAAGCGTTTCGCCGGGCGTCACCTGTCGCCAACGCGACCGTGGTCTTAGGTCTTCGACTGCATCTTGTTGACCCAGTCCTTCAGCGCGTCATCGAGGGCGTCTCCTTTAGAGCCATTGAACTCGCTTGTTAGGCGTTCGAACTCGCGGAGAAGTTTTAGGTCCGCGTGGATTTTGGGCCGTTCTCGTCCCGTCTTGCGCTGGGCGGGTTTCTGCTTGAGTTCGTCAGCCGGGAAAGCTGTGAGGAGTTCGCAGTAGTTCTGCGGGGTGGGTGTCATCAGGTCGCCGGTCTTGAACCACTTGAGCCGCCTGCAATCGTCCGATTGACCGGCTATGCCGCTGCGATGGACGTAGTCCTGGCGCATGCGGTTGAGGTCGCCGAAGTAGTCGATCTGAAAGTCGCGCTCATCACAGCCGTGCACGGCGGCCAATGCGGCGCGGTAGTGCTCTTCCCAGTCGGTATAGAAGTTCACAATTGCTTGTCCGGCAAACTGCTTTGCGACCGCAGGTGGAGATTTGGGCAGTGATTCAACGTCGGGGTTGCTTTCGCTCAACGAAATATCCCGGTTTGCAAAGTATTTGAAGCCTGCCAGGCTGAGTGCGGTCGGGGATGGTTGGTCGACGAACTGATTTGTTGCCAAGTCGAAACATCGCCTCGGCGTTGCCGCGGGCATGGGCGCGCCGCCTCGTTGCATGAGGCCTTCGGAGCCGTGCGTCACTCCCTCAGCGAGGATGCCTTTGAAATATCGAACAAGGTCTTCGCTGATGAGCCGGATAAATCCCTGCTGGCCTAGGGCCGAGATGAGCAGCGTCGTCTTGAGCGCAAAGAGGATGTCGGTAATGACTTCGTCCACAGTCGGGTCGCCCATAGGCTCGGTGTCCAGGGCCGCACGAGCGCTTCGGGCGGCGACGGTGAGGCGATCCCACTGTGGCGGGAGTTCCTGGTCGGCGGTGAAGGCGGTCACAGCATCGTGCACTGGTTGCAACACCTTGAGCAAGGCCGGATCCGTTGGATGGTCGGCAGACCATAGGTCAGTGAACGGGGTTGAAGCGGCACGTGAGGTGATGACGGCGATCAACTTATAGATGGGGCTACCAGGGCGCAGTTGCGGGATATCGAATTGCTGGCGCATCTGCTGGCCGCTCGGGATCGCGCCGACTTGTTCGATGTCCAGCAGCGCACCGCGCCATCTCTGCAACGACTCAGGTGTTGCCATGTACTGGAGCATAGGTCTGCTGTAGCGGCCGCCGAGCTCACGAATCGCCAACGTATGGAAGCCGGATCAGGAAGCCTGTTACCAAGCCACACGAGTCGGGGTGGCGGGATTTGAACCCACGGCCTCTTCGTCCCGAACGAAGCGCGCTACCAAGCTGCGCCACACCCCGCTTGAAGCCACGACAGCCTATCGCACGGGCCGGTCGCCTGACCAAACCGCAGGCTGGGCGGCTACGTCCACGCGCAACTGCGCTCGAATTCGGCCAGCGCCGCGGCGGCCCCGGTCGGATCGAGGCCCTGCGCGCGCACCCAGTCGTCGCTGAAATAGGTGTCGGCGTAGCGGTCGCCGCTGTCAGCGAGCAGCGTGACCACCGACCCGCTGCGCCCGTCGGCGACCATCTCGGCGAGCAGCCCGAAGGCGCCCCACAGATTGGTGCCCGTCGACGGCCCCACCCGCCGCCCCAGCACGGCGCTGACGTGGCGGGCGGCGGCGATGGACGCGGCGTCGGGCACGGCGACCATGCGGTCGACCACGCCCGGCAGAAACGAGGGCTCGACCCGGGGGCGGCCGATGCCCTCGATCCGCGAGGACGTCTCCGTCACGATGTCGGGGCGGTCCTCGGAGTAGGCCGGATAGAACGCGGAGTTCTCCGGGTCGACGACGCACAGCCGCGTCGTGTGGCGGCGGTAGCGGATGTAGCGGCCGATCGTCGCGCTCGTGCCGCCGGTGCCCGCCCCGACCACGATCCACTCCGGGACGGGGTGGCGCTCCTCGCGCATCTGCTCGTAGATCGACTCGGCGATGTTGTTGTTGCCGCGCCAGTCGGTGGCCCGCTCGGCGTTGGTGAACTGGTCCAGGTAGTGCCCGCCGGTCTCGCGGGCGACCCGCTCGGCCTCGGCGTACACCTGGCCGGCGTCGTCGACGAAATGGCAACGGCCGCCTTGTGATTCGATCAACGCTACCTTGGCTGGGCTGGTCGAGGCCGTCATCACCGCGACGAACGGCAGCCCCAGCATGGCCGCGAAATAGGCCTCCGACACCGCCGTCGAGCCCGAGGACGCCTCGACGACGGTGGTGCCCTCGCCGATCCGGCCGTTGCACAGCGCGTAGAGGAACAGCGAGCGCGCCAGCCGGTGCTTGAGGCTGCCGGTGATATGCGTCGACTCGTCCTTGAGATACAACGCGACGTCCGCGTCGGTCGACCAGGCCGACGGCAGGGGATAGCGCAGCAGGTGGGTGTCGGCGCTGCGCCGCGCGTCGGCGTGGATCAGCCGGATCGCGTTGTCCGTCCAGCCGCGCGAGCGGGTGCGGACCGCGGTATGGGTCCGTTCGCTCACCGCACCGAGGCGGTGGGCTGCGAACGGCTCAGGTCGCTGGTGGAGTCGCGGTCGCCCATCGGGGTGGCGATCAGCGTGAGCAGCGTCGCCTCGGGCCGGCAGCAGAAGCGCACCGGCGCGAACGGCGACGTGCCGATCCCGGCCGACACGTGCAGCTGCATGTTGGCGCCCCACCGCGACGGGCCCTTGGCCCGGGAGCGGTCCAGGCCGCAGTTGGTCACCAGGGCACCGTAGAACGGCAGGCACAGCTGCCCGCCGTGGGTGTGCCCGGCCATCACCAGCTGGTAGCCGTCGGCGGCGAAGCGGTCGAGCACCCGCGGCTCCGGGGAGTGGGTCAGCCCCAGCCGCAGGTTCGCCGCGGGGCTGGCCGGGCCGGCGATCGCGTCGTAGCGGTCCCGGTCGATGTGCGGGTCGTCGACGCCGGCGGCGGCGATGTGCAGGCCGGCAACCTCGAACTCGCGGCGGGTGTGGGTGAGGTCGAGCCAGCCGCGCTCGGTGAACGCCGCCCGCAGGTCCTGCCAGGGCAGCGGCTCGCCGCGTACCCGGTGCGACGGGTTGGTCAGGTAGTTCATCGGGTTCTTCACGCGCGGCCCGAAGTAGTCGTTGCTGCCGAACACGAAGACGCCCGGCCGAGACAGCAGGTCGCCCAGGGTCTGCACGACCGCGGGCACCGCCTTGGGGTGGGCCAGGTTGTCGCCGGTGTTGACCACCAGGTCGGGCTCCCAGGCCGCGAGCTCGCGCAGCCAGGCCTGTTTGCGGCGCTGATTGGGCAGCATGTGCAGATCGCTGAGGTGCAGCACACGCAGCGGCGTGGACCCGGGCGACAGGACGGGCATGGTGATCTCGCGCAGGACGAACGCGTTGCGCTCGACGAACGCGGCATATCCGATGCCGGCCAGGGTCGAGCCGATCGCGGCCACGCCGGTGCGCATCAGGACGGGCAAAACATCAGCCATGCTGGCAAGCGTACTGCCGGTTGGGTTCTGGCCACGTATAGCTTGCGCCACAGTGGCGTAAATCTGGCCCGAGAAGCCTGAGAAGTCTAAGGAGGCGGCGGCGCGCCCGGGGGCGGCGGTGGGGCGAGCAGCGGGATCGTGATCGGCGGCAGACCCGGGATTTCGACCACCTGCGACCCGACCGGCACCGGCGGCCCACCCTCCGGCGGCGGGGGCGGCGGCGGAGGGATGCCGTTGCTCGCTTGGATCGTGATGATCGATCCGGGAATCGTCTGGCCGCTGGGCGTCGTTCCGACCACTTCGCCCTGCTTTGCGGTGCTGTTGACGAAGTTGGTCTGGTCGGCGACCTGGAAACCGGCGTCTTTGAGGCGCTGGCGTGCCGCGTCGATATCCAGGCCGGCGATGCTGGGCACCCGCGAGCCGGGCGACCCCTCGACGTAGCGGGGGTCGGTCGGCGGGAGCGCCACCGGCCCGAAGTGGTCGGCGATCGGCTTCATCGCGGTGAACCAGGTGCGCGCGGGCTCGTTGCCGCCGTACAGGTCGCCCTCGCCGCAGTGGCGCAGCGGGGCCGAACACAGATCGGTCGGGTTGGGCGAGTCGTCATAGATGTAGTTGGCGGCCGCGTAGTGGTTGGTGAAACCGACGAACCCGGACGAGCGGTGGGCCTCGGTGGTGCCGGTCTTGCCCGACATCGGTAGGGTCCAGCCCGCCGCCCCGGCCGAACCCGACGCCGTGCCCCCGCCCAGCGCGTCCTTGCTCATCGCGTTGGCCAACGTGTTGGCCAGCCCTTCCGGCACCACCTGGTCGCAGGTCTCGGTGGTCACCGCGACCTCATTGCCGTTGCGGTCGATCAGCTTGTCGATCGGGTTGGGCGGGCACCACACCCCGCCGGAGGCCAGTGTGGCCGCGACGTTGGACAACTCCAGCGCATTCACCTCGATCGGGCCGAGCGTGAACGAGCCGATGTTCTGCCGCTTGACGAAGTCGGCCAGGCTTTCGTTGCTGTCGCGGTTGTAGTCGCGCGCGGTCCCGGGGTCGGCGTAGGAGCGCAGCCCCAGTTTGATCGCCATGTCCACCGTGCGGGTCACCCCGACCTGCTGGATCAGCTTGGCGAACGCGGTGTTGGGCGAGGTGGCCAGCGCGTCGGTGACGTTCATCGAGCCGCGGTAGTTGCCGGCGTTGATCACGCACCAGGTGTCCTTGGGGCAGCCCTTGGCCCCACCGCTGCCCATGCCCTTGGCCTGGAACCGGCCCGGCACCTCGAGCGTGGCGTTGATGCCCATGCCCATGTCCAGCGCGGCGGCCGTGGTGAAGATCTTGAAGACCGACCCCGCGCCGTCGCCGACGAGGGAGAACGGCTGCGGCCGCATGGTCTGGCCGGCGTCGAGGTCCAGCCCGTAGGTGCGGTTGCTGGCCATCGCCATCACGTGGTGGGACGTCTTGCCCGGCTCGATGACGCTCATGACGCTCGAGATGCCGGGGAGGGTGGGGCTGGCGTACTTGTCGATGGCGGACTTGACCGGGATCTGCACGTCCGGGTCCAGCGTGGTGCGGATCAGGTAGCCGCCCCGGGCCACCTGTTCCTTACTGATCCCCGCGCGCGACAGGTACTCCTGGACGTAATCGCAGAAGAACGCGCGGTCGCCCGCGGCGATGCAGCCCCGGGGCAGCTCGTTGGGCTGCGGCAGGATGCCCAGCGGGGTGGCCTTGGCGGCGCGCAGGGCGTCGGCCTCCTGGGGCAGGTTCTCGATCATGGTGTCCAGGACCAGGTTGCGCCGGGCCAGGGCCCCGTCGGGGTTGGTGTACGGGTTGAGCGCGCTGGTCGACTGGACCATGCCCGCCAGCAGCGCGGCCTGCTGCCAGTTCAGGTCGGACGCGTTGATGCCGAAGTAGGTCTGCGCCGCGTCCTGCACCCCGAACGAGTTGTTGCCGAACGAGACCAGGTTCAGATAGCGGGTCAGGATCTCGGGCTTGGTGAACGTCTTGTCCAGCGTGAGCGCCATGCGGATCTCGCGCAGCTTGCGCGCCGGGGTGGTTTCGACGGCCGCGCGCTTCTCGGCGTCGGTCTGGGCGGTGACCAGCAGCTGGTAGTTCTTCACATACTGCTGCTCGATGGTCGAGCCGCCGCGCGTGTCCACGTCGCCGGACGCGTAGCCGGCCAGCCCCGTCAGGGTGCCCTTCCAGTCCACCCCGTTGTGGTCGGCGAACCGCTTGTCCTCGATCGAGACGATCGCCAGCTTCATGGTGTTGGCGATCTTGTCGGTGGGCACCTCGAACCGGCGTTGCGAGTACAGCCACGCGATGACGTTGCCCTTCTTGTCGACCATCGTCGACACGGCGGGCACCTCGCCCTGGAGCAGCTGGGCCGACCCGTTGGCCACGACCTCGGAGGCCCGGTTGGACATCAGCCCGATCCCGCCCGCCAGCGGAAACATCAGCGCCGTGGCGACGACGCTGGCCAATAAGCAGCACCCCGCGAGCTTGAGAGCCGTCAGAGCGGCCGGGGGGCGTTCAGGCATGCGTACCAGGGTAGCGGCCCCTGGTCAGAGGGCCAGAGCATGAGTTGACCAAAGTCCCTCCCATCCCGTGACCAGCGAACTTACGATGGGCGGTGTTACAAAATTTGCGCCTCCGTCACTGTTCGTTCGCCGAGGCGAGGTGCGCGGCCGCACCCCCGGCCGTATTCTTCCGGACAAGACTGCACGCGCGTCCCAAAAAAAGCGTTATCAGACTGTTGCGCAATTGCCACCTGACCACCTAACTTAGACACACGGTGAGATTCAGATAACACCGATTTGCATGGTGTGGCGTAGATCGCAGCAGGGGTCTGCACCCGAGGAGGGCGGCCGCGGAGGGCGGTCGGGAGGAAGGGAACAGCTCGTGTCAGGAACACGGCCGGCCGCGCGACGGACGAACATCGCGGCTGCACAAGGCGTACTGCGCAGCGTCGACGCCGAAGAACGGATCGCGTGGGTCTCAAAAGCGTTGTGCCGCACCACTGACCCCGATGAACTATTCGTTCGGGGCGCCGCCCAGCGCAAGGCCGCGGTGATCTGCCGGCACTGCCCCGTGATGCAGGAGTGCGGGGCGGACGCGTTGGACAACAAGGTCGAGTTCGGGGTGTGGGGTGGCATGACCGAACGCCAGCGCAGGGCCCTGCTCAAGCAGCATCCCGAGGTCGTTTCCTGGGCCGATTTCTTCGAAAAGCGCCGCGGACGCAGCGTCGGCTGACCCGGGCGCGCGAGGTGCGCATAACGCTCCGACGCGAAGAACCCGTCCAGAGGTTTTGAAAACCTCGGTTTTCATAATTACGTTACTGTTACAGCGCAGGTCCAGCCCCCTCTAATTGGACATTGTCGAATAGCCTACTGGCTCGTGTCAAATACGAGCTGTCTTGTGACTAATAGGAATTCAACAGCAACGGCACGCTCGGTACCGGGCAAAACTGGCCCGTGTCCAATACGTTTTCGCGCCTTCTTACTGGCGCGTGCCCAACAAGACGGGCCGCCTAGCCTACGCGGGCGGCCTCGTCGCCGACGGCGGTGATCTGGTCGGCCAGCGCCCGCAGCGCGTCCAGGTCCGACACGTCGAACGGCAGCGACGGAACCCCGACCACCGGCACGTGCGGGTGCGCCCCGGTGAACCGGGAGAGCAGCCTGACCTCCCGCTTGGCGGTCTGGGCGCGGTCGGCGTGAATGCGCAGCACCGCGGCGGCCAGCTCCGCGGACTCGGAATCCGCGGCCTCCAGGGTTTCGCTGCCGTCGATCGCCCGCTCCACCGGCAGGGAGCACAACGTGGGGTGGGTGCGGTTCAGCACGAGGCCCGCCAGCGGCATCCCCTCCTGGGACAGCCGGTCGACGAAGAAGGCCGCCTCGCGCAGCGCGTCCGGTTCGGCGGCCGACACCACGACGAACTGCGTGCCGCGCCGCTTGAGCAGCGAGTAGGTGCGGTCGGCCTTCTCGCGGAAACCGCCGAAGGTGGCGTCCAGCGACTGCACGAACGCCGCCGCGTCGCCCAGCATCTGCGAGCCGAGCACCGTGGAGAGTGCCTTCATCGCCAACCCCATTGCGCCGGTGACCAATCGGCCGATGCCGCGGCCGGGCGCCAGCAGCAGCCGCCACAGTCGGCTGTCCATGAAGCTGCCCAGCCGTTTCGGCGCGTCCAGGAAATCGAGCGCGTTGCGCGACGGGGGAGTGTCCACCACTACCAGGTCCCAGCGGTCCTCGCTCAGCAGTTGACCGAGCTTCTCCATCGCCATGTACTCTTGCGTGCCGGCCAGCGAGGTGGCCACGGTCTGATAGAACTGGTTCTCCAGAATCGCTTGCGCCCGACCGGGTCCGGAGTACTGGATCACCATTTCATCGAACGTGCGCCGCATGTCGAGCATCATCGCGTGCAACTCGCCGGAAACCTCGGGCGCCAGCGGCACCCGCTGCGGGGCATTGCCGAGGTCGTTGACACCCAGGGCCTGTGCCAGCCGCTTGGCCGGGTCGATCGTCAAAACGCATACGGTGCGGCCGTATTCGGCCGCGCGCATCGCGATCGCGGCCGCGGTGGTGGTCTTGCCGACGCCGCCGGCGCCGCAGCAGACGACCACACGGTTGGACGTGTCGGCGAGGATCGCCGCCATGTCAAGGGTTTTCGGTGCGCTACTCATCGAACTCCCTGCTGCGCAAGCGATTCGGAAAGCTCATACAGGCTGCCCAGGTCGACGCCGTCGGAAATCGCCGGCAGTTCCAGCCGCGGCACCTTCAGGGCATCGAGCTGCTGCGCGGTCTCGGCGCGCGCGGTGATCCGCGTCGCGTGCTGGATGGTCTCGGTCAGCAGGCCCGCGAAGTCGGCGTCGTCCAGCTTGATTCCGGCCATCTCCAAACCGGCCCGCACCGAGTCGGCGTCGACGTCCCCCTCGGCCGCCTTGGCGAGGTCGCGCGGCTCCAGGAACGACGGGATGTTGCGGTTCACGATGACGCTGCCGATCGGCAGTTTCATCTCCGCGAGCTCCTCGATGGCCTCCAGGGTCTCCTGCACCGGCAGCGCTTCGAGCAGCGTGACCAGGTGGATGGCGGTCTGCTCGGAGTGCAGCAGCTTCACCACGCCCTCGGCCTGGGAGAACACCGGCCCGCCCTTGGCCAGCTCGGACACGGCCTTGGTGACGTCGAGAAAGCGCGCGATCCGGCCCGTCGGCGGCGCGTCGACGACGACCGCGTCATAGACCGGATCCTTGGACCCCTTCTTCTGGCGCACCACCGACTCCTTGATCTTGCCGGTGAGGAGCACGTCGCGCAGGCCGGGCGCGATCGTCGTCGCGAATTCGATGGCACCGATGCGGCGCATCGCGCGGCCAGCGATGCCGAGGTTGTAGAACATGTCCAGGTACTCCAGGAACGCCGCCTCGATGTCGATCGCCAGCGCGTTGACCTCTCCGCCCCGCTCGGCGGTGGCGATCTTGAGCTCCTGATAGGGCAGCGGCGGGACGTCGAAAAGCTGCGCAATGCCTTGGCGCCCTTCGACTTCGACGAGCAGCACCTTGCGCCCGCCCGCCGCGAGCGTCAGCGCCAGCGCGGCCGCCACCGTCGACTTGCCCGTCCCGCCTTTGCCGGTCACGAAATGTAAGCGGGCCTTCGACAGGCGCGCCGGCCAGCCGACGGAACTACCGCCGCTAGAAGTGGATGCCACCATCGCATGCTAGCCCGAGGGTCGCTGGCCACCGGGCCGGAGCCGTTCCGAACCGACCGATAAGCTCGCGTCATGAGCCAACCCACCGCATGGGAATACGTCACCGTGCCGTTGCTGACGCACGCCACCAAGCAGATCCTCGACCAGTGGGGCGCCGACGGCTGGGAGCTGGTATCGGTGCTGCCCGGGCCCACCGGCGAGCAGCACGTGGCGTACCTGAAGCGCGCCAAGTAGGGCAGAACGGATGAGCGCCTCCGCCCGGCTCGGGCAGCTGGGTGTCGAACTTCCCGAGGTGGTCGCGCCGCTGGCGTCCTACGTGCCCGCGGTGCGCACCGGCAACCTGGTCTACACCGCGGGCCAGCTGCCCATGGAGGCGGGAAAGCTGGCGGGCGCCGGCAAGGTGGGGGCCGAGGTCAGCCCCGAAGAGGGCAAGTCGCTGGCGCGGATCTGCGCGCTCAACGCGCTGGCCGCGGTGGACTCGCTGGTGGGCATCGACGCGGTCGTGCGGGTGGTCAAGGTGGTCGGTTTCGTCGCGTCCGCGCCCGGTTTCAACGGACAGCCCGGTGTGGTCAACGGGGCCTCCGAGCTGCTGGCCGAGGTTTTCGGCGAGCAAGGCGCGCATGCGCGTTCGGCGGTCGGCGTCTCCGAGCTGCCCCTGGACGCGCCGGTGGAAGTCGAACTCATCGTGGAGGTCGGCTGACGGCCGTGACCGATGCTGCTGAGGCGCTGACCCACCCCGCATACGGCAGGTTGCGGGCGGTCACCGACACGGCCTCGGTGCTGTTGGCCGACAACCCCGGCCTGCTGACGCTGGAGGGCACCAACACCTGGGTGCTGTGCGCCCCCGGCAGCGACGAGTTGGTGATCGTCGATCCCGGTCCGGACGACGACGAACACATCGCGCGGATCGCCGCGCTGGGACGCGTCAGTTTGGTGCTGATCAGCCACCGGCACGGCGACCACACCGACGGCATCGACAAGCTGGTCGAGCGGACCGGCGCGACGGTCCGTGCGGCGGGCAGCGGGTTCTTGCGCGGGCTGGGCGGTCATCTGGTCGACGGCGAGGTGATCGACGCCGCCGGGCTGAAGATCAAGGTCATGGCGACGCCCGGGCACACCGCGGACTCGCTGTCGTTCGTGCTCTCCGACGCCGTGCTCACCGCCGACACCGTGCTGGGCCGCGGCACCACCGTCATCGACAAGGAAGACGGCAACCTGGCCGACTACCTGGAATCGCTGCGGCGGCTGCGCGGTCTGGGCCGGCGCACGGTGCTGCCCGGGCACGGGCCGCAGCTGATCGACCTGGAAGCCGTCGCGGAGGGTTATCTGACGCACCGCCACGAACGGCTGGAGCAGGTGCGCGCGGCGCTGTGGGATCTCGGCGACGAGGCCACCCTCCGCGAGATCGTCGAATACGTCTACGTCGACGTCGACGAGAAGCTCTGGGACGCGGCCGAATGGTCGGTCCAGGCGCAGCTGGACTACCTGCGCCGCTGATCCACGTCGAAACTGCGCACAGAGCGTCGCGGAGCGCGATCGGGTAGCGCTGAGCGCAGGCTCGATGACGGGCGCGCTAGCGCGCCCGCCTCGCCAGCCGCTCGGAGTCCGAGATCAGCACGCTCTTGCCCTCCAGGCGGATCCAGCCGCGGTGGGCGAAATCGGCCAAGGCCTTGTTCACCGTCTCGCGGGAGGCGCCCACCAGCTGCGCGATCTCCTCTTGCGTCAGGTCGTGGGTGACCCGCATCGCGCCACCCTCCTGGGTGCCGAAACGCTGGGCGAGCTGCAACAGCTGCTTGGCCACCCGGCCGGGCACGTCGGTGAAGATGAGGTCGGCGAGGTTGTTGTTGGTGCGGCGCAACCGCCGGGCCAGCACGCGCAACAACTGCTCGGCGATCTCCGGTCGGTCGGCGATCCACGCCCGCAGCGCGTCGCGGTCCATCGACACCGCCCGCACCTCGGTGATCGTGGTGGCGCTCGACGTCCGCGGGCCGGGGTCGAAGATGGACAGCTCGCCGAACATGTCCGACGGGCCCATGATCGTCAGGAGGTTCTCGCGGCCGTCGGGCGAACGGCGCCCGATTTTGACCTTGCCCGCGACGATGATGTACAGCCGGTCGCCCGGCTCTCCCTCGGCGAAAACCGTGTGTCCGCGCGGGAAGTCGACGGGTTGCAGTTGCTTGGTCAGCGCGGTGACCGCGCCGGGCTCAACCCCTTGGAAGATACCGGCCCTTGCCAGGATCTCGTCCACGTTGCCTCTTCAGCTTTCCAACGATGTGTTCGTGCGCAAGCTAACCCCTTGCCCGCGTCATGAGTCTAGAGCTAGAGCAATTATGTCCAACGTGCCACGCTACACACGATTGGCGTGTCTAGCCCACCTAAATTGCGGATTGACGTGCGGATCGGCCCCGGTGCGCGTCGGTAGGCCGGCCTCGCCGCGCTGACCGAGGGTGGTGGCAAACTCCGGCGCGGCGTGCCGCGGGCCGGGCGGCGGTGATTCGGCCAGCCGCAACGCCTGGCGCCGATGCAGGAGCTCCAGCGCCTCGGGCATGCCTTCGCGGGCCAGCGTGTGCACGTCGACGGCCTCCGCGTGCTCGAGGAAATCGTCGACGTCGGTCGCCGTGACCGCGTCGTCGGCGAGTTCGGCTTCCAGCCGCCCCAGACCCAGCGTCGCCAGCATCAACAGCCCCGGCACGCACGCCACCAGCAACCATGACACAAGGAGAGTAAACATGGCTTAGGTCTCAGTGAGATTACGAAATCAGTACTCTGTCGTAGGTGACAGCGGCGAAGTCATCCGAGCGCCCGAAACCGACAGCGGCCAAGCGGGACAGGCGCTGGTCGCAGGAGACCCGCGCCGGGTTGGTGCGACGGGCGCGGCGCATGAATCGGGCTCTGGCGCAAGCGTTTCCGGACGCGCACTGCGAGCTGGACTTCACCACACCGCTGGAGCTGACGGTGGCCACCATTCTGTCGGCGCAGAGCACCGACAAGCGGGTCAACCTGACGACGCCGGCGTTGTTCAAGCGGTACCGCACCGCGCTGGATTACGCGCAAGCCGACCGCGCCGAACTGGAAGGTCTCATCCGTCCCACCGGTTTCTTCCGCAACAAGGCGACGTCGCTGATCGGGCTCGGTCAGGCGCTGGTCGAACGCTTCGACGGCGAGGTGCCGGCGACGCTCGCCGAGCTCGTCACGCTGCCCGGCGTGGGGCGCAAGACCGCCAACGTCATCCTGGGCAATGCCTTCGGCGTCCCGGGAATCACCGTCGACACCCACTTCTCGCGGTTGGTGCAGCGGTGGCGCTGGACCGCCGAGAAGGACCCGGTCAAGATCGAGCACGCGATCGGCGAGCTGATCGAGCGGCGGGAGTGGACGATGCTCAGCCACCGCGTGATCTTCCACGGCCGCCGGGTCTGCCACGCCCGCAAACCCGCGTGCGGGGTCTGCATCCTCGCCAAGGACTGCCCCTCCTTCGGCCTCGGCCCGACCGAGCCGCTTTTGGCCGCGCCCCTGGTGCAGGGCCCCGAAACCGAGCACCTGCTGGCCCTGGCCGGGCTCCAATAACGGGGCAGGAGACCTTGACCCGCACGACCCGCTGGACCATCGCGATCCTGGCGGTGGTGGCGGCACTGGTCGTTGCGCTGGTGGCCCAGCTGCGCGACGGCAGCGCTCCGACCGCGCCGACCGCGACGCCCGCCCCGCGCGAGCACCGGGACGCCGACACCGCGGCCGCGCTGGCCGGCCCGCGCCAGCGCGCCAACCTGCCGCCGTGTCCCGCTGCGGACGCGGGCCCCGGCCCGGCGGCACTGCAAGGAGTGACGGTGGAATGCGCCGCCGACGGCTCGACCGTCGACGTCGGGCGCGCGCTGGCCGGGCGCCGGGTGGTCCTCAACCTGTGGGCGTATTGGTGCGCGCCGTGCGCGGCCGAACTCCCCGCGATGGCCGAGTACCAACGACGCTCCGGCCCGGGCGTGACGGTCGTGACCGTGCACCAGGACGAGAACGAGACGGCCGGGTTACTGCGGTTGGCGGAGTTGGGGGTTCGGCTGCCGACGCTGCAGGACGGCCGCCGTCGGGTCGCGGCTGCGCTGCGTGTGGTAAATGTGATGCCCGCGACGGTCGTCCTCCGGCCGGACGGTAGCGTTGCCCAGATGCTGCCGCGGCCTTTTGCCAATGCCGACGAGATCGCGGCTGCGATCGGAAACGACGCGGGTTGAGGCCGAGGGAGGTGCCGGTGAGTGCTGGGGGCACGCCCCCGCCTAACGGGGACCCCACCCACGGGCGGGCGACCGTTCCGCTCACGCCCGACAAGTCGCCGCCGTGGTTGCGCCCGCTCGTCGACAACGTGGGCCAGATCCCCGAGGCGTACCGGCATCGGCTGCCGGCCGGCGTGCTGGCGATGGTCACCGCCGCCAAGGCCGCGTCCTCGATGGCATCGTTGTTCGGCCCGAACGACAATGACCGCGAGGCCGCCGTGCTGGTGTTGTTCTCGGGCCCGCGGTCCGGCCCGGCGGACGGCGGCGTGCCGGACGATGCCGACCTGTTGCTGACGGTGCGGGCCTCGACGCTGCGCCACCACGCCGGCCAGGCGGCCTTTCCCGGCGGCGCCTCCGATCCCGGCGACGACGGGCCGGTTTCCACCGCGTTGCGCGAGGCGCGCGAGGAAACCGGCATCGACGTCACCCGGCTCCACCCGCTGGCCACGATGGAACGGACGTTCATCGCGCCGTCCCGATTCCACGTCGTGCCCGTGCTGGCCTACTCGCCGGACCCCGGGCCGGTGGCCGTCGTCGACGAGACCGAAACCGCGATCGTGTCGCGGGTTCCGGTGCGCGCCTTCATCAATCCGGAAAACCGGCTGATGGTGTACCGCGGCAACCTCGGCCGCCGGTGGGCCGGGCCGGCGTTCCTGTTGAACCAGATGCTGGTTTGGGGGTTCACCGGCCAGGTGATCTCCGCGGTGCTCGACGTCGCAGGCTGGGCCCGGCCCTGGGACACCACCGACATCCGCGAGTTGGACGAGGCGATGGTGCTGGTCGGCGAGGGCGGGTCGCTGAAATGAACATGAATTCGATGACCCCGTCGCAGTGGCTGGACATCGCGGTGCTCGCTGTCGCGTTCATCGCGGCGATCTCGGGCTGGCGCTCCGGCGCGCTGGGCTCACTACTTTCTTTTGTCGGCGTGCTGCTCGGCGCCATCGCGGGCGTGCTGCTGGCGCCCCACATCGTCAGCCACATCGCCGCGCCGCGCGCCAAGCTGTTCACCGCCCTGTTCCTGATCCTGGCGCTGGTCGTCGTCGGCGAGGTCGCCGGCGTGGTGCTGGGGCGGGCCGTGCGCGGCGCAATCCGCAGCCGCACAATCCGTTTGATCGACTCGGTGATCGGGGTGGGCGTGCAGCTTGTCGTGGTGTTGACCGCGGCCTGGCTGTTGGCGACGCCGCTGACCCAGTCCAAGGACCAGCCCGAGCTGGCCGCGGCGGTCCGCGGCTCGCGGGTGCTCGCCAAGGTCAACGAGGTCGCGCCGCCCTGGCTGAAGACGGTGCCCAAGCGGCTGTCGTCGCTGTTGAACACCTCCGGCCTGCCCCAGGTGTTGGAGCCGTTCAGCCGCACCCCGGTGATTCCGGTCGCCTCGCCCGACCCCGCCCTGGCCACCAACCCGGTGGTGACGTCCGCCGCGCCGAGCGTCGTCAAGGTGCGAAGCCTGGCACCCAGCTGCCAAAAGGTTTTGGAGGGCAGCGGTTTCGTGATCGCGCCGGACCGGGTGATGACCAACGCGCACGTGGTGGCCGGGTCCAACAGCGTCCAGATCTACGCCAGCGGCAACCCGCTGGAAGCCACCGTGGTGTCCTACGATCCGTCGGTCGACATCGCCATCCTCGCCGTCCCCAACCTGCCGCCGCCGCCGTTGTCCTTCGCCCAGGAGGAGGCGAAGACCGGCGCCAGCGTCGTGGTGCTGGGCTATCCGGGCGGCGGCAACTTCACCGCGACGCCGGCCCGGATCCGCGAGGCGATCAGGCTCAGCGGCCCCGACATCTACCGCGACCCGGCGCCTGTCACGCGCGACGTGTACACCATCAGAGCCAGTGTGGAGCAAGGCAATTCGGGTGGGCCGTTGATCGACCTCAACGGTCACGTGCTCGGGGTGGTGTTCGGCGCTGCCGTCGACGACCCCGACACCGGCTTCGTGTTGACGGCCGACGAGGTGGCCGGCCAGATGTCGCGGATCGGCGAATCCCAACAGGTGGCCACCGGGGCCTGCGTCAGCTGACCCGGTGCACCTGCTCGAGGAACTTCGTCAGGTGCCGGTTGACTTCCTCCGGAGCCTCTTCGTGGCTGAAATGCCCTGCGCCACCGATGGATAGGTAGCGACCCTGCGGCGCGTAGCGCTGCGAGTGGTCGACGGGATCGGCGAGCACATACGGGTCGGCGTCGCCGCGCAGGTGCAGCACCGGCATGGTGAGCCGTTGGCTCATCGACCGCATGAACCGCCGGCCCTCGCCGCGCAGCTGGCTGCGCGCCGCCCAGCGCTGGTATTCCAGCGCGGAGTGCGCGGCGGCGGGAATCTGGATCGCCGTGCGCAGATATCCGATGGTCTGTGAAAAATCCTCGGAGGCAACCCATTTGCCGCAGCTTCGGCTTCGCACCAGCCGTTCGATCTCGGCCCCGTTGTCGCGGGTCAGCAGCCGTTCCGGCCAGATCGGCAGCTGGTATTGCAGCAGCGTCGGCAGCAGCGCGTAGCCCTGATCGCGCCGGGTCAGCGTGGATCGCCGCAGCGCCGCCGGGTGCGGCGAGCTGATCAGCGCGATAGCGCGCACCAGCCGCGAATGCAGCAGCGCGGTGGCCCAGCAGGCCAGCCCACCGTCGGCGTGACCCACCAGCGTCGCCGACGAGTGCCCCAGCGCGCGAATGAGGCCGGCCGTGTCGCCGGCCAGCGTCCAGCCGTCGTAGCCGCGGGGCGGCTTGTCGCTGCCGCCGTAGCCGCGCAGGTCGACCGCGACCACCCGGGCCCCCGTCAGCGCGCGCAACTGATGGCGCCACGACCACCAGAACGATCCGAAGCCGTGCAGCAACATCACCAGCGGCCGCGCCGTGGCCGGCTCCGCGGGTGTTGGCGGCCCGGAGGGGCGCGATGGGATGGCCTCGACGACGTGGAATCGGATGCCGTTGGCGTGCACGTCCAGATGCCGCCACGGCCCGTCGATGCGGGTGACCGACGGATCGGGTGCCGGCATCTACCAGCCCGAGGGATCGGCGCCGTCGGGCTTGTGGTGCCGGCCGGCGGACTCGGTGAGCTGCTTGGAAGCGCCCGCGGCCTTGTCGTGGCCGGGGGTGAGCGCGGTGCGCGTCTCCTTGACCGATTCGATCGTCTCGCGCGGCCCCCGGATCCGGCGGACCTTCCGGTAGCCCAGCAGCCCCAGCAGCGCGCCGAAGACCACCATGACCCCGAACACGATCAGGTATGACGCCCAGCGCCACAGCCAGGTGTCCAGCAGTTCGGCGACGAAGAAAAAGAAGAAGAACGTCGAGTAGAACAGCACCAACAGCGCGGCGACGAAATAGACACTGCCGGTCAGGCCCTTCTTGACGTCCCGGGTGATCTCCGCGCGGGCCAGTTCGACCTCGGCGCGCACCAGCGTGGACACCTGGGCGGTGGCGTCTTTGATCAGGTGACCGATCGAGGGTTCGGCGGGCGTGGCGTGCGGGTCGGCCAACGGAATCGTGGTCAGTGTGCCGGGCACACCGTTCTTGCGATCGACTTTGCTCACGGACCGTCCTCTCGGTTTTCTCGTCGCGTTTATGTTGCCATGCGGTGCCGTGCCAGACGAGGCCAGCCGAAGCAGGGCGGCACGACGGCCGCGGCGCCGACGAACGGGGTGCGGCGGCCCCATCCGACTAGACTGACCAGGCTGCTCAGGATGTCCGACCGCTCGATGGGGGTGTTGCATTGCACACGGCCAACCGTTGCTTGAAGGCGGCGCTGGTGGCCGTGCTCGTGGCACTGTCAGCGGTCCCCGCCCACGCGACCGCCGACGACCGGGTGCCGATGGGCGGCGGGGCGGGCATCGTCATCAACGGCGACACCATGTGCACCCTGACGACAATCGGCGCCGACGCCGCCGGTGAGCTGATCGGCTTCACCTCCGCGCACTGCGGCGGTCCCGGCGCGCAGGTCGCCGCGGAGGCCGCGCAGAACCGCGGCCCGCTGGGCGTCATGGTCGCCGGCAACGACAACCTCGACTACGCGGTGATCAAGTTCGACCCGGCCAAGGTGGCGCCGGTGGCCAACTACAACGGCTTCGTGATCAACGGCATCGGCCCGGATCCGGCGTTCGGCCAGATCGCCTGCAAGCAGGGCCGCACGACGGGCAATTCGTGCGGCGTGACGTGGGGGATGGGCCAGGACCCGGGCACCATCGTCATGCAGGTGTGCGGCCAGCCCGGTGACTCGGGGGCGCCGGTGACCGTCGACAACCTTCTGGTCGGGATGATTCACGGGGCGTTCAGCGACAACCTGCCGGGCTGCATCATCAAATACATCCCGCTGCACACCCCGGCGGTGGTGATGTCGTTCAACGCCATCCTCGCCGACGTCAACGCCAAGCACCGGACCGGCGCGGGATTCGCGCCCTTGCCGGGCTGACCGAGCCGGCCTATTTGCCGGCCTTGATCGCGTCGAACACGCCGGGATCCAGCAGCGTCGACGTGTCACCCAGCTCCCGGTTTTCGGCGACGTCGCGCAGCAGCCGGCGCATGATCTTGCCGCTGCGGGTCTTCGGCAGCTCGGGCACCACATGCACCTCGCGCGGCTTGGCGATGGGCGAGATCTCGCGGGCCACCTCGCCGCGCAGCTCGTCGACGATTGCATCGTGCACGTCGTATTCGGCGCACAGCACGACGAACGCGCAGATGGCCTGCCCGGTGGTTTCGTCGGTCATGCCCACCACAGCCGCTTCGGCCACCGCGACATGGCCGACCAGCGCCGACTCCACCTCGGCGGTCGACAGCCGGTGCCCCGACACGTTCATCACGTCGTCGATGCGGCCGACCACCCAGATGTCGCCGTCGCCGTCGTAGTAGGCGCTGTCACCGGCGAAGTACCAGCCCTGCTCGGCGAACCTCGACCAGTAGGTCTCGACGTACCGGTCGGGGTCGCCCCAGATGCCGCGCAGCATCGACGGCCACGGCTGATCCAGCACCAGGTAACCGGTGGCGTGCTCACCCTTGGCGGCGCCCCGCGGCAGCTCGTCGCCGTGGTCGTCGACGATCTTCGCCGAGACGCCCGGCAGCGGGGCCATCGCCGAACCCGGTTTGGCCGCAGCGATTCCGGGCAGCGGGGAGATCATCGTGGCGCCCGTTTCGGTCTGCCACCAGGTGTCGACGATCGGGAGGCGATCGGCGCCGATCACCCTGCGGTACCAGCGCCACGCCTCGGGGTTGATCGGCTCGCCGACCGACCCCAGCAACCGCAGGCTGGACAGGTCGTGCGCGTCGGGGATCTCGCGGCCCCACTTCATGAACGTGCGGATCAGCGTGGGCGCGGTGTAATAGATTGTGACGCCGTACTTTTCGATGATCTCGAAATGCCGGTGCTGCGTGGGCGAGTCGGGCGTGCCCTCGTAGAGAACCTCGGTGACACCGTTGGACAGCGGGCCGTAGACGCCGTAGGTGTGCCCGGTGACCCAGCCGATGTCGGCGGTGCACCAGAAGACGTCGCTCTCGGGCTTGATGTCGAAGACGTAGTAGTGGGTGTAGGAGGTCTGGGTCAAATACCCGCCGCTGGTGTGCACGATGCCCTTGGGCTTACCGGTGGTACCCGAGGTGTACAGCAGGAACAGCGGCTGCTCGGCGTCGAACGGTTCGGGGGTGTGGTCGGGGGAGGCGGCGCCGACGACGTCGTGCCACCACAGGTCGCGCTCGTCGGTCCACGACACGTCAATCCCGGTGCGCCGCACCACCAGAACGTGCTCGACGGGGCTGTCTGGCTCCGCGACGGCCTCGTCGGCCGCGTCCTTCAGCGGCGCGGGCTTGCCGCGGCGGAATTGCCCGTCGCTGGTGATCAGCAGCTTGGCCTCGGCGTCGGCGATGCGTGCGCGCAGCGCCTTGGCGGTGAAGCCGGCGAACACGACGCTGTGCATGATGCCCAGGCGCGCGCAGGCCAGCATCGCGATCACCGCCTCGGGGATCAGCGGCAGATAGATGGCGACCCGGTCGCCGGCGACCAGCCCCAGATCGGTCAGCGCGTTGGCCGCCTTGCACACCTCGGCGCGCAGCTCCGCATAGGTCAGGCTGCGGCTGTCGCCGGGCTCCCCCTCCCAGTGGATGGCGACCCGATCGCCGTGGCCGGCCTCCACGTGGCGGTCCACGCAGTTGTAGGCGACGTTGAGCTTGCCGTCGGCGAACCACCTGGCGAACGGCGCCCCCGACCAGTCCAGCACCTCGGTGAACGGCGTCGACCAGGACAGCCGCTCGGCCTGCTCGGCCCAGAACGCCAGCCGGTCGTCGGTCGCGGCGCCGTACAGCTCCGCGCCGGCGTTGGCCTGCGCGGCGAAGTCCGGCGACGGTGGATACGACGACGGTCCCTCGGTGGGGGCGGCGGTCACGGGATTTCCTCCTTGCTCGCGGCTTTCGCGGGTCATGCCTAGGGTCGTCGACCGTCAGTGAGCCTAAACCCCGAAGCGAAAAGCCGCTTGTCAAACCCGGGGCGGCCGCGCCCTCCGGGGCGGATAATCACCGATGTGCCTGGACCGCAACGGCGGCGCGTGCGCCGGCTAGCCAGCCTCGCCGCGACGGGTTGCGCGGCCGCGATCGTGCCGGCGTCGCCCGCGTGGGCGGCACCGGCCGACACGGTCGACGAGCCGGCGCCGTGCTGGTCCGAACAGGTCGCCGTCAGCGCGTCGGACACCCAGGGCGCCGCCGGCCACCGCCGGCTGACGCTGGTGTTCGCCCTCGCCGGCGGCGCGGAGCCATGCACGCTCACCGGATACCCCAACGTCGACACGGGCAACGGCGGGCCGCCCGTCCATGCCCGGCCCACGCCGCGCGGCTACATGGGCGGGCTCCCCGCGGGCGTCGATGCGCCGCCGACGGTCACCCTGTCGCTGTCGACGCAGGCGCAGGCCGTCGTCGAGGGGTTGGCCGCCGACGCCGACGGCAACTCGTGCCCCCGCTACACCGACTTGGCCGTCAGCCCGCCCGACATCGTCCAGGTGTTCACCGTGCCCGCCACCATCGACGCGTGCCGGCTGGAGGTACACCCGGTCACTGCGGGCTGAGGCAGTAGACGCGCGCCGGGACGGGGTATGCGATCGCCTTGTCCCCCGGCGCGCAGCGCGATGTGTCCGCGCTGCCGTCGATGCGCTGGACGACTTTGACTTGCGACGGCCGCTGCTCGGCGCAGTCGCCGATCCCCATCGTCAAGCTGTCGTCACCGTTGGTCGGCTGGTAGCACTGGCCCTGCTTGAGGTTGAGCGCAAAGCACAGGCTCGTGTAGTCATCGGTGAACCGGTGGTAGACCGAGTGATCGCGTTTGCCGTCCGGGCAATTCGCCGCCCGGCCGCCCTTGAACGCGAGCTCATAGGTATTGGCCGGGTTGGCGCAGCCGTCTTCCGGCCTTGAACCGAAAGAACTTGCGAAAAAAGCGTTTTGATCGATGCACGCCCCCACCCGCATGGACGTGTCGTTCTCGAACGGGCTCCTGAAGTGGGGTAGCACGAAGTTTCCGGCGATCCCCAGCGCGCCCAAGGTCAGCAGTGCGCAACCGATGACGATCAGCGTGGTGCCCGACGTTCCGCTTCGGCGCTGCGCCGGATACGTCGCCGGCGGTGCCGGTGCGGCGTGCAGTCTATTGCGCCAGCGCAACCCGGCTATCAGACAGATCAATCCGATCGCGGGGAGGACGAACATCGCCGCCAGATAGGCCAACTGAACGCCGACTTCGCCCAAGTTCACAGCGCCATAGTAGGCGCGCCGACCCGTTGCGGCACGGAGCCGGCGCACGCCCTAGGGTCGCTGGCATGCGTCGGATGCGGGCCGCGCTGGCCGTCCTTGCCGCCGCAATGCTGGCCGCCGGGCCGCTGGCCGGCTGTGGCGGCGGCGTCCTGAGCCCCGACCTCGTGCTGGTCAACGGCGGCGAGCCGCCCTACCCGCTGGTGCCGACCAGCACCAACGACAGCAATGGCGGGCGGATCATCGACCGGCTGTTCGCCGGCCTGGTCTCCTATGACGCCGCCGGAAACCCGGCCAACGAGGTCGCCCAGTCGATCGAGACCGCCGACAACGTCAACTACCGCGTAATCCTCAAACCGGGCTGGCAATTCACCGACGGGTCGCCGGTGACGTCGCACTCGTTCGTCGACGCGTGGAACTACGGAGCGTTGAGCGCCAACGCCCAACTGCAACAAAGCTTTTTCAGCCCGATCGCCGGGTTCGACGAGGGACAGGCCACCCTGTCCGGCCTGCGCGTGGTCGACGACCTCGAGTTCACCGTGCGACTGAAGGCGCCGACCATTGATTTCGTATTGCGGCTGGGCCACAGCGCCTTCTATCCGCTGCCGGCCGCCGCGTTCCGCGACATGGCAGCCTTCGGGCGCAACCCTTTTGGCAACGGCCCCTACCAGCTTGCCGCTGATTCTCAAGGCCCCGAGGGCCATGCCTGGGAACACAACGTCAGGATCGACCTGCGGCCCAACCCCGGCTATCACGGCAACCGCAAACCCCGCAACAAGGGGCTGAGGTTCGAGTTCTACGCCAATCTCGACACCGCGTATGCCGACCTGCTGTCGGGCAATCTCGATGTCCTGGACACGATTCCGCCGAGCGCGCTGCCGGTCTATAAGCGCGACCTGGGCGATAACGTCACCAGCGGCCCGGTCGCCGTCAAGCACAGCCTCGACACCCCGCTGCGGCTGGCGCACTTCGGCGGCGAGGAGGGCCGCCTGCGCCGGCTGGCGCTGTCGGCCGCGGTCAACCGTGAGCAGATCTGTGCGCGGATCTTCATGGGCACCCGCATCCCGTCGCGCGATTTCACCGCCCGGTCGCTGCCCGGCTTCGACCCGAACCTGCCCGGGAACGACGTCCTGAACTTCGATCCCGACCGCGCGCGGCGGCTCTGGGCGCAGGCCGACGCGATCTCGCGGTGGAGCGGCCAGTACGCCATCGCCTACAACGCCGACGCCGGAAACCAGGAGTGGGTGGACGCGGTGGCCAACAGCATCAAGAACGTGCTGGGCATCGACGCGGTCGGCGCGCCGCAGCCCACCTTCGCCGGATTCCGCACCCAGATCACCAACCACACCATCGCGACGGCATTTCGCGCCGCGTGGCTGGGGGACTACCCGTCGATGATCGAGTTTCTCGCCCCGCTGTTCGCCACCGGCGCGGGTTCCAACGACGTCGGCTACACCAACCCCGAATTCGACGCGGCGCTGACCGCCGCCGAGGCCGCCCCGACCATTGCGCGGTCGGATGCCGCTGCCAACTCGGCGCAGCGAATCCTGTTCCACGACATGCCCGTTGTCCCGCTGTGGGACAACGTCGGGGTGGTCGGCTGGTCGACGGAGGTGCACAACATCCACGTCGCCTGGAACGGGCTGCCCGACTACGAGAACATCGTGAAGGGCTGAGATGGGCTGGTACATCGCGCGGCGCGTCGCCATCATGGTGCCGGTCTTCCTCGGCGCCACGCTGCTGATCTACGCCATGGTCTTCCTGCTGCCCGGCGATCCGGTGGCGGCCATGGCCGGGGACCGGCCGCTGACGCCCGCGGTGGCCGCCGCGTTGCGCGCCCGCTACCACCTCGACGACCCCTTCATCGTGCAGTACCTGCGCTACCTGGGCGGCATCCTGCACGGCGACTTGGGGCGCTCGTATTCCGGCCTGCCCGTCAGCGCCGTTCTGGCCCATGCCTTTCCGGTCACGCTGCGGCTCGCGCTTATCGCGGTGGCGGTGGAAACGGTGTTCGGCATCGGCTTCGGCGTGGCCGCCGGCCTGCGCACCGGCGGGGTCTTCGATTCCACCGTGCTGATCGCCGGCCTCGTCATCATCGCGATCCCGATCTTCGTGCTGGGCTTTTTGGCGCAGTTCGTGTTCGGCGTGCGGCTGGGAATCGCGCCCGTCACCGTGGGCGACAGGTCGGGCTTCGCGCGGCTGCTGCTGCCCGGAATCGTGTTGGGCGCGGTCTCTTTCGCGTACGTGGTGCGGCTGACCCGATCGGCGGTGGCCGCCAACGCGCACGCCGACTACGTCCGCACCGCGACGGCCAAGGGGCTGTCGCGGCGGCGCGTGGTGACGGTGCACATCCTGCGCAACTCGCTGATCCCCGTGGTGACGTTCCTCGGCGCGGACCTCGGGTCGCTGATGGGCGGGGCCATCGTGACCGAGGGCATCTTCAACATTCATGGCGTCGGTGGCGTGTTGTATCAGGCCGTCACCAGGCAGGAGGCGCCGACGGTGGTCTCCATCGTGACCGTGCTGGTGCTGGTGTATCTGGTCACCAACCTCGTGGTGGACCTGCTTTACGCCGCCCTGGACCCCCGGATCCGCTATGGCTGAGCGCGATTCGGATCGCCACGGCTTCTGGCGCGACACCTGGCGCAAGCTGCGCCGGCGCCCGAAGTTCGTCGTCGCCGCCGTCCTGATCGCGTCGATCGTCGTCGTCGCCCTGTTCCCCGGGCTGTTCACCGGCATCGATCCCGCCTACGCCGATCCCAGCCAGAGCCTGCTGTCCCCGTCGGCCGCGCACTGGTTCGGAACCGACCTGCAGGGCCACGACATCTACGCGCGCACCGTCTACGGGGCGCGGGCCTCGCTCACCGTCGGGCTCGGGGCCACCCTGCTCGTGTTCCTGGTCGGCACGGTGCTGGGCGCGCTGGCCGGCTTCTACGGCCGCTGGGTCGACGCGGTGGTCTCCCGCATCACCGATGTGTTCTTCGGGCTGCCGCTGCTGCTGGCCGCCATCGTGATCATGGGCATCATGCACCACCGCAGGGTGTGGACGGTGGTGGTCATCCTGGCCCTGTTCGGCTGGCCACAGGTGGCCCGGGTCGCCCGCGGCGCGGTGCTCGAGGCGCGGGTCAGCGACTACGTGCTCGCGGCGAAGGCCTTGGGGCTCAGCGACTTTCGTACCCTGATCCGCCATGTGCTGCCCAACGCGCTGGGGCCGGTGCTCGCGGTGTCCACCATCGCCTTCGGCGTGTTCATCGTGACCGAGGCGTCGCTGTCGTACCTGGGCGTCGGCTTGCCGGCCTCGGTGGTGTCCTGGGGAGGCGACATCAACCTCGCGCAGAGCCGGCTGCGGTCGGGCTCGCCCATCCTGTTCTATCCGGCCGGCGCGCTGGCGATCACGGTGCTGGCGTTCATGATGATGGGCGACGCGCTGCGCGACGCCCTGGATCCGGCCTCGCGGGCGCGGCGCGCATGACCACGCGCGAGACCCCGCTGCTGTCGGTCGAGGGCCTGGAAGTCGGGTTCGGCGGCCAGGAGCCCGCGGTCCGCGGCGTGGACCTGACCGTGCGGCGCGGCCAGACCGTCGCGGTGGTCGGGGAGTCGGGATCCGGGAAATCCACGATGGCCGCCGCCATCCTCGGGCTGCTTCCGCATGACGGGCGAATCACCGCCGGGCGCATCGTCTTCGACGGGCGCGACATCACCTCGTCCGATCGCCGGACCATGCGATCGATCAGGGGTCGCGGCATCGGCTACGTGCCCCAGGACCCGATGACCAACCTCAACCCCGTCTGGAAGATCGGCTTCCAGGTGCGAGAAGCGTTGCGGGCCAACACCGATACCCGCGAGGCGCGGCGGCGCGCGCTCGAGCTGCTGGCCGAGGCGGGCATGCCGGATCCGGAGAAGCAGGCCGGCACCTACCCGCATCAGCTGTCCGGTGGCATGTGCCAGCGCGCGCTGATCGCGATCGGGCTGGCGGGCCGGCCCAAGCTGCTCATCGCCGACGAACCGACCTCCGCGCTCGACGTCACCGTGCAGCGCCAGGTGCTCGACCACCTGCGGGGGCTCACCGACGAGCTGGGCACCGCGTTGCTGCTGATCACCCACGACCTGGCGCTGGCCGCCGAACGCGCCGAGTCCGTCGTCGTCGTGCATCGCGGGTCGGCGGTGGAATCCGGTGCCGCGCAAGCAATCCTGCGCGAGCCGCAGCACGACTACACCCGGCGGTTGGTGGCCGCGGCCCCGTCGCTGGCACCGACGCCGTCGCGAACCCGGCCCCGCACCCCGGACGGACCGGCCGGCGACATTCTCGTCGCCGCCGGCCTGACCAAGGTCTACCGGGAGTCGCCCGGCTGGCCGGGAAGGCGGCGCGCGGAGTTCCGCGCCGTCGACGACGTGTCGTTCCGGCTGCGCCGCACCAGCACGCTGGCGATCGTCGGGGAGTCGGGGTCGGGAAAATCGACCCTGGCGCGCATGGTGCTGGGCCTGCTGCGACGCACCTCGGGCACGGTGGTGTTCGACGGCACCGAGATCAGCGACGCGCTGGACCGGGACGCGGCGTTGGCGTTTCGCCGGCGGGTACAGCCGGTGTTCCAGAACCCTTACGGCAGTTTGGATCCCATGTATTCGGTGTTTCGCGCCATCGAGGAGCCGCTGCGCATCCATCGCGTCGGTGACCGCAAGCAGCGCGAGCAAGCGGTGCGCGAGCTCGTAGACCATGTGGCGCTGCCGTCGTCGGTGTTGCGGCGGTTGCCCCGGGAACTGTCCGGCGGTCAACGGCAGCGGGTCGCCATCGCCCGCGCGCTGGCGCTGCGGCCCGAAGTGCTGGTGTGCGACGAGGCGGTCTCGGCGCTCGACGTTCTGGTGCAGGCGCAGATCCTGGACCTGCTGGCCGAACTGCAGGCCGAGCTTGGGCTGGCCTATTTGTTCATCAGCCATGACCTGGCGGTGATCCGGCAGATCGCCGACGACGTGTTGGTGATGCGCGCCGGCCGGGTGGTGGAGCAGGCGCCCACCGAGGAGCTGTTCGCCCGGCCCGGCCACGAGTACACGCGCCGGCTGCTCGAGGCGATCCCCAGGCCTTTATAGGACCGCCCGCGAAGCCCGATAGGTTGGCAAGCTGTGACCACCGACCCCCTGGCCCCGTTGCTGGACCTGCCCGGCGTCGCCGAGGCCAGCGACCGGGCCCGCGAGGCGCTGGGCCGCGCGCACCGGCACCGGGCCAACCTGCGGCGGTGGCCGGTGACCGCCGCCGAGGCGGCGTTGCGGGCCGCGCGCGCGTCGTCGGTGCTCGACGGCGGTCCCGTGGTCAGCGAGCCGGTGTTCGGCGGCGCGCTGCGCGTGGCCCAGGCGCTGGAGGGCGGGGGCGGCCCGCTGATCGGGATCTGGCAGCGGGCGCCGTTGCAGGCGCTGGCCCGCCTGCACATGCTCGCCGCGGCCGACCAGGTGGACGACGACCGGCTGGGCCGCCCGCGCGCCGAGGCCGAGGTGGGGCCGCGGCTGGAATTGCTGGCCGGGCTGGTGACCGGCGGCACGCGCGCGCCGGCTCCGGTGGTGGCCGCCGTCGCGCACGGCGAATTGCTCACGCTCGAGCCGTTCGGCAGCGCCGACGGCGTGGTCGCACGCGCGGTGTCGCGACTGGTGACGATAGCCAGCGGGCTCGACCCGCACGGGCTGGGCGTGCCCGAGGTCAGTTGGATGCGCCAGCCCGCGGATTACCGCGACGCCGCGCGCGGATTCGCCGAGGGCACCCCGGACGGCGTCAGAGCGTGGCTGGTGCTGTGTTGCCGGGCGCTGCGGGCCGGCGCGCAGGAGGCTTTGTCGATCGCGGAGTCGCTGTCGAATCGGTAGCCGGACCGGTGCCGGAGAAGTGTTTCACAAATGTAAAGCGGGCGACGTTCCGAAAAATTCGGTCCGCCGCCCGCTAGCACGGAACTCGGTTACCAAGCGTGCATTTCTGGGCTGCGTGGGTCGGCCTCGGCGATCTTGCGACGCTTCCGGTTGCCGCCCCACCCAAAGGGCCGTCGATACCATCCGCTTTTCGCAATTACGCAGGCCCGCAACACTTCTGCCATTATCGCGGCTATGACTCCGCGTGGGTGCCGGGTTCCGTGCTGGGCGCCCGGGTTCGGGAGAACGATCCTTCTCTTCCGGATCGACCTAGGCCTCACCGGGCTTCCGTGGTTCCTTTGTACTACTAGACCCCTAGCACAGCAAGGCCTAAATACGAAGCAAATGGCGGTGCGCGGGCGCCGCGTTTGCTGGCGGGACCTAAAAGGCGAAGCGGCGCAGCAATGAGTAGGTAACCGCGCCGGCGGCGAGCGCGGTGACGCCCACCGCGGCGGTGGTCGCGATCGCGGCGCCAGACGGCGCGGGGATGCGGTCGCGGAGCGATACCGGGCGGGAAAACACCAACACGGGCCAGCCGCGCTCGCCGGCTTCGCGGCGCAACCCGCGGTCGGGGTTGACCACGCTGGGGTGCCCCACTGCCTCGAGCATCGGCAGATCGGTGATCGAGTCGGAATAGGCGTAGCAGTGCTCGAGCGGGTAGCCCTCGCGCGCGGCCAGCTCGCGGATCGCCTGCACCTTGCCCTCGCCGTAGCAGTAGAACGCGACCTCGCCGGTGTACTTGCCGTCCTCGACGACCATCCGGGTCGCCATCGCGTGCGTCGCACCCAGCGCGCGAGCGATCGGCGCGACGATCTCCTCCCCGGACGCCGAGACCACCACGACGTCACGGCCGCACAGCTTGTGGCCGGCGATCAGGTCCGCGGCTTCGGCGAACACCAGGGGCGTCACGATGTCGTGCAGCGTCTCGTTGACAATCGACTTGACCTGTTCGACGTCCCAACCCGTGCACATATTGGTCATGTGGGCGCGGATCCGGTCCATTTGGTCATGATCGGCACCGGAGAGCAGATAGATGAACTGGGCGTAGCTGGACTTGAGCACGGCGCGGCGGTTGAGCAGCCCCTGGGCGAAAAATGGTTTGCTGAACGCGAGTGCGCTGGACTTGGCGATGATCGTCTTGTCCAGGTCGAAGAAGGCGGCGGTGCGGGCGTGCGGAGCGCCGAGAGCAGCCGTTTCCGATGTGGTTTGGTGCTGGGCGGCCGAGTCGAAGACGGTCACCGACCCAGCATAGGTCGGTGGTTGCGCGCGCCGCGGCGTTGCGCGGAAAACGGCGGCTGAACACGGGTGTGACGGGCGGTGCCGACGGTGTTTTAGCGGCTCACGGTGTTTTTTCGAATGAACAGCTACTTGCGTTAATGCGGACTGTCATGTGTATAGTAAGCATTACTCGGCCTGAGCCGAGGGTGTATCAGCCCGACCCCCCGGGGCTGATGCACGACGACCCTCGCCTCCTCCCCCCCTGGCGGGGGTCGTCCCTTTTCCGGGGTCGCGGGAGCCGGTTTCCCGCCCGCAGCGCGTTGCGGGAACGGCATTTTCGTGCGCTCGGTGACCGCTGGTCAGGCGCATTTGTGCACACCGGCGTCTCTATCCACAGATTCGGCTTTGGGACTGGTGTCCCACCATTTCCGCCCCGCAAGGTGGGTGGGTGACGAGCACCATTCGCCTGACGGCGACGAAGACTGCAGACCCTGCGGCGGGTTCGGCGGGCGTGCTGGCGGTGCTGACCGACCCGGGGCTGCGCGACGAACTCGACCGGGTGACGGCGGCGGTCGGGGTGCGGGTCGTTCACGCCGGCGGGTCCGCGGTGAGCCGGCGAACCTGGTCGGCCGCCGCCGCGGTGGTGTTGGACGAGGCCGCCGCGGAACGGTGTGGGCGGGCGGGGCTGCCGCGGCGCGGCCACGTCAGCGTCCTGACCGCCGCCGAGCCCGCGACGGCGACCTGGGCGGCGGCCGTCGCCGTCGGTGCCCAACACGTGCTGAAGCTGCCCGAGCGAGAGAGCGAGTTGATCCGCGAGCTCGCCGAAGCCGGCGAAGCCGCCCGCGAGGAGGGTCCACGCGGAGCGGTCGTCGCCGTTGTCGGGGGCTGCGGCGGGGCCGGCGCCTCGTCGCTCGCGGCCGCCGTGGCCGACGCCGCCGGCGACGCCCTGTTGGTCGATCTCGACCCGTGGGGTGGCGGCATCGACCTGCTGGTGGGCGGCGAGAGCGCCCCGGGGCTGCGGTGGCCCGACCTTGCGCTGGAGGGAGGGCGGCTGCACTGGTCGGCCGTGCGCGAGGCGCTGCCGCGACATCGTGGGGTCAGCGTGCTGTCCGGTACGCGCCGCGGATACGAGTTGGGCGGTGCGCCGGTGGAATCCGTCGTCGACGCCGGGCGCCGCGGCGGGGTCGTCGTGGTCTGCGATCTGCCCCGGCGCCTCACCGATGCGACGCAGGCCGCGCTGGACGCCGCCGACCTCGTCGCCGTGGTCAGCCGCGCCGACGTGCGGGCGTGCGCCGCGACCGCCGCGATGGCTCCGGTGCTGGCCGCGAGCAATCCCAACCTCGGGCTGGTGGTGCGGGGGCCGTCGCCCGGCGGACTGCGCGCCGCGGAGGTCGCCGACATCACCGGCCTGCCCTTGCTCGCGTCGATCCGGGCGCAGCCGCAGCTCGCCCGGCGGCTGGAACGCGGGGGTCTGCGGCTGAGACGGCGTTGCCCGCTCGCGATCGCCGCGCGCGGGGTGCTGGCCGTCCTGCCGCGGGTGGGGCCGGGGCGAAACGGCAGGGCGGCGTGAGCGGCTCGCTGATCGAGCGGGTGCGCGAACGCCTGGCATCCGAATCCGCCCCGCTGCACCCAAGCGTGGTGGCCGCGGCGATCCGTGCCGAGTCCGGCGGCATGCTCGGCGACACCGAGGTCCTCGCCAACCTACGGGTGCTGGAAACCGAGCTGACCGGCGCCGGCATCCTCGAACCGCTGTTGTGTGCGGCGGGGACCACCGACGTCCTGGTGACCGCGCCGGACGCGGTGTGGGTCGACGATGGAAACGGCCTGCGGCGCACCGGGATCCGTTTCACCGACGAGGCGGCGGTGCGACGGCTGGCGCAGCGGCTGGCGTTGCTCGCCGGCCGGCGGCTCGACGACGCCCAACCGTGGGTGGATGGACAGCTGACCGGCATCGGCGCTGGCGGGTTCGCGGTGCGGTTGCACGCCGTGCTTCCGCCCGTCGCCGCCGGCGGCACCTGCGTGTCGCTGCGGGTGTTGCGGCCGGCCACCCAGGATCTGGCGGCGCTGACCGCGGCCGGTGCGATCGGCCCCGCGGCCGGCGCGCTGGTCGCCGACATCATCGCGGCGCGGTTGGCGTTCCTCGTGTGCGGGGGCACCGGCGCCGGCAAGACCACCCTGCTGGCCGCGATGCTGGGGGCCGTGCCGCCCGCCGAACGGATCGTGTGCGTCGAGGACGCCGCGGAGCTGGCGCCGCGGCATCCGCATCTGGTCAAGCTGGTCGCGCGCTGCCCCAACGTCGAGGGTGTCGGCGAGGTGCCGGTCCGCGATCTCGTCCGGCAGGCGCTGCGGATGCGCCCCGATCGCATCGTGGTCGGCGAGGTGCGGGGCGCCGAAGTGGTCGATCTGCTGGCGGCGCTGAACACCGGCCACGACGGCGGCGCAGGCACGGTGCACGCCAACAATCCCGGCGAGGTTCCCGCCCGGCTGGAGGCCCTGGGAGCCCTGGGCGGTCTCGGCCGCGCGGCGCTGCACAGCCAGCTCGCCGCGGCGGTCCAGGTGCTGCTGCACGTCACCCGCGACCGGGCCGGCCGGCGCCGGTTGGGCGAGATCGCCGTGCTGCGCCCGGTCGACGGGCAGGTCCGCGCGGTCACCGCATGGCACGCCGACCGGGGACTGACCGACGATGCGGGCGAGCTGCATCGGCTGCTGCGAAGCCGCCTGTCGGCATGAACGGCCTCGGCACGGCGGCCCTGCTGTCGTCGCTTGCGCTGCTGGTGCTTCCGTCGTCGCCGCGGCGCCGATTGGTGGCCCGGGCGCGCGTCCGGGTTGGTCGCCGGCCCGCCGCCGGGGTGGCCCTCGTCGCCGCGGCCCTCCTCGCGGGCGCCGCCGTGCTGCTGCCGCCGACGGCGGTCCTCGCCGGCGCGGCGGTGGGCGCGACCGCGAGCCTGCGCTACCGGCGCCGCCGGCGCATCCGGCGGGCCGCCGAGGAGGGCCGCACCCTGGAAACCGCCCTCGACGTGCTGGTCGGCGAGTTGCGCGTGGGCGCGCATCCGGTGCGCGCCTTCCAGGTCGCCGCGGGGGAGACCGCCGGCGCCGTCGGGGCGTCGCTGCGCGCGGTCGCGGCGCGGGCCAGGTTGGGCGCCGACGTCGCGGCCGGCCTGCGCGCCGCGGCGCGGTCGTCGGCGCTGCCCGGGCAGTGGGACCGGCTCGCGGTGTGCTGGCAGCTGGCCGGCGACCAGGGACTGGCGGTCGCCACCCTGATGCGGGCGGCGCAACGTGACATCGCCGAGCGGCAACGCTTTTCGGCGCGGGTGTCGTCGAGCATGGCCGGAGCGCGCGCGACCGCGACGATACTGGCCGGCCTGCCGGTGCTCGGCGTGCTGCTGGGTCAGCTGATCGGGGCGCGGCCGCTGAGTTTTCTGCTGGGCGGGCACGCCGGCGGGTGGCTGCTGGTCGTGGGGTCGGCGCTGGCCTGCGCCGGGCTGCTGTGGTCGGACCGCATCACCGACCGGGCCGGCGCATGTCCCTGACCGCGCTGCTGCTGGCGGCGGCGCTGTGGATCGGCCCCGGCCCGTCGCTGGTGCGGGCGCGCGCGGGCATGCCGCCGCACGCGATAAGGCGCGCGCCGCCGCCGGGGCTTTCAGCGGGCCCGGACCCGCTGGCGGTCGCGTCGAGCCTCGACGTGCTGGCCGTGTGCCTCGAGGCCGGCATGGCGGTGCCGACGGCCGCGGCGGCGACCGCCCCCTCCGCGCCGCCGAGGCTGGCCCGCGCGCTGCGCCGCGCCGCCGACCTGCTGGCGCTCGGCGCGGATCCGGCTGTGGCGTGGTCGATTCCGCCGGGCCTGCCGGCCGCGCCGGCCGACACCCAACTCGACGCCCTGCTGCGCCTGGCGCGGCGCTCGGCGTCCTCGGGTGCCGCGCTGGCCGCCGGCGTCGCCGAGCTGGCCGACGAATCCCGCCACGAGGCCGCGCACGCGGCCACCGCGGCGGCCGAGCGGGCCGGGGTGCTGATCGCCGGACCGCTCGGGCTCTGTTTCCTGCCGGCGTTCGTGTGCCTGGGCATCGTCCCGGTGGTGGCGGGGCTGGCCGGTGACGTCTTTCAGTCGGGTCTGCTGTGAAGGGAAGGGAAGGCAGTGATCATCAAGATGAGCGACAAGTTCCACGGGCTGCTGGCGCGCGCCGCCGCGCTGGCGACCGACGAGTCGGGCATGTCGACGGTCGAGTACGCGATCGGGACGATCGCGGCGGCCGCGTTCGGCGCGATCCTGTACACCGTCGTCACCGGCGACTCGATCGTCTCGGCGCTGACCAACATCATCGGTCGCGCGCTCAACGCCAAGGTGTAGCCGGCTGTGCCGGCGCGAGCACCGTCGAGGCGGCGCTGGCGATCGCGGCGCTGGTCGTGGTGCTGGCGCTGTGCCTGGCCGGTGTCACCGCGGTGTCGATGCAGGTGCGCTGCGTCGACGCCGCCCGCGAGGCCGCCCGGTTGGCCGCGCGCGGCGACGAACGCTCGGCGCTCGACGCCGCGCGCAGCATCGCGCCCGCCGGATCGCGGATTCAGGTGCGCCGCGACGGCGATTTCCTGGTGGCCACGGTCGTCGCACACTCGAAGTTGTTGCCCTCGTTGGACATTGCGGCCAGGGCGGTGTCGGCGGCCGAGCCTGGGCGATGACCGCGGCTCGGCGACGGTGGTCGCGGCCGCGATGGTAGTGGTGCTGCTGTGGCTCACCGGTGCCGGTGCCTACCTCGGCTCGGCGGTGGTGGCGCGCCACCGCGCGCAGGCCGCGGCCGATCTCGCCGCGCTGGCCGCGGCGGCCCTGCTGCCGTCCGGGGCGGCGGCGGCCTGCGCCCGAGCGACCGCGGTGGCCCATGAGATGCGGGTCGACGAGATCGGGTGCGGGGTCGACGGCCTCGACGTGGTGGTGACCGCCCGGGTGGCCGTCGCCTTCGTCGGCGCGGCGCGCGCCGCCGCTCGGGCGGGGCCTGTGGTCTAAGACAGCCCGGCGGCGGCGACTTCCTCCTCGGTGGGCAGTCGCAGCGAAACCAGCCCGGCGAAGGTGTCCGGTTCGAGCTCGACCTTGTTGACCGTGACGTGCACCGGCACCCAATCGTCGTCGTGGCCGCGCATGCGCAGCACCCGGCTCGTCGGACCGTCGGCGAATTCCGCTGTCATGGAAGACTTCAGGTGCTGGTCGTCCGGGTGGACCCTCGGCCTGTCCGTCTGGTTGCCGCGCCAGTCATAGAAGGTGCACGGCTCGTCGAGCCATTTCAGCAGGGTCCAGCTGTCGAGGTCGACCAGGGCCCGGTGCACCCCGGCCTGGGCCAGCCCGTTGAGGATCCGTTGCGCCAGGTCGTCGGTGGAGACCACCGGTCCCTTGAGTTCCGAGCGCCAGTTCATCGCCCGCGCCACCAGGTGCTCCCGGCCGTCGGGTCCCGGCTCCAGGGCGGTGCGCGCGACGAAGCCTATCCGGATGGGTTTTCCCTGCCAATCGGTGAGATCCCATGTGCTGCAAATGGTTTGGTCGGGCTTGGCCCGGACGGCCATGGCCAGGATCTTGGTCTCGTTCGGGTTGAGTTCCCGTGACGGAAGGTCCTCCGCGAACGCCCTGCCGAGGGTGACTTCGACGTCGGGGTTCTTGCCGCTGTTGGCCAGCGACTCACGCGTGTCGGTGGCCACGCCCAGGGTCAGGTCCCACTTCAGCGGGCCGGGGATCGGCCGCTGCGCCGGCTCGACGCCGGCGGGGCCGGTCCACACATGGACACCGTGGACGTAGCCGTCGGACATCACCACCGGCTCGGTGCGGATGACGCGGGCCCGCTTGGTGGTGATGCTCGTCAGGCTCTGTCCCGTCTGCACCGACTCGGCGATCGCGGTCCGCACGGCGGCCAGGTGCGGGCTGCGGCGCATGAACGTCGTGATCGGGACGAGGTTTTTGAGCTGCGGTCCCTGCGCGACCACAGCGGGTTCGCCCCCCAGCGTCTCCACGAGCAACCAGTCGTGGGCCATGCGCCCGATTTTACGGCGGTGGAGGGCTGGCGCGGGGGCCGACCCCGCCGCTCCGATTCCGGGCACCCGCGCGGGTCGTAACGCCTTGCGCGACAACGTATCGCGATGAACGCGTGTCATCCGGCCGCATGTGGCCGTCCGCGGTAGTATGCTGACAATTCTTCAGCAGTCGACCGTTGAGGGGTCGGTCGCCATCCCGGGTTTATTCGACGTTGCCCGGATGGCTTGCGGCAGTCAGCGCGGCCCGCGGGTCAACTCCGCGAGCACCAGCCGCAACACCGCCACCGCTCCCGCCTTGTCCAACGGGTCGTTGCCGTTGCCGCACTTGGGGGATTGCACGCACGACGGGCATCCGTTCGGGCACTCGCACGCCTCGATCGCGGCGGCCGTCGCCCCCAGCCACGTCTGCGCCCGGCGGAACCCGCGTTCGGCGAAGCCCGCGCCGCCCGGATAGCCGTCGTAGACGAAGACGCTGGGCAGCCCGTCGGGCCCGATCGCGGTGGACAGTCCGCCGATGTCGCCGCGGTCGCAGCTGGCCACCAGCGGCAGCAGGCCGATGGCCGCGTGCTCGGCGGCGTGCAGCGAGCCGGGAACGCGAACGGCCTCAACACCGTTGCGCGCCAGCGCGTCCGGGGCGATGGTGTACATCGCGGCCGTGGTGGGCAGCACGTGTTCGGGCATGTCCAGCTCGATGAAGTCGATCACCTCCCCGGACAGCCGGCGGCGCAGGTAACCCACCACCCGATGGGTGACCCGCACCGGCACCAGGCCCAAAGCCACGGGCCCGAACGCGGAGCGCTCGCCCGTGCCCGTGACCACGATGTCGGTGATTTCGCGCGCGAACGTCGCGTAGCCGGGGTCCTCGGCGTGCACGAACGCGATCGCGTCGTCGGTGTCCAGCGAGTCGACGACGTAGGTCTCGCCCTGATGCAGGTACACGGCCCCGGGGTGGACGCTGGCCGGGGCCCGGTCGACCCCGGTGCTGCCCAGCAGTCGCCCCGTGTCGGCCTCGACGATGACAATCTGGCCGCCCGCCGACCCGCGGATGTCCACCGCCCCATGCGGTTGCAGGCCGGCCGCGGGAAAGTACTTGTCGCCGCGCCGCCGCAGCAGCCCATCGTCGACGAGGCCCCCGGCCACCTCCGTGGCACCCAAAGCCCGGACTTCGGTATCGGTGAGCGGGAGTTCGGTTGCGGCGCAGAGGAGTTGGGGGCCGAGAATATACGGGTTGGCGGGATCGATCACGACCCGCTCGACCGGCTTGTCCAGCAGCGCGCCGGGGTGGTGGACGAGGTAGGTGTCCAGCGGGTCGTCGCGGGCGATCAGCACCACCAGCGCGCCCTGGCCGCGCCGGCCGGACCGGCCGGCCTGCTGCCAGAACGACGCGACCGTCCCGGGAAACCCGGCGAGCACCACCGCGTCCAGCCCGGCGATGTCGACGCCCAGCTCCAGCGCGTTGGTGGTGGCCAGCCCGCGCAGCCGGCCCTCGGCCAGGGCGCGCTCCAGCGCGGTGCGGTCCTCGGCGAGGTAGCCGGCCCGATACGACGCCACCGCCTGCGACAGCTGCGGGGCCACATCCTCGAGCCGCGCCCGCGCCCCCAGCGCCGTCAGCTCCGCGGCGCGGCGCGACCGCACGAACGTCAGGGTCTGGGCCCCCTCGGCGATCAGGTCCGCCATCACCCGCGCCGCCTCGGCCCCGGCCGAACGGCGCACCGGCGCGCCGTTCTCGCCGGTCAGGTCGGCCCGCAGCGCGGGCTCCCACAGCGCCACGGTGCGCGCCCCCTGCGGCGAGCCGTCCTCGGTGACCTCGGCGACCGGCATGCCGATCAGTTCGGCGGCCGTCGCGCCCGGGGAATCCGTCGTCGCGCTGGCGAACACCACCGTAGGGGCCGACGAGTAGCGCTCGCACAGCCGCAGCAGCCGGCGCAGCACCATCGCCACGTTCGACCCGAAAACCCCCCGGTAGTAGTGGCATTCGTCGACGATCACGAAGCGCAGCCCCCGCAGCAGGACCGCCCAGCGGGCGTGGTTGCGCAGGATCGACAGGTGGATCATGTCGGGGTTGGAAAACAACCATCGGGAGCGTTCACGGGCGAAGCGGCGCACCTCGGCGGGGCTGTCGCCGTCGTAGGCGGTGGGGGCGACCGCGAAACCGGGATCGCGCAGCCGGGGAATGGCGGCGGTCAGCGCGTGCGCGGCGCGCAACTGGTCGTGACCGAGCGCCTTGGTCGGCGACAGGTAGAGCACCCGGGCGCGCGGGTCGGTCGCCAGCGCGTGCAGGACGGGGAGCTGGTAGGCCAGCGACTTGCCCGACGCGGTGCCGGTGCTGATCACCACGTGCCGGCCGGCGTGGGCCGAATCGGCCGCCGCGGCCTGGTGCGACCAGGGGCGGCTGATGCCGCGGTCGGCGAACGCGCGCACGACGTCGGGGTCGGCCCAGTCCGGCCAATCGTGCGGGCGGCCGCCGCGGGCCGGCAGCTCGGCGACGTGGCGCAGCGGCCGCTCGGGCGCCGGGGTGCCGGCGAGGGCGACGGTGAGCAGGTCGGCGCCGAAACTCGCCACCTCATCGCCTCCTGGAATCAGTACTGGACACAAGTCTGTCGCGGACGCGATGAACATGGTTGACTGATTGCGGTCGCAGCTTCTGTGTTCGTGTCAAACTTTCGCAGGAACAACGTTGCGGCCGCGGTTCCTGCGAGGTTATCGGTCGGGTGAAGTTCCGGCGACTCCGCGAGGTATGGCGGTCGTACTCGGCCCGGGGCACCGAAAGGCGGTGCCTCGCATCCAAAAGAAAAGGAAAGATCGAGAGATGCCACAGGGAACTGTGAAGTGGTTCAACGCGGAGAAGGGGTTCGGGTTCATTGCCCCTGAAGACGGTTCCGCGGATGTTTTTGTCCACTACACGGAGATCCAGGGAACGGGCTTCCGCACCCTTGAAGAAAACCAGAAGGTCGAGTTCGAGATCGGCCACAGCCCTAAGGGCCCCCAGGCCACCGGAGTCCGCTCCGTCTGAGACGCGAGCAGACGCAAAAGCCCCCACTTCGGCACCGATGTGGGGGCTTTTCCGTCTGTTCGGCAGGCCGGCGCTCCGAGACGCGCCGAAAACTTGAGGGCGTGGGCCGACGACCTGGCCTACTGTCGGTGGCGTGAGCCAGCTTTCCTTCTTTACAGCGGAGTCGGTGCCGCCCGCGGTCGCCGACCTCTCGGGGGTGCTGGCGGCGTCGGGCCAGATCGTGCTGGTCGGCGCTCCGGAGGCGCAGGGCGCCCGGCTGTCTGTCGTGGTGGACCAGGTGTGGCGCGCCGCGGCGCTGGCCGAGATGATCCACGAGGCGGGCCTGGCGGCCGAGGTCGGCCGCACCGACGAGGACACCCCGCTGGTGCGGACGGCGGTGACGCCCGCGCTGACCGGCATCGCCGCCGAATGGACCCGCGGCGCGGTCAAGACGGTGCCCCCGCGGTGGCTGCCCGGGCCGCGGGAGCTGCGGGCCTGGACGCTGGCGGCGGGCAACCCGGAGAACGACCACTATCTGCTGGGTCTCGATCCGCACGCGCCCGACACCCATTCCCCGCTGGCGTCGGCGCTGATGCGGGTGGGAATCGCGCCCACCCTGATCGGCACCCGCGGCGGCCGGCCGGCGCTGCGGATCAGCGGCCGCCGGAGGCTGTCGCGCCTGGTAGAGAACGTGGGGGAACCCCCCGACGCCGCGGAAGCGTTGCCCCTGTGGCCCCACGTGTAGCCGGAATCGGAGAGCCGTTTGTCGGCCATCCGGTTTGCGCAGGCCCGCCCGAGGGTGCGAAATTGTCAGGTGCCCTGAAGCGAAGGAACGCTGGCGTACCTGATTTATCCGGAATTCGCAGGGGGGCCCAGACAAGAGATGGAGCGTAAGCGCAGTTGGCTGACCTAGAGGACCGCGTCAGCGGCGGAAATGGGAGCCGTCGGCGACTCGTGATCGTCGAGTCGCCGACCAAGGCGCGCAAACTGGCCGGTTACCTGGGCTCCAGCTACATCGTCGAGTCCTCGCGCGGACACATCCGCGACCTGCCCCGCGCCGCGGCCGACGTGCCGGCGAAGTTCAAGTCCGAGCCCTGGGCGCGGCTGGGCGTCAACGTCGACGCCGACTTCGAGCCGCTCTACATCATCAGCCCGGAGAAGAAGCACACCGTCAGCGAGCTCAAGGGGCTGCTCAAGGACGTCGACGAGCTGTACCTGGCCACGGATGGTGACCGCGAGGGCGAGGCCATCGCCTGGCACCTGCTGGAAACCCTCAAGCCCAACATCCCGGTCAAGCGGATGGTCTTCCACGAGATCACCGAGCCGGCGATCCGCGCGGCCGCCGAGCACCCCCGCGACCTGGACATCGACCTGGTCGACGCCCAGGAGACCCGCCGCATCCTGGACCGGCTGTACGGCTACGAGGTCAGCCCCGTGCTGTGGAAGAAGGTGGCGCCCAAGCTGTCGGCGGGCCGGGTCCAGTCGGTGGCCACCCGCATCATCGTGCAGCGTGAGCGCGACCGCATGGCGTTCCGCAGCGCGTCCTACTGGGACATCGTCGCCCAGCTCGACGCCAGCGTGTCCGACCCGCAGGCGCAACCGCCCACCTTCACCGCGCGGCTGACGAACGTGGATGGCCTGCGCGTGGCCACCGGCCGCGATTTCGACTCGCTGGGCCAGCTGCGCAAGGCCGACGAGGTGACGATCCTCGACGAGGCGGCCGCGACCGAGCTGGCCGCGGGCCTGCGCGGCGGCCAGCTGTCGGTGGCGTCGGTGGAGGAGAAGCCCTACACCCGGCGGCCGTACGCGCCGTTCATGACGTCGACGCTGCAGCAGGAGGCCGGCCGCAAGCTGCGGTTCTCCTCGGAGCGCACGATGAGCATCGCCCAGCGGCTCTACGAGAACGGCTACATCACTTATATGCGTACCGACTCGACGACGCTGTCGGAGTCGGCGATCAACGCCGCGCGCACCCAGGCGCGCCAGCTTTATGGCGAGGAGTACGTCTCGCCCTCGCCGCGCCAGTACACCCGCAAGGTGAAGAACGCGCAGGAGGCGCACGAGGCGATCCGGCCCGCCGGGGAGACGTTCGCGACCCCGGACGCGGTGCGCCGCGAGCTCGACGGCGATGACTTCCGCCTCTACGAACTGATCTGGCAGCGCACGGTGGCCTCGCAAATGGCCGACGCGCGCGGGACGACGCTGAGCCTGCGGATCAACGGCGAATCCAATGGCCGGCAGGTCGTGTTCTCGGCCAGCGGCCGCACCATCACGTTCGCCGGCTTCCTCAAGGCCTACGTGGAGACGGTGGACGAGCTGGCCGGCGGCGAGGCCGACGACGCCGAGCGCAGGCTGCCGCAACTGACCGAGGGGCAGCGGCTGGCGGCCCTCGAGCTCACCCCCGACGGCCACGCCACCAACCCGCCGGCGCGCTACACCGAGGCGTCCCTGGTCAAGGCCCTCGAGGAGCTGGGCATCGGCCGCCCGTCGACGTACGCGTCGATCATCAAGACGATCCAGGACCGCGGCTACGTGTACAAGAAGGGCAGCGCGCTGGTGCCCTCGTGGGTGGCGTTCGCCGTCACCGGTCTGCTGGAGCAGCACTTCGGCCGGCTGGTCGACTACGGCTTCACCGCGGCGATGGAAGACGAGCTCGACGCGATCGCCTCGGGGCAGGAACGACGCACCGACTGGCTCAACAACTTCTACTTCGGTGGCGAGCACGGGGTGGCGGACTCGGTGGCCCGCTCGGGTGGGCTGAAGAAGCTCGTCGGGGTCAACCTGGAGGGCATCGACGCGCGAGAAGTCAACTCCATCAAGGTGTTCGACGACGCCGAGGGCCGCCCGGTCTACGTTCGGGTCGGCAAGAACGGGCCGTACCTGGAACGGGTGGTGACGGGCGACGACGGCGAGCCCACCCCGCAGCGGGCCAACCTCAACGACTCGCTGACCCCCGACGAGCTCACGCTCGAGGTGGCCGAGGAGCTCTTCGCCACCCCGCAGGAGGGCCGCCCCCTGGGCGTGGACCCGGAGACCGGTCACGAGATCGTCGCCAAGGACGGCCGGTACGGCCCGTACGTGACCGAGGTCCTGCCGCAGCCCGAGCCGTCCGCCGACTCCAACGGCGAGCCCGCCAAGAAGGGCAAGAAGGCTTCGGCCAAGGGCCCCAAGCCGCGAACGGGTTCGCTGCTGCGCAGCATGGACCTGCAGACGGTCACCCTCGAGGACGCGCTCAAGCTGCTGTCGCTGCCCCGGGTTGTCGGCACGGACCCCGAATCCGGCGAGGAGATCACCGCGCAGAACGGCCGCTACGGGCCATACCTGAAGCGGGGCAACGATTCTCGCTCGCTGGCGACCGAGGACCAGATCTTCGACATCACCCTGGACGAGGCGCTGCAGATCTACGCCGAGCCCAAACGCCGTGGCCGGCAGAGCGCTTCGGCGCCGCCGCTGCGCGAGTTGGGCACCGATCCGGCGTCGGGCAAGCCGATGGTCATCAAAGACGGGCGTTTCGGCCCGTACGTCACCGACGGCGAGACCAACGCCAGCCTGCGCAAGGGCGACGACGTGCTGTCGATGACCGACGCACGCGCCTCCGAGCTGCTGGCCGACCGGCGCGCCCGGGGGCCGGTCAAGCGTCCCGCCCGCAAAAGCAGCCGCCGCGCGCCGGCCAAGAAGGCCACGAAGCGCTCTTAGTAGGCGCTCCTAGACCTCGCTCGAAATCTCCTCGGCCGCAACCTCTTCGGGGGCGGCCAGTTTCACCGGCCGGGCCAGCTGGGTGGGTGCCGTGCGTCCGCGCAGCTCGACCACCTCGCCGACGTCCCAGCACAACGCCTCGGCGTCCAGCGCGCCGCTGACCGCGATCGCCGACGCCAGCACGTGGCCGGACTCGAGCTTGGCCAGCTCGGTGAGCCGCGCGGCCTCGTTGACCGGGTCGCCGATCACCGTGTATTCGAAGCGGGCCTGCGCGCCGATGTGGCCGGCGATGGCCCGCCCGGCCGACACTCCGATCCCGAACTCCGCCGAGCCGATCACCGGGAGGATCTCGTCGTGCAGCTCGCGGGCGGCAGCCAGCGCGCCGCCGGACGCGTCGGGGTGTTCGATCGGCGCGCCGAAGATGGCCAGCGCCGCGTCGCCCTGGAACTTGTTGACGAACCCGCCGTGGCGGCCGACGGTGTCGACGACCACCCGGAAGAACTCGTTGAGCAGGTGGACCACCTCGGCCGGCGGCCGCGTGGCGGCCAGCTGGGTGGAGCCGACCAGGTCGACGAACAGCACCGCGACGTCGCGCTCCTGCCCGCCCAGCTCGGTGCCGCGCTCCAGCGCCCGGCGGGCCACGTCCTCACCGACGTAGCGGCCGAACAGGTCGCGCAGCCGCTGCCGTTCGGACAGGTCGCGGACCATGTCGTTGAAGCCGGCCTGCAGCAGGCCCAGCTCGCTGGCGTCGTAGATCTGCATGTGCGCGTTGTAGTTTCCGCGCTGCACCTCCGAGAGCGCCCAGCGCAGCTGGCGCAGCGGGTCGGCGATCGACATCGCCACCAGCAGGGTGCTGACCAGCCCGATGCTCAGTGCCGCCAGCGCCAGCAGCAGGATCGGGTCGAACAACTTCTCCGGCGTCGCGTGCAGCAGCGACGCCTTGTCGGCCACCACGGCCAGCACGATCGCCAGCAGCGGCACGGCCGTGGACAGCATCCAGCTCAACAGCTGGCGCAGGATGACCCCGGGCGCCTTGACGTTCTCGGGCACGCCGCTGCGCAGGGCGGCCACGGCCACCGGCCGCAGCACCCGCTCGGACTGCAGGTAGCCGATGATCGCCGTCGCGGCGGCGCCCAGCGCGGTGGCGACCGCCACCACCGGCGCCGTGTACTTGGCCACCGACCAGCTGGCGATGATGAACACGACGCCGCCGATGCACCACGCCACCGAGCTGGTCAGCGCCCGGTAGTACGGCATGCGCAGCGCGCGGCTGCGCGCGAGTTCGGTGGCGGCCGGATCGGCGTCGGCGAGCAGGTTGTCGCGCCGCTGCCAGCGGAACACCGGCAGCAGCAGCTGCAGATTGAACATGACCCCGGCCAAAAACAGGCTGATCACGACGCTGATGAAGATCGCCAGGTTCAGCACCGGCAGGTCCTGCAGCTGGATGCGGTCCTGGGGCGGCAGGCCGTAGCGCAGGAAGCCCAGCACGAACAGGCCGCCGATGATGTCGGACTGCAGCATGCTCAGCGAGAACAGCGGCCACGGGGTGCGCACCACCCACCGGACGAACGCACTGATCCGCCCGGGCAGTGCTGCCGCGGTTGCCACCAATCCACCGTATCGGGCAGGGCGGACTCAGCGGAAAACAATAAGCATCTCGGCAAGTCGGGTGAACCTGGCGAAACGCGCCGGAAGGTAACGGAATTGTCGCGTTTCGGTGGCCGATCGGTATCTGTCCGCCGGTGTCACTAACGTTGCCCGTGATGACCGGAGTGTTTACGCGGCTGGTAGGCCAGGAGGCCGTGGTGGCCGACCTGCTGGCCGCCGCCCGCGCGGCCCGCGGTGACCCCGCTCACAGCGATGCCGACCACGGGACTATGACACATGCGTGGCTCATCACCGGCCCGCCGGGCTCCGGGCGCTCGATCGCGGCGGTGTGCTTCGCGGCCGCGCTGCAATGCACCGACGACGGCGAACCCGGCTGCGGGAAGTGCCGGGCGTGCACGACGACGATGGCCGGCACCCACGCCGACGTGCGCCGGGTGATTCCCGAGGGCCTGTCCATCGGCGTCGACGAGATGCGCGCCATCGTGCAGATCGCGTCGCGCCGCCCGACCACCGGGCACCGGCAGATCGTGGTCATCGAGGACGCAGACCGGTTGACCGAGGGCGCCGCGAACGCCTTGCTGAAGGTGGTCGAGGAGCCGCCGCCGTCGACGGTGTTCCTGCTGTGCGCGCCGTCGGTGGATCCCGAGGACATCGCGATCACGCTGCGCTCGCGGTGCCGGCACGTCGCGCTGGTGACCCCGCCGACCGACGCGATCGCCCGGGTCCTGGTGGACAGCGACGGCCTGGACGCCGACACGGCCAACTGGGCGGCGTCGGTCAGCGGCGGGCATGTGGGACGCGCGCGCCGACTGGCCACCGACGCCGAGGCCCGGCAGCGACGGGAGCGGGCGCTGGGGCTGGTGCGCGACGCGGCGACCCCGTCGCGCGCCTACGCCGCCGCCGAGGAGTTGGTGGCCGCCGCCGAGGCCGAGGCCGTGGTGCTGACCGCCGACCGCGCCGAGGCCGAGACCGAGGAGCTGCGCACCGCGTTGGGCGCGGGCGGCACCGGCAAGGGCACCGCGGGCGCGCTGCGGGGCGCCGCGGGGGCGATCAAGGACCTGGAGCGGCGGCAGAAGTCGCGCCAGACGCGGGCGTCGCGCGACGCCCTGGACCGCGCGCTGATCGACCTCGCCACCTACTTCCGCGACGCGCTGGTGGTGTCGGCCGATGCGGGCGGTGTCCAGGCCAACCACCCCGACATGGCCGACCGGGCGGCGGCGCTGGCCGCCCACGCCTCGCCCGAGCGGCTGCTGCGCTGCATCGAGGCGGTGCTCGAGTGCCGCGAGGCGCTGGCCACCAACGTCAAACCCAAGTTCGCCGTCGACGCGATGGTCGCGACGTTCGGCCAGGAACTTGGGTGACCCGACCCGCCTGCCGTAGACTCGTGCCGCCCGCCGCGCGGGCGCGCCGCCTTAGCTCAGTCGGTAGAGCGATTCACTCGTAATGAATAGGTCAGGAGTTCGATTCTCCTAGGCGGCTCCACTCTTGCCCGGTCATCACGCCGGCACGACGAACCCGACCGGCCCCGACGCCAGGCACAGCGACAGCGCGGCGGTGTTGGCCCGCACGGTGATCGCGCCCCCGGCACCGGGCAGCCGGACAAAGACGCGGTTGAGCCCGGGATGCACCGGGACCTTGACGTCGGGCCCCTCGGCGAGCGACAGCGTCATCGACCCGTCGCTGTTGGCCAGGTAGTTCAGTTCGACCGTCCAGTCGGCGGGCAGCAGCGGCCCGTCGAGGACCAGCCGCGCCGGCCTGTCCGGTTGCGCGAAGTAACCGCAGCGCGGCATCGGACCCGGCACGACGGTGCGGATCCAGTTCACCCGCGCCTTGATCAGCCGCCCCGAGCTGTCCAGCATGCGCAATCGCGTTGTGGCGGGAGCGAATTCGGGCCTGTCCCGCAGCAGGGCGAACATGTGGCTGGCCAGGTTCTGCGGCGCGGCCACCCGCTGCAGCACCAGCGGATCGACCTCCTGATCCAGCAGCGGCGCGTCCGAATCGGCATGCGCCGCAGCCAGACTCGCGCGGGCGTTCTGCAGGTAGGGCTGGGCGGGGTTGTCGCGCCAGCTGGTCAAAAACGTCGCCGTCGAATACAGGCTGCTCGCCACGAAGGCCACCGCCACACCCACCGCCACCGCGGTGCGCCTCGGTGACGCGTCGAGCCACCGCGACGCCGACCGATTCGGGGCGCACAACGCGACGGCGGCCAGCAGCGCCAGCACGACGACGAGATCCGGCAGATACCGCAGGGTCTGGGCGAGCTCCAGGGCGGTCTGCCTCGACGAGCGCATCAAATAGATCGGCACCTGACAGGCGACGGTGTAGCCGGCCGCGACCACCCACACCGGCACGATGCGTCGCTTGCGCACCAGCGACAGCGCGAACACCGCGGCCAGCACCAGCCAGCCCAGCGCCATCACCGCCGGCGGGGGCGTGGCCCACGGCGAGGCCGGCGCCCACCGGTCCCAGTGCCACGGGCCGCCGGCCAGGCCCGGCACGATGCCGTGGGTGATCGACCGCCACAGCAGGTCGGCCGTCATCGCCAGGTCGGAACTCCACCGCCTCTGGTTGACCACCGCCAGGTAGAGCGCCACCCAGGCCGCGGTCAGCGCCAGCGACGCGATCCACAGCCACCTCCCGGCCCGCCACGCCGTCAGTAGCGCCGACCCGTCGCCGCGCACGTGGCACAGCAGCGCGGCCACGGCGAAGGCGACGAACGGGATGACGGCGGCCTTCTCGAAGAACAGCAGCCCGCCCAGGTAGACCAGCGCGCCGGTCAGCGCGTAGCGCGGGTTGCCGGTGCGCACCAGCAGGACCGCGTCGGCGCACACCCACGCCAGCGCCGCCAGCATCGGCAGCGAGTTCAGCGCCGCCGCCCACCACGCGAAGCCCGGCACCGCCAGCGGGGTGAACAGCGCGAAGGTCAGCGGGATCAGCAGCGCCCAGCGCCAGCCGAGGATCACGTGCAGCGCGCGCAGCAAAGCCAGCGACGCCAGCAGCTGCAACACCACCAGGCTGACCGCCGGCCACGTCCAGTCCAGCGGCGCCAGCCGGGTGATGGCGCCGGCGACCAGGAAGGCCGCCGGCATCACGTGGCCGTCGTGGTCGTCGAAGAGGTACGACGGCGAAAGCAGCCCCTCGGTGCCGGCTTTGCCGACGAGAATCAGGTCGTCCCAGTAGAAGTAGCCGCCGAACGCCAGCACCGCGCGGATCACCAGCTGCGCCGTGATGAGCGCGGCGGCTGCCAGGGCCACTCTGTATGGTGGGCCGGTGCGCGCACTGGTCACCGGGGCAGCCGGATTCATCGGCTCGACGCTAGTCGACCGCCTGCTGGCCGACGGTCACACGGTGGTGGGCCTGGACAATTTTGCGACCGGCCGCGCGACCAACCTCGAGCACCTGGCCGGCAACCCCGCGCACGTCTTCGTCGAGGCCGACATCGTGACCGCCGACCTGCACGCCATCCTCGACGAGCACCGGCCCGAGGTGGTGTTCCACCTGGCCGCGCAGATCGACGTGCGGCAGTCGGTGGCCGACCCGCAATTCGACGCGTCGGTCAACGTCATCGGCACGGTGCGGCTGGCCGAGGCGGCGCGGTTGACGGGGGTGCGCAAGATCGTGCACACCTCGTCGGGGGGATCCATCTACGGCACCCCGCCGGTGTACCCGACCCCGGAGTCGGCGCCCACCGATCCCGCTTCGCCGTACGCCGCGGGCAAGGTGGCCGGCGAGATCTACCTCAACACGTTCCGCCACCTGTACGGCCTGGACTGCTCGCACATCGCGCCGGCCAACGTCTACGGTCCGCGCCAGGACCCGCACGGCGAGGCGGGCGTGGTGGCGATCTTCGCCCAGGCGCTGCTGTCCGGTAAGCCGACCAAGGTGTTCGGCGACGGCGGCAAGACCCGCGACTACGTGTACGTCGACGACGTGGTCGACGCGTTCGTCAAGGCCTCCGGCGGCGCGGGCGGCGGGCAGCGGTTCAACGTCGGCACCGGTGTCGAAACCTCCGACCGCCAACTGCATTCGGCGGTCGCCGCGGCCGTCGGGGGGCCCGACGACCCTGAGTACCACCCGGACCGCCTGGGCGATTTGAGGCGGTCGTGCCTCGACATCGGTTTGGCCGCAGAGGTTTTGGGTTGGCGCCCGCAGGTCGGGTTGAACGACGGCGTGCGGCGCACCGTGGAGTACTTCCGCGACGGGCCAACGGGCTAGCTCGGCGAGGGCTCCTGCGCCGAGTCCAACGCCACCGCGCGGGCCAGCCGCGCATAGCGCAGCTCGAGATCCTTGAACCGCATGTAGGTGCTCAGCGTCGTGAAGCTGAACGCCATGATCAGCGCGTAGAGCATCAGGTCGGTGCCCCGGCGCACGCCGAACCAGTGCGCGACCACCGTCGTGTCGTCGGGCCGCAACACCGCGTAGATGCCGGCGAGCACGAACAGGATGTAGCCCACCTTGACCCACGCCCGCGACCGCGCGTTGCGCCGCGACCGCAGCAGGTACACCAACAGCGCGACGATCGCCCCGATCAGCAGCACCTGGATCCAGTTCATCGTGTCCTCCCTCGCAGGAATCCGTCGAAGATGATGTTGACGCCGTTGAGCAGCGGCTGCCCCTTCGACCTCGAGTATTCGGTGTAGAGCACCTCGACCGGCTGTTCGGCGACGCGCCAACGGTTTTCGGCGATCAGCATGATGATCTCGTTGGCGTGGCTCATCCCGCTCATGGTGATGTTGAGCCCGTCGGCGACCTTCTTGTTGAACACCCGAAGCCCATTGTTGGTGTCGGTCAAGCCAAGTCGGCGACCACGGCGCGAAAGCCTGGCCGCGGTCCGCAGCACGATCCGCTTGAAGAACGGCGGCCTGCTGTCGCCGTGCCCGCCGAACCGGGTCCCGATGACGACGTCGACGTCACCGGCGCCGAGCCGGTCGATCATGGCGGCCACGTCCTTCACGCGGTGCTGGCCGTCGGCGTCGAACGTCGCGAAAACCTCTGCCCCGGGCTGCTTGCGGGCGTACTCGACGCCGGTCTGGATGGCCGCGCCCTGACCCAGGTTGATGGGGTGGCGCACCAGATGAGCCCCGGCGCGCCGGGCGATGTCGCCGGTGCCGTCGGTGCTGCCGTCGTCGACGCAGACGACATGGTCGAAGACCGAGCGCACCTCGGCGACGACCTCGCCGATGACCGCGGCTTCGTTGAAGGCGGGAATGACGATCCAGGCGCCCGGGTAATGCGATTCAGTCGACATCACTGCCCATCAGGGTAGCCACGATCAGCCGGTTGAGCGCCCGGCACGCGCCAGCGCCAGCAGATGAACCCCGATCCCCACCAGCGGGCCGCACAGCAGGCCGACGACCGTGCGCGTCGGCAGCGGCAGCGGCAACAACAGCAGCAGCCCCGACGCCAGCGTCGCGCCGACCCAGCCCAGCGCGTAGGCGCGGTGCAGCGCGGCGGCCACCGCGGCGGCGCCGGTCAGCGTCAGCATCGCGATCGCGACCGCCGCCGCCGTCAGCCACGCCAGCAGCGCGCTGCTGGCGTGGTACTGCGGCCCGAAGGCGACGCGCAGCAGCCAGGGCCCGACGACGCCGGCCGCGAGCACGCCGATCGCGCCGATCCCGCCGATCAGCGCCGCCGGCGCGACCAGGGCCCGCAGCCGGTCGCTCCGCTCGTCAACGAAATGGGCGATCAGGTTGCCCTGCATGGCGGTCAGCGGCACCAGCAGCGGCGCCCGCGTCAGCGTCACGGCCAGGATGATCACACCGCCCTGCGCCCCCAGCTCGGTGCTGGTCAACTTCAGCAGCACCGGAAACCCCATCACCAGGATCGCGCTGGCGCCGGCCGCGGTGATCGAGTGGGCGGCGCCGCGCAGGAACGTCGCGGTGCCGCCCGGCGTGAGCAGCCGGCCCACGGCGCGCGACGCGGGCGAGGCCGCCAGCAGGATCAGCCACGCCGTCGCGCCCGCCACCGTCGCCCACAAGAACCCGGTCAGGCCCCAGCCGATCACGAACGTGGCCGCGGCGACCGTCACCCGGATGACCGCGTCGGTCACCATCAGCGATCCGTACTGGGTCCAGTGGTTGGTGCCGGCCAGCATGCCCAGCAGGGTGGCGTGCAGGCAGAACCCGGCCAGCCCGACGGACAGCAGCGCTACCGACAGCCAGCGCGCCTCGACGAACACCCGCCCGCCCCACAACGGCGAGCTGGCGGCGATCACGACGGCCGCGGCCACACCGACCATCGCGGCCACGCGGAGCGGATGGGTCCGCTTGAGTGGCGCCACCTCCAGGTACTGCGCCGAGCGGACCTCCCGGGTGGTCTCCTGCAGCAGGCCGTTGGCGGCGCCGGTCACCAGGCCGAACGCGCCCCAGAACACCCCGAAGACGGAAAAGCCGCGCGGGGCCAGGTCACGGGCGGCCAGGTAGATCACCGCGTACCCGCACAGGGCGGTCAGCGCGGTCGCGGCGCCGACGCGGGCCACGCTGGCGCGCGTGACCGGCCCCGGGGAGGCTTCGGGCATCGCCACAGGATTGAAAATACCGAGCCGCTACTGTGGCGGCTGTCAGGAAGGATCCATGGCCGCGTTCCGCATCTTCGGGCTCTCGCTGTTGTGCACCGTGGCGGCTCTGGCGGCCGGGTATCTCCACGGCGGTCTCAACGCCCTGTTCCTGCTCGTCGTGCTGGCCGTCCTCGAGGTGTCGCTGTCGTTCGACAACGCCATCATCAACGCGGCGATCCTGCAGCGGATGAGCACATTCTGGCGGCAGATGTTCCTGACCGTCGGGATCCTCGTCGCGGTGTTCGGCATGCGGCTGCTCTTCCCGCTGCTCATCGTGTGGGCGACCGCGGGCCTCGACCCCGTGCGCGCGATGGACCTGGCGCTCAACCCGCCGCCGCACGGCGCGCTGGAATTCCCCGACGGCTCACCGAGCTACGAGAAGCTGATCACCTCCGCCCACCCCCAGATCGCCGCGTTCGGCGGCATCTTTCTGCTGATGCTGTTCTTGGATTTCGTGTTCCACGACCGAGACATCAAGTGGCTCAAATGGATTGAGGTGCCGTTCGCGCGGCTCGGGCGGCTCGGCCAGGTGTCGGTGGTGGTCGCCGCGCTCGCGCTGGTCCTGGTCGGCACGCAGCTGACCCACTCCAGCCACGAGCGGGCGACGGTGCTGATCGCCGGGCTGCTGGGCCTGATCGCCTACCTCGTCGTCAACGGCCTGAGCCGCGCGTTTCGGCCCGCGAGCCTCGACGCGGTGACGGCGGGTGAGGCGGCCGGCGCGGTCGGCAAGGCCGGCCTGATGCTGTTCCTCTACCTGGAGGTGCTCGACGCCGCCTTCTCCTTCGACGGGGTCACCGGCGCCTTCGCGATCACGTCGGACCCGATCATCATCGCCCTGGGTCTGGGGCTGGTGGGCTCGATGTTCGTCCGGTCGATCACCATCTACCTCGTCCAGCAGGAGACGCTGGATCGCTACGTGTACCTAGAACACGGCGCGCACTGGGCGATCGGCGCGCTGGCCGTGATCATGTTGATCTCCATCGAGCCGCGGCTCCAGGTGCCCGAGGTGTTCACCGCCTCGGTGGGCGTCGTCCTCATCGGGGCGGCGCTGGGCCACAGCGTGCTACGCAACAGGCGCGCGGCCGACTCCAGCCACTAGTGTCCTGACGCCTTGAACCGCTCCACCGAGCGCTGGATCTCCGCCTCGGCCTGGGCGCGGTCGACCCAGTCGGCCGTCTTGACGAACTTGCCCGGCTCCAAAGCCTTGTACTGCGAGAAGAAGTGCTTGATCACGTCGAGCTCGAATTCCGGGACGTCGCCGATGTCCTGGATGTGGTCCCAGCGATGGTCGCCGGCCGGCACGCACAACACCTTGTCGTCGCCGCCGGCCTCGTCGACCATGCGGAACATTCCTACCGGGCGCGCCTCGACCAGCACGCCAGGGAACAACGGCTGCGGCAACAGCACCATCGCGTCCAGCGGGTCGCCGTCCTCGCCGAGGGTGTCCTCGATGAAGCCGTAGTCGGTGGGGTAGGCCATCGAGGTATAGAGGTAGCGGTCCAGACGCACCCGCCCGGTTTCGTGATCGACCTCGTACTTGTTGCGTTGGCCTTTCGGAATTTCGATCGTCACGTCGAATTGCACCGCGCCGGCTCCTTCACGAGGGTGGGTCTTGGTAGGTCAGTTACGCCGGGCATCACCCTAGTCGAGCGCATTGCGGCCGATTCGGCAGAATGGGTTCAAACAGTCAGGAGAGTGATGGGTCCAACTCGCTGGCGGAAATCCACCCAGGTGCTCATCGGGTTGGCCGTGCTGGCGTTCGTCGCCGCGGTGGTCGCGGCGGCCACGTTTTTCACGACGGGTGGGCACGGCGCCGGGGCCGCGCACGCCCCCGTGCCGCCGCCGCGCCCGCCGACGGTCAAGGCGGGGATGGTCCCCGTCGCGGACAGCGCCGAGACGCCCAGCCCCACCGGGGTGGCCGCCGCGCTCGCGCCCGTGGCGGCCGATCCCAACCTGGGCAGGCTGGGCGGCCGGATCAGCGACGCCCTCACCGGAAAAGAGCTCTGGCAGGTGGCCGACGACCTGCCGCTGGTGCCGGCGTCGACCAACAAGGTACTCACCGCCGCCGCCGCGCTGCTGACGTTGGACCGCCAGGCCCGGATCAGCACCCGGGTGGTCGCGGGCAGCCCCAACGCGCAGGGGCCCGTCGTGCTGGTCGGGGCGGGTGACCCGGTGCTCTCGGCGGCGCCGCCGGGCGTGGACACCTGGTATCGCGGCGCCGCGCGCATCAGTGACCTGGTCGAACAGGTGCGCCGCAGCGGCGTGACCCCGACCGCGGTGCAGGTGGACACCTCGGCGTTCAGCGGGCCCACCATGGCCCAGGGCTGGGACCCCGCCGACGTCGACAACGGCGACATCGCGCCGATCGAGTCGGTGATGATCGACGCCGGCCGCATCCAGCCGACCACGGTCAACTCGCGGCGGTCCAAGACGCCGGCGCTGGACGCCGGCCGGGAGCTGGCCAAGGGCCTCGGCCTGGATCCGGCCGCGGTCACGGTCGCCACGGCGCCGACGGGGGCGCGGCAGCTGGCCGTCGTGCAGTCCGCGCCGTTGGTCCAGCGGCTCTCCGAGATGATGGAGCACTCCGACAACGTGCTGGCCGAATGCATCGCGCGCGAGGTCGCGGCCGCGATCAACCGGCCGCGCAGCTTCGCCGGGGCCGTCGACGCGGTGACCAACCGCCTGAGTACCGCGCACGTCGACACCGCCGGCGCCGCCCTGCAGGACTCCAGCGGCCTGTCCGTCGACGACAAGTTGACCGCCAAGACGCTCGACGGCGTGATGCAGGCCGCCGCCGGACCCGACCAGCCCGCGCTGCGGGCCCTGCTGGACCTGCTGCCGATCGCCGGCGGCAGCGGCACCCTGGGCGACCGGTTCCTCGACCCGGCCACCGACCGGGGACCCGCCGGCTGGCTGCGCGCCAAGACCGGCTCGCTGACCGACGTCAACTCGCTGGTCGGGGTGCTCACCGACCACAGCGGGCGGGTGCTCACCTTCGCCTTCCTGTCCAACGCCGCGGGCCCCAACGGCCGCAACGCGATGGACGCCCTGGCCACCAGGCTCTGGTTCTGCGGGTGCTCATGAGCGGCCCCTCGTCCCTGACCCTCGGCACCGCCGTCGACTGGCGGTTCGCCGCGACCGTCGGCCAGCGGCTGGCCCGGCCGGGGCCCGCCGCCAGCGACTACACCCGCCGCCAGGTGATCGACGAGCTGACGACCGCGGCCGCCAAGGCCGAACCGCCGGTGCGCGACGTCACCGGGTTGGTCACCGACGACGTGGTGCCGCCGGCCCGCATCGTCGACCGCCCGCAGTGGATCGGCGCGGCGGCCGAGTCGATGCGGCTGATGACCAACGGAAGCGAGAAGCCGCACGGCTTTCTCACCGGGCGCCTCACCGGCGCGCAGACGGGCGCGGTGCTGGCGTTCGTGTCGTCGGGGATCCTCGGCCAATACGACCCGTTCGCCTCCGCGAAGCAGGGCAGCCTGCTGCTGGTCTATCCCAACGTCCTCGCCGTCGAACGCCAGCTCCGGGTCGAGCCCGCCGACTTCCGGTTGTGGGTGTGCCTGCACGAGGTGACCCACCGCGTGCAGTTCACCGCCAACCCGTGGCTGTCCGAGCACATGTCGCGGGCGTTGGGCACGCTGACGCAGGACGTCGCGGAGGACCTCGGCCAGGTGGTGGGCCGGCTCGCCGAGTTCGTCCGCAACCGCGGCAACGGGTCGGCCGACGCCAACGCGTCGGGCATCCTGGGCCTGGTGCGTGCCGTGCAATCCGAGCCGCAGCGCCACGCCCTGGACCAGCTGCTGGTGCTGGGCACGCTGCTGGAGGGCCACGCCGATCACGTGATGGACGCCGCGGGGCCCGTCGTGGTGCCGTCGGTGGCCACCATCCGCCGCCGGTTCGACGAGCGCCGCCACCGCAAGCAACCGCCGCTGCAGCGCCTGCTGCGCGCGCTGCTGGGGCTCGACGCCAAGCTCAGCCAGTACACCCGGGGCAAGGCATTCGTCGACCACGTGGTGGGCAGGGTGGGGATGGAACGATTCAACGCCGTGTGGTCGAGCCCCGAAACGCTGCCGCTACCCCCCGAAATCGAAGACCCCCAGCGATGGATCGACAGGGTGCTGTAGGGCGGCTGCGCGCGGCCCTCGAGGCGTTCGCCCACACCCACCTCGCCGCCGAAAAGCGTTGGTGCGTGGCGCTTTCCGGCGGCCCGGACTCGCTGGCGCTCACCGCGGTCGCCGCCGCGCTGCGCCCCACCACCGCGCTGCTCGTCGACCACGGCCTGCAGGCCGACTCGGCCGCCGTCGCCGAGGCCGCCCGAAAACAGGCGCTCGAGCTGGGATGCGTTGGCGCACAGGTGCTTCGCGTGCAGGTGGGCCCGAACGGCCCCGGCGGCGGCCCGGAGGCGGCGGCGCGCACCGCGCGGTACGCCGCGCTGGGGGAGGGGCGCCGCGGCGACCCGGTGCTGCTGGCGCACACGCTCGACGACCAGGCCGAGACGGTGTTGCTGGGCCTGGGCCGCGGGTCCGGGGGCCGCTCGATCGCCGGGATGCGCCCACACGACCCGCCGTGGTGCCGCCCGCTGCTGGGGGAGCGGCGCTCGGTGACCCACGCGGCATGCGCCGAACTCGGCCTGACCCCGTGGCAGGACCCGCACAACAGCGACCGCCGGTTCACCCGGACCCGGCTGCGCCTGGAGGTGCTGCCGCTGCTGGAGGACGTGCTGGGCGGCGGGGTCGCCGAGGCGTTGGCGCGCACCGCGACCGCCGTGCGCGAGGACACCGACATGATCGACGCGCTCGCCGCGACGGCGCTGCCCGAGGTGCGCGCGGATTCGGGGCTGCGGCCCGCGGCCCTGGCCGGGCTGCCGGACGCCGTTCGGCGCCGGGTGATCCGCGGCTGGCTGCTGGCCGGGGGCGCGACCGGGTTGACCGACAAGCAGATCCGCGGCGTCGACGCGCTGATCACCGCGTGGCGCGGGCAGGGCGGGGTCGCGGTGGGCTCCGCGCTGCGCGGACAGCGATTGGTCGCGGGGCGCCGCGACGGCGTGCTGAGCCTGTGGCGGGAGCCCGTGTAGCGATTCCGCCCGCCGGCGTGGCACGCTGTGGTCGTGGCCGTGGAGCTGTATCCGGGGGACATCAAGTCGGTGCTGCTCACCGCCGAGCAGATCCAGGCCCGCATCGCCGAACTCGGCGAGGAGATCGGCAAGCACTATCGCGACAACGCCGCCGAGACGGGTCAGGACCTGCTGCTGATCACCGTGCTGAAGGGTGCGGTGATCTTCGTGACGGATCTGGCGCGCGCGATTCCGCTGCCCACACAGTTCGAATTCATGGCCGTCAGCTCCTACGGGTCGTCGACGTCGTCGTCGGGCGTGGTGCGCATCCTCAAGGACCTCGACCGCGACATCAACGTCCGCGACGTGCTGATCGTCGAGGACGTCGTCGACTCGGGCCTGACGTTGTCGTGGCTGCTGCGCAACCTGAAGAGCCGCCATCCCCGCTCGTTGCGGGTGTGCACGCTGCTGCGCAAGCCCGACGCGGTGCGCGCCAACGCCGAGATCGCCTACGTGGGTTTCGACATTCCGAACGACTTCGTCGTGGGCTACGGCCTGGACTACGACGAGCGCTACCGGGACCTGCCCTACATCGGCACGCTGGACCCGCGGGTGTACGCGGAATAGCTCTGAGCTAGTCGAGCTCCCACACCGCGGTCACCGAGAAGCTCACGGTCTGCTGGCCCGGTTCCAGCGGCACCGCCGCCATGGCGCGCGGCGGGGCCGGCGGCCCGCCCGTCGGCGCGGGGGCGGACGACTCCGAAATGGACAGCACCCGGCCCAGCCGCAGGCCGGACAACTGGGCGTACTGGTCCGCGCGGGCCTTGGCGTCGTTGAACGCCCGCGCGCGGGCATCCTTGACCAGCTGCGAGTCGTCGGCGATCGAGTAGGCGACCGAGCTGATCCGGGTGGCGTCGCCGCCGGTGCTGACGATGAGTGCCAGCAGGCGCGACGCCGCGTCGGTCGGGTGGATCTTGACCCGGATCGCGTTGGTGGCGCGGTAGCCGGTGATGGTCGCCGCGGCCGTGGGGCCGGGATTGCTGTACTGCGGCTCGAGGGTGACCGTGGTGGTGCTGATGTCCTTGCGGTCCAGGCCCGCGCCGATCAGCGCGTTGATCACCGCCTGCTGGCGATCGTTGGTCTGGTTCATCGCGGCGGTGACGTCGGGGGCGGTGAACTCGATGCCGGCCTCGGCGGTCAGCGTGTCCGGGACGCCCTGCACCTGCCCGGAGCCGACCACGGTCACCTGACGGGGATTCGCACCCGGGGCCGGCGCATCGTGCTTGTCGCAGGCCGCCGCCGCGGCGACGACGAGACCCAAGGCGAGGATGAGACGGCGCATGACAGGGACCCTATGCCAGGATTGCTTCTCATGACGCTCACACCGGCGAGAGCGCTGGCCCTGGCGATCGAGCCCTTCGCGGGGCAGGTGTACTTCGCGCCGGAATGCCACGAACGCTATGCCGCGCTCGGCTTCGGGCCCAGTCGCGGCAAATCGGGGGAAGTCGCGATGCCCGACGGCCCGGCGTACTTCTGTAGCCGCGGCTCGGTGCTGGGACAGGTGCCGGGCGAGGTGATCGCGGCGGCCTTCGCGGTGTTCAACCCGGCGGTCGTGGTGCCGGCGGTCGCCCACGGGTGGACGCTGACCGACGCCCCGACGATCTGCGCGGCACGAACCGACGGCGCGGCGCGACAGCTGCGCCGAGTGCTGGGCGCCGATCCGGACGGCCTCGGTCGTGCGCTGGAACTGCTGCGGCGTGCAACCGAGGGGTTGCCGCTGGAGGGCAAGCCGCTCTTTGCGGGTCTCGTCGCTCAGGGACTGCCGGGCGAGGCGCCGGCCGACGCCTGGCGGCTGGCCGACGAGCTGCGTGAGTACCGCGGCGATGTCCACATAAACGCTTGGACCACAGCGGGTTTCGATGCGGTGGAGATTGGCCTGCTCACCGAGCTCTACTGGGGCCTGCCGCTGCGCAGCTACACCCGCACGAGGGCCTGGACCGAGCCGGATTTCGCCGCCGCCGAGGAACGGCTCCAGTCACGTGGGCTGGTCCGCGACGGCGCGTTGACCGATGCGGGCCGGCAGGCTCGCGAGGAGATCGAGGTGGCTACCGACGAGGGCTGCGCGCCGATCGTCGCGGCACTGGGCGACGACCTCGACGAGCTGATCGGTCTGGTGGGCGGTTGGTCGCGGCAATTGCAGTCCGCGGGTGGCTATCCGGCCGCCGGGCCGCAGGACCTCGCCGCAGCCGCAAACCGCTGAACCGCAAAGCCTAGCGCGTCGCGTGGCAATCGGGTGAAAACTCATGCCGAACTCTAATCATATTGGTTCATAAGGTATTTCAGGTGGAGCACAAAAAGTTCCAGCACACACCCTTAGCCAAGTGAACAGTTAACGACCCGCCCATGAACAGGCCCACGAAGGGCTGTCCGCCCCCGCTGGGGCGGCCTAATCTCCGAAACATGTTGAGTAACCGTGATTTTGGAGGAAAAGCATGTCGATCGTGATCGCCCAGCCCGAGCTGCTGGCCGCGGCCGCCGAGGAAATGCACGCCCTCAACGCGCTGGTGTCGGCCGGCAACGCGGCCGCGGCAGCCCCGACGACCGGAGTGGTTCCCGCCGCCGCCGACGTGGTGTCGATGCTGACCGCGGCGCATTTCGCTTCGCACGCAAGGCTTTACCAGGAGGTCAGCGCGCAGGCTGCGGCGCTGCGCGAGCTGCTGGCCACCACGCTCGGCGTCAGCGCGGGTTCGTATGAGGCCACCGAAGCCGCGAACACGACCGCGGTCGGCTGACGAGAGCCATGCTGGATTTCGCTCAGTTGCCGCCGGAAATCAACTCCGCACTGATGTATGCCGGCCCCGGTTCGGCCCCGATGCTGACCGCCGCGGCGGCCTGGGACGGCCTGGCCACCGAACTGCACAGCACGGCGTCGTCCTACCGCTCGCTGATCACCGGCCTCACCGAAGGGCCATGGCAGGGTCCGGCCGCGGCCTCCATGGCGACCGCGGCCACCTCGCAAATCGGATGGCTGCACGGCACCGCCGCGCTGGCCGAAGAGGTCAGCGCGCAAGCCGGGGCCGCGGCCGCCGCCTACGAGGCCGCGTTCGCCGCAACGGTGCCGCCGCCGGAGATCGCGGCCAACCGGGCGTTGTTGGCGGCCCTGTCGGCGACGAACGTTCTCGGTCAGAACACCGCGGCGATCGCGGCCACCGAGGCGCACTACGCCGAGATGTGGGCCCAAGACGCCGCCGCGATGTACGGCTACGCGGGCGCGTCGGCGGCGGCCTCGACGTTGACGCCGTTCACCCCGGCAGCGCCCGGCACCAACCCGGGCGGGATGGCCGGACAGGCCGCCGCGGTGGCCGAAGCGATGGGGACAGCGGCGGGTACGCAGGGGGTGCCGGAGGTGCTGCGCGGCCTAGCCAGCCTGACGAATTCCCCGCCGTGGCTAGCGAATCCCGCGGCCGCGCTCGGTCTGACCGGGCATGTCTGGAACAGCAACGGCGACGGGATCGTCGTGGGCGGGCTACTGGGGGATGTCGTGGAGGGCCTCACCGGGTCGTCCACCATCGACGGCAGCACGGGCTTTGACGCGTTCATCCGGTTGGTCTCTCCGGTGCGGCTCTTTTCGACCGCGTTCAGGGACATCCACGGCCTGGCCCAGGGATTGGTGCCGCAGGCCGCCAAGGCCGCCGAGGGCGCAGCCAAGGCCGTGCAGGCGCTGCCACAAGCGGTGTCGGGCGCCGTCGGCAGCGCCGCTGGATCCGTGGGCAATGCCGTTCCGATCGGGCGGTTGTCGGTGCCTGCCGCCTGGGCGGCCGCGGCCCCGCCGGCGAGCCCGGCCGTCGTGTCGCTTAACGGCCTCGGGGCGGCCGAAGCCGCTGAGCCGGCCACGCACACAGTGGGTGGGCTGCCGCTGATGGGCGGTGGCGGTGGTCGCGGCGTGGCCCACTTCGCCGCTCCGCGATACGGTTTCAAGCCCACGGTGGTGCCGCAGGCGTCCGTCGGGGGATGACGACTCAGCCGGCTTTAGAATGGCGGGTCGTCGGGCCGCGGTGGCGGCGGTGGGGGCGGTGCCCAGTCGGGTGGCAGTTCTTCGGGCTCCCGTGGGTCGTTGACCCAGGTGCAGAAGGGACTGGCGCTCGGCGCCCCCTTCAACAGAAACAGCATGTCGCGCATGTGATTTCGAAATTTCCGGTCCGCGATCTACCCGGGCTGGTTGCTCTCGCCGCGCACGGTTTGTTCGCCGGCGATCAAGTTGAGCGCCACCCGAGGCCCGCCCCGCTCGCGCTCGGGGTCGACCGCATCGGCGGTGCAGCCGGGCTGTCCGCAGGCGCAGGCCAAATCGTGGCCCAGCGCCAGCGCCGCCAGCGCGTCGGCGCGGCGTTGGTCCAGCGTCCGCGGGTCGTTCGGGCATACCTGCCTGGCGAGTTCGGACAGCCGTCGATCGAACGCCGTCGCGGCCGTCGCCCCAACCTTGCCGAAGAGGTCCGCCATTCCGTTGTCGGTCGGAGTTATCCCGATGTGCCGGCCGTCCTCGGCGGACTCGCGGCGCTCGCGCGCGGCGTCGGGATCGGCGGCGCGCACCGCGGCGTCGACGGCGTTGACGATGCGCTGCCTCGACCAGCCGGACCATTTGCCGATGCGCGCAGCCAGCGACCGGTCGACCTTGGCGATCAACTCGTCGTCGGCGATCAAATCGGTGCGCCTGATGATCAACCGGACCGTGCGCCAATCCGTTCGGCCCTCGCCCAGCAACGCCGCGATGGCGGGTAACCGCCTGTCGAGTGCCTCGGCGTCCGACACCAGATAGCCCGCCGCCATCGGCGACAGGTTCATCGCCGCGGCCACCTCCGCGGACGTCTGCTGGTACGGGTCGATCGCCGCGTAGCCGTCCCGGCTGACGGCCCGTTCGGCGGCCTGCATCCGATGCCCCAGCAATGCCGCCACGGCCGCCATCCGCCGCGCGACCAGCACCGACTCCGCCCGGTAGGTGGACTCGACCACCCCGATGAGCGCGTCGGGTGCGAGCTCCTCGATCACCGCCGGACCGGGCACTGAGTCGAACATATGTTCGATACTACACGAGTCCGCCGGACCGGGCTTGTCGGCGGCGGATGACGGCTCAGCCGATATGTGTCGGCGGGTCGGCGAAGGTGAAGTCCGACGGGTGCTGGTCGGGGCCCAGCACCTCGCAGTGCCCGTCGGGGATCAGGTAGGAACTGGCGCCGTTGGGAATCAAGCGGGGAACCGCCACGCAACGCTGCCAGGTGCCGTCGGGCTGGACGGGCCCGTCGCACTTGCTGAGGACGGGCCCTCCGTATTGACAGCCGGCGCCGGCCGGCGGTGCCCAAGCGATCGGCCCCGCGGCCATCAGCAGGGCGGCCAATCCTCCGACGATGCCACGCTTCATGGTCGCCTCCCGTCGTGCCGGCAACCCTGACGCTACGCCGAAGCGTTCAGGGCGTCACCAGGATCTTGCAGTGCCGCTCGGGATCGGCCAGGTCGTCGAAGGCCCGGCCGACGCCGTCGAGCCCGACCTCCCCGGTGATCAGCGGGGTGACGTCGATGTCGCCCTCGGCCAGCGCGCGCAGCGACTCGCCGAACTCCTCGGGGCTGTAGGCGAGCACGAACTGCACGTTGATCTCTTTGGCGATCGCGAAGAACGGATGCACGGTGTCGGGCTGCATGCACACCCCCGCGACCACCAGGCGGGTGCCCGGCCGCGCGCGCCGCAGCACGTCGTCGATGATGCCCGGCACCCCGACGGCCTCGAACACGACCGCCGGTTTGACTGTGTCGAACGGCGAGTCCTGGGCCGGGTCCTGCGTCTCGTGGGCGCCCATGGCGGTGGCCAGCTCGCGGCGCTTCGGCGAAAAGTCGGACGCCACAACCGTTTCGACCCCGCGTGCCCGAAGGGCCGCGATGATGGCGATGCCGATCGGCCCGCAGCCGAGCACCAGCGCGGTCTCCCCGGGCGCGATGTTGGACTTGTTGACGGCATGCAGCCCCACCGCCATGGGTTCGGTCAACGCGGCATGCTTGAGGTCCAGGCCGTTGGGGATGGGCAACAGCAGCGGCGCCGAGAGCAGCATCCGCTCGGCGTAGCCCCCAATCGTGTTGTTGCTGTAAACGATCGGCTCGACGCCCGTCGTGGACAGCAGCACCGGAATCGACGTCACCATGGTGCCGGGCGGATGGGTGTCCGTGTCGGGTCCGGCCTCGAGCACCTCGGCGCTGAATTCGTGACCCATGAAGACGTCGCGGTTCAGGTCGACGCCCATGCCGCCGGCGCCGGCGGCCACCTGCGCGGTCATGGCCACCACGTCGTCCCCGTGAGCGGCGAAATGCAAGTCTGAACCGCAGATTCCGCACGCCCGCACGCCGACCAGCACCTGACCCGGTCCCGGCACCGGTTCGGGCACGTCGTCGCGGTACACCATCCGGCCGTCGCGCAATACCGCCGCGCGCATCAGTTCACCCGGCCTTCCTGCTCGCCTACGTGCTCGGTGATGGCCTTCACGACGGCCTCGCCGGCGCGGCCGATCAATTGGTCGCGTTTGCCCCTGGCCCAGTCGTGAGACGACCGCGACGCCGCGAGCTGCCCCTTGAAGTGGGGAATCACCTTGCGGGCCATCAGGTCATAGCAGTGGTAGGTCGCCTCGGGCGAGGCCCAGTCGTGGCCGAGCATCAGCAGCGTGCCGAAACCGCCCGACCGCTCGAGCAGGTCTTCGATGTGCGCGATCGCGTCCTCGGGCGCGCCGATGCAGCAATTTCCTTTCGCCGCATAGTCCGCGACGAACTCGTGCGGGGTCTGGGCGGCGCCGTCAACCTCGTTGGACAGCGGGACGAATCCCGCCGCGCCGAAGTAGTTCGCGAAATCCTGTAGCCCGTAGGTGCAGTCGTCGATCGCCTGCTCGCGGCTGTCGGCGATGTGCATGATGCTCAGCACCCGCCAGTCGGACCGGTCCGGCTCGTCGCGGCCGACCTTGGCGGCCTGCTCGCGCACCACCTCCCAGGTGTTCTCGAGCGCGGCATACCCCCCGGGCACCGACATCGACAGCGACAGCAGCGACGTTCCCAGCGCGCCGGCCAGCCGCGGCCCGGACGGCGAAATCATTGCCGCCGTGGCGATCTCGGGATAGGGCCAGGTGTACGGGCGGATGTGCAACTGCGCGTCACGCAGTGTGAACCAGTCGGAGTGGCGGTCGATGCGCTCCTCGGGCCCGGCGCGGAACAGCGCCAGGATCGCATCCAGGGACTCCTGCATCATCCGTCGTTGCTCGATGGGGTCGATGCCCATCATGTACGCGTCCGACGGCAGCGCGCCGGGACCGGTGCCGAACATGACGCGACCGCGGGTGAGGTGGTCTAGCAGCACCCAGCGGTCGGCCACCATCAGCGGATGGTGGTAGGGCAGCGAGACCACCCCGGTGCCCAGCCGGATGTGCTTGGTCCGCTCGGCCGCCGCGGCGATGAACACCTCCGGACAGGCGATCAGCTCGTAGCCGCCGGAGTGGTGTTCGCCGAACCAGGCTTCGTCGAAGCCGAGGCGGTCCAGAGCGACGACGCGTTCCATGTCGTATTCCAGTGCCACCGTGGGGGATTGGCCGACGGGATGAAACGGCGTGATGAAGACGCCGAAGCGCAGTGGAGCACTTGTCACCATTCCACTCCTTTGAGGAAGTCCAGCAGTGCCGCGTTGATCTCGTCGGGCCGCTCCTGCTGCAGCCAGTGCCCGGCGCCGTCGAGCATCACCTCACGGTAGGGACCGGAGATCACCTCCGACGCACGGTCGGTGGGAGTGAAGCCCAGCACCGGATCGGCCGTCCCGCCGATAAACAGGCACGGCACCGGGATTTTCGCGCCGGCGAGCTCGGGGGTGATCTCCCAGTTGCGGTCGAAGTTGCGGTACCAGTTCAGCCCGCCGGTGAATCCGGTGCGGGAGAATTCGGCGACGTAGTGGTCGAGCTCGTCCTGGCTGATCCAGTCCGGCAGACCGTTGGGTTCGGGAATGCGATCGGCGAAGCCTTCCGGGCCGGGGGCAAGCATCCTCAGCGCCGCGGCCTCGTCGCCGGACGCTCCCGCGCTGCCCATCATCCGGCGCATGAAACGCGCGGGATCTCCATTGAGTTCGGCATCGGCGACGCCGGGCTCCTGGAAGTACAGGATGTAGAAGAAGTTCTCGCCGAAGATCTTGCGCCACCTCGCCGTGGGGGCCGAGCGGGGGCGGGGCGTGGCCGGCACGCTGAGCGCGGCGACGGCCGCGACCCGGTCGGGGTGCAGCAGTGGGGCGTTCCACACGACCGCCGCGCCCCAGTCGTGCCCGATCCAGGCGGCGCGCTCGGCACCGACGTCGTCGAGCAGGCCGACGATGTCGGCGGTCAACTCGCGAATGTTGTAGGCCTCTATGGCATCCGGACGCGACGAGCCGCCGTAGCCGCGCTGATCGGGCGCCAGCACGTGATAGCCGGCCTCGGCCAGGACCGGGATCTGGTGCCGCCAGGAATAGGCGAGTTCGGGGAAGCCGTGGGCCAGGATCACCACGGGCGCGCCGCGATCCCCCGCCTCGATCACCCGCAGCCGCACGCCGTTGGTGTCCACTAACCGTTCGGTTGACGAAAGCACCGTCTCACCAAATCACAAGGACCCCGCACTGAGAAGGGCTCGGCGCGCCCATAATTTGGGCATGCGATTGGACCACGTAGTTCTGTGGACGAGGGACGCGCGGGCGGCGATGGATTTCTACACCAGAGTGGTCGGGCTGGCGCCGCTGCGCTTCGGCGAGTTCGAGGCGGGCGAGGCGCCGTTCCCGAGCGTGCGGGTGTGCGAGGACTCCATCATCGACCTGATGCCGCTCGAGATGGCTTCCGGCGCCGCGTCGTCCGCGGTGGCCGAGGGCAGTGCCGGCCAACCCGTCAACCACGTCTGCCTTGCGCTGTCGAAAGCCGAATACGACGCGCTGGACGCGCGCCTGCGGGCGGAGGGCGTGGACACCGGCGCGCGGCTGACCCACAGCTTCGGGGCGCGGGGGTGGTCGCCGCAGACGTACTACTTCGCCGACCCGGACGGCAACGTCGTCGAGGCCCGCTACTACGAGTGACACCGGCCGCCGGTGGCCACGCCGGCGTGACGTTCGGGAACTGCCGCTCGTTGCTATAGCGGGATAGCTGAGCCCGGCTCTGCCGGGGCTGGCGATGACCCCTAGCGGTAACCTGGACTTTTACCAGCTTCGTGTATCGGGGAAGGACCTGGCCGGCGAGGCCGATGATTGATGAACCGGAAAAACGTGATTCGCACCATCACGGCGATCGCCGTTGTGGTGGTGCTGGGCTGGTCGTTTTTTTACTTTAGCGACGACACCCGCGGCTACAAGCCCGTCGACACCTCGGTGGCGATGGCCCAGATCAACGGCGACAACGTCAAGAGCGCGCAGATCGACGACCGCGAGCAGCAGTTGCGGCTGACCCTGAAGAAGGGCAATAAGGACACCGACAATTCCGACCAGGTCATCACCAAATACCCCAGCGGATACGCGGTCGACCTGTTCAATTCGCTCACGGCGAAAAACGCGAAAATCAGCACCGTCGTGAACCAGGGCAGCATCCTGGGCGAGCTGCTGGTCTACGTGCTGCCGCTGCTGTTGCTGGTGGGCCTGTTCGTGATGTTCTCCCGGATGCAGGGCGGGGCCCGGATGGGCTTCGGGTTCGGCAAGTCGCGGGCCAAGCAGCTGTCCAAGGACATGCCCAAGACCACCTTCGCCGACGTCGCCGGCGTCGACGAGGCGGTCGAGGAGCTCTACGAGATCAAGGACTTCCTGCAGAACCCCAGCCGCTACCAGGCCCTGGGCGCCAAGATCCCCAAGGGCGTGCTGCTCTACGGGCCGCCGGGCACCGGAAAGACGCTGCTGGCCCGCGCCGTGGCCGGCGAGGCCGGGGTTCCGTTCTTCACGATTTCGGGCTCGGACTTCGTCGAGATGTTCGTCGGCGTGGGCGCCTCCCGCGTGCGCGACCTGTTCGAGCAGGCCAAGCAGAACAGCCCCTGCATTATCTTCGTCGACGAGATCGACGCCGTGGGCCGCCAGCGCGGCGCCGGGCTGGGCGGCGGCCACGACGAGCGCGAACAGACCCTCAACCAGTTGCTGGTCGAGATGGACGGATTCGGCGACCGCGCAGGCGTCATCCTGATCGCCGCCACCAACCGGCCCGACATCCTTGACCCGGCGCTGCTGCGGCCGGGACGCTTCGACCGCCAGATCCCGGTCACCAACCCCGATCTGGCCGGGCGGCGGGCCGTCCTGCGGGTGCATTCCAAGGGCAAGCCGATCGCCCCGGACGCCGACCTCGACGGGCTGGCCAAGCGCACGGTCGGCATGACCGGCGCCGACCTGGCCAACGTCATCAACGAGGCGGCACTGCTGACCGCGCGCGAGAACGGCACCGTCATCACCGGACCGGCGCTCGAGGAGGCGGTGGACCGGGTGATCGGCGGCCCGCGCCGCAAGGGCCGCATCATCAGCGAGCAGGAAAAGAAGATCACCGCCTACCACGAGGGCGGGCACACCCTGGCGGCCTGGGCGATGCCCGACATCGACCCGGTCTACAAGGTGACGATCCTGGCCCGCGGGCGCACCGGCGGGCACGCGGTCGCCGTGCCCGAGGAGGACAAGGGCCTGCGGACGCGCTCGGAGATGATTGCGCAGCTGGTGTTCGCGATGGGTGGGCGCGCCGCCGAGGAACTGGTGTTCCGCGAGCCGACGACGGGCGCGGTGTCCGACATCGAGCAGGCCACCAAGGTCGCGCGCGCGATGGTCACCGAGTTCGGGATGAGCTCCAAGCTGGGTGCGGTCAAATACGGCACCGAGCACGGTGACCCGTTTTTGGGCCGCACCATGGGAACTCAGGCGGACTACTCCCACGAGGTCGCCCGCGACATCGACGACGAGGTGCGCAAGCTGATCGAGGCGGCGCACACCGAGGCGTGGGAGATCCTCACCGAATACCGCGACGTGCTCGACACGCTGGCCGGCGAGCTGCTGGAGAAGGAAACGCTGCACCGCGCCGAGCTGGAGGGCATCTTCGCCGACGTCCAAAAGCGGCCCCGGCTCACCATGTTCGACGACTTCGGCGGCCGTATTCCGTCGGACAAGCCGCCGATCAAGACGCCGGGCGAACTGGCGATCGAGCGGGGCGAGCCCTGGCCGCCGCCGGTCGCCGAGCCGGCCTTCAAGGCCGCCATCGCGCGGGCCAGCGAGGAGGCCGCGCGGGTCGAGGCCGACAGAAACGCCCACGGCCCCAACGGGTCTCACGGGGGCGGCAATCGCCAGCCCGTGCCGAACGGCCCGACCCAGCCGGACTACGGCGCCCCGGCGGGCTGGCACGCGCCCGGCTGGCCGCCGCAGCAACAGCAGCAGCAGCCCAATCGCTGGTATCCGCCCGCGCCGAGCCCGGCACCGCCTCCGCCGCAGCCCTATTGGCCGCGGCCGGTGCCGAGTTACCCGGGGCAGGGCCAGGCGGCTTACCCGCCCCACCCGCCCAATCCCCAGTACCCGCCTTATCCGCCCTATCCGCCGCCGGGCCAGCCCACCCCGGATACCGGAAAATCGCCCGAGCAGCCGGACGACGACGTGAGCCGGTCCAACCCGCCGGCGCACGGCTGACGAACGGAGGATTCGATGGCGTTACCGGGTTTGGGACCGGATTTGGGACCGGACACCCACACCGCGCCTGCCCGCATACGGAAATTCGACCAGCAGCGCGCCGAGGCCGCCATCCGCGAGCTGCTGTACGCTATCGGCGAAGACCCGGACCGAAATGGCTTGCAGGACACGCCGGCCCGCGTCGCGCGCGCATACCGTGAGATGTTCGCCGGGCTCTACACCGATCCCGACAGCGTCTTGAACACCATGTTCGACGAGGACCACGACGAGATGGTGATCGTCAAGGAGATCCCGCTGTACTCCACCTGCGAGCACCACCTGGTGTCGTTTCACGGGGTGGCCCACGTCGGCTACATCCCCGGCCAGGACGGCAGGGTCACCGGGCTGTCGAAGATAGCCCGGCTGGTCGACCTGTACGCCAAGCGGCCGCAGGTTCAGGAGCGGCTCACCAGCCAGATCGCCGATGCCCTGGTGAGCAAGCTCGACCCGCGCGGGGTGATCGTCGTCGTCGAGGCCGAGCACCTGTGCATGGCGATGCGCGGTGTGCGCAAGCCCGGGGCCGTCACCACGACGTCGGCGGTGCGCGGCCTGTTCAAAACCAGCGCCGCGTCTCGGGCCGAAGCGCTCGACCTCATCCTGCGTAAGTGAGCCGGGCGCCCATGCAGGTTATGGGAGTTCTGAACGTCACGGACGACTCGTTCTCGGACGGCGGACGCTATCTCGACGTCGATGACGCCGTCGCGCACGGCCTGGCGTTGGCGGCCGAGGGCGCGGGGATCGTCGACGTCGGGGGCGAGTCGACCCGACCCGGTGCCTGCCCCGTTGACCCGCGGTCGGAGGCGGCGCGTGTGCTCCCGGTCGTCAAAGACCTTGCCGCCCAGGGCATTACCGTTAGCATCGACACCATGCATGCCGACGTCGCGCGGGCGGCCCTGCAGAGCGGGGCCCAGATCGTCAACGACGTGTCGGGTGGGCGGGCCGATCCCGCGATGGCGCCGCTGCTGGCCGAGGCCGGTGTGCCGTGGGTGTTGATGCACTGGCGTTCGGTGGCGTCGGAGAGCCCGCACCGGGCCCCGCACTACCGCGACGTGGTGGCCGAGGTCCGCGCCGAGCTGCTCTGCAGCGTCGACGACGCGGTGGCCGCGGGCGTCGACCCCGACAAGCTGGTGATCGACCCCGGGCTCGGCTTCGCCAAGACCGGACAACACAATTGGGCGCTGCTGCACGCGCTGCCGCAGCTGATCGCCACCGGGATCCCGGTGCTGCTGGGCGCGTCGCGCAAGCGGTTCCTGGGCACGCTGCTGGCCGGGCCCGACGGGTCGCCGCGACCGCCCGACGGGCGCGAGACGGCGACCGCGGTGATCTCCGCGCTGGCCGCGCTCTACGGGGCCTGGGGGGTCCGCGTGCACGACGTGCGCGCGTCCGTCGATGCCGTCAAGGTCGTGGAGGCTTGGAAACAAGGCGGGACGCATGGCTGATCGAATCGAGTTGCGCGGCTTGACGGTTCGCGGCCGGCACGGGGTCTTCGATCACGAGCGCGCGGTGGGGCAGGATTTCGTCGTCGACATCACCGTGTGGATCGACCTGGCCGACGCCGCCGCCAGTGACGAGCTGACCCACACCTACGACTACGCCTCGCTGGCCCAGCTGGCCGCCGACGTCGTCGCCGGCCCCCCGCGCAGGCTGATCGAAGCGGTCGGCGGCGACATCGCCGACCGGGTGATGGACGACCATCGCGTGCACGCCGTCGAGGTGGTGGTGCACAAGCCCCAGGCGCCCATCGCGCACCAGTTCGCCGACGTCGCCGTGGTGGTGCGTCGGTCGCGCCGCGGCGGGCGCGGTTCGGTGATCCCGGCGGGCGGGGCCCTGTGACGCGTGTGGTGCTGTCCGTCGGCTCCAATCTGGGCGACCGGCTGGCGCGGCTGCAGTCGGTCGTCGACGGGCTCGGCAAAGCGGTCGTCGCGGTGTCCCCGGTCTACGAGACGGACCCCTGGGGCCGGGTGGAGCAGGCGCCGTTCCTCAACGCGGTGCTCATCGCCGACGACCCCGCGTGCGACGGGCAGGCCTGGCTGCGGCGGGCGCAGGAGTTCGAGCGGGCGGCGGGCCGGGTTCGCGGCGAGCGCTGGGGCCCGCGCACCCTCGACGTCGACCTGATCGCCTGCTACGACGGCACCGAGCTGATCGCGCGCGAGCCCAACCTGACGCTGCCGCACCCGCTGGCCCACCTGCGGGCCTTCGTGCTGGTGCCGTGGCTGGCGATCGAGCCGGACGCGCGGCTGACGGTCGCCGAGGGGCCGCGTCCCGTCGCGCAGCTGCTCGGCGAGCTGGAGCCCGCCGATCGGGCCGCCGTCCGGCTGTCCGATCTGACGCTCGAGCTCGAAACCTGATGGGACCGACCCGCAAGCGTGACCTGACGGCCGCGGTGGTCGGCGCCGCCGTCGTGGGTTACCTGCTGGTGGTCAACCTGTACCGGTGGTTTCCGCCCATCACCGTGTGGACCGGCCTGTCGTTGCTGGCCGTGGCGATCATCGAGGCGCTGTGGGCGCGTTACGTGCGGACCAAGATCAGCGAGGGCGAAATCGGTGCCGCGCCCGGCTGGCTGCACCCGCTGGCGGTGGCGCGCAGCGTGGTGGTGGCCAAGGCGTCGGCCTGGGTGGGCGCGCTGGTGCTGGGCTGGTGGATCGGCGTGCTGGTGTATTTCCTGCCGCGACGGTCGTGGCTGCGGGCCGCCGCGGAGGACACCACCGGGACCGTCGTGGCCGCCGTCAGTGCCTTGGCGCTGGTGATCGCCGCGCTGTGGCTGCAGCATTGCTGCAAGTCGCCGCAGGACCCGGGCGAGCGCGGCGACGGCGCGGAAACTTAGTGCGCTTCGCGGCCCCGCGATCAACCCGCGTGAGAATCGCCGGAGTCGCGCGACACGCTGACTGACCTCGCACAGGTACAGTCAGGCCATGACCGTTCTGTCCCGCGGCGCCCGGGTCCGGCGCGGCGGCCGCAGGCCGGGTTGGGTGCTCTTGACCGCGTTGCTGGTCCTCGCGATGGGGGCCAGCTCCGCACTGGTTTTCACCAATCGGGTGGAACTCCTCAAGCTCGCTGTCATCCTGGCGCTGTGGGCCGCAGTCGCCGGCGCGTTCGTTTCGGTGCTCTACCGCCGCCAAAGCGACGCGGACCAGTCCAGGGTCCGCGACCTCAAGCTCGTCTACGACCTGCAGCTGGACCGGGAGATTTCGGCCCGGCGCGAGTACGAGCTGACCGTGGAGTCCCAGCTGCGTCGCGAGCTGGCCTCCGAGCTGCGCGCCCAGGCCGCCGACGACCTGGCGGCGCTGCGGACGGAACTGACCGCGTTGCGCACCAGCCTCGAGATCCTGTTCGGCACCGACCTGCAGGATCGGCCGGCGCTAGAGACGAACGAGACCGAGGCGCCGCGCACCCGGGATTGGGTGTCCAGCGACCGGGTCACGTCGGTCACCAGGGACAACGCGGCCGCGCGTCCCGACGAGTCCGCGATCATCGACGTGCCCGAGGAACCATTGCTGCCGCCCCGGCAACCGGCGCCGCCCCCGCGCGAGCCCGCTCAACCGCCGCGGCCCCCGTACGAGGCCACGTACGGGGCCGCCCAACAGTCCCCGTGGCAGCCGCCACCGCCGCCACCACCGACAGCACCGCCGCCGCAGGACTGGCAGCCCGCCGGCGCGCAGGGGCAATGGCTGCCACCCGGGACGCCGGGCAGCAACTGGGCCGGCGCCGCGCCGAACGGTGAGCCGGCCGGTCGCCATGGCGCGCCCGTCGAACCCCCGCCCTACGGCCAGCCCGGTCGCCGGGCGCGCTCGCGCCACGCGGCCGAGTACCGCGACGAGAGCGACCAGGGCGGCCAGGGCGTCCAGGGCGGGGGCAACTTCGCGCCCGCGAACGAGCCCCCGGCCCCGCCGCCTCCACCGCCGCACATGGCCCCGCCGCCGCACATGGCCCCGCCGGCGTACCCGGAGCCCGCACCCCGCCACCGGGGCGTGGACCCCCTCGCCCAAGGCGCGGACGCGGACGCTCCGCCCAGCGGCGGCCAGTCGGTCGCCGACCTGCTGGCGCGACTGCAGGCCGAGCCGTCGGGCGGTGGCCGGCGCCGGCGCCGCGACGGCTGAGCTGGGACCTTTTTCACACCCGCCGTCGCTGGGCTCGGCATGATGCATCGATTAAAGTCTTAGTGACCGTCCGGTACCCGATGGGACTGGAACGAACCAAGAAAAGCTGTGAGGTCGTCTGCGATGGGGCAGTTCGACGGACTGCGCCCGGCCAGGCTCAAAGTGGGCATCATCTCCGCCGGCCGGGTGGGCTCCGCACTCGGTGTCGCGCTGGAGCGCGCCGACCACGTCGTGGTCGCGTGCAGCGGGGTTTCGCGCGCGTCGCGCCGGCGGGCCGAGCGCCGGCTGCCCGACACCCCCGTCATACCGGCGCCGGACGTGGCCGCCAACGCCGAACTGCTGCTGCTGGCCGTCCCCGACAGCGAACTCGGCGGCCTGGTGTCCGGGCTCGCGGCCACCGCCGCCGTCAAACCCGGCACCATCGTGGCGCACACCTCCGGCGCCAACGGGGTCGGCATCCTCGCGCCCCTGGCCCACGACGGCTGCATCCCGCTGGCGATTCACCCCGCGATGACCTTCACCGGCTCCGACGAGGACATCAGCCGGTTGCCCGACACCTGCTTCGGGATCACCGCGGCCGACGACGTCGGATACGCGATCGGGCAATCGCTGGTCCTCGAGATGGGCGGGGAACCGTTCTGCGTCCGCGAAGACGCCCGCCCCCTGTACCACGCCGCCCTCGCCCACGCGGGCAACCACGTCGTGACGGTGCTCGCCGACGCCCTCGACGCGTTGCGCGCGGCGCTGCGCGGCAGCGAACTGCTCGGCCAACAATCGGTCGACGACCAGCCGGGCGGGCTGGCCGAACGCATCGTCGGACCGCTGGCCCGCGCGGCGCTGGAGAACACCCTGCGCCGCGGCCAGGCCGCGCTGACCGGCCCGGTCGCCCGCGGTGACGCGGCGGCGGTCGCCGGGCATCTGGCCGCCCTGGCCGAGGTCGGACCGGAACTGGCGCAGGCCTACCGGGTCAACGCCCTGCGCACCGCGCAGCGCGCCCACGCCCCCCAGGATGTCCTCGAGGTGCTGGCGTGAAGGCAGACAAGCCCGCGTTCAGCCCGGCCGCCCTCAACGTCTATTCGGTGCCGCGCGACGTCACCGACGTCGGCCGGGCGCTGCGCCACACCGGCCGCCGGGTGATGCTGGTGCCCACCATGGGCGCCCTGCACGACGGGCACCTGTCTTTGGTGCGTGCGGCCAAGCGGGTCCCCGGATCGGTGGTCGTGGTGTCGATTTTCGTCAACCCGCTGCAGTTCGGGGCCGGCGAAGACCTCGACGCCTACCCCCGCACCCTCGACACCGACCTGGAGCTGCTGCGCGGCGAGGGCGTCGAGATCGTCTTCGCGCCGAACGCCGCGGCGATGTACCCGAACGGCCTGCGCACCACCGTGCAGCCCGGCCCGCTGGCGGCCGAGCTGGAGGGCGCCGCGCGGCCGACCCACTTCGCCGGCGTGCTGACCGTGGTGTGCAAACTGCTGCAGATCGTGCGTCCCGACCGAATCTTCTTCGGCGAGAAGGATTATCAGCAGCTGGTGCTGATCCGCCAGATGGTCGCCGACCTGAACGTCGACGTGGCGGTGGTGGGCGTGCCGACGGTGCGCGAGCACGACGGGCTGGCGATGTCGTCGCGCAACCGCTACCTGGACCCCGAGCAGCGCGAACTGGCCGGCACGCTGTCGGCCGCGCTGGCGGCCGCCGCCCACGCCGCACCGGCCGGCGCGGACGCCGCGCTGGACGCCGCCCGCGCCGTGCTGGGCGTCGTGCCCGCGCTTTCCGTCGACTACCTGGAGTTGCGCGACGCGCAGCTGGGCCCGCTGCAACCCGGCGGCCCGGGGCGGCTGTTGGTGGCCGCCAGGCTCGGCAACACCAGGCTTCTGGACAACATCGCGATCGAAGTCGGAGCAGGCGAAGCAACTATGCCGGCACCCTTGGGGCCGGACACCCGTGTCGAATCATCTTGGAGGAACTGATGTTACGGACGATGCTCAAGTCGAAGATCCACCGCGCCACCGTCACGCAGGCCGACCTGCACTACGTCGGCTCGGTGACCATCGACGCCGACCTGATGGAGGCCGCCGACCTGCTCGAGGGCGAACAGGTGACGATCGTCGACATCGACAACGGCGCCCGGCTGGTCACCTACGCGATCACCGGCGAGCGCGGCAGCGGGGTGATCGGAATCAACGGCGCCGCAGCTCATCTCGTGCACCCCGGCGACCTGGTGATCCTCATCGCGTACGGGACGATGGAGGACGCCGAGGCACGCGCCTATCAGCCGCGGATCGTGTTCGTCGACGCCGACAACAAGCCGATCGACCTGGGGCACGACCCGGCGTTCGTGCCCGACGGTGTCCCGGCCAATGTGGGAGAGCTGCTGGACCCCCGGATCGGCGCGCGGTAGCCGTGCTGCTGGCCATCGACGTCCGCAACACGCACACCGTCGTCGGGTTGCTGTCGGGCGCCAAGGAGCACGCAAAGGTCGTGCAGCAGTGGCGGATTCGCACCGAATCCGAGATCACCGCCGACGAGCTGGCGCTGACCATCGACGGCCTGATCGGTGACGACTCCGAACGGCTCACCGGCGCCGTCGCGCTGTCGACGGTCCCGTCGGTGCTGCACGAGGTGCGGATCATGCTCGACCAGTACTGGCCGTCGGTGCCGCACGTGCTCATCGAGCCGGGGGTGCGCACCGGCATCCCGCTGCTGGTCGACAACCCGAAGGAAGTGGGCGCCGACCGGATCGTCAACTGCCTGGCCGCGTTCCACAAATTCGGCACTGCGGCCATCGTCGTCGATTTCGGATCCTCGATCTGCGTGGACGTGGTGTCGGCCAAGGGCGAGTTCCTCGGCGGCGCCATCGCCCCTGGTGTGCAGGTTTCCTCCGACGCCGCCGCGGCCCGCTCGGCGGCGCTGCGCCGCGTCGAGCTGACCCGGCCCCGCTCGGCGATCGGCAAGAACACCGTGGAGTGCATGCAGGCCGGCGCGGTGTTCGGGTTCGCCGGGCTGGTCGACGGCCTGGTCCAGCGCATCCGCGAGTCCGGCGACCTGGGAGAGCAGGTCGAGGTGGTGGCCACCGGCCACACCGCCCCGTTGCTGCTGCCCGAACTGCACACCGTCAACCACTACGACCAGCACCTGACTTTGCAGGGCCTGCGGCTGGTCTTCGAGCGCAATCAGGAAACCCAGCGCGGCCGCCTGAAGACGGCGCGTTAGGGCCGACCTCCCGCATCGAATCTGCGTACAGCGCGGCTTCCGGGCGAATTTCGCGCTCTGTGTGCAGGCTCGACGGCGTCGGCACCCGCGCCGGCCCGTCCTTTAAGCTGGCAGGTCGTGAGCGCAGCCGAGCCCGACCTCCCCGAGCAGTTCCGGATCCGCCGGGACAAGCGCGCTCGCCTGCTGGCGGAGGGGACCGACCCCTACCCGGTCGCCATCGAACGCACCCACACGCTGGCCGAGGTTCGCGCCGCCCACCCCGATCTGCCGGTCGACACGGCCACCGACGACGTCGTCGGCGTCGCCGGCCGCGTCATCTTCGCGCGCAACTCGGGGAAACTGTGCTTCGCGACGCTGCAGGACGGCGACGGCACCGCCCTGCAGGTGATGATCAGCCTCGACAAGGTCGGCCGAGAGGCGCTGGACGCGTGGAAGGCCGACGTCGACCTCGGCGACATCGTCTACGTGCACGGCAACGTGATCAGCTCGCGGCGCGGCGAGTTGTCCGTCCTGGCCGACTCCTGGCGGATGGCGGCCAAGTCGCTGCGGCCCCTGCCGGTCGCGCACAAGGACATGAACGAAGAGACGCGGGTCCGGCGCCGCTACGTCGACCTGATCGTGCGTCCCGAGGCCCGCACCGTGGCCCGGCAGCGAATCGCCGTGATCCGCGCGATTCGCCACGCGCTGGAGCGGCGCGGGTTTCTCGAAGTCGAAACCCCTATGTTGCAGACGCTGGCCGGCGGCGCCGCGGCCCGGCCGTTCATCACGCATTCCAATGCGCTCGACATCGATCTGTACCTGCGGATCGCGCCCGAACTGTTCCTCAAGCGCTGCATCGTGGGGGGTTTCGACAAGGTCTTCGAGTTAAATCGCGTGTTCCGAAACGAAGGTGCCGATTCGACGCATTCTCCGGAATTTGCCATGTTGGAGACCTACCAGACCTACGGAACCTATGACGATTCGGCGATCGTCACGCGTGAGCTTATTCAAGAGGTCGCCGACGAGGCGATCGGTACCCGAGAACTGCCGTTGCCCGATGGCAGCGTCTACGACATAGACGGAGAATGGGCGTCGATACAAATGTATCCCTCGCTGTCGGCGGCGCTCGGTGAGGAGATCAGCCCCGACACGACGGTCGACCGGCTGCGCGCCATCGCCGACCGGCTCGGCCTCGAGGTTCCCGACGACCGGGGTTACGGGCACGGCAAGCTCGTCGAGGAACTGTGGGAGCACCAGGTCGGCAACGCGCTGACCGCGCCCACCTTCGTCAAGGATTTCCCTGTGGAGACAACACCTTTGACGCGCCAGCACCGCAGCATCCCCGGTGTCACGGAGAAGTGGGACCTCTACGTGCGCGGAGTCGAACTGGCCACCGGATATTCCGAATTGAACGATCCGGTGGTGCAGCGCGACAGGTTCGCCGCGCAGGCGCGCGCCGCGGCCGCCGGCGACGACGAGGCGATGGCGCTCGACGAAGACTTTCTCGCCGCGCTCGAGTACGGGATGCCGCCGTGCACGGGAACCGGAATGGGTATCGACCGCTTGCTGATGTCATTGACCGGACTGTCAATTAGAGAGACAGTTTTGTTCCCGATTGTTCGCCCGCAGTCGATCTGAAAGCTCTCAAACTCAACTGAGTGCGTTGCGAGTTGGATTGAAGATCGCGTCCAGTTATGGCAGATTGGTGGCCGGGGAGTCTATCCAAACTGCTCTGCAACTGCTCAGGACGAAACGCGAGGGTAAGCTAATGGCGAAAAAAGTGACCGTCACCTTGGTCGATGATTTCGACGGTGCGGGCGCAGCCGACGAAACTGTGGAATTCGGGCTTGACGGGGTGACCTACGAGATTGATCTTTCGTCCAAGAATGCCACGAAACTGCGCAACGATTTGAAGCAATGGGTGGCCGCGGGACGGCGCGTCGGGGGCCGGCGGCGCGGGCGTTCCGGCTCGGGACGCGGCCGCGGCGCGATCGACCGCGAGCAAAGCGCCGCGATCCGGGAATGGGCCCGCCGCAACGGGCACAACGTGTCGACGCGGGGCCGGATCCCGGCCGACGTCATCGACGCGTTCCACGCGGCGACCTGACAACCGCTTGCCGGCGCCCGGACCTGTCCCAGGACCCGGGCGTCGGCAATTTTCACTTTCGCTCGCGGCGAACCGGCCGACGGTCGCGGCGGGAAACGCTTTGGTGGTTTTACTCGTTAACTGTTGCGTGTATCCGTTGCGCTGCGCCGGGCGCCGCGACAGTTAGGAACCCCGGCAGGCCGACCATTACAGTGGATGGCAGGTACGCGAACGTCGGCGCTTGCGCCGACAACGACTTGAAGTACCGATGTGAGGGAGAGCAGGTAACCACCGATGTTCGAACGATTTACCGACCGTGCCCGCAGGGTCGTCGTCCTGGCGCAAGAAGAGGCCCGGATGCTCAACCACAACTACATCGGCACCGAGCACATCCTGTTGGGCCTGATTCACGAGGGCGAGGGCGTCGCGGCGAAGTCGCTGGAGTCACTGGGGATCTCGCTGGAGGGCGTCCGCAGCCAGGTCGAGGAGATCATCGGCCAGGGCCAGCAAGCCCCGTCCGGGCACATCCCGTTCACCCCGCGCGCCAAGAAGGTCCTCGAGCTGAGCCTGCGCGAGGCGCTGCAGCTCGGCCACAACTACATCGGCACCGAGCACATCCTGCTGGGCCTGATCCGCGAGGGTGAGGGCGTGGCCGCCCAGGTGCTGGTCAAGCTGGGCGCCGAGCTGACCCGCGTGCGCCAGCAGGTCATCCAGCTGCTGAGCGGCTACCAGGGCAAGGAGGCCGCCGAGGCCGGCACCGGCGGCCGCGGCGGCGAGTCCGGCTCGCCGTCGACGTCGTTGGTGCTCGACCAGTTCGGGCGCAACCTGACCGCCGCCGCGATGGAGGGCAAGCTCGACCCGGTCATCGGCCGCGAGAAGGAAATCGAGCGGGTGATGCAGGTGCTCTCCCGCCGCACCAAGAACAACCCGGTGCTGATCGGCGAGCCCGGCGTCGGCAAGACCGCCGTCGTCGAGGGCCTGGCGCAGGCCATCGTGCACGGCCAGGTCCCCGAGACGCTGAAGGACAAGCAGCTCTACACGCTGGACCTGGGGTCGCTGGTCGCGGGCAGCCGCTACCGCGGTGACTTCGAGGAACGCCTGAAGAAGGTGCTCAAGGAGATCAACACCCGCGGCGACATCATCCTGTTCATCGACGAGCTGCACACGCTGGTCGGTGCGGGCGCCGCCGAGGGCGCGATCGACGCCGCCAGCATCCTGAAGCCGAAGCTGGCCCGCGGGGAGCTGCAGACCATCGGCGCCACCACGCTCGACGAGTACCGCAAATACATCGAGAAGGACGCCGCGCTGGAGCGCCGCTTCCAGCCCGTGCAGGTCGGCGAGCCGACGGTGGAGCACACCATCGAGATCCTCAAGGGCCTGCGCGACCGCTACGAGGCCCACCACCGGGTGTCGATCACCGACAGCGCGATGGTGGCCGCGGCCACCCTGGCGGACCGCTACATCAACGACCGGTTCCTGCCGGACAAGGCGATCGACCTGATCGACGAGGCGGGCGCGCGGATGCGCATCCGCCGGATGACCGCGCCGCCGGACCTGCGCGAGTTCGACGAGAAGATCGCCGAGGCACGCCGGGAGAAGGAATCGGCGATCGACGCCCAGGACTTCGAGAAGGCCGCCAGCCTGCGCGACCGGGAGAAGCAACTCGTCGCGCAGCGCGCCGAGCGCGAAAAGCAGTGGCGTTCAGGCGATCTCGACGTGGTCGCCGAGGTCGACGACGAGCAGATCGCCGAGGTGCTGGGTAACTGGACCGGCATCCCGGTGTTCAAGCTGACCGAGGCCGAGACCACCAGGCTGCTGCGCATGGAGGACGAGCTGCACAAGCGGATCATCGGTCAGGAGGACGCGGTCAAGGCGGTCTCCAAGGCGATCCGCCGCACCCGCGCCGGGCTGAAGGACCCCAAGCGCCCGTCGGGCTCGTTCATCTTCGCCGGCCCGTCCGGTGTCGGTAAGACCGAGCTGTCCAAAGCGCTGGCCAACTTCCTGTTCGGCGACGACGACGCGCTCATCCAGATCGACATGGGCGAGTTCCACGACCGGTTCACCGCGTCGCGGCTGTTCGGCGCGCCGCCGGGATACGTCGGCTACGAGGAGGGCGGCCAGCTCACCGAGAAGGTGCGGCGCAAGCCGTTTTCTGTGGTGCTTTTCGACGAGATCGAGAAGGCGCACCAGGAGATCTACAACAGCCTGTTGCAGGTCCTCGAGGACGGCCGGCTCACCGACGGCCAGGGCCGCACGGTGGACTTCAAGAACACCGTGCTGATCTTCACGTCCAACCTGGGCACCTCCGACATCAGCAAGCCGGTCGGGCTGGGCTTCACCCAGGGTGGCGGCGAGAACAACTACGAGCGGATGAAGCAAAAGGTCAACGACGAGCTGAAGAAGCACTTCCGCCCGGAGTTCCTCAACCGCATCGACGACATCATCGTCTTCCACCAGCTGACCAAGGACGAGATCATCCGGATGGTCGACCTCATGATCGGCCGGGTCGCGGGCCAGCTCAAGAGCAAGGACATGGCCCTGGAGCTGACCGACAAGGCGAAGGCCTTGCTGGCCAAGCGCGGCTTCGACCCGGTGCTGGGCGCGCGCCCGCTGCGGCGCACCATCCAGCGCGAGATCGAGGACCAGCTGTCGGAGAAGATCCTGTTCGAGGAGGTCGGTCCGGGGCAGGTCGTCACGGTCGACGTGGACAACTGGGACGGCGAGGGCGCCGGCGAGGACGCGGTGTTCACGTTCACGGGAACCCGCAAGCCGCCGGCCGAGCCGGACCTGGCCAAGGCCGGGGCGCACAGCGCGCCCGAACCGCAGTAGCTGCCCTACACTGGCTCCTGTCCTGACGGGCAACGGAATCTGGTGAGAGTCCAGAACGGTCGCGCCACTGTCTACAGTCAGACCCGTGGCCCGTCGTCACCGGCGGGGACGCGCAATCCCCGGAAGGAGCCGACGTGTCCAATCCCCAACTGACCGGCGGCCGCAGCCGTTTGCTCGACCTGTCGGCGGCCCGCGCCGCGCTCTGGCTGGCGGCGACCACCTTCCTGGCGCTCCTGGCGCTGTACTTCGTCGGCATCGACCAGGGTGCGGTGTCGCTGTTCGGCAGCGACTCGCACGTGCACGAGTTCCTGCACGACGCGCGCCATCTGCTCGGCTTCCCCTGTCACTGACCGGCGTGGAAAAGCGTCTGATCGCGCGCGGTCTGTTGGCGGGCGCCGCCGGCGCGCTGCTGGCCTTCCTGTTCGCCCGCCTGTGCGCCGAGCCGGTGATCGGGCGCGCCATCGCCTTCGAGGACGGTCGCGCCGACGCCCTCGACGCCCACGGCGTGCACGAGCACGGCGCCGAGCTGTTCACCCGCGGCGTGCAGGCCAACGCCGGGCTGGGTTTCGGGGTGCTGATCTTCGGCGTGGCCATGGGCGCCCTGTTCGGCGTGTTGTTCTGCGTCGTTACCGCGCGCGCGACAAGCGTTGGGCCGCGAGCACTTTCGGCGCTGCTCGCGGCGGGTGCGTTCGTCGCGGTGGATCTGGTGCCGTTCGTGAAATACCCGCCGAATCCGCCCGCAGTGGGCCAGGCGGACACGATCGGGGCACGCACCGGCTGGTACCTGGTGATGGTGCTGGCGTCGGTGGTGCTGGCGATCGCCGCGGTGTGGCTGGCCGGCCGGCTGACGGCCCGGCTCGGCGGGTGGAACTCGGGGCTGCTCGCGGCGGGCGCCTATGTCGCAGCGATCGCCGTGGTGGCGGTCCTCCTGCCGGCCACCGACGAGACACCGCCCGGCTTCCCCGCCGACGTCCTCTACGAGTTCCGGCTGGTCGCCCTGGCCACTCAGCTGGTGTTGTGGGCGACGATCGGCCTGGTGTTCGCGACGCTTGTGCGACGTCCGCTGGAGGAACGGGTCCCCGCGTGACCGAGGTCGTCCGGCTGACCCTGGTGGCGCACGCGATGACCGACGCCATGGCGGCCGGGCGTTTTCCCGCCGACGAGCCGCTCAACGCCATCGGCCGGCGCCAGGCCGAACGGGCTGGGCGCCTTGAGATCGGCGGCGACGCGCGCCAGTTCTCCGGGCCCGAGCGGCGCGCCCGCCAGACCGCTCAGCTGCTGGGCCTGCGCGCCGCGACCGAGCCGCTGTTGGCCGACCTCGACTGCGGCCAATGGTGCGGGCAGACGCTGCGGGCCGCGGTCCCCGCCCACCTCGAGGCGTGGCTGACCGACCCGTCCCGCACGCCGCACGGCGGTGAGTCGATCGCCGGGCTCATCCAACGGGTGGCCGGATGGCTGGAGTCTTTGACCGGCGACGCGGCGCCCGCGGTGGCCGTGACGCATCCGGCGGTGATCCGCGCGGCCATCCTGCGGGCACTGGGCGCGCCCCCGGAAGCGTTCTGGCGCATCGACATTCCGCCGGTCAGCCGCACCGTGCTGCATTTCCGCAACGGCGGCTGGACGCTGCGCCTGTGAGCGCTAGCGGGGCGCGATCAGCGCGAAGACCTGCTTGGCGACCTGCAACATCCAGCCGGTCACCGACGGGCCGTGATCGCGGGGCCAGTTCAGCTGGAAGCTCACCACCCACGGCTGCCGGGTCTTGTCGACCGCGTACCAACTGAAGGTCAGATCACCGGGCAGGCCACCGGCTTTCGCACCGACGTAGGGCCACACGTTCCGGTCCAGCTGGATGCCGGCCACCGCGGACAGGATCTGCCGGACGGGCGCGGCGGCCCCGACGGCGTCGGCCTGCAGCGCCGCGTGCACCCGGCAGATGTCCTCGGCGTTGCCGTACCACTCCGCGCCGTAGGTCGAGGCCGGGGTGTGCGCGCGGGTCGGATCGGGTTGATAGGGCGTGGAATTGGCCTGCTCGAGCAGCCGCGCGCGCGTCTGCGGGGATCCCCGCTTCCATTCCTCGCGCAGATCCGGCCGGCCCCAGCCGACGGAGAACAGCTCGTACATCGTGGGGAACGGCGTCATGCTGGCCGGATCGTGATGGCCCGCCGTGGCCAGCGCGTCCTCGATGGCGTGCGTGCCCAACCTACCGATCAACAGGTCGGTGGCCATGTTGTCGCTGGTCGCGATCATCTTCTCGGCGGCGGTGCGGACCGAAACATGAGCTCCCACAGGCAGTTCCAGGCCCGACGAACCAACCGCGCGGCCCTTCTCGGTGACGGTGAGCTGATCGTCCCAGGACACCGTGCCGCTCCGGACGGCGCCGGCCAGGGCGTGCAGCACGTACAGCTTGAAAATCGATGCCAGCGGCAATGATTCGCCGGTGTTGGTCCCGGCCACCGGGTCGCAGTGACCGTCATTGACCTTGGCGACCTGGTAGGAGTAGCGCGCCCCCGTCTTGCCCAGTACGGCGTCGACGTCGCGCCACGAGGTGACCTTCGGTGCGTGCGTGTCGACGTCGAACCGGTCCACGCGGCCGTCGTCGTCGGTGTGTATCCGGATGTCTTGCCGCGCCCCGTACGACGTGACCAGGTGCAGCGTGGCGACGCTGGCGCTGAGGTCGACGGCGTCGAGGGTGAAGGGACGATCCCACCACAGCCCCTCCATGGTGGTTTCCACGGACTCGACCTTGTCGGGCGCGGCCAGGGTGGCGACCCCGACCGGACCGATGGGCCAATCGGAGTTGAGCATGTCCAGGGTCTGCTGGGCCCGGATACCCGGGGGCGTGCGGGTGTCGATCTGCCGGCCGGGGTTCGCCGCGTTCGCGTGCGGGGCGGGCGACGGTGCGCAACCCGGCGCCAGGGTCACCACCAGGGCCGCGGCCAATCCCACCGCCGCGCCGCGGCGTCGCGCGCTAGCCAGCCTGTTCGCTTGCGGCAACGTCCAGCACGACCTCGAATTCCAGCAGCGATGCGCCGGTCGCCACGGGATTGGCCCGGTGTCCGGCGTGGGCCTCGATTGCGGGGCCCTGCGCCCACGCCTGGAACGCCTCGTCGGACTCCCAGTGCGTCACCACGAAGTAGCGGTCCTCACCCTTGATCGGGCGCAACAGCTGGAAGCCGAGGAAACCGGGCTGGTTCTCCACCGCGTGCGCGCGATGGGCGAACCGTTTCTCCAGCTCGGGCCCGGCGTCGGCAGGTACCTCGATTGCGTTGATCTTCACCACGGGCATGTGGCTAGGCTACCGTGCCCCGCATGCCCAGCGATCTGTTGACCTGCCGCGGCGGGCAGGGCGCGCCGTTGGTGCTGGTGCACGGCCTGATGGGGCGGGGCAGCACCTGGTCGCGGCAACTGCCGTGGCTGACCCGGCTGGGCACCGTGTACACCTACGACGCCCCGTGGCACCGCGGGCGTGACGTCGACGATCCCCACCCGATCAGCACCGAACGGTTCGTGGCCGATTTGGCCGACGCGGTCGGCGCGCTGGGGACGCCGGCCCGGATGGTCGGGCATTCGATGGGTGCCCTGCACTCGTGGTGTTTGGCCGCGGAGCGTCCGGACCTGGTCTCGGCGCTGGTGGTCGAGGACATGGCGCCGGACTTCCGCGGCCGCACCACCGGCCCGTGGGAGCCGTGGCTGCACGCGCTGCCGGTCGAATTCGACTCCGCCGAGCGGGTATTCGCCGAATTCGGGCCGGTGGCCGGGCAGTATTTCCTGGACGCCTTCGACCGCACCGAACGCGGCTGGCGGTTGCACGGGCACACCGCGCGCTGGATCGAGATCGCGGCCGAATGGGGCACCCGCGACTACTGGGCGCAGTGGGCGGCCGTGCGGGTCCCGGCGCTGCTCATCGAGGCCGGCGACTCCGTCGCCCCGCCGGGCCAGATGCGCCGGATGGCCCAAAGCGATTCCCCGACAACCTATTTGCACGTACCGGGGTCGGGTCACCTGATCCACGACGAGGCGCCGGACGCCTACCGCGAAGCCGTGGAGTCCTTTCTCGGGGTCACCGCCCGCCGGTGAGCCCGACTGCGATGCGCAGCGCCACCGCCATCAGCGTGTTGGTCGGGTTCTGGCAACCCGAGGTGACGAACACGCTGCCGTCGGCGACGTAGACGTTGTCCATCTGGTGCATGCGCCCGGTCGGATCGACGACGCTCGTCGCGGGGGACACCCCCATCTGCATCCCACCCATCACGTGCTTGGTGTTCGGCGGGGTGCCGCCCCCCAGTTTCCGCTCCAGCCCGTCGGGGATGGCGGCGAACAGCTGCGCGCCGGCCGCCGCCATCATCGCGGTGATGGGCACCAGAAAGAAGGTTTGGGCGACCAGCTCGTGCCGTCCGGGCGCCCACGTCACGCGGGCCACCGGCTGGCCGTTGAGGTCGGTGACCGACGGGTCCAGGGTGACGTTGTTGGTCAGGTAGGGCAGGTCGGTGCCGATGAAGTTGACCCCGGCGAGCCGGTCGCGCAACAGCGAGGCGCGCATCAGGTCCTTGAACGGGCCGCCGAACAGCTGCACGCCCGGCAGGAATCCCAGGATCTCCTGGTAGAACTTGCCCTCCGTGATCGGGTCCTGGCTGCCGCCCAGCTCGCACAGCCCGCCGCGGATGTAGGGCAGGCCGGCCAGCTTCGCCGCGATTCGGGCCCCGGGGAAGTCGGGGTTGCAGAAGTCCTCCATGCACTGCGTGGTCGAGCGCCCGCGGTAGGCGTGCACCCGTTGGTCGAGGTAGATGCCGAAGCCGTCGACGAAGTTGTGAAACATCAGCCGGGTGCCGATCCGTCCGCTGGCGTCGGGCAGCCCGGACAGCAGCGCCAGCCGTGACGTCTCGATCGCCGACGCGGCCAGCACCACGACGTCGGCGTTCTCCCCGCCGGGATTGCCCTGCGGGTCGAGATAGGAGACGCCGGTAGCCCGCCGGCCGGTGAAGTTGACCTTGGTGACGGTGGTCTCGGGGTGCAGCTGCACCCGCCCGGTCCGCAACGCGCGCCGCAGCGGCGCGAGCGCACCCACCCGCGCCGAGATCGGGCAGCCGTAGTCGCTGCAGAATCCGCAGTCGTTGCACGCCGGGCGGCCGTCGTACTCGACCGAATTGATCGCCATCGGGAACGGGTAGGGATGCAGACCGATTCGCTTGGCGCCCTTGGCGATCAGCGTGGACGAGCGCTGCTGCGGACCGGGGGGCATCGGGAACGGCCTGGCACGCGGCGCGTGCTGCCGGGTCAGTGTGGGGATCAGCCTGATGTCGCCCTGCGTCCCGAGCAGCGTTTCGATCGCGTCGTAGTACGGTGCGATCTCGCTGTATTCGAACGGCCAGTCCTGCACGTCCGCGCCGGGCTGCGGGCCGAGCATCGACAGCCCCTTGAAGTCGATGTCCCAGAACCGTGGGACCTTCGCGTCCCAATGGGTCGTTCCGCCGCCGACGGTCACCGGGAGTTCGTTGACCGGGCCCACGTAGCCGGCGGGCTGGGCGGCGCTGGTGCGATAGGTGCGCGGGTAGGCGAGCGGGTCGGGCTGCTCGAAGTAGCGGTACAGCGCCTTGAGTTCGTCGTTGGCGAACGTCGTCCCGAGCGGCCCGGTCCCGTCCAGGTTGGTGAAATAGTTCGAACCCTTCTCGAATATCACCACGTCCCAACCATTTTCGGCCAGCTGCATCGCCACCGTCGACCCGCCGGCGCCGGAGCCGACGATGATCGCCTTAGTGGCTGGCACTCACGCCGCCCTTCCCGCCAAGTTTGGCGACGAGCTGCTCCCAGCCCTGACGCAGGCGGTTGATGATGTCGCTGACGACGACCACGTCCCATTGGGCGGCCTCGACCTCGGCGGCGGTGTATCCGCGGGGTTGGGAGTCCCCGGGGTACTTGATCCCCTTCCAGCCCACCAGGTTTGCGTTGCCGCCGTACTCGGGGACGCTGTACATCGCCTCGATCGTGTGGCCGAACAGAACGTTTGCGAACGCCGCCGCCGGACCCTGGGCAAGGATGAGGTCTTGGCGGACCGCCGGCGCCGCGGTGAAGTCGCCGCCGGCCTGCTGATCGAGTAGTGCGATGCCGCTTGTGTATTGGTTGCGAAGCTGGGTCAGGCGCTGCTGCCACGCGTAGGCCTGGGCGCGGTTGAGCGGGACGAAGGCGGCCATGTAGTCGACCGAACCGCCGGCGCGGTTGCTCCACGGGCCGCCGGCATGCACGTCGGCGGGCGTGACGTCGAAGACCGACAGCATCCGGTCCAGGTAGTTGACCACGTTGGCCTCGTGCGCCCCCGGACTGCCCAGCTCGGTCGGGCAGTCTTGCGGGCCAGGGATCAGGCGGCGGGTCGCGGCGTCGAGGACCGCGGCCTGGTGCGCCGACAGGAACCGGTAACCCGCGTCGGCCGAGGCGGCCGGCAGCCCGCCCCGCATGGCGGCGGCCAGCGGCAGCAGGCTCATCCCGCCGAGTACCGCGCGCCTGGACACCTCGCTGGGCACATCGGCAGGGTAAGACGCGGATATGAAACTCACCTGGAACGCGCGCGCGGCGGCGTGTCGCGTTGTGCCGAAGCGGGTTCGCCGCTAATGCGGTGGCGGCGACCCACGGCGCGCGGCCCCGCCGCGCCTGTGATCGCCGCTAGTGCTCACCGGCCAGAGCGAACCGGCCGTCGACGGTCCGGGTCACAAGGCCATCGGCGAGCAACGATTCCAGCGCGCGGTCCCGCTGGACGGTGTCGGTCAGCCACGCCACATCCAGCTCGGCGCGCGTGACCGCGGAATCGTTGGCGCGCAACACATCCAGGAGCCGCCCGCGGACCTGACGGTCGGTGCCGGCGTACGTCTGCACCCGCCGCGCCGGCCCGGACGCGGCGGGATAGCCAGCCGCCCGCCACGCGCACTCGGGCAACGGGCACAACCCGCACCGCGGGGCGCGCGCGGTGCACACGATCGCGCCCAACTCCATCAGCGCCACCGAAAATTCAGGCGCCCGTTCGTCTTTCGGCAGCAGCGCCGAGACGTCAGCGTGGTCGCGTGCCGCCGATGGCGCCCCGGCGTCGGCCCGGCCGTGCACGACGCGGGCTACCACCCGGCGCACGTTGGTGTCCACCACCGGCACCGGCCGGCGGTAGGCGAAGCAGGCCACCGCCCGCGCGGTGTAGCGGCCGACGCCGGGCAGCGTCAGCAGCGTCTCGACGTCGTCGGGCACCACGTCGCCGTGGTCGCGGGCGATCACCGCGGCGCACTCGTGCAGTCGCTTGGCCCGCCTGGGGTAGCCCAGCTTGCCCCAGGCCCGCAGCACGTCGGCGGCGCTGGCGGCCGCAGTGGCCGACGGGGTGGGCCAGCGGCGTACCCAGTCCGTCCAGACCGGGAGCACCCGGGCCACCGGCGTCTGCTGCAACATGAACTCGCTGACCAGGATCTGCCACGCGCTGACGCCCGGCTCGCGCCAGGGCAGTTCGCGGCGGGACCGCTCATACCAGTCGAGCAGTTCGGGCATGATGTGTGCCATGCCCACTACCAACCCGGCAACAGCATGGAAAACACTCAAAGAGGGTAACGAGCGATTCATCGCGGGCAAGCCCGCGCATCCCAACCAGAGCGTCGACCGTCGGGCCAGCCTGGCCGCCGGTCAGCAGCCGATCGCGGTGATCTTCGGCTGCTCGGACAGCCGGGTCGCCGCCGAGCTCCTCTTCGACCAGGGCCTCGGCGACACCTTCGTGGTGCGCACCGCCGGACAGGCCATCGATTCGGCGGTCCTGGGCTCCATCGAGTACGCGGTGGCGGTCCTCAACGTGCCGCTGATCGTGATCCTCGGGCATGACAGCTGCGGGGCGGTCAAGGCCGCCCTGAGCGCGCTCGACGAAGGCGAGATACCGGGCGGGTTCGTGCGTGACCTGGTGGAGCGGGTCGCGCCGTCGATTTTGATGGGCCGCCGCGACGGGCTGAGCCGCGTCGACGAGTTCGAGGCGCGGCACGTGCGCGAGACGGCCGCCCAGCTGATGTCGCGCTCGTCGGCCATCGCGGAGCGGGTCTCGGCGGGCACCCTCGGCATCGCCGGCGTCACCTATCACCTGGCCGACGGGAAGGCGGCGCTGGTCGACAGCGTCGGCGACATCGGCGAATAACGGGCGGCCCGCGGGCCTCCACTAACACGGCTCGCCCCAGTTCGAGGGCAGCTAACCGCACGACACGCCGAGGCGGGTCGGACAAATCCGCGTGACCTGGGCTTACGGTGAGATCGTGCTGGATCTGGAACCGCGTGGCCCGCTACCCACCGAGATCTACTGGCGGCGCAGGGGCCTGGCCCTGGGCATCGCGGTCGTCGTGATCGGGATCGCGGTCGCCACGATCATCGCCTTCATGGGCAACAGCGCGGGCGCCAAACCCGCCAGCGCGGACAAGCCCAACACCGCTCAAAGCAAGCCCGCGGCGCCGCCGAGCCAGGCGCCCCCGCCCGCGGGGCAGGAGGGCGTCACCCCGGTGGCGCCGCCGCAGGGCCAAAACCCCGAGTCGCCCACCCCGACCGCCGCGGTGCAGCCGCCGCCGGTGCTGAAGGAGGGCGATGACTGCCCCGATTCGACGCTGGCCGTCAAGGGCCTGACCAACGCGCCCCAGTACTTCATCGGCGACCAGCCGAAATTCACCATGGTGGTGACCAACATCGGCCTGGTGTCCTGCAAGCGCGACGTCGGGGCCGCGGTGCTGGCCGCCTACGTCTACTCGCTGGACAACAAGCGGCTGTGGTCCAACCTGGACTGCGCTCCGTCGAACGAGACCCTGGTCAAGACGTTCACGCCGGGCGAGCAGGTGACGACGGCGGTGACCTGGACGGGCATGGGCTCGGCGCCGCACTGCCCGCTGCCGCGGCCGGCGATCGGCCCGGGCACCTACAACCTCGTCGTGCAGCTGGGCAACCTGCGTTCGATGCCGGTTCCCTTCATCCTGAACCAACCGCCCCCGCCGCCCGGGCCGGTACCGGGCCAGCCCGGACAGCCGGCGCTCGCGCCGCCGCCGGAGGCCCCGCCGGGCGGCGCCCCGGGCCCCGTTCCCGCGGGCTGATCCGGCTCAGCTGAGCGGGTCGGCGATCGTCGATTCCGCCAGCTGCGACAACCCCTCCCGCACGTGGCGGGCCCACATCCCGCCGATGCCGTCCACCGATTCCAGGTCGTTGGCGCTGGCCGCCAGCAGGCCCTGCAGCGTTCCGAAGGTCCGGACGAGCAGGTCCACGTGGGCGAACTGCAGCCGCGGGATGCCGGCCATCGCGCGGTAGCCGCGCGGGCTCAGCGCCGAATCCTGCGCCTCGGCGGTGGACGGGTACCCGAAAACCTTTGCCAGCGAGGTGAAGTCGAGCAGCTCGGTGTCCGACAGCGCGTCCAGCTCGTCGAGGGTGGCGCCCATCTGCTCGGCCGACAGCGGCTCGGGGCTGGCGTGGTAGTCGCGCACGATCAGTTCCCGCGCGATGTCGTTGCCGCCCAACAGCTCCTCGAGCTGCAGCCGCAGCTGGCGCCCGTCGGTGCCGAGCTCGACGCAGTCGTAGTCGATCGCCAGGCCGATGCGCCGGACCAGCTCGAGCCGCTGCACCACCGTCATCACGTCGCGCAGCGTCACGAAGTCCTCGATCTCCGCGCGCGACAGCTGCCGGCTGACCTCGTCGAGCCGCATCTTGTAGCGCTCCAGGGTGGCGATGGCCTGGTTGGCCCGCGACAGGATGGTCGCGGAATCGGCCACCACGTGGCGCTCGCCGGCGACGTAGACCGTCACGATGTTCATCGAGTGGCTCACCGAGATCACCGGGTAGCCGGTCTGGATCGCGGCCCGCTCCGCCGAGCGGTGGCGGGTGCCCGACTCGTCGGTGGGTATCGACGGGTCCGGGACCAGCTGCACATTGGCGCGAACGATCCGGCTGCCGTCGGTGGACAGCACGACGGCGCCGTCCATCTTGGCCAGCTCGCGCAGCCGCGTCGGCGCGTAGCGGACGTCCAGGGCGAACCCCCCGTCGCAGATGGCCTCCACGTTCTCGTCGTTGCCGAGCACGATCAACGCGCCGGTGCGGCCGCGCAGGATTCGCTCCAGGCCGTCGCGCAGCCCGGTGCCCGGCGCCAGGCGGGCGACGGTCTCACGCAGTGTCGGACGGCTCACAGCCAGTCATTCTGCGGCCCCATCGCCTCACGCGTCCAGCCGTTACCCGGCGCGGCGATGGCTTTCATGTGTTGCAGCGCCGCGACGATGGTCGGCGCCCGCAACGCCCGCATCCCGTCGGGCACTATTTGCCGGCGCGGGTCGTCGCCGTCCGGGATGAGCGCGAGGTTGAAGCCCTGCCGCGCGGCCTCGGCCAAACGCCGCTCCATCCCGGACACCCGGCGCAGGTCGCCGGCCAGCCCCACCTCGCCGATCATCACCGCCGTCGTGGGCAGCGGCAGGTTCGCGTACGCCGAGGCCAGCGCGACCGCGACGGCCAGGTCGGCCGACGGGTCGGTCAACCGCATGCCGCCCACGGTCGACAGGTAGATGTCGTTGACCGCGACGTTCAACCGGGCGTGCTTGTCCAGCACCGCGGTGATCATCGCGGCGCGGGAGTGGTCGATGCCGCTGACGGCGCGCCGGGGCGAACCGGCGGGCGGCGTGGCCAACAGGGCCTGCACCTCGCCGATCAGCGGACGCTTCCCGTCCAGCGTGACCGTGATGGCGGTGCCGGGGACCGGCGCCGGCCGCTGGTCCAGGAACAGGTTCGACGGGTCGGCCACGTCCTCGATGCCGTTGTCGTGCAGCATGAAACAGCCGACCTCGTCGGCCGCGCCGAAGCGGTTCTTGATCCCGCGGACCATCCGCACCGAGCCGTTGCGGTCGCCCTCGAAGTGCAGCACCACGTCGACGAGGTGTTCCAGCGAGCGCGGCCCGGCGATGGCGCCGTCCTTGGTGACGTGGCCGACCAGGATCAGCGCGACGCCGTTCGCCTTCGCGGCGGCGGTCAGCGCCGCGGTGACGGCGCGAACCTGGGTGACCCCGCCGGCCACGCCGTCCGCCTCGGTGGTCGACATGGTCTGCACCGAGTCGACGATGACCAGGGCGGGCTTGACCGTCGCGATGTGGTCGAGGACCGTGTGCAGGTCGGACTCGGCGGCCAGGTAGATCTCGTCACCGCCGCAGCCGATCCGGTCGGCGCGCAGCCGGATCTGCCCGGCGGACTCCTCACCGGAGATGTACAGCGCCCGCCGGCCCGCCTGGGCCCAGCGATGCGCGGCCTTGAGCAACAGCGTGGACTTGCCGACCCCCGGATCACCCGCCAGCAGCGTGACCGAGCCGGGCACCACCCCGCCCCCCAGCACGCGGTCCAGTTCCGGAATCCCCGTGGGGCAGTGCCGGGTGCCGTGCGCCTCTACCGAGCTGATCGGGACGGCCCGCGACGCGCCGACCGGGACCCCGCCCGCCCGGCGGCCGCCGCCGACCGCGGCGAGCACCGGCGCCTCGTCGACGGTGCCCCAGGTGCCGCATTCCAGGCAGCGGCCGACCCACTTGGCGGTGACGTGCTGGCATTCCGAACAGCGGTATTGCGAACGCGCTTGTGCCACGCCATGACGGTATCGGGAGGGTGCGACAAGTCGCGGGTGACAGGCCGATCAGGTCAGGCCGGTTGAGGGCCCAGCCCGGCCGAGATCGGGACCAGCACGCTGGCCTGCCCGGCCTTCTCGAAGTTGAACGTGAAGTTGTAGGTCAGGCCGTTGCTGATGGGCTTGGCCAAAGCGACGGTGGCCTTGACGAAGTTGCTGTTGGTGTCGGGCGGCCCGGGCGCCACGTTCTGGCCGTCGGGCTTGCCGATGAAGAGCATCCCGCCGGCGGGCAGCCGGCCGTCGCCGTCGATGGTCACCTTGCCGACGTCACTGGTGACGCTCACCAGCCGGTCGGTGACGTCCGGCGACTGGTTGGCCGCCACCGCCACCAGGTTCACCGTCTTCCCCGGCTGCAGGAAGTCGCCGGTCTGCACGGCCTGCATGCGGATGTCGCGCAGCGCGACGTGGTTGATCGTGACCCGGTTGCCGTTGACGGCGGGCTCCTGGGTGGACATCTGGGAGATCTGGCCCGCTCCGCAGCCGCTGAGCAAGGCGGCGACCAGGGCGACCGGACCGACGAGGGCGAAGCGCTTCACTCAATGCCTCCTGCTCGGCAACTTTTCAACTATGCACAGTAGTAGGGACGCGTTTGCGGCGGTAGCGCAGGGCACCCGACCAGCGCGGCAGGGCCCGGATGGGGTGCTTGCACGAGTCGAATACGGGCGGGCGTAGTGTGACCCCTTGCACGTCTTGGTCCGCCTGTCAACCCCTAATCTATCCGCGATGTGCCCCTGACCTGCACCGTTGTTCCACAAGGCCCGGGGCGCCGTGTTAGACTGAAGTAACGAAAGGGGCTCGAATCAGATGATCTTCAAGGTCGGCGACACCGTTGTCTACCCACATCACGGTGCTGCGTTAGTCGAGGCGATCGAAACCCGGACCATCAAAGGGGAGCAAAAAGAGTATCTCGTCTTGAAAGTGGCGCAGGGTGACCTGACCGTTCGAGTGCCCGCAGAAAACGCCGAGTACGTCGGTGTCCGCGACGTGGTCGGACAGGAGGGCCTCGACAAGGTCTTCCAGGTGCTGCGCGCCCCGCACACCGAAGAGCCGACGAACTGGTCCCGCCGCTACAAGGCCAACCTGGAGAAGCTCGCTTCCGGCGATGTCAACAAGGTGGCCGAGGTGGTGCGCGACCTGTGGCGCCGCGACCAGGAGCGGGGCTTGTCCGCCGGCGAGAAGCGCATGCTGGCCAAGGCCCGCCAGATTCTGGTCGGTGAGCTGGCGCTGGCCGAGAGCACCGATGACGCCAAGGCCGAGACGATCCTCGACGAGGTTCTGGCCGCCGCTTCCTGAAGGCCCTGACGCCTCGTCATGGGCACCGTAGTTGCCGTCGTACCGGCAGCAGGCTCGGGCGAACGCCTGGCCGCCGGCGTCCCGAAGGCATTCTGTGAACTCGACGGTCGCACCCTGCTCGAACGCGCCGTCTCGGGGCTGCTCGATTCCGGGGTCGTCGACCACGTCGTGGTGGCCGTCCCCGCCGACCGGATCGAGGAGGCCGGCCGGCTCCTGGGCGAGCGAGCCACCGTCGTGGCCGGCGGCGTAGACCGGACGCAATCGGTGCGGCTGGCGCTGGCGGCGCTTTCCGGCGTGCCCGGGCCCGCCGAGTTCGTTCTGGTGCACGACGCCGCCCGCGCGCTCACGCCGCCGGCGATGATCGCGCGCGTGGTCGACGCGTTGCGGTCGGGTCATCGCGCCGTCGTGCCCGCGCTGCCACTGTCTGACACCATCAAGGCCGTGGACGCCAACGGGGTGGTGCTGGGCACGCCCGAGCGCGCCGGACTGCGGGCCGTGCAGACCCCGCAGGGCTTCGCCGCCGAGCTGTTGCGCAGCGCCCACGAGCGCGCGGGCAGCGCCGATTTCACCGACGACGCGTCGCTGGTGGAGGCCCTGGGCGCCCAGGTGCAGGTGGTCGACGGCGACCCGCTCGCGTTCAAGATCACCACCAAGTTGGACCTGCTGCTGGCCGAAACGGTAGTGCGCCGGTGACCGGGCTGCCCCGGGTCGGTGTGGCCACCGACGTGCACCCGATCGAAGCCGGGCGGCCGTGCTGGCTGTTGGGGCTGCTGTTTTCCGGCGCCGACGGCTGCGCCGGCCACTCCGACGGCGACGTCGGGGCGCACGCGCTGTGCGACGCGTTGCTGTCGGCGGCCGGGCTGGGCGACATCGGGGAGGTGTTCGGGGTCGACGACCCGCACTGGAAGGGCGTCCGGGGCGCCGACATGCTGCGCCACGTCGTCGAACTGCTGGCCGGGCAGGGGTTCCGGGTGGGCAACGCCGCGGTGCAGGTGATCTGCAACCGCCCGAAGGTCGGTCCGCGCCGCGACGAGGCGCAGCGGCTGCTGTCCGGCCTGCTGGGGGCGCCGGTGTCGGTGTCGGCGACGACCACCGACGGGCTGGGCCTGACCGGCCGCGGCGAGGGCGTGGCCGCCATCGCCACCGCGCTGATCGTCCCCACCGGCTGAGCCGGGCGCGGCGAACTACCAGGTAAGCTGGCACGTCGTGACCGATCGCGCCCGTTTGCGGCTACACGACACGGCGGCCGGTGCCGTGCGTGACTTCGTTCCGCTGCGCGCCGGGCACGTCTCCATCTACCAGTGCGGCGCGACCCCGCAGGGGCTGCCGCACATCGGGCACGTCCGCAGTGGCGTGGCCTTCGACATCCTGCGTCGCTGGTTGATCGCGCGCGGCTACGACGTCGCATTCATCCGTAACGTCACCGACATCGAGGACAAGATCCTTGCCAAGGCCGCCGCGGCGGGACGGCCGTGGTGGGAGTGGGCCGCCACCCACGAGCGCGCGTTCACCGCGGCCTACGACGCGTTGGACGTGCTGCCGCCGTCGGCGGAGCCGCGCGCCACCGGGCACATCACCCAGATGATCGAATTAATGGAACGGCTGATCGAAACCGACCACGCGTACGCGGCCGCCGGGGACGTCTATTTCGACGTGCTCAGCTACCCCGACTACGGCCAGCTGTCCGGGCACCGCATCGACGACGTCCACCAGGGCGAGGGCGTGGCCACCGGCAAGCGCGACCAGCGCGACTTCACCTTGTGGAAGGGCGAGAAGCCCGGCGAGCCGTCGTGGCCGTCGCCGTGGGGCCGCGGGCGCCCCGGCTGGCACATCGAATGCTCGGCGATGGCCCGCACCTACCTCGGCCCCGAATTCGACATCCATTGCGGCGGAATGGATTTGATTTTCCCCCACCACGAAAACGAGATCGCGCAGAGCCGCGCCGCAGGCGACGGGTTCGCCCGCTTCTGGCTGCACAACGGCTGGGTGACGATGGGCGGGGAAAAGATGAGCAAGTCGCTGGGCAACGTGGTGTCCATCCCGGCGATGCTGCAGCGGGTGCGGCCGGCCGAACTGCGCTACTACCTGGGCAGCGCGCACTACCGCTCGATGCTGGAGTACTCCGAGGCCGCCCTGCAGGACGCGGTCAAGGCCTATGTCGGCGTCGAGGAATTCCTGCACCGGGTGCGCGGCCGGGTGGGTGCCGTGTGCCCCGGTGACTGGACCCCGCGCTTCGCCGCCGCCCTCGACGACGACCTGGCGGTGCCGATCGCGCTGGCCGAGGTGCACCACGCCCGCGCCGAAGGCAACCGGGCGCTCGACGCCGGCGACCACGAGGGCGCGCTGGCCCACGCCGGCGCGATCCGCGCGATGATGGGCATCCTGGGCTGCGACCCCCTCGACGAACGCTGGGAATCCCGCGACGAGACGTCGGCCGCCCTGGCCGCAGTCGACGTGCTGGTGGCGGCCGAGATCGAAAACCGGGAAGAGGCGCGCCGCCAACGCAATTGGGCTCTGGCCGACGAGATCCGGGATCGGCTGAAGAACGCCGGCATCGAGGTCACCGACACCGCCGACGGGCCACAGTGGACGTTGGGCGGAGACGGCAAGTAGATGGCCGGTAACTCGCGGCGCCGCGGGGCCATACGCAAAGCCGGCACCAAGAAGGGCGCAGTCGTCGGCTCGGGCGGCCAGCGGCGCCGCGGCCTCGAGGGGCGCGGCCCCACCCCTCCGGCGCACATGCGCCCCAACCATCCCGCCGCCAAGCGCGCCCAGGCACAGGCGCGCCGCCCGGCGCGGGGCCGCACCGACGAGTCCGAGACGGTGCTCGGCCGCAACCCGGTGGTGGAGTGCCTGCGCGCCGGCGTCCCGGCCACCGCGCTCTACGTCGCGCTGGGCGCCGAGGCCGACGAGCGGCTCACCGAATCCGTCGCCCGCGCAGCCGATCTGGGTATCGCGATCCTGGAGGTGCCGCGCGGTGACCTGGACCGGATGACCGCCAACCACCTGCACCAGGGCATCGCGCTGCAGGTGCCGCCGTACCACTACGCCCACCCCGACGACCTGTTGGCAACCGCGAAAAGCTCGCCGCCCGCGCTGCTGGTGGCGCTGGACAACATCTCCGACCCCCGCAACCTCGGCGCCATCGTGCGCTCGGTCGGCGCGTTCGGCGGCCACGGCGTGCTGATCCCGCAGCGGCGCTCCGCCTCGGTGACCGCGGTGGCCTGGCGCACCAGCGCCGGCGCCGCGGCCCGCGTCCCGGTCGCGCGGGCCACCAACCTCACCAGGGCGCTTAAGGATTGGGCCGGCGGCGGGCTGCGCGTCGTCGGCTTGGACGCCGGCGGCGACACCGCGCTGGACGACCTGGACGGCACCGACCCGCTGGTGGTCGTCGTCGGCTCGGAAGGCAAGGGCCTGTCGCGACTGGTGCGGCAGACCTGCGACCAGGTGGTGTCGATCCCGATGGCCGGTCACACCGAATCGCTGAACGCCTCGGTGGCCGCCGGGGTGGTACTCGCCGAAATCGCGCGCCAGCGCAGGGGCTGACCTTTTGTGCCGGTAGCGACAACACCGAGCGTGCAGTCACTGCGAAAATCGGCGCGAAATATCGCAGCAGCTGCACGCTCGGCGCGGTGGCGGGGTTTCGGCCCAGTTTCGAGCGTCTGCTCCCGGAGGTTGGGAGCGCTGGTGGCGCTGGCGATTCTTGCCGCGCCCGTGCCGGCTGCCGCTCAACCGGATGCGTTCGATCTGCAGGCCCATCGCGGCGGCCGGGGCGAGACCACCGAGCAGTCGCTGCGCGGCTTCGCCAAGTCGATCGAAACCGGTGTCAGCACACTGGAACTCGACGTCGTCATCACCAAGGACCACCAGCCGCTGGTGTGGCACGACCCGAGGATCGACGCGGCCAAGTGCGCCGACACGTCACCGGCGTTCGCCGGCGACCCGTCCTACCCCTACGTCGGGAAGCTGGTGCACGAGTTGACCCTGGCGCAGGTCGAGACCCTGGACTGCGGGCGGCGGCTACCCGAGTTTCCCGACGCGGAGGTGGTGCGGGGCAACAGGATTGCGACCCTGCCGCGGGTTTTCGCGCTCGCCGACTCGTATGACGCCGACGTGCGATACAACATCGAGACCAAGGTGGAGGCCGGGCAACCCGGCGCGTCGGCCGAGCCCCGGGAATTCGTCGACGTGATCCTGGCCGCGGTCCGGGCAGCGGGCAGGGTCGACCGCGTGGAGATCCAGAGCTTCGACTGGCGGACCCTGCCCATGGTGCGCCGGGCCGAGCCGTCCATCCCGTTGTCGGCCTTGTACGACGACGAGACCTGGCCGCCGGGTTCCGGCGACCCGATGATCGGGGCGCGGGTGTTGGGCGCCAATGTGGTGTCGCCCGCCTACCTTTTGGTTACCGGCAGGCCGTATGTCGACCGCGCGCATGCGTTGGGGCTCAAGGTCATTCCGTGGACGGTGAACGACGCCGTCGCCATGCGCGAGCAGATCGGCTACGGCGTCGACGGCATCATCACCGACTACCCGGCGCGGCTGCGCGGTGTGCTGGCCGGGCTCGGCATGCCGCTGCCGCCGGCCTACCGTCGCTAGGTCGGTTACCAGGCCAGGATGGCGCAATCGTCGTCCGCCGGGCCGGAGCGCTGCGCCTGCGACGATGCCGGCTTCCCGGTCCCGCCCGTCGGCCGGTCGGGGCGCTGACGGTGGTTGGCGCGGGCGGCGCGCCACATGATGCCGGGGCGCAGCAGCCGACTGGGCGGATCCAGAAACGACGCCACCCGGTGGAACTGCTCGGCGGCGCCCGCGTCGTCTTCGGCGGCGGCGAGCACCCGGTCGACGTAGCCGGTGAGCAGTCGCTCCAGTAGCGTTGGCGCGCCGTCGGTTTCGGGCAGGCTGCGGTCCGGGGTGGCCGACAGTTGCCACGCCCGGCGAATCGGTCCCGCCGCGGCGCGGAAGAAGCGCCGCGCCAAATCCTCGGTCCCGCTGGACAAGCAGTCGCGCAGCGCCCCGGCCTCCAGTCCCGCCACCGTCATGCCCTGGCCGTAGATCGGGTTGAAGCTGCAGATCGCGTCGCCGATGACCAGCAGGCCGTCGGGAAACCGGCGCATCTTGTCGTAGCGGCGCCACTGACTCGACGGCATGCAGTGGCGTGCCGGCTCTCCGACGACGCGGGCCTCCCGCACCGCCGCGAGCATGTGGGCCGGCGCGCAGTCCTCGACGAAGTCGCGCATGCCCGCGAAATCCCGCGGCGGTTCGCAACCGGCGATGCCCATCACGGTGAACACCCAGGTGTCGTTCTCGCAGTGCAGCATGCCCAGCCCGCGCGGCCGGCCCGGCACGAACCCGACCAGGAATCCGAGCTCGTGCAGCGCATCCGGCGGCATGGTCACCACCTGGGTCATGTAGGTCATGTGCACCACGACACGGTCCTCGGCCGGGCGGCCGTAGCCCAGGCTGTCCAGCCAGAAGGGGGTGCGGGCGCCGCGCCCCGTCGCATCGACCACCAAGTCGGCGTCCAGCGTGGACTCTTCGCCGGTGCGGCGGGCGACGACCCGTGCGCCCGTGATGCGCCGGCGATCCGGCGCCGGGACCAGCGCCACGACGTCGTGTTGGTCGATCAGCGTGACGTTGGGGATGGTGCGCACGCGTCTGTACACGTGATCCTCCAAGAAGGGCCGTGTCATCAGGTAGCTCGTGACCGACGGGGTGCTGCCGCTGCGCACCATCGGGTGCCCGCCCACGTTGTAGTACCACTGCGACAGGTCCGCGCCGTCGAAGTACTGGGCGCCGTCGGAGACCAATTCGGCGAGGATGCCGGGGAAGAGCTCCTCGATCACCTGGGCGCCACGGGCCAGCAGGCCGTGCAGGTGGCGCCCCTGCGGCACGCCGCGGCGGGCGGTGTCGCCGTCGCAGAGCGCGTCCCGCTCCACCACCGTCACCGTGTCGTAGAAGTCGGCGAGCGTCCGCGCGGCCATCAGGCCGGCCATGCTCGCTCCCAACACCACCGCGTGATCGCGCATGACGCACCGCCTTTACAGGTCGCCGGCTAATAAAAGCCATGCTCACGGCGCGGCGCGGGCGCCGATAGCGTAGTCGACTACGCGTCTTAGGCTCGCGGACCCGGCAAACGCCAGCCGCGGTCGGGGGGAAACGCCGAATTCAGGGCCCGCGCCGCGCCCGCGCACGGCTATAGTCACGGCGTGACCAGCGGCGAGCTGCTGACGGGGCGCGACAGCGAATTGGGCACGATTCGCCGCGCCCTGGGCAGTTCTGGCAACCATTCCGGCGTGGTGATCGCGGGGGCCGCCGGGGTGGGCAAGACGTGGCTGGCGCGCGAAGTGCTGCGGCGCGCCGAGGCCGCGGGCGAGCGCACCAAATGGATCGTCGGCACCGAGTCGGCGCACGCGCTGCCCCTCGGCGCGTTCATCGGCATGTTGGGCGACGCCATGTCGGACCCCCTGACCAACGTCCGGCGCGTCATCGAGTCGTTCGTCGCGCGGCAGCGCCGCGGCCGCGTCGTCGTCGGCGTCGACGATGCCCACCTGCTGGATGGCCTGTCGGCCCTCGTCATTCACCAGCTCGCGCAGTCCGGCGGGGCGCGGCTGGTGGTCACCGTGCGCACCGGCGGCGAGGAGCCCGACGCGGTGACGGCGCTGTGGAAGGACGGGCTGCTGCCGCGCCTGGTCCTCGAGCCCCTCTCGGCCGCGGCCACCCGGGAGGTCATCGAGACCACGCTGGGCGGGCCGGTGGACGCGCGCAGCGCCAACCGCTTCCGGCGCCTCACGGGCGGAAACACGTTGTTCCTCCGGCAGTTGCTGACCGATCAGATGGCGGCCGGGCGGATGCGCCAGGTGGCCGGGGTCTGGATGTGGGACGGCGACGTCGCGGTCTCGGCGACCCTGTCCGACACGGTCGCCCGCCAGATGGGCCGGCTCACCCCGGGGGTGGCGCTGGTGGTCGACACGCTGTCGCAGTGCGAGCCGCTTCCCGTCGGGGTGCTGTGCGACCTGGTGAACCGCACCGACCTGGTGACCGCCGAAGAAATGGGACTCGTGAACGTCGAACGCGCCCCCGGCCGCCTGACGGCCAGGCTGGCGCACCCGCTGTTCGGCGAGCTGCGCCGCGCCGCCGCCGGCGAGATGTATCTGTCGACGATCCGGGGGCGGCTGGCGACGCGCCTGGCCCAAAACGGCGACGACGACATGCAGGCCACCGTGCGCCGGGCGCTGCTGCGCCTCGAGTCGGACCTCGACCCCGACCCCGAGCTGTACCTGAAATCGGCGCGTCACGCGATGACCCTGCTGGATCTCGACCTGGCCGACCGGTTCGCCAACGCCGCCGCGCAGGCCGGGGCACCGGGCGCCGCCGAGGTTCGGGCGATGAACCTGGTACTGCTCGGCCGTGGCGAGCAGGCCGAAGCCGCGCTGCGGGACCTGGCCGACGGCGCTGCGCCCGACGGGCATCACTGGGCGACCGTGCGCGCGGCCAACCTGATTTGGATGCTCGGCAACCCGGCCGAGGCCGCGCGGATCCTCGACGGCCTCGCCGCGGTCCCGGAGTCGCCGGAGCAGACGTCCGCGCGGCTGGCGGTGCAGGCCTGCCTGGACGCGGTGTCGGCGCGTTGCGAGCATGCGGCCGAAAGGGCAAGCGCCGCATTGGAATCGGCTGCGCTTCCGGACTTTCACGCGATGATGGCGTCGCTCGCGCTGATCATGGCCATGGGGGCGCTGGGGCGGGTCGATCGGCTCGGCGACATCGCCGAGGAGGCGCTGCGCCGCGCGACGACGTCGTTTCAGGCGTCGCACATGCGCTTCTGGTTCGGCGCCGTGTACGGCCGGGCGTGCCGGCTGACCGGCCGGGTCGACGAGTTCGTCGGCACGGCAGAGCGATTGGCCGACTCGGCCCGCGACGTTCCGGGTCTGGCCTACGCCAACCTCGCCTTCTTGCTGGGCAACGCCGCGCTGGTCCGGGGCGCCGTCGCCGACGCGGTGCGGCTGGTGCACGAGGCCGTCGCCGGGGTGCAAATGCACGCCGTCACAACGGGTTTGCGCCCGGCGAGCTATTTCGCGCTGGCCGAGGCGCACGCCAAGCTGGGGCAGCCCGCGGAAGCGAACGACGCGGTCGCGGGCGCGCGGTCCTGCGTGCCGGCGGACTTCCTGTTCATGGACACCGGCTTGTCGCTGGCCCTTGGGTGGGCGCTGGCGGCGAGCGGTTCGCTGGGCGAGGCGGTGGCCAGCGCGCGGGAGGCGGCGCGACTCGCCCGCGAGCGCAACCAGCCCACCCACGAATTGGCCTGCATCCAGGCCGCGGCGCAATGGGGGGACGCCTCGGACGCCGCCCGCGCGCGGGAGCTGGCCGCCGCCTTGTCATTGCCGCTCGCCGATGCCGTCGCGCTGCATGCGGAGGCGCTGTCGGCCAACGACGGCGATGGCCTGCTGGCCGCGGCGGCGGCCTACCGGGGCATCGGTGACCGGGCCGCCGCCGCCGACGCCGCCGCGCAGGCCTCCGTCGCGTTCGACGACCGCCAGCAGCACAAGCGGGGGCTCTATGCCGCGGCGCTGGCCCGGGAGTTGGCCGACGAGTGCGGTGGCCTGCAGACGCCCGCGCTGCGCACCCCGGCGGGCCTGAAGCTGTCGGGCCGCCAGCGCGATGTCATCGAACTCGTCGTGGCGGGCCTGTCCAACCGCCAGATCGCCGAGAAGCTGGTGATGTCGGTGCGCACCGTCGAGGGGCACATCTATCGGGCCTGCCAGCGGGTCGGGGCCCAGTCGCGTGAGGAACTGGCGTCGATCATCCGGGCCGGACCGGGCGCGCCGAGCTGACGCGCCGCGCGTGATTCGAGTAGCCGACTACGCATGCGCACGAAGCGAAGTCGGCCTTACCGTGCCAGCGACAGGAGGAGTTGGCATGGTCGACTTGCTGGAAAAGCCCGGTGCGATCACGTTGGCGCCGAAGAATCCGCTTCCGTATTGGCGCCAGGCCACGGCGGTGCGCTCGTACATCGACGGTCTGCAGACGCTGGCCGACGCCGGCGGTCCCGTCACCCGGATCGTGCTCGGCCCGAAGTGGCTGATTCCGAACGTGGTGCTGATCTCCTCCCCGCAGGGCGCCCGCGATCTGTTGGGCCGCAGCGACGAGGTCTGCGACCGCGGCCGCACCCGCACCATGGTCGAGCTGCGGGCGCTGATGGGCGGCAACCTCCTCGACCTGCCCCACGAGCGCTGGCTGCCGCGGCGACGCGCGCTGCAGCCGATGTTCACCAAGCGTCAGGTGCCCCGGTACGCGGGGCACATGGCCGCGGCGGCGCAATCCGTCGCCGACGGATGGTGCGACGGCGCGCTGGTGGACCTCGACGCCGACTGCCGCCGGCTGACGCTGCGCGCGCTCGGCCGCTCGGTGCTCGGGCTGGACCTCGACGAGCGCGCCGACGAGGTGGGCCATGCGCTGCGCACTGCATTGGCGTGGGTCGCCGACCGCGCGGCGCGGCCGGTGAACCCCCCGCGGTGGCTGCCCACCGCGGGCCAGCGCGCGGCCCGCCGGGCCAACCACACCCTGCACCGGCTGGCGGGCGAAATCCTGCACGAGGTCCGCGCCGACCCCGATCGCGACGCCCCGCTGGTGCGCGCCCTGATCGAGGCCAAGGATGAGGAGACGGGTCTGCCGCTGACCGACGACGAGATCTGCCACGAGCTGGTGCTGTTCATGCTCGCCGGCCACGACACCACCTCGACCACCCTCACCTACGCGCTGTGGGCGCTGGGGCACCACCGTGACATCCAAGACCGGGTTCGCGCTGAGGTGGCCGCGTTGGGTGAGCGGCCGCTGACCCCGGAAGACGTGCCCGGGCTCGAGCTGACGGTACGGGTGCTGCACGAGGCGCTGCGGTTGTGTCCGCCCGCGTCCGGGACGCTTCGCTCGCCCACCCGCGACATCGTGGTGGACGGCCACCGGGTCGAGGCCGAAACCATGGCCATCGTGAGTTTCTATGCGCTGCACCGCGATCCCGCGCTGTGGGAGGATCCCCTGCGCTTCGATCCGGACCGGTTCCTGCCGGAACGGTCGAAGGGCCGAAGCCGTTGGCAGTACCTGCCGTTCGGCGGCGGGCCGCGCTCCTGCGTCGGCGATCACTTCGCGATGCTGGAGGCCACCCTGGCGCTGGCCACCGTCATCCGCGCCGCCGAGATCGAGTCCCTCGACGAAAACTTCCCGCTGGCAACGCCATTCACGGTGGTCGCCGCCGCGCCCATCCGCGCCCGCATCCGTGCTCGCGCCTAGCTGAGGACCCGCATCGACGCCCACAGCGCGACCACCGCGACCACCAGCGCCACCGGCACGGTGCACAGCCCGAGCCGGGTGTACTCGCCCACGCCTGCGTCGAGGTCGTGCTGGCGCAACACGCGGCGCCACAACAGGTTCGACAGCGAACCCACGTAGGTCAGGTTGGGGCCGATGTTGACCCCGATCAGCACCGCCAGCACCGCCGCCGGGCCGCCGGGGACGACCAGCGGCAGCAGCACCAGCGTGGCCGGCAGGTTGTTGACGACGTTGGCGAGCACCGCGGCGATCGCCGCGATCGCCAGCAGCGCGGGCAGCCCCGACCCCGACGGCAGCACGGCCGACATGGCCCGGTCCACGCCGTTGACCGTCACCGCGCGCACCACGATGCCCAGCGCCAGCACGAACACCAGGAACGACACGTGCGCCGAGCGCGCGATGTCGGCCGCCGAGGTGTGCTTGCGGCGCAGGCTGCGCACCGCGAGCACGACGGCGCCGACCAGCGCCACCCAGGCCGGGGCCACCCCCACCGACTGGCCGACCGCGAACCCGGTCAGCGTCAGCCCGACGACGACCAACACGAACACCGGCGGCCGCGGCGCCGGCCCGGATTCCTCGGGTTCGGGCTGCACGCGCAGGTCGGCGGCGAAGAACCAGCGGAAGATCACGTACAGCGTGGCCACCGCGCCCAGCCACGGCAGAGCCATCACCAGCGTGAACTTGGTGAACGAGATGTTGGCGGTGTGAAACGCCAGCAGGTTGGTCAGGTTCGACACCGGCAGCAGCAGCGAGGCGCCGTTGGCCAGGTGCGCCGTGGCATAGGCGTAGGGCCGCACGCGGGTTCGCAGCCGGCGCACCGCGGCCAGCACCACCGGCGTCAGCAACACCACCGCGGCGTCCAGGCTCAGCACGGCGGTGATCAGCGACGCGATGACGAACACGCGCCGCAGCAGGCCGCCCGACCCGACCCGGCCCCGCGCTATCGCGGCGCCGGCCGCCTCGAACAGGCCCTCGTCGTCGCACAGCTTGGCCAGCACCAGCACCGCGCCCAGGAATGCGACCACCCCCGACAGGTCGGCGACCTCGGCGACCGCCTGGCGGGGCGCGATCGCGCCGATCGCGACCACGATGGCGGCGGCCGGCACCGCCGCGACCGCCTCGGGCCAGCCGCGCGGCCGGACGACCGCGAAGGCGAGGACGCCAGCGAGCAATACCAGCGCGACGGCCAGCGCCGGAGCGCCGCTCACGCCCAGGGGTCCTCGCGCCGCCACACCGTCGGCATGTGCAACGCGACACTGTCCCGGGCGGCCAGCTCGTCCAGCACGCCGAGCGACACGTCCAGGTCGTCACCCGCATAGGGCAAGGCCCGCAAGGGTTTCGACAGGGGGCGAAAGAAGTCGTCCCAGTGGACCAGGATCACCCGGCGCGCGCCCACCGCGCGCACGGTCTCGGCCCAGTAGTCGAGCAGATAGGACCGCGGCCGCAGGCCCAACTGGCCGACGGACAGGTACGCGACCTCGGCGCGCTGCCCGGCGAGCGCGCCCTTGACGAAGCCGGCGCTGCCCTGGATCAGCAGCCGCCGGTCCGACGGCCGGTGCTGCACCAGCGCCGACCACGCCTCGCCGCAGCGGTAGGCCGACGCGCGCACCGGCGGCACCACCGGCGCCTCGATCGTGCCGGGAAACCGGTCCGGCGGGCAGTGGTGCGACTCGATCAGCGTTACGTCGAAGGCGCCCAACCGAATTGGCTCACCCGAGGTCGCGACGACGAGGCGGTCCTCGGCCAGGCCGTAGCCGCGCCCGACGTTGGCCGCGGACTCGCCCCCGACCAGCCGCGCGCCGGTGCGGTCGGCCACCAGCGCGGAATCCAGCACGTGGTCGATGTGGGTGTGCACCGGGACGACGGCCTCCAGCCGCGACACCTTGGCCCGGGCCAGGCAGCCGTCCACGCGTGCGGCCGACGGCGCCACCGTGCCGCCCGCCACCCGCGCCAGGCCGGGGCGCGAGAAGTAGCCGTCGGTCATCAGCGCGGACGACCCGTCGTCGAGCAACAGCGTCGCCACACCCAACCACGTGGCCGACAGCGGCGTGTCGCCGGCGGCGGCCGGCACGTCGAACCGGTCGGAATACCGCGCGATATCGGGTCGCCCCAGTTTCAGCCGCATCAGCAGAACGCCCTGACGTCGGTCCCGGCGGCCCTGACCCGGTCGCGCACCGCGGTCGCGATCTGCACCGCACCCGGCGAATCGCCATGCACGCAAACCGATTCCACGCGCACGTCGATCTCGGTGCCGTCGATCGCGGTGACCCGGCCCGAGGTCACCATGGCCACCACGCGCTCGGCGATCGCGTCCGGGTCGCCCAGCACCGCGCCGGGCGCGCGGCGGGGGACCAGCGTGCCGTCGGGCTCATACGCGCGATCGGCGAACGCCTCGGCCACCGTGCGCAGCCCGAGGCGCGCGGCCTCGTCGAAGAACGCCGAACCGGCCATGCCCAGCACCGGCAGCGCGGGGTCGACCAGCGCCACCGCCCGCGCGACCGCGGCCGCCTGCTCACGATGGGTCACGATCGTGTTGTACAGCGCCCCATGGGGTTTGACGTAGCACACCGCCGAGCCGGACGCCCGCGCGATCGCCTGCAGCGCGCCGATCTGGTAGACGACGTCGGCGACGAGATCGTCGGCCGCGACGTCGATGAAGCGCCTGCCGAACCCGGCCAGGTCGCGGTAGCTCACCTGCGCCCCGACGCGCACGCCGCGTTCGGCCGCCGACCGGCACACCCGCAGCAGGCCGGCGGGGTCGCCGGCGTGGAACCCGCACGCGACGTTGGCGCTGGTCACAATTCGCAGCATGGCGTCGTCGTCGCCGAGGCGCCAGACGCCGAAGCCCTCGCCCAAGTCGGCGTTGAGGTCGATACCGGCCACCCGCCCAGCTTATGGGGCCGTCGCGCGGCGGCGCCCCAGCAGCCAGCAGGTTAGGTAGATGGCGAACGAGATCGTCGCGACGAACACCGACACCGGCACGCCCGGCGCCAGCGACAGCAGGATGCCGCCGACGGCGGCGACCTCCGCGAAGACCACCGAGGCCACGATCGCCCCCGCCGGCGAGGCGACCACCCGGGCCGCCGCGGCCGCCGGCGTGATCAGCAACGACATCACCAGGAGCGCCCCGACGATCTGCACGGCCTGCGCGGCCACCACGCCGACCAGCGCGGCGAATACGACGCCCAGCGCTCGCACCGGAACCCCGCGCGCGGCCGCGACGTCCGGGTCGACGGTGGCGAACAACAGCGGGCGATAGCACGTACCGAGCACCGCGACGACGAGCAGGCAAACCAGCGCCAGCATCGTCAGGCCGGTGTAGCCGACGCCGACGATCTGGCCGGTCAGCAGCGCGAAGCTGGTCCCGGTCCGCCCGGGGTACAGGTGGATGAACAGCACCGCCAGGCCCAGCCCGAACGCCAGCACCACGCCGATCACCGAGTCGCGCTCCCGCGCGCGCTGCCCGAGGATGCCGAACAGCGCGGCGGCCAGCGCGCTGCCGACCAGCGCCCCGGCGCCCACCTGGAACCCGACCAGCAGCGCGAAAGCGGCCCCGGTCAGCGACAGTTCGCTGGACCCGTGCACGGCGAACGACATCTGGCGCATCACGATGAATGGCCCGATCAGCCCGGCCACCAGCCCCAGCAGCGCGCCCGCCACCACGGCCTGCTGGACGAAGTCGTGGTGCAGCAGGCTCGCGGTCAGGTCGAAGGAGAACAGGTGGTGCAGCATGTCGGCGAGGCGGCGGTTCACCGGCCGCACCCGTCGTCCGGCTCGCCCACCACGACGTAGCGGTTCCCGACCTTGACCACCTGGATGTCGGCCCGGTAGAGCTCCGACAGCGTCTCGCTGGTCATCACCTGCTCGACGGTGCCGATCTGGAAGCGGCCGTCGACCAGGTACAGCAGCCGGTCCACGTACGGCAGGATCGTGTTGATCTCGTGCGTGACGACGATGACGGTTGTTCCGGCGTCGCGGCGGCGCTTTTCGATCAGCGCCGACACCAGCCGCGCGTTCGCGGGATCCAGGGTCAGCAGCGGTTCGTCGCACAGCAGCAGTTGGGGGTCGCTGACCAGCGCCTGGGCGATGCGCACCCGCTGCAGCTCCCCGCCCGACATCACGCCGACGCGCACGCCGGCCAGGTGTTCGCCGTTGACCTGGCGCAGCGCGCCGGCCACGGCGGCGCGCCGGCGCGCCCGGTCGGCCGAGCGCAGCGGCGCGCCGCCCCAGCGGCGTCCGTCGATACCCAGCCGCACCAGGTCGCGCCCGCGCAGCATGACGTCCCGGTCGATCGGGCGGTGTTGCGGCACGTAGCCGATGCTCGCGCTGCCGGAGGTGACGGGCCTGCCGCCCACCAGCGCGGCGCCCGCGCTCAGCGCCAGCTGCCCGAGCAGGACCCTGAGCAGCGACGTCTTGCCGCTGCCGTTGGGCCCGAGCACGGCGACGAACTCGCCCGGCGACACCGACAGGTCGAGGTGGTCCCACAGCACCCGGTCGCCGAACGCCAGCCGGGCGCCGCGCAGCGCGACGGCCACCGCGCTTACCGGCTCGACCGCAGCGCGGCCAGCAGCTGGTCGACCGTGTTGCGCTGCCAGGTCAGGTAGTCGCTGCCGTCGGGCAGCGTCTCGCTCACCTCGGTGACCGGGACGCCCGCGCGCCGCGCGGCATCCCGCAGGCCGTTGATAGCCGAGCTGGACGTCTGCGGGTTGACCAGCAGCGCCGAGACGCGGCGGTGGTCGATCATGTCGAGCACCGACGCCATGTCGGCCGGCGAGGGATCGGTCTGGTTCTCGTTGGCCGCGCTGAACGCGGCCGGGGTGCGATTGACCAGCCCCGCCGCGGCCAGCAGGTAGTTCGCGTCGGGCTCGGTCGCGATGACCCCGGCGTCGGGGTAGGCGCTGCCGATGGCGTGTTCGGAGATCGCGATCGCGTCGGCGCCGCGGCAGAACGCGGCGGCGTTGGCGCGGTAGTCGAGGGCGTTGGCCGGGTCGATGGCCGCCATCCGGTCGGCGATCGAGGTGGCCACCGACTTGGCGACGTTCAGGTCGTAGAAGACGTGCTCGTTGGGCGGGTCGGCGCCCGGCCCCGCGTGGGCGACAAACGAGTAGGCGTCGACGGATCGCACTTTCGGATGCCGGGCCAGCACCTGGTCCACCCAGGGGTCGTAGCCGCCGCCGTTGTAGACGACGAGGGCGGCGTCGGTGATCGCCGCGGCGTCCGACGGGCTGGCCATATAGGAGTGCGGGTCGGCGTCGGCGCCGCGCACCAGGGCTTCGACGGCGACGTGCCCCCTGGTGACGGCGCCGGCCACGCTGCCCCACACGTCCGTCGACGCGATAACGGTGATCGCGCGCGGGTCCGCCGGACCGGCGCAGCCGGGAACCGCCGCCAGCCCTGGCAGGACGAGCAGAACGGCCGATAGCCACCGCTTCATACGCACGCCCGTGTCCTCTCGCCGGCCCGCCAGCCGACCCATAATACTAATGAAAATCGTTTCCAATAAAAAGTTGCGTTTCGGCGCCTCGTGTGCGGTGGCGACGATCGGCTGTAGCGTCACCGAACGTGAGTCCCACCCCGCGCCGGCGTGCGACTCTGGCGTCGTTGGCCGACGAGCTGAACGTCTCGCGCACGACGGTCTCCAACGCGTTCAACCGGCCGGATCAGCTCTCCGCCGACCTTCGCGAGCGGGTGCTCGCGACGGCCAAGCGGCTGGGTTACCCGGGTCCCGACCCGTTGGCGCGCTCGTTGCGGACCCGCAAGGCCGGCGCGGTCGGCCTGGTGATGGCCGAGCCGCTGACGTATTTCTTCTCCGACCCGGCGGCGCGGGATTTCGTTGCGGGAGTGGCGCAGTCGTGCGAGGAGCTGGGGCAGGGGCTGCTGCTGGTCGCCGTCGGGGCCAGCCGCAGCCTCGACGACGGAACGGCCGCGGTGCTGGGCGCCGGGGTGGACGGGTTCGTGGTGTATTCGGTCTGCGACGACGATCCCTACCTGCAAGTGGTGCTGCAGCGGCGGCTGCCGGTGGTGGTGGTCGACCAGCCCAAGGGCCTGTCCGGGGTGTCGCGGGTGGGCATCGACGACCGCGCGGCGATGCGCGAGCTGGCCGACTACGTGCTCGGGCTGGGCCATCGCGAGATCGGACTGCTGACCATGCGGCTGGGCCGGGACCGCCGGCAGGGGCTCGTCGACGCCGAGCGGCTGCGGTCACCGGCCTTCGACGTGCAACGCGAACGCATCGTCGGCGTGTGGGAGGCGATGACGGCCGCGGGCGTCGACCCGGATTCGCTGACCGTGGTGGAAAGCTACGAGCACCTGCCCGAGTCGGGTGGCGCGGCCGCCAAGGCGGCGCTGGAGGCCAACCCGCGGATCACCGCGCTGATGTGCACCGCGGACATCCTGGCCCTGTCGGCCATGGATTACCTTCGCGCGCATGGCATTTACGTGCCGGGGCAGATGACCGTCACCGGGTTCGACGGCGTGCCCGACGCGATCGGCCGCGGGTTGACCACGGTGGCCCAGCCCAGCCTGCGCAAGGGTCAGCGGGCCGGCGAGCTGCTGCTCAAGCCGCCGCGCTCGGGCCTGCCGGTCACCGAACTGCTGGACACCGAGCTGACGCGCGGCCGCACCGCCGGGCCGCCGGCGTAGTTAGGAGTCCGTGTCGCCGATCAGCAACCGCACGGCCAGGTCCAGCCGCTTGCTGACGTCGGTCGCCGAGGCCCGCCGGGTGAGCCAGGCCAGCAGGTTCGACAGCCACACGTCCGAGATCACCCGGGCGATGTGGTACTGGTCCTCGGTGGGTTCGCCGTCGGCCATGGCCCGGGCGAACATCGAGTCGATGAGCTTCTCGACCTGGTCGACCTCGCTGGCCGCCGAGGCGTCGGCGAAGACGTAGGCCCGCGTCATCGCCTCGGTCAGCAGGGGGTTGCGCTGCATCGCGCGGTTGAGCTTGCCCACCATGTAGTTCAGCCGCTGGAACGGGGTGCCGCCGGCGACCGCGGAGCGGTCCGTCTTGGCGTCGATGCGGCCGAACTCGCGGCCCAGCGCCGACACCAGCAGGTGCACCTTCGACGGGAAATACCGGTACAGGGTGCCCACCGCCACGTCGGCGCGGTCGGCCACCGCGCGCATCTGAACCGCCTCGTAGCCGCCCTTGGACGCGATCGCCATGGTGGCGTCCAGGATGCGTTTGCGGCGTTCCCGCTGCGCCTCCGAGCCGAGCTCGGACTCGGCCAGTACCGCCACGTTCATGACCTCGCGCGGCTGCGAGTCCGAAACGCGATCCGGGGACGGGTTCGCTGACGACATCTGAGGGGGTGCTCCTTTTTCAGGTGGTCCGTTCGCAAACGATACGCATGCTGTGGGTGAATTTCCCACCTCCCCGCAGCCGGGACAACGACGTGTACTGCTGTGATGGCGTTCGACTTGACGCTCGATCGCTGGCACTATTAGAACACGTTCTAGTGGGCATTAGTCGCCCTTGTCGTCACGTCGAACCAATCACGCGGAGGCCCAGGGTGGTAGCGACCGTCACCGACGAACAGTTCGCCGCGCGTGCGCTGGTGCGCGACTGGGCCCGCAACACCACGTCGGGGCCGGGCGGGACGGCCGCTATCCGCGCGGTCGAACAGGGCGACGCCGGCGCGTGGCGGCCGGTCTTTGCCGGGCTGGCCGACCTCGGCATCTTCGGGGTGGCGATCGCCGAGGACCACGGCGGCGCCGGCGGCAGCGTCGAGGACCTGTGCGCGATGGTCGAGGAGGCGGCCAAGGCGCTGATAGCAGGGCCGGTCGCCACGACGGCGCTGGCCACCCTGGTGCTCGACGATCCCGAACTGCTGGCCGCGCTGGCCTCCGGCGAACGCTTTGCCGGGGTGGCGCTCGACGGTGACGTGAAATTCGACGACCACCGGGCCTCCGGAACCGTCGAATTGGTGCTGGGCGGCGCGCCCGGCAGCGTCGCGCTGGTGCCGGCGGGCGACGACTGGCTGCTCGTCGACACCGACGGCGACGGCGCGCAGCTCGAGCCGCTGCCGGCCGCCGACTTCTCCCGGCCGCTGGCCCGGCTGGTGCTGACGGACGCGCCCGCCACCCCGATATCCGATCGCCGCGTCGAGGAACTGGCCGCGACCGTGCTGGCCGCCGAGGCCGCCGGCATCGCCCGGTGGTCGCTGGACACCGCGGTCGCCTACGCGAAGGTGCGCGAGCAGTTCGGCAAGCCGATCGGCAGCTTCCAGGCCGTCAAGCACCTGTGCGCGGAGATGCTGTGCCGCGCCGAGCAGGCCGAGGTGGCCGCCGCCGACGCCGCGCGCGCCGCCGCCGAATCCGACGCCGACCAGTTCTCCATCGCGGCGGCGTTGGCCGCGAGCACCTGCATCACCGCCGCCAAGGCCAACGTCAAGGACTGCATCCAGGTGCTCGGCGGCATCGGCTGCACCTGGGAGCACGACGCGCACCTGTACCTGCGCCGCGTGCACAGCATCGGCAGGTTCCTGGGCGGCGCCGAGCGCTGGCTGCGCCGCATCACCGCGCTGACCCAGGCCGGGGTGCGGCGCCGCCTGGGCATCGACCTGTCCGAGGTCGAGCACCTGCGGCCGGAGATCGCCGCCGCGGTCGCCGAGGTCGCCGCGCTGCCCGCCGAAAAGCGGCAGGTGGCGCTGGCCGAGGCGGGGCTGCAGGCGCCGCACTGGCCGCCGCCGCACGGGCGCGGTGCGGGCCCGGCCGAGCAGCTGCTGATCGACCGGGAGCTGGCGGCCGCCGGCGTGGCGCGGCCGGACCTGGTGATCGGCTGGTGGGCGGCGCCGACCCTCCTCGAGCACGGCACGCCCGATCAGGTCGACCGGTTCGTGCCCGCCACCCTGCGCGGCGAATTCCTTTGGTGCCAACTGTTTTCCGAGCCGGGGGCCGGGTCCGACCTGGCGTCGCTGCGCACCAAGGCGGTGCGCACCGAAGACCAGGGCGGCGGCTGGCTGCTCACCGGGCAGAAGGTGTGGACGTCGGCCGCGCACAAGGCGCGGTGGGGCGTGTGCCTGGCGCGCACCGACCCCGACGCCCCGAAGCACAAGGGCATCACCTACTTCCTGGTGGACATGAAGTCCCCGGGCATCGAGATCCGGCCGCTGCGCGAGATCACCGGCGACTCGCTGTTCAACGAGGTCTTCCTGGACAACGTGTTCGTGCCCGACGCGATGGTGGTCGGCACGGTCAACGACGGCTGGCGGCTGGCCCGCACCACGCTGGCCAACGAGCGCATCGCGATGGCGTCGGGGACCGCGCTGGGCAACCCGATGGAGGAGCTGCTGAAGCTCTTGGCGGCAAGGGATCTCGATGTCGCCGAGCAGGACCGGCTGGGCCGGCTGATCGTCACCGCCCAGACCGGCGCGCTGCTGGACCAGCGCATCGCCCAGCTCGCCGTCGGCGGCCAGGACCCCGGCGCGCAGTCCAGCGTGCGCAAGCTCATCGGCGTGCGCTACCGGCAGGCGCTGGCCGAGTTCACGATGGACGTCTCGGCCGGTGGCGGGCTGGTCGACAACCGCGCGGTGTACGACTTCCTCAACACGCGCTGCCTCACCATCGCCGGCGGCACCGAGCAGATCCTGCTCACCGTCGCCGCCGAGCGCCTACTGGGACTGCCGCGCTAGCCGAGATCGGCTGCGGCGGCGTGTAATTCGCGCAGCGCCTCGCACGCGATGGCGCCCAAGTCCCGGGCTTCGTCCGGCTCTGTCCAGCGGGCATAGGCCGTCTTGAACGCCAGCGCACCGAGCTCGGCGGCCAACGCGGCCGTCGGCTCGGGCACGCCGCGCGATTGCAGCGCCTCCGACGTCGCGAGGGCCAGCCCAATCTGCTTGAGCGCGTTGCGTTCCTGCAGTTCGGCGCTGGCGGCGATCGCGGCCTTGAGCCTGGGCGCGAGGTCCCGGTTGAACGACGTGAACGCCGCCGCCGCCGACCGCATGCCGGCGCACACCGCGGCCAGCGGCGTCGCGTCGGGCGGCGCCGCGGCGATGCCCTCGCGGAGCAGTTGCGCGATGGCGTCCTGGCCGGCCGCCAGCACGTCACGCTTGTCCGGGAAGTGCCGAAAGAACGTGCTCTTGGTCAGGCCGGCGCGCTCGGCGATCTGCGCGACCGTGGTCTCGTCGTAGCCGCGTTCGTTGAACAGGTCCAGCGCGGCGGCGACCAGGCGTTCGCGTGCGTCGGGCTGCCAGCGGGCCATGAGCCCAGCTTAGTGATGCGACCATGGTCCCGTCACCGGTGTAGAGTGATGGGACCATAGTCGCATCACATGAACGGAGCTGCTCGTGCGCGTATTCGTCACCGGCGCCAGCGGAGGAATCGGCTCGGCCGTCGTCTCGCAACTGATCGCCGCCGATCACGAGGTCGTGGGCCTGGCCCGATCCGAGGCCGCGGCCCAGACCGTCAGCGCCCTCGGCGCCAAGCCGCTGCGCGGCGACGTCGCCGACCTCGACGCCCTGCAGAACGCGGCCGGCGACGCCGACGGCGTCATCTACCTCGCGTTCTCGCACGACTTCAGCGCCGTCGGGGACGCCATCGGGGACGAGGCGCGCGCGGTCGCCGCTCTCGGCGACGCGCTCGTCGGCACCGGCAAGCCGCTGGTGCTCGCCAGCGGCACCCCCACGGTGCCCGGCCGTGCGAGCACCGAAGAGGACCCCTTCAACGCCGAGGGCCCGATGGCCGGGCGCGGCCGCACCGCACAGGCCGTCATCGACCTGGCCGGGCGCGGCGTCCGTTCGGCCGCGGTGCGGCTGCCGCGGTCGGTCCACGACGCCGGCGGTCGCTACGGCTTCGCCGGCATGCTGATCCAGGCCGCGCGGCGGCGCGGGGTGTCGGCCTTCGTGGGCGACGGCTCGCAACGCTGGCCCGCGGTGCACCGGGACGACGCTGCGTCGCTGTTCCGGCTTGCCCTCGAAGAGGCCCCGCCCGGCTCGGTCCTGCACGCGGTGGGTGACGAAGGCGACCCGATGCGGGCGATCGCCGAGGCGATCGGGCGCCGGCTCGGTGTGCCCGTCGAGCCCGCCCCGGCCGAGACCTTCGGCCCGCTCGGCGCCATCTTCGCCGTCGACCAGCCCTCGTCCAGCGCGCTGACCCGACAACGGTTCGGCTGGCACCCCGCCGGCCCGAGCCTGCTCGAAGACCTCGAAACCGGGGACTTCCCCGAGTAATCCGTTGACTCTGCGTGTACGGCGCGAAAGTGCGAGAAGGTCGCGCCGTCAACGCAGAGTCAATGTCAGGAGAACGTCGTCTGCGCGCAGGTGCTGGGCGAGGTGATGTTGACCCCGGGGTAGACGACCTGGATATGCGTGCAGGCGATGACGCTGATGTCGGTCTTGGGCTGGCCGGTCTGCCAGTCGGCCGAGTCGATGCGGCCGGTGGTCTGGTACTTGTCCGGCGGCCCCTCGCCGAAGTAGACGGTGGTGATCTCGTCGGAGCCCATCGCCTTGTTCACCCGTTCGTGTTCGCCGGCCGCGTGCACGTCGAGGTAGGCCAACCGGTTCGGCGAGCGGATCTCGGTGGTCTGGCGCGCCCACAGGCCGGGCGGGAAGCCGGTCACGCCGTCCGGCGTGCGCATGTCGGCCCCGACGGTGAAGTCGCAGTGGCCGTCGCCCTTGAAGCAGTTGAGGAAGGCGTGGGTCTCCAGCTGGTTGGGGCCGTCCAAGGGGAACAGGGTGGTGGCGGTGTTGCTCGCCGCCGAGCAGACCGGACCGGGGAGCAGCGCCAGCATGCCGCCAACGGCCGCAAATCCCGTTAAGAGCCGCTTCATCCCGCTCTCCTTCTGGTTCGCCAGGCGACTACTCGTCGTAGGTGACTTCTACCGAATCAGATTCCGGGTGAGATTGACAGGCCAAAATCAGGCCTTCGTCGAGATCCTGCTGCTCCAGCACGTCGTTGACCTCCATGTTCACCTTGCCGCTGCGCAGCGTGCAGGCGCACGCGCCGCAGTGGCCCTCCCGGCACGAGAACGGCGCGTCCAGCCCCTTGGCGAGCAATACGTCGAGCAGCTTGGCGTTGCGCGGCCACGACACGGTGTGGGTCTCGCCGTCCAGCTCCACCACCACGGTGGCGGGGGGCTGGTCACCCTCGGCGGTGTCGTCGATTTTGACGGCCGCGAACGGGTCGGAGTCCAGCGACTTGAACACCTCGATATGCACCTGCGCGGCGGGCACTTGCAGCCCGTCCAGCGCTACCCGCGCGGCGTCCATGAACGGGCCGGGGCCGCAGATGAACACGGGCCGGTCGGTGTAGGGCGCGGCCAGCTTCGCCAGCGCATCCGCGCTCGGCAGCCCCTGCAGCGACTCCAGCCAGTGCACCACGGTGAGCCGGTCGGGGTACTTGGCGCACAGCTCGCGCAGCGCGTCGGCGAAGATCACCGAGCGGTCGTCGCGGTTGGCGTAGAGCAGCGTCACCCGCCCGCTGCCCTCGGCGAGCGCCGACTTGCAGATCGACATGATCGGGGTGATCCCGCTGCCGGCCGCCATCAGCAGGAAGTCGTCGTCGAGCGTCTTGGGCACGAAGTTGCCCGAGGGCGCCAGCACGTGGACGCGCATGCCCGCGTGCGCGTTGTCGCACAGCCAGTTGGACGCGTAGCCGTCCGCGGTCCGCTTCACCGTGACCGTCAGCGCATCGTCGGTGAACGGCGAACTGCACAGCGAGTAGCAGCGCGCCACCGAGCCGGTGCGGTCGCTGGGGACGCGCAGGGTCAGGAACTGGCCGGGCGCGTACCGCAGCCGCTCCGGGGGGATGTCCGGATCGCCCGGCGACGCGGGCACCGCGAACACCAGCGACCTCGCCTCGTCTGTCTCGGCGACGACCTCGGCGATCTGCAGCTCGAGGACGTGGTCGCCTAGTGGCTCGTCGGGCGCCTGGTCCAGATCGGCTTCCGTCAAGACCCGTCCGTCCTTTCCTGGTAACTAGAACATGTTACAGAAAACCCGATTCATACCGCTACCAGCCGCAGGAATACCCTGCTCGACACAAATCGGAACGTGTTCTAGTCTTTCGTGTAAGTCCACTCTGTCAGTCTGGCCCGGAAGGCAAATCTAGTGACGTCCATTCAACAGCGCGATGCGCAGTCGGTGTTGGCTGGGATCGACGATCTTCTCCCTAAGATCCGCGAGCGCGCCCAGGCGACGGAGGATCTGCGCCGGCTGCCCGACGAGACCGTCCAGGACCTCGAGGACGTCGGCTTTTTCACCCTGCTGCAGCCCGAGCAGTGGGGCGGGCTGCAGTGCGACCCCACCCTGTTCTACGAGGCCGTCCGCCGGCTGGCCAGCGCCTGCGGTTCCACCGGCTGGGTGAGCTCGATCATCGGCGTGCACAACTGGCACCTGGCGCTGTTCGACCAGCAGGCCCAGGAGGAGGTGTGGGGCGACGACCCCAAGACCCGGATCTCGTCGTCGTACGCCCCGATGGGCGCGGGCGTGGTGGCCGACGGCGGCTACCTGGTCAACGGCTCGTGGAACTGGTCGTCGGGCTGTGACCACGCGTCCTGGACGTTCGTGGGTGGCCCGGTCATCAAGGACGGCCGGCCGGTGGACTTCGGCAGCTTCCTCATCCCGCGCAGCGAGTACCGCATCGACGACGTGTGGCACGTCGTCGGCCTGCGCGGCACCGGCAGCAACACGTTGGTGGTCAAGGACGTCTTCGTGCCCCGGCACCGCTTCCTGTCCTACAAGGCGATGAACGACGGCACCGCCGGCGGGTACCGGACCAACACCGCCCCGGTCTACAAGATGCCTTGGGGCACAATGCATCCCACCACCATCTCGGCGCCCATCGTGGGCATGGCCTACGGCGCCTACGACGCGCACGTCGAGCACCAGGGCAAGCGGGTGCGGGCGGCGTTCGCCGGTGAGAAGGCCAAGGACGACCCGTTCGCCAAGATCCGCATCGCCGAGGCGGCCAGCGACATCGACGCCGCGTGGCGGCAGCTGTCCGGCAACGTCGCCGACGAGTTCGCGCTGCTGTCGGCCGGCAAGGAGATCCCGTTCGAGCTGCGCGCCCGGGCCCGTCGCGACCAGGTGCGCGCCACCGGCCGGGCGATCTCCTCGATCGACCGGCTGTTCGAGGCGTCCGGCGCCACCGCGTTGGCCAATGACCAGCCGGTGCAACGGTTCTGGCGCGACGCGCACGCCGGCCGGGTGCACGCGGCCAACGACCCCGAGCGCGCCTACGTGATCTTCGGGAACAACGAGTTCGGGTTGCCGCCGGGCGACACCATGGTGTGATGACCGCGACGGACGAGCTGACGTTCGAGTCCACGTCGCGCTTCGCCGAAGTGGACGTGGACGGGCGGCTGAAGCTGCACTACCACGAGGCCGGGGCCGGCAACGATCAGACGATCGTGCTGCTGCACGGCGGCGGCCCCGGCGCCGCGAGCTGGACGAACTGGTCGCGCAACATCCCGGTGCTGGCCGAGCGATTCCACGTGCTGGCCGTCGACCAGCCCGGCTACGGGCACTCCGACAAGCGCGCGGAGCACGGGCAGTTCAACCACTACGCCGCCCGGGCGCTCAAGGGGCTCTTCGACCAGCTGGGCCTGGGACGCGTTCCGCTGGTGGGCAATTCGCTGGGTGGGGGCACCGCGGTCCGGTTCGCGCTCGACTATCCCGACCGGGCCGGGCGCCTGGTGTTGATGGGTCCCGGCGGGCTGAGCGTCAACCTGTTCTCGCCGGACCCGACCGAGGGCGTCAAACGGCTCGGCAAGTTCTCCGCCGAGCCCACCCGCGAAAATCTCGAGGCGTTTCTGCGGGTGATGGTGTACGACCAGAAGCTGGTCACCGACGAGCTGATCGATCAGCGCTTCGCGCTGGCCAGCACGCCGGAGGCGCTGACGGCGACCCGGGCGATGGGAATGTCGTTCGCGGGGGCCGACTTCGAGCTCGGCATGATGTGGCGCGAGGTCCACCGGCTGCGCCAGCCGGTGCTGCTGATCTGGGGGCGGGAGGACCGGGTCAACCCGCTGGACGGCGCACTGGTGGCGCTGAAGACCATCCCGCGTGCGCAGCTGCACGTTTTCGGGCAATGTGGGCACTGGGCGCAGGTGGAGAAGTTCGACGAGTTCAACAAGCTGACCGTAGATTTCCTGGGAGGCGCGCGATGAGTATCCGGTCGCTGGGCTACCTGCGCATCGAGGCCACCGACATGGGGGCATGGCGCGAGTACGGCCTGAAGGTGCTCGGCATGGTGGAGGGCAAGGGCACAGTAGACGGAGCGCTGTACCTGCGGATGGACGATTTCCCGGCGCGCCTGGTCATCGTGCCCGGCGAGCACGACCGGCTCTCGGAGGCCGGCTGGGAATGCGCGAACGCCGAAGGCCTGCAAGAGATCCGCAAGCGCCTCGAGGTGGAGGGCACGCCCTACAAGGAGGCCACCGCGGCCGAACTGGCGGATCGCCGGGTGGACGAGATGATCCGGTTCTCCGACCCGTCGGGCAACTGCCTCGAGGTCTTCCACGGCGCCGCGCTGGAGCACCGCCGGGTGGTCAGCCCCTACGGCCACAAATTCGTCACCGGCGAGCAGGGCCTGGGGCACGTGGTGCTGACCACCCGCGACGACCAGGAGACGCTGCACTTCTACCGGGATGTGTTGGGCTTCAAGCTGCGCGACTCGATGCGGCTGCCGCCGCAGCTGGTGGGCCGGCCCGCCGATGGCGTGCCGGCCTGGCTGCGGTTTTTGGGTTGCAACCCGCGCCACCACAGCCTCGCCTTCATGCCCGGGCAGACCCCCAGCGGCATCGTGCACCTGATGGTCGAGGTCGAAGAGGCCGACGACGTGGGCCTGTGCCTGGACCGGGCGCTGCGCCGCAAGGTACCGATGTCGGCCACGCTGGGCCGCCACGTCAACGACCTCATGCTGTCGTTCTACATGAAGACCCCGGGCGGGTTCGACGTCGAATTCGGTTGCGAGGGCAGGAAAGTCGACGACGGCGACTGGATCGCCCGGGAGAGCACCGCGGTGAGCCTGTGGGGCCACGACTTCAGCGTCGGCTTCAAGGGCTGATGACCACCCCGCCGATCGACCCGCGCGCCTTCCGCAGCGTGCTGGGCCAGTTCTGCACCGGGATCACCATCATCACCACCGTGCACGACGAGGTCCCGATCGGGTTCGCCTGCCAGTCCTTCGCGGCCCTGTCGCTGGATCCGCCGCTGGTGCTGTTCTGCCCCACCAAGGTCTCGCGCTCCTTCCAGGCGATCCAGGCCAGCGGCCGGTTCTGCGTCAACGTGCTCACCGAGGAGCAGAAGGACGTGTCGGCGCGATTCGGGTCCAAGGAACCCGACAAGTTCGCCGGGATCGACTGGCACCCTTCCGAATTGGGTTCGCCGATCATCGACCGGTCGTTGGCCTACATCGATTGCACGGTGGCGTCCGTGCACGACGGCGGCGACCACTTCGTGGTGTTCGGCGCGGTGCACTCGCTGTCGGAAGCGCCCAAGATCAAGCCGCGGCCGCTGCTGTTCTACCGCGGCGACTACACCGGCATCGAACCCGACAAGACGACGCCGGCGCAGTGGCGCGACGACCTGGAAGCCTTCCTCACCACCACCACCCAAGACACCTGGCTCTGAGGTTCCGCGAGCGTAACGCCAGTGCGAGTGTCGGCGCGTTCTGTCGCCCTGGCGTTACGCTCGCGTCCCGGATGGCCCGTTGAGGGGACGGGCCACCGCCGCATCAGTTGGACGCTTCCCTGGGTGAGTGCCTGACGGCTCCTCCGTCGGCCGGCTCGTCCGCGGGCTCCTGTTTCGGGGTCTGGGGATCGATGCGCTCGGCGCGGTCCCAATGTTCCTGGACTTGGTCGCGGGACGTCGCCACCTCGCTCTGCTGGGTCGCCGCTCGCTCCTGCAGCCTGGCGGCTTCGGCGGCCTTGGCTTCGGCCTCGGCCTGCGCGGCGCGCCCCCTGGCGGCCGTCTCGTCGGCGAGCGCCTGGCGGCGTTCGAGTCTGGTCGTCGCCACCTTGGCCTGCTCGCGGATCTCTGCGGCCTGCCGCTGGCGGCGCCGACGCGCCGCCGCGGTCACCGCGACGACCACAGCGGCAATCACCAGGACCGCCACCACGGCGATCACAATCCAAACAGTCGTGTTCATCGGGGACTCCGTCGTTCGTGGATATTGGAGGTGCAGCCCGCCCGTACCGGGTCCCCCTATTCGACAGGGATCAAACAAGCGCGACTTCAGCGCCGGTAGGTCGCGTCGGTGTTCGCGTCCTGGAACATCTCGGAGACGATCAGCCAGGACCCGTCGCCCTGCCGCTGCAGGGCACGCAACGAGAAGTTGTCCCGATCGATCGTGCCGCCGCCGACGAGTCCCTGACCTTGCACCCTGAGGTGTGCCGACACCAGCACCACTTCCGGGGCCAGCACGCGAAAGCTCGTTTCCGGCGGGCCGGCGAGTTCGCCCCGGTTGAAGTTGTCGTCCCGGAAGAGGCCGGTGAGGTAGTCGACGATTTCCTCGCGCCCGCGTTTGACCGTGCCGAAGGCGTTGACCCAGTCGGCGTCGTCGGAATACACGGCCCGCAGGGCCGTGGCGTCGCGCTCCTCGAAGGCCTTCAACAACGTGAGCAGCGTCTTGCCGATCGCCTCCCGATCCGCGGTTGGCAGGTCCGAAAAGTCGGTCGGCATGGGGGGAACAGTAGCCCTCGGGACAGAATGGCCCTATGTCGCTGGATCTGAACGCGTACTTCGACCGCATCGACTTTCGCGGCGCGGCCGAGCCGAATCTCGAGGCGCTGCGGAGCCTGGTGACCGCCCACACGCGAACGATCCCGTTCGAGAACCTCGATCCGGTGATGGGAGTGCCGGTCGACGACCTCGGCCCAGAGGCGCTGGCCGACAAGCTCGTTCACCGGCGGCGCGGCGGCTACTGCTACGAACAGAACGGGTTGATGGGCTACGTGCTCGCCGAAATCGGCTTTCGGGTGCGGCGATTGGCCGGCCGGGTGATCTGGATGCTGCCGCCCGACGCGCCGTTCCCCGCGCAGACGCACACCGTGTTGGCGGTGACGTTCCCCGGATCGCAGGGGTCCTACCTCGTCGACGTCGGCTTCGGCGGCCAGACACCGACCTCGCCGCTGCGCATCGAAACGGGCACCGTCCAGCAGACCAGCCACGAGCCGTACCGGCTCGAGGACCGCCGCGACGGGCTGGTCCTGCAGGCCCAGCTCCGGGGCGAATGGGTGCCGCTCTACGAGTTCACCACCCGCACCCGGCCCGACATCGATCTGAGGGTGGGCAGCTGGTACGTCTCCACCCACCCGTCGTCGCACTTCGTCACCGGCCTGATGGCCGCGCTGGTCACCGGGGACGCCCGGCTGAACCTGGCCGGCCGCCACCTCACCGTCCATCGCGCCGGCGGCAGCGAGAAGATCCGGCTGGACGACGCGGCCGCCGTCGTCGACACCCTGGCCGGCCGGTTCGGCATCAACGTGGCCGACGCGGGCGAGCGCGGCGCGCTGGAAGCCCGCCTCGAAAAGGTCCTCGGGGCGGTGTGATCGGCCGCTGGTCAGCCGCCGATAGTGATGACCGCCATACCCCCCTAAATACGTCGAATTGTAAGTCTGTCTACTAACCTTTCCCTTCGTGAGTCGGGATCACGGGTTGACCACTATTGCCTCGAGCATCGTCGTGCCCGAGGGCACGACATTGACGTCGAATTTCGACGCGAACAGGGCCCAACTCGGTGACGCCCCGGCCTACCGCTTCATCGACTATTCGCAGGAACCCGATGGGCGGCTCGTCGAGCTCACCTGGAACGAGCTGTGGTCGCGCGTCTGCGCGATCGGTGCCCGCCTGCAGCAGGTCACCAAGCCCGGGGATCGGGTGGCGATCCTGGCGCCGCAGGGCCTGGACTACGTGGCGGGTTTCTTCGCCGCCGTCCACGCGGGCAACGTCGCGATCCCGCTGTTCGCGCCGACGCTGGCGGGCCACGGCGAGCGCCTGGCGGCGGTGCTGGCCGACGGCCGGCCGACGGCGGTGTTGACCACGACCGGGGCGGCCGAGTCGGTCCGGACGTTCATCCGTACGTTGGCCCCCGACCAGCGGCCGCGGTTGCTCGCGGTGGACGCGATCCCCGCGTCGCTGGGTTCGATGTTCGCCGACGTGGCCCGCGACACCGACGATCTCGCCTACCTGCAGTACACGTCGGGCTCGACGCGCACGCCGGCCGGGGTGGAGATCACCCACCGCGCCGTCTACACCAACGCGATGCAGATGATCGTGCACGGCGGGCTGGACACGGACGTTCAGTGCGTGAGCTGGCTGCCGCTGTATCACGACATGGGATTGATGATGCTCGTGTTCACCGCGTTCTTCGGTGCGCATGTGGCGTTGATGGATCCCATGGCGTTCCTGCGCCGCCCGTACCGCTGGATCAAACAGTTGGGCATTGCCGCCAAGAGCGGCCGGACGATGGCGGCGGCGCCGAACTTCGCCTTCGAATTGACGGCCCAGCGGGGACTTCCGCCGCGGGACGAGGAGCTCGACCTCAGCAACGTCGTATGCCTGCTCAACGGGTCGGAGCCGGTGACGATGTCGGCCATCGAGCAGTTCACGAGCGCGTTCGCCCCGTACGGACTGCCGGCCCGCGTGGTCAAGCCGTCCTACGGGATGGCGGAGGCGACGCTGTCGGTCGCCAGCATCGCGCATGACGCCGCGGCCAGCGCCGTGTTCTTCGACCGGGAACAGCTCGGCGCGGGCCGCGCCGTCGTCGTCGATTCGGCGTCGCCGGGCGCGGTCGCCCATGTCTCGTGCGGGCAGCCGATCATCGACCAGTGGGCGGTGATCGCCGGTCCCGACGGCGCGGAGGTGCCCGACGGCACCGTGGGCGAAATCTGGTTGCACGGCGACAATGTCGGCCGCGGATACTTCGGCCGCGAGGACGAGACTCGGCGCGTCTTCGGCAACAAGCTGCAGTCCCGGCTCGACTCCGACAGCCATGCCGAGGGCGCCCCGGACAACGGATGCTGGCTTGCCACCGGCGATCTCGGTGTCTACGTCGACGGCGAGCTGTACCTGACGGGCCGGATCAAAGACCTCATCATCATCGACGGCCGCAACCACTACCCGCACGACATCGAGACGACGGTCAGCGCGGCCTCGAGCGCGATCCGCTCCGGTTATGTCGCCGCGTTTTCCGTTCCCGCCGAAGCTGTTTCGTCAAACGGGGGCTCCGGCGAGCAGGTGGTGGTCGTCGCCGAGCGCGCCGCCGGCGCGGGCCGCGCCGAGCTGGGCCCGATCGCCGAGACCGTGCGCGCGGCGATCTCCCGGCATCACCAGATCCGCGTCGCCGACGTTCGCCTGGTGGCCGCCGGGACCATCCCCCGCACGACGAGCGGCAAATTGGCCCGCAGCGCCTGCCGGGCCGAGTACCTGGCCGGGCGGTTCAGCCGCTGACCCGCAGCCAGGGGCCGATGCGGCGCAGCGCCTCCTCGATGTCGGCCGTGGGGCCGGCGAACGACAGCCGGACGAACGAGTTGCCGCGTTCGGTGTCGAAGTCGACGCCCGGTGCGATGGCGACTCCGGTGTCGGCCAACAGCTTTGAGCAGAAGCCCAGCGAGTCATTGGTGTGCTCCGAGACGTCGGCGTACACGTAGAAGGCGCCGTCGGTGGGTGCCAGGCGGTCGATGCCGATGCTCCGCAGGCCGTCGAGGAGCAGCGCCCGGTTGGCCGCGTAGTGGCGCAGGTTGCCGTCGGCCTCGGCCGTGGCCTCCGGGGTGAACGCCGCCACCGCCGCGACCTGCGACAGCACCGGCGGGCAAATGGTGAAGTTGCCGGTCAGGCAGTCCACCGCCCGGCGCAGCTCCGGGGGCACCAGCAGCCAGCCCAGGCGCCAGCCCGTCATCGCGTAGTACTTCGAAAAGCTGTTGACCACCACCGCGTCTCGCGATGTCTGCCAGGCGCAGCTGGTCTGCGGCGCGCCGTCGTAGACCAGCCCGTGGTAGACCTCGTCGCTGATCAGCCGCACCCCGGAGGCCTCACACCACGAGGCGATCGCGGCCAGCTCGGCCGGGGGGATGACCGTCCCGGTGGGATTGGCGGGGCTGGCGACGATCACGCCCCGCACCGGCGGGTCGAGCTCGGCGAGCAGCTGGGCGGTGGGCTGGAAGCGGGTCTCCGGCCCGCACGGGATGTCCACCACCTCACATCCCAGCGCCGACAGGATGTTTCGGTAGCAGGGGTAGCCGGGACTGGCCAGCGCCACCCGGTCGCCCACGTCGAAGCAGGCCAGGAAGGCCAGCAGGAACCCGCCCGAGGAACCGGTGGTCACCACGACCGCCTCGGGCTCCACGAGGATTCCGTGTTTGCGTTGGTAGTCCGCGGCGATCGCGGCGCGCAGCTCCGGAATGCCCAGCGCCACGGTGTAACCCAGCTGGTTGACGTGCAGCGCGGCGGCCGCCGCCGCGCGCACCGGCTCCGGGGCGCCCACGCTGGGCTGGCCCGCCGACAGGTTCACCAGGTCGCCATGGCTGCGCTGGCGCTCCGCGGCGGCCAGCCAGACATCCATCACGTAGAACGGCGGGATGCCGGCGCGCAGCGCTACGCGGTCGGTCACGTCGGCAGGACTTCGGATTCCAGGCGGCGCAACAGCTCTCGCGGCGAGGCAAGCAGCCGGGCGCTGCCGTGTGCGCGTTTGAAATACAGGTGCATGTCGTGTTCCCACGTGATCGCGATGCCGCCGTGCAGCTGGATCCCCTCGGCGGCAACGGTTTCCAGCGCCTCGGTGGCGGCAAGCCGCGCGGTGGCCGCGTTGGTGGGCGTGGGGTCGTCGCACGCGTCGGACACCACGGCCTTCGCCGCGGCGACCGTGACGTACAAGTCGGCCATCCGGTGCTTGAGCGCCTGGAAGCTGCCGATCGGGCGGCCGAATTGCACGCGGCTCTTGGTGTATTCGACGGTGAGTTCCAGGCAGCGTTCGGCCGCGCCGATCTGTTCGGCCGCGAGCAGGATGGCCGCGGTGTCCGCGATGCCCGGGTCGGCGCCGATCGGTTCGCTCTCGTCGGGCCGCACCCGGGCCAGGCGGCGGGTGGGGTCCATGGTCGCGACGGGCTCGGCGCCGAAGCGGGTCCACCGGCTCAGCTGTCCACCGTCGGCGGCGACGATGACGTCGGCGATGTCCCCGTTGACCACATAGTCGGGATCGAGCACCAGCGCGCCGATCGAGCTGCCCTCGGCGAGTCGGGCCAGCGTCTCGGCGTCCGGCTCGGCCGCCGCGACCAGGGCGAGCTCCGCGAGGGTGGTGCCCAGCAGGGGAGAGGGCACCAGGGCGCGCCCCAGCTCCTGCAAAATCGTTGCCGCGTCGGCCAATTCGCCGCCGGCACCGCCCAGCTCCTCGGGGATCACCAGGGCGGCGGCGCCGACCTGCTCGCACAGCAGCCGCCACAGCGATTCGTCGTAGCCGCGGTCGGATTCCATCGCGGCGCGCACCGAGGCGGGGTTGGCGTGCTTGGCCACCAGCGCCGCGACGGTCTCCCGCAGCAGCTCCCGTTCTTCGCTCACAGGGCCTCCAACACTCGTCGGCGATGCACCTCGGGCGTGCCCCAGGCCGAGCGTAGTGCCTGCACCCGCAGCAGCCACAGGGACAGGTCGTGCTCCTGGGTGAACCCGATCGCGCCGTGCGTCTGCAGCGACACGCGCGCGGCCAGCAGGGCCGCCTCGGACGCGGCCGCCTTGGCCGCGCCGACGTCCCGCGGGTCGAGCGTCAGCGCGGCGCCGTACACCAGGGGGCGGGCCAGCTCGACCGCGATGTGCACGTCGGCGAGCTTGTGCTTGATCGCCTGATACGAGCCGATCACCCGGCCGAACTGGCTGCGTTGCTTGGCGTAGTCGACGGCGCCGGTCAGCAGCGCCTCGGCCGCGCCCACCAACTGCGCGGCGGTGGCCAGCGCCCCGAACTCGAAGGCGCGCTTGACGTCCGCCTGCCACGCGCCGCCGGTCGGCTCGACATCGAAAAGCCGGCGGCTGGGGTCGACCGACGGGTGCTGCTGGCCAACTTCGGCCTCCGTGACGCCTTGGTCGCCCGCCACCAGCACCACCCCGGCGGTGTCGGCGTCCACCGCGCGCGGGACGTGCGGGGGCAGCGCGACCGTGGCGACCAGCTCACCGGATGCCAGCCCGGCGCAGCGCTCGTCGTCAGCGAGCAAAACCGGTGCGACCGCGACGGATTCGGCCACGGGGCCCGGAACGCACCAGCGCCCGAGCCGTTCCAGGGCGACCACGAGGTCGACGGGTTCGGCCTCGATGCCGTCGAACTTCTCCGGCACGGCCAGCGCGGTGACGCCCAGGTTGGCCAGCTGCTCCCATACCTTGCGCCCGGGCGCGGTGTCGCCCGCCGCCCACGCCCGCACCGCGCCGGCCAGGTCGGCCGCGGAAAGCGCCGCGTCGATGCTGGCTGCGAAGTCGCGCTGCTGTTCGTCCAGTGCAAAGTCCATTACCGCTTCTCCCGGGGCAAACCCAGCAATCGTTCCGAGATGATATTGCGCTGGATCTCGTTGGTGCCGGCGTAGATCGGGCCGCCCAGCGCGAACAGCAGGCCCTCGGTCCAGGCGCCGGCCAGCTCGCCGTCGGCGCCCAGGATGTCGAGCGCCGTCTGATGTATCGCCACGTCGAGGTCCGACCAGAACACCTTGGTCACCGACGATTCGGCGCCGAGCTCGCCGCCGGCGGCCAGCCTGGTCACCGTGCCGAAGGTCTGCAGGCGGTAGGCCTGCGCCTTGATCCACGCGTCGGCGACCCGGTCGGCGAAGGCCGCGGGGGAGCCGCGGTCCTTCCACAGCGCCACCAGACGTTCCGCGGCCGCCAGGAATCGGGCGGGGCTGCGCAGCGACATGCCGCGCTCGTTGCTCGACGTGCTCATGGCCGCCCGCCAGCCGTCGCCTGCGGTGCCGATCACGTCCTCATCGGGGACGAAGACGTCGTCGAGGAAGATCTCGCCGAACCCGGTGTCGCCGCCGAGTTGGACGATGGGCCGCACGGTGACGCCCTTGGCCTTCAGGTCGAACATCAGGTAGGTCAGCCCGTTGTGCCGTTCGGCGCCGGGGTCGGACCGGAACAACCCGAAGCCCATCTCGGCGAACGGCGCGCGCGAGCTCCAGATCTTCTGCCCGTTGAGCAGCCAGCCACCGTCGGTCTTGGTGGCCGTCGACCGCAGCGACGCCAGGTCGCTGCCGGACTCGGGCTCCGACCAGGCCTGCGCCCAGATCTGTTCGCCGCTGGCCATTTTCGGCAGGATCCGGTCGCGCTGTTCGTCGGTCCCATGCGCGAACAGCGTCGGGGCCAGCATGGATGTTCCGTTGGCGCTGGCCCGCCCCGGCGCCCCGGCACGGAAGTACTCCTCCTCGAACACCACCCAGTGCAGCAGCGGCGCGTCGCGGCCCCCGTACTTCTCCGGCCAGGTGATCACCGACAGGCCGGCGTCGAACAGCACCTTGTCCCAATGCCGGTGCTGGGCAAAGCCTTCGGCGTTGTCGTAGGACTTGGTCGGGATCGAAGCGGCGTTGGCCGACAGGAATTCCCGGACTTCGGCCTGGAAGGTCAGGGTGTCTTCGTCTAGTCGCAGGTCCATCACGCCAGCTCTCGCAGTTGTGGTTTGACCACCTTGCCGCCGGGGTTGCGCGGCAACGCGTCGACGAACCGCACCGACCGTGGTGCCTTGAAGTTCGCCAAATGCTCACGGGTGTAAGCGATCACGGATTGCTCATCGAGGTTCGACCCGGGCCGAGCCACCACGAACGCGCGGCCCACCTCGCCCAGCCGCTCGTCGGGAACCCCGATCACCGCCGCGTCGGCCAGCCCGTCCATCCGGGCCAGCACCTGCTCGACCTCGGCGGGGTAGACGTTGAAGCCGCCGCAGATGTACATGTCCTTGAGCCGGTCGGTGATGCGCAGGTTGCCCGCCTCGTCGACCTCGCCGATGTCGCCGGTGTGCAGCCAGCCCTCGGGGTCGATGGCGGCGGCGGTGGCGTCCGGGTCGTCGAGGTAGCCCAGCATCACGTTGGGCCCGCGCAGCAGGACCTCTCCCGAATCGTCGATGCGCAAATCGAAGTCGGCGAACGGGCGCCCGCAGGTGTTGGCGACGGTGACGGCGTCGTCGTCGGCGCGGCACATGGTCCCCATGCCGTTGGCCTCGGTCAGCCCGTAGGCGGTCAGCACGATATCGATGTCGAGTTCGGATTGCATGCGCTCGACCAGCACGACCGGCACGATGGCCGCGCCGGTGACCGCGAACCGCAGCGAGCTCAGGTCGTAGTCGCGGCGCGCCGGATGGTCCAACAGCGTCTGGTAGATGGTGGGCGGCCCGGGCAACACGGTGATGCGGTGCCGCTCGATCGCCTGCAGCGTGCGCAGCGGGTCGAAGGTCAGGTGGGGGATCAGCGTCGCGCCGGTCTGCAGGCAGGCCAGGATCCCTGCCTTGTAGCCGAAGTTGTGGAAGAACGGGTTGATGCAGAGGTAGCGGTCGTCGGCGGTGATCTTGCCGTTGGCCGCCCACGATGCCGAGGCCGACAGCGACTGCCGGTGCGCGCACAGCACGCCTTTGCTGCGGCCGGTGGTGCCGGAGGTGAACAGGATGTCGCTGACGTCGTCGGGAGCGACGGCGGCGGCGCGCGCGTGGACGTCGTCGCTATCGCTGCCCTGAGCGACGAAGTCATCCCAGGTGCCATCGTCAGCCTCGATCGGGATCCGCACGACATGCCGCAGCGCGGGCAGTTCGGCGCGGTCCAGGTCGGCGACGCGGTCGTTGCCCAGGAAGCGCCCCATCCCGAACAGCACCGGCGCGCCGGTGCGGGCCAGGATGTCGGCGGCCTCTTCGGCGGTGTAGCGGGTGTTCAGCGGCACCATGGCGGCGCCGGCGTGGTGAATCGCGAGGCAGGCGACCACCCAGTGCCAGGTGTTGGGCGACCAGATGGCCACCCGGTCTTTCGCCTGGACGCCCAGCGCGATGAGCGCGGCCGTCGCCCGGTGCACCTCGTCGCGCAGTTCGGTCGAGGTGAAGCTCCGCTCGTCGGTGATCAGCGCGTCGTGGTCGGGAAACTGGCGCGCCAGACGATCCAGCGCCGCGGGCACGGTGCGGGGGTCGCTGGACACGGGAACTCCTTAACAAAGCAAGTGCTTGGTAGGTTACCGTACAAGGCATGCAGGACGTCGAGGAGTTCCGGGCTGAGGTTCGAGGTTGGCTCGCCGACAATCTGGTCGGTGAATTCGCCGCCCTCAAGGGTCTCGGCGGACCGGGACGCGAGCACGAGGCGTTCGAGGAACGACGGGCCTGGAATCAGCATCTGGCCAAGGCTGGTTTGACGTGCCTGGGCTGGCCGGTCGAGCACGGCGGCCGCGGCCTTTCGACCGCGCACCGGGTCGCCTTCTACGAGGAGTACGCCAAGGCCGACGCGCCGGACAAGGTCAACCACTTCGGCGAGGAGTTGCTGGGTCCGACGCTGATCGCGTTCGGGACCCCCGAGCAGCAGCAGCGGTTCCTGCCCCGCATCCTCGACGTCACCGAGCTGTGGTGCCAGGGATATTCCGAACCGGGCGCCGGCAGCGACCTCGCCAACGTGGCGACCACCGCCGAGCTCGACGGCGACCAGTGGGTGATCAATGGCCAGAAGGTGTGGACGTCGCTGGCGCACTGGGCGCAGTGGTGCTTCGTGGTCGCGCGCACCGAGAAGGGCTCCAAGCGGCACGCCGGGCTGTCGTATCTGCTTGTGCCGCTTGATCAGCCGGGCGTGCAGGTCCGCCCGATCATCCAGCTCACCGGCGACTCGGAGTTCAACGAGGTGTTCTTCGACGACGCCCGCACCGATGCCTCGCTGGTGGTCGGCGAGCCCGGCGACGGCTGGCGGGTCGCCATGGGAACGCTGACGTTCGAGCGCGGTGTTTCCACCCTCGGGCAGCAAATCCGCTACGCCCGTGAGCTTTCCAACCTCACCGAGCTCGCGCAGCGCAACGGTGCCGCCGACGACCCGTTCATCCGGGAGCGCCTGACCCGGGCGTGGACGGGCCTGCGGGCCATGCGTTCGTATGCCCTCGCAACGATGGATGTCGAGCAGCCCGGCCAGGACAACGTGTCGAAGTTGTTGTGGGCCAACTGGCATCGCGACCTGGGTGAGCTGGCGATGGACGTGATCGGAAAGCCGTCGCTGGCGCTGTCCGACGGGGAATTCGACGAGTGGCAGCGGCTTTTCCTGTTCACCCGCGCCGACACCATCTACGGCGGTTCCAACGAGATCCAGCGCAACATCATCGCCGAGCGGGTGCTCGGCCTACCGCGAGAGGTCAAAGGATGAGTCTGTCGGAAGCGCCGAAAGAGGTTGCCGGACATGGGCTCCTGAAAGGCAAGGTGGTCATCGTCACCGCCGCCGCCGGCACCGGGATCGGTTCGGCCACCGCCCGGCGGGCCCTGGCCGAGGGGGCCGACGTGATGGTGTCCGACCACCACGAGCGGCGGCTGGGGGAGACCGCCGACGAGTTGTCCGCGCTGGGCCTGGGCCGCGTCGAGAAGGCGGTGTGCGACGTGACGTCGACCGCGCAGGTCGAGGCCCTGATCGACTCGACCACCGCCCGCCTGGGCCGCATCGACGTGCTGGTCAACAACGCCGGGCTGGGCGGGCAGACGCCGGTGGTCGACATGACCGACGACGAATGGGACCGCGTCCTGGACGTGACGCTGACGTCAGTGTTCCGCGCCACCCGCGCGGCGCTGCGCTACTTCCGCCAGGCCAACCACGGCGGCGTGATCGTCAACAACGCCAGCGTCCTGGGCTGGCGCGCCCAGCACTCGCAGTCCCACTACGCCGCGGCCAAGGCCGGCGTGATGGCGCTGACCCGGTGCAGCGCAATCGAAGCCGTCGAATACGGGGTCCGGATCAACGCGGTGTCGCCGAGCATCGCGCGGCACAAGTTCCTGGACAAGACCACCTCGGCCGACCTGCTGGACCGGCTGTCGGCCGGCGAGGCATTCGGCCGCGCCGCCGAGCCGTGGGAAATCGCCTCCACCATCGCGTTTCTGGCCAGCGACTACTCGAGTTATCTCACCGGAGAGGTGATTTCGGTTTCCAGCCAGCACCCGTGACGGTGCCTCCGGATCAGGACGCCAGTTGCTTCAACAGGCTCACGATGTTGAACACGCCCGACAGCTGATTGCCGGAGTTCGCCACGCCCGAGACGACCCCGGCTATCCCGGTCGTGCTGTTGACGGTGCCGGTGTTGAAGAAGCCCGACATGAAGCCGGAGCCGAGCGTCCCGCCGGTGGCCGTATTTCCGATGCCCGAGATGCCGCCGTTGATAAATCCAGGGCCGGTGGCCGAATTGAAGAAGCCCGAGACATTGGGGCCGGTATTGCCGAAGCCCGAGCTGACGGCACCGGAGTCCGTGGTGAACCCGAAGCCGGTGTTCACGTTGCCCGAGTTCCAGAAGCCGGTGTTCGTATTCCCGGAATTCCCGTTGCCGGTGTTGTTGTTGCCCGAATTCGCGAAGCCCGTGTCGCCGCCCGAGAACAGCAAGCCGCCCGCGTTCCCGGCGCCGGTGTCGAGCTGGCCCGAGTTGAAGAACCCGGTGTCGGCCAGGCCGGAGTTCCCGAAGCCGAAGTTTCCGGCGCCCGATTCCCCGAAGCCGATGTTGCCGGTGCCGGAATTTCCGATGCCGAAGTTCGGGAAGGTGCCTGGCCCGGTGAGGTTCGCGTTGAAGATCCCCACGTTGCCGTGGCCCGAGTTGAAGAAGCCGATGTTGTTGGTGCCCGAATTGCCGAAGCCGATATTGCCGGCGCCGGAGTTCAGCCCGGCAAAGGTGAACTGGCCGGTGGTGGTGTCGTAGTACGCGTTGCCGATCCCGATCAGGTTGTTGCCGGTGAGGCCGAAGCCAATATCGTTGTTGCCGGTGTTCCCACCGCCCCGGTTGCCGTCACCGAAGTTTCCCAGGCCGATGTTGTTGTTGCCGGTGTTGCCGAAGCCCACATTGTGGCCCGGGCTGGTACTGGTGCTGGGATTGCCGAAGTTGCCGAAACCGATGTTGGCGTTGCCGACGTTGCCGCCGCCGAAGTTGTTGTTGCCCTGATTGCCACTGCCGATGTTGTTGAGGGCCGGCTGCGCGGCGGTGCCGTTGCCGCCGCCCACGTTTCCGCTGCCGGTGTTTCCGCTACCGATGTTGGCGCTGCCGGTGTTGCCGTTGCCGATGTTGCCGGTGCCGCCCTTGTTGCCGACACCGAGGTTGGGCAGGGCCTGCAGCAGCTGCGCGAGCGGATTCAGGTTCGCGGCGGCCGTCTCGGCGCCTGCCTGATAGCCCGCCATCGCCGAGACGTCGGCCGCCCACATCTGTTCGTACTGCGACTCGGCCGCGGCGATCGCCGGTCCGGCGAGCCCGAGGAAATTCGACCGCACCAGCTGCACGAACTCATTGCGGTTGGCCGCCACCAGCAGCGGATGAACCGTTGCCTGCCGGGCGGCTTCGAAGGCGCTCGCCACCGCCTGCGCCTGCGCGGCGGCGCCGGCCGCCTGCGCCGACGCGGTGCCGAGCCAGCCCGCATACGGCGCGGCCGCGGCCGCCATGGCCGCCGACGCCGGCCCCTGCCACGCCTGGGCGGTCACGCCGGAGGTCACCGAGGCAAACGAATTCGCCGCTGCCGCAAGCTCATCGGCCAGTCCGTTCCAGGCGGCCGCGGCCTCCAACATCGGGGCTGAGCCCGCGCCGCTGAACATCAGCAAAGAATTGAGCTCAGGAGGAAGCATCGGAAAATTGACCATCTCGCACCTCCTACCGGATTTTCACCGGTCGCCACCGCGGCGATCGGTGCGCGAGTGGAATGAGGTGGTTCGCATGAAATGCTAGGACGGCGGCAGGGCGGATACCAGATGTTTGGGCCAAAAAGATATTTATCGGGGCCGACGCGAAATCCATTGTTGCGCGGGCGTAAATAACTCCGGCGGGGATAAGATCCGTACCGAGGCGGACAGCTCAACAAATCCCACGAGTGGGAAGGTCGGCCGATGGCGACGGTGTTTGCGCAACCCCAGCGGATCGCGGCGGTCGCTGCGGATGTCGCCAGAATCGGTTGGGCGATCGAGCAGGCCGATGCCGCCGCCCCGACGACCGAATTGATTCCCGCGGCCGCCGATGAGGTGTCCACGACCACGGCGACGCTTTTCAACGCGTACGCGCGGGAATATCAGGCCCTCATTCGGCGGGCGGCGATGGTTCACGACGCGTTCGGGCAGGCGTTGGCCGCGGCCGGCGACGCCTACGCGGACGCCGAAATGGCGGCGTCAAGCGCACTCGGGACGATGTTGGCGCCCCTTACCGGCGGTGCCTCCCCAGGTGTGGCGCTGCGGTCGGCATTTTCGGATCCGCCGGTCGCCGCCGCCTTGATCATGAGCGAAAGCGGCGTGCCAACACCGTCACCCACCTATCTGCACGACGTCTACACCAACTACGTCCAGCCGAATTTCCCGTCGGCCACCGCGCCCCAGCCCGTCACCATCGCGAACGGGTTGTATCCGTTCAGTGGCGTCAAAGACTTGACGCTCGACATCTCGGTGGCCCGCGGGGTCACCGCGCTCAACAACGCCATCCTGCAACAGCTCGCCGCCCTGCCGCCCGGAAGTCCCATCGCCGTCTTGGGCTACTCCCAGAGCGCGATCGTGGCGTCCCTGGAGATGCCGAGACTCCTCGCCGAGGGCGTGTCGAGTCCCCAGGTCAATTTCGTGCTGCTGGGCGATCCGATGAACCCCAACGGTGGGGTGTTCGCACGTTTCGCCGGTCTGAGCCTGCCGAGTCTCGGCTTTACCTTCTACGGCGCGACGCCCGGCAATGCCTTTCCGACCGTCATCTACACGCTCGAATACGACGGTTTCGCCGACTTCCCGCAGTACCCGATCGATTTCCTCGCCGACCTCAACGCGTTGATGGGCATCCCCCTGGTGCACGGCAACTACCCCCTCCTCACGTCGACGCAAATCGACACCAAAGTGCAGCTGCCTACCCAGGGACCCACCCAGACCACCTACTACATGATTCCGACCCAGAACCTGCCGCTGCTGGACCCGCTGCGTCTTCTTCCATACGTCGGGAACCCGTTGGCCGACTTGCTTCAGCCGGACCTGAGGTACCTGGTCAACTGGGGCTATGGCGACCCGGCTTTCGGTTATTCCACCGGACCCGCCAACGTCCCCACGTCGTTCGGCTTCCTGCCACCGCTCAGCGCGACCACCGCCCTCGGCCGCGATCTGGTCATCGGCACCCAGCAGGGAATCACGTTGGCCGTCAGCGACTTTCGCGCCGAGGGGCCTCCCTCACTGCCGCAGCTGTCGCCGTCGGGCATGTCGGGGTTCACGCTTCCGGCTCCGCCCATGTCGCCGGTGTCGACGGCCGACGCCGTCATCGCGGCGCTGCAGTCGGCCAACAACACCGTCGCCGGCCGATTGGCGACGACGCTCTCGACGGCCTACGGGACGCTGCTGCCGACCGCGGATATCGCGACGGCCATCGCGTTCACCCTCCCGTCCTACGATGCCAACCTGTTCGGAAACGGGATCACCCAAATGCTCGACGGCCACCCCCTTTCCGGGCTGGTGAACGCGCTCGGTGATCCGCTGGCCGCCAACGTCGGATTGGTCACGCTCGCAGGCGGTTTCGAGTTGATCGCCATCGCCTACGCGCTGGACACGATCCTGTTCGGTTCACCGCACCCGATGCCATGACCGTCAACCCATCATCCGGCTCAGGTTGAAGATTCCGGACGCCGTGGTGCTCATGTTGAACAGGCCCGAGGCGTAGCCGCTGGAGCCGAACAAGATGATCAGCGGGCTGTCCGGGACGATGTGGTTACCGACGCCGGAAACCTGCCAGTTCGCGAAACTGCCGCCGGTGACCGTGTTGAAGAAACCGGACACCTCACCGTTGAAGACGCCGCCGCCGGCCGTGTTGAAGAAGCCCGAGATGTTGCTACCCACGTTGCCGTAGCCCGAGTTGGGCAGGCCCGAATCGGTGGTGACGCCGACGCCGGTGTTCGTGCTGCCCGAGTTCCACATTCCGGTGTTGACGAAGCCCGAGTTCCCGTCTCCGGTGTTGACGTTGCCCGAATTCCAGTTGCCGGTGTTGTTTTGGCCCGCATTGCCGAATCCGGTGTTCTGGGCGCCGGAGTTCCCGAAGCCCGTATTGGATTGCCACGAGTTGCCGATGCCCGTGTTGCCGATGCCCGAGTTGCCGAAGCCGATGTTGTTGCTGCCCGAGTTGCCGAAGCCGAAGTCGTTCAGGTGCCCGTTTGTCAGGGTGTTGGCACCCGTATTGAAGATGCCGACATTGCCGGTGCCGGAGTTGAAGAACCCGATGTTGCCGCTGCCCGAGTTCCCGAAGCCGATGTTGCCGGTGCCCGAGTTCAGGCCACCGAGGTGGAACTGGTTGGTGGCCCTGTCGAAGTAGGTGTTTCCGATGCCGACCTGGTTGTTGCCGGTCAGCCCGAACCCGACGTTGTTGTTGCCCTGGTTCCCGCCACCGATGTTGCCGTTGCCGACGTTGCCGCCGCCGTAGTTTCCGATGCCCTGGTTCCCGAGGCCGACGTTGTTGTTGCCGGTGTTTCCCATGCCGACGTTGCCGCCCGTGGTGGACGTGTTGCCCCAGTTTCCGAACCCGATGTTTCCCGCGCCGATGTTTCCGGCGCCGAAATTGTGGTTGCCCGTGTTGCCGCTGCCGACGTTGTTGTTGCCGACGTTCCCGCCGCCCAGGTTGGAGCTGCCGTTGTTGCCGCTACCGACGTTGCCGCTGCCCTTGTTGCCGCCGCCGACGTTGGCGTTGCCGATGTTGCCGAGCCCCAGGTTGGGCAGCTGGGACAGCAGGCCCTGCAGCGTCTGGGCGGGCACCAGCTGCGCCGCCGCCGCCGACACCCCACCGTGGTAGCCGACCATCGCCGCCACGTCCGCGGCCCACATCTCCTCGTACTGCGCCTCCGCCGCGGCGATCGCCGGCCCGGCGAGCCCGAGGAAGTTCGACCGCACCAACTGCACGAACGCGTTGCGGTTGGCCGCCACGGCGAGCGGATGGACCGTCGCGGCCTGGGCGGCTTCGAACGCGCTGGCCACCGCGCGCGCCTGCCCGGCCGCCGCGGTCGCCTGAGTCGCCGCCGCGCTCAACCACCCGCTGTACGGTGTGGCCGCGGCCGCCATCGCCTGAGCCGCCGGACCCTGCCACGCCTGGCCGGTCAATCCGGAAGTCACCGCGGCGAACAACTGCGCCGCCGTGCCCAACTCTTCTGCCAGCCCCGACCACGCTTGCGCCGCTTGCAACATCGGCGCAGCGCCCGCCCCATCGAAGATCAGCAACGAATTGATCTCCGGCGGCAACATCGGAAAATTGACCACGATAGACCTCCCAACTTGTAGACCGCCACCGGGAAACAGCTGGTCCCCGGCTGGGACGGGGCGGTATGCGACAGATGCTACAACGACGTCGCGAACAGAGTTTGCATTTTCGTCAATAGCCCTACAGGCGACCGATGTTGAACAGGCCCGCGATGCCCGTGCCGATATTGAACAAGCCCGAGTTGAATCCGCTGTAGAAGCCGACGGGTTGATTCAACGCCGCCTGTGTAACGGCGGTGTTCAAAAAGCCCGACATGCCGCCGTCAGTGTTCGAGCCGCCCGACGCCAGGTTGGAAAAACCCGAGATTCCTTCGTTTGCAACGCCGCCCCGCGCCGTGTTGAGCAAGCCCGACATCTGATTGCCGGTGTTGCCATAGCCCGAGTTACCGGCCCCCGTGTTGTTGAAGCCCGAGTTGACCTGGCCGGTATCGGTGGCGGACCCGACCCCGGTGTTCACATTGCCCGCGTTCCACATCCCCGTGTTGCTGTTGCCCGAGTTCCCGTTGCCCGTGTTGATGTCTCCCGCGTTCCCGAAGCCCGAGTTGACGATGCCCGCGTTCCCGGCGCCCGTGTTGTAGCTGCCCGAGTTTCCGAATCCCGTGTTGATCGTGCCCGTGTTCCCGATGCCGCTGTTCAGGGTGCCCGAGTTTCCAATGCCGAAGTTGCCGGCGCCCGAGTTCCCGATGCCAAAGTTGTTGTGGCTGCTGGGAAGTACTCCGAGGTTGGTTCCCGAATCGAAGATGCCGACGTTGCCGGTGCCCGAGTTGAAGAAGCCGACGTTGTTGGTGCCGGAGTTCCCGATGCCGATGTTGCCGCTGCCCGAGTTCAGCCCGCCAAGGTGGAACTGGTTGGTGGCCCGGTCGAAGTAGGTGTCCCCGATGCCGAACCGATTGTTGCCGGACAGTCCCAGGCCCCAGTTGTTGTTGCCGGTGTTGCCCAAGCCGATGTTCCCGGTGCCGGTGTTCCCGCCGCCGTAGTTGCCGTTGCCGGTGTTGCCGAGGCCGATGTTGCTGTTCCCGGTGTTGCCGATCCCCACGTTGTTGTTGCCCGGGACTAGGTTGACCGTGGCATCGCCGATGTTTCCGAAGCCGACGTTGCCGTTGCCGAGGTTGCCCGAGCCGAAGTTGGAGTTGCCGGTGTTACCGCTTCCGACGTTGCCGCTGCCCTTGTTTCCGCCGCCGACGTTCTGGCTGCCGATGTTTCCGCTGCCCAGGTTGTTGTTTCCCGTATTGCCGTTACCCAGGTTGGCGATGCCCTTGTTGCCGACGCCCAGATTCGCCAGGAAGTCCTGCAGGCTGGCCGCGGGGTTCAGCTGCGCGGCGGCGGCCGACGCGCCCGCGTGGTAGCCCGTCATCGCCGCGACGTCCGCGGCCCACATCTCCTCGTACTGGGCCTCGGCGGCGGCGATCGCCGGCCCGGCCAGGCCAAGGAAGTTCGAGCGCACCAGTTGCACGAACGCATTGCGGTTGGCCGCCACGGCCAGCGGATGGATCGTGGCCTGCTGGGCGGTTTCGAACACGCTGGCCACCGCTTGGGCTTGCGAGGCCGCACTTGCCGCGTGCGCCGACGCGGTGTTGAGCCAGCCGGCATAGGGAGTGGCGGCGGCCAGCATCGCCGCCGACGCCGGGCCCTGCCAGGCCTGGCCGGCCAGCCCGGAGGTCACCGACGAAAACGATTCCGCCGCGGCGCCCAGTTCGTCGGCCAACCCGTTCCAGGCCGCCGCGGCCTGCAACATCGGCGCAGGGCCGGCGCCATCGAACATCAGCAACGAATTGATCTCCGGCGGCAACATCGGAAAACTCACCACGCTTGGCTCCTAGCCGTTTGCTCTGCCGCTGCCCGAGGGAACGGTGCCCGAATGAAAACGAGTGATTTCGCCGCAGATGCTACGGCGTTCGCGTTTCGGATGTTGGATTTTGGCAGGGATAGGCAGCACAGGATGATTGCTGATGCCGGTGGCGCCGGCCGATGGTGTGAACCGCGGCGGTGCGCCGCAGCTACCTACAGGTTCTTCAGGAACTGGGTGAGGCTGAAGAAGCCCGCCACACCGGTACCCGAGTTGAACATGCCGGAGTCGAGGCCGGCGACGAATCCGATCGGGAAGGCGGGTAGGGCGCCCGTGACACCGGTATTGAAGAAGCCCGATATGTCGCCGTTGAAGAAGGTACCGCCGCTAACCTTATTGAAGAATCCCGATACAGCGCCCGCATTGGGACCGGTGGCGGTGTTGTTGAAGCCGGAGACGTCGGTGCCTACGTTGCCGAAGCCCGAGTTGGTGGCACCGGAATCGGTGGTGATCCCGAAGCCGGTGTTCACGTTGCCTGAGTTGAAGAAGCCGGTGTTCACGTTGCCGGAGTTCCCGCTGAACGTGTTGACGCTGCCCGAATTGTTCATGCCGGTGTTGAAGTTGCCCGAGTTTCCGACGCCCGTGTTGTTGGCCCCCGCGTCGCCGAAGCCGGTGTTCAGTTGGCCGGCATCGCCGAAGCCGAAGTTGCCCTGCCCTGTGTTGCCGAAGCCGATGTTGCCGAAGCCCGAGTTTCCGATACCGATGCCTTGCAGTTTGCCCAGGTTGGCGGGAATGAGATTGGAGCCCGAGTCGAAAATACCGACATTGCCGTCGCCGGAGTTGAAGAAGCCGATGTTGCCGGTGCCGGAGTTGCCGAAGCCGATGTTGTTGGTGCCGGAGTTCAACCCGGCGAAAGTGAATTGTCCGGTGGCGGTGTTGTAGTACGCGTTCCCGATACCGACCAAATTGTTGCCGGTGAGACCGAAGCCGATGTTGTTGTTGCCGTTGTTGCCGGCGCCTTGGTTTCCGATGCCGGTGTTGCCCAGGCCGATGTTGTTGTTGCCGGTATTGCCGAACCCGACGTTGGCGCCGGTATTGCTGCTGATCGCGGTATTTCCCATGCCGATGTTGCCGATGCCGATGTTTCCGCTGCCGAAGTTGTTATTGCCGATGTTTCCGCTACCGACGTTGTTGTTGCCGTTGTTGCCGCCGCCGAAGTTGCCGCTGCCGGTGTTGCCGCTACCGACGTTCGCGGCGCCGTTGTTGCCGTTACCGATGTTGCCGGTGCCGCCCTTGTTGCCGATACCGATGTTGGGCAGGTTCTGCAGCAGCTGCGCGACGGGGTTCAACTGTGCGGCGGCTGCAGCCGCACCGGCGTGGTATCCCGTCATCGCCGACACGTCGGCGGCCCACATCTCCTCGTATTGCGCCTCGGCGGCGGCGATCGCCGGCCCGGCGAGCCCGAGGAAATTCGATCGCACCAGTTGCACGAACGCGTTGCGGTTGGCCTCGACCAGCAACGGATGAATCGTCGCGGCCTGAGCGGCCTCGAAGGCGCCGGCCACCGCCTGGGCCTGGGCGGCCGCCCCGGCCGCCTGCGCCGAGGCCGCGTTGAGCCACCCCGCATATGGAGTGGCCGCCGCCGTCATGGCCTGAGATGCCGGGCCCTGCCAGGCCTGGCCGGCCAGCCCCGAGGTCACCGAGGAAAACGACTCCGCCGCGGAGCCCAATTCATCGGCCAACCCGTTCCAGGCCGCCGCGGCCTGCAACATCGGGGCAGAACCCGCACCGCTGAACATCAGTAGCGAATTGATCTCCGGCGGCAACATCGGAAAATTCACCATGATTGGCCTCCTCGGCGTTTTTCCGGCCGCTGCCCACGCGACCGGCGGGTTTTTTCACGGCGATGCAGGTCCTCCGGTTAGGGGAATCCGCGCCATCAGGATGCTACGACGCTGAAAGCGCATCTATTTGAGATTGACAAGAATTTCTAAAAACACTTGATTTGTTGACGTACCCGATAATTAATGGCCGCTTCTTCCTCAATCGATACGATTGGTTGGCCGAGCAAGCGCTTGGTTGATACCCTGGGCGGATGGACCGAGTGGCCGGTCAGGCGAATAGCCGGCGAGACGAGTTGCTCGAGCTCGCCGCGACCATGTTCGCCGAGCGCGGCCTGCGCGCCACCACGGTGCGCGACATCGCCGACGGCGCCGGCATCCTGTCCGGCAGTTTGTACCACCACTTCTCGTCCAAAGAGGAGATGGTGGACGAGCTGTTGCGTAGCTTCCTGGATTGGCTGTTCGTCCGCTACCGCGAAATCATGGACACCGAGGCCAATCCGCTGGAGCGGCTCAAGGGCCTGTTCATGGCGTCGTTCGAGGCGATCGAGGACCGCCACGCCCAGGTCGTCATCTACCAGGACGAGGCCAAAAGGCTGTTAGCGCAGTCCCGGTTCTCCTACATCGAGGACATGAACCGCCAACAACGCAAGATGTGGGTCGAGGTGCTCAATCAGGGCGTCGACGAGGGCTACTTCCGGCCCGACCTCGATGTCGACCTCGTCTACCGTTTCATCCGTGACACCACCTGGGTGTCGGTGCGCTGGTATCAGCCCGGCGGGCCGCTCACCGCGCAGCAGGTGGGCCGGCAATATCTCGCCATCGTGCTTGGCGGCATCACCAAAGAAGGAGCATGAAATATGCCTGAGGCCTACGTCATCGACGCCGTGCGCACCGCGGTCGGCAAGCGCAATGGCGCCCTGGCCGGAATACATCCCGTCGACCTCGGCGCGCTGGGATGGCGCGGCCTGCTCGATCGCGTCGACGTGGACCCCGCCGCCGTCGACGACGTGATCGCCGGTTGCGTCGACGCCATCGGGGGACAGGCCGGCAACATCGCCCGTCTCTCGTGGCTGGCCGCCGGTTATCCCGAAGAGGTTCCCGGCGTCACCGTGGATCGGCAGTGCGGTTCCAGCCAGCAGGCCATTTCCTTTGGCGCGCAGGCGATTATGTCCGGCACGGCTGACCTCATCGTGGCCGGCGGCGTGCAGAACATGAGCCAGGTCCCGATCTCGTCGGCGATGACCGTCGGCGAGCAGTTCGGCTTCACCTCGCCGACCAACGAGTCCAAGCAGTGGCTGCACCGCTACGGCGACCAGGAGATCTCGCAGTTCCGCGGCTCGGAGCTGATCGCCGAGAAGTGGAACCTGTCGCGCGAAGAGATGGAGCGCTACTCGCTGACCAGCCACGAGCGCGCCTTCGCGGCGATCCGCGGCGGACACTTCGACGACGAAATCATCACCGTCGAAACCGAATCCGGTCCGTTCCGGGTCGACGAGGGCCCGCGCGAGTCGTCGCTGGAGAAGATGGCCGGGCTCAAGACGCTCGTCGAGGGTGGACGCCTGACGGCCGCGATGGCCAGCCAGATCTCCGACGGCGCCAGCGCGGTGCTGCTCGCCTCCGAGCAGGCCGTCAAGGACCATGGGCTGACCCCGCGCGCCAGGATTCATCACATCAGCGCCCGCGCCGCGGACCCGGTGTTCATGCTCACCGGGCCCATCCCGGCGACGCGCTACGCCCTGGACAAGACCGGGTTGTCCATCGACGACATCGCCACCGTCGAGATCAACGAGGCCTTCGCGCCGGTGGTTTTGGCCTGGCTCAAGGAGATCAAGGCCGACCCGGAGAAGGTCAACCCCAACGGCGGCGCGATCGCGCTCGGTCATCCCCTGGGCGCCACCGGCGCCAAGCTGTTCACCACCATGCTCAACGAGCTCGAGCGCGTCGGCGGCCGCTACGGGTTGCAGACGATGTGCGAGGGCGGCGGCACCGCCAACGTCACCATCATCGAGCGCCTGTAGCCCTCTTCATCGCCGAGTGTGAAATCCACCCCGCCGCAACGGCGTGTCGCGTCGTGGATTTCACACTCGCGGCGTTGTCGGTCGGCCTTGGCAGCATCGGGGCATGACGGAGCTGTTTCTGGGCAGTGAGGCCCTGGCCGCCAAGGCCATTCCGGAGCGCGCGATGCGCGCCCTCTACCGGCCGGTGTACCCGGGCGTCTACAGCTCCGCGGGCGTCGGGCTGACCGCGGTGGAGCGGGCGCAAGCGGCCTGGCTGTGGTCGCGCCGCGAGGCGATCGTTGCGGGCAACTCCGCGGCGGCGCTTCTCGGGGCCAAGTGGGTGGATCCCGCACTCGGCGCCGACCTGATTCACGACAACCGCCATCCGCCGCCCGGCATCGCGGTGCACACCGAAACGTTGCTCCCCGGTGAGGTGGTCCACGTCGACGGTATGCGCGTAACGAGCCCGGCGCGAACGGCTTTCGACATCGGGCGGTGGACGCCGTCACGCCTGCGTGCGGTCCAGCGACTCGATGCCCTAGCGAACGCCACCGATGTCAAGTCCACCGACGTCGAAGCCGTGATGGCCGAACATCGCGGCGCGCGTGGTCTGGCCCGGCTCCGCACTGTCCTTCCGCTCGTCGACGGCGGCGCCGAATCACCGCAGGAGACGCGAACCCGGCTCGCGTTGATCGAGGCGCGATTGCCGAGACCGCAAACGCAGATCCTGGTGCTCGATGACTACGGCGACTTCGTCGCGCGCATCGATATGGGCTACCGGGAGCTGCTCGTCGGCGTCGAGTACGACGGACCGCAACATTGGACTGATCCGGCGCAGCGCGACCGGGACATCGACCGGCAGGTTGCGTTGGCCGACTTGGGTTGGACGATCATCCGGGTCAGTAGTGACTTGCTGCGATACCGGCAGGGCACGTTCGTCGCCCGGGTTGCCGCGGCGATGCGAGCCGCGGGATGGCGTCCATGACCGCCGAAAGTGAAATCCACGACGCCGCACCGGCGTGTCGCGTCGTGGAATTCACACTCGCGGTAAGTGGGGGCGTCGCTTAGGCGGCCAGGACCAGAGCGATGCCGCCGAGGGCCAGCAGCCAGCTGGTGAAGCTGCCCACCAAGAAGTACTCGGTCACCTCGTCGATGCCGACCCCGCCGTTGCGGGTCTTTTGGGCGCTCAGCTCCGGAAAGCGGATGATGCCCTTGGCGGCGACGACGGCGCTGGCCGCGGCCACCTGCCCGCCGACGCCGAGGCTCAGGATCAGCAGGCGCTCCATCGGGCCCAGCAGCCGGCCGCCCTTGAGCCGGTCCGACGGCTGCGGCTCGCCGGCCGGACGCACCGCCCCCACGGAGCCAAGCACCAGGCGCACCAACTGATTTGCGGTGGCGAACTGAACCAGCACCACGCCGCCGATCATCAGCAGCCGGGTCGGTGTGACGTCGTGGAGCGGCAGCCGCACCCAGGCCGACCACCGCGCGACGACGCCCGCGACCGGCGACGACCACCCGGACAATCCGGCCAGCGCCGCCAGCGCGACCCCGAACACGGCCAGCGGGGCCGCTTGCTGTTGGCCGCTGCGCTCGCTGCGCCGGCACAGCCATTCCCAGGCGACCACCGCGGCGGCGGCCAGCGCGAGCAAGGGGACGTCCCCCCGGTGCCACAGGGCGCCCAGCGTCGCGCACGCCACGACCACGATCGGCCCGGTCACCAGGGGCGGCCACGCGGCGCGGACCGCCCGCCGGCACAGGTCGGCGATCCCGGCCGCCACCAGGAAGACCGCCACCGCGCTCACGGCAGGCTCCGAAGGTATTGGCCGGCAAGGACAATCAGATCCAGGCCGTCGCGCGCCGCCCGCTGGGACACCGCCGACGGGCTGATGCCCTCGGCCGCGGCGAGCTCCTTTTTGGTCCGGCCCGTCATCAACCCCCTCACGATCCGCAACGATCTCTCATCGAGCGATCCAAGCAGATGGTCCCGACAAATCAGTGCGGCGTTGACCGCGGCGACGTCGCCGCGGGCGTCGCCGTCGGCCCGGAATGTCGTGCGCACCAGCGTGAGTCCGGGCTGCCGCTGGGCTTCGGCGGTCCGCTGGATGGCCTCGCGGGCGGTCCACCAGCCCGGGCCGTCCTGGATGCCCGCGTCGGCGTCGAGGACGGTGACCGCGCCCCAGCCGATGCCGAACCGGACGTCGATCTCGGGCCCGACGGCCAGCCGCAGCGTCACGGCGGCGTCGATCGCGGCGCCGACGGTGGGGTAGCTGCCCTGGAACTCGTCGCCGACCGTGAACGCCGGGGCGTCGATCGCGCCCTCGGCGACCAACCGCAGGGCGCCCGCGACGACGCGGTGCAACTCTGTGCGGTCGGCGGCGCGGCGGGAACCGACGACGTCGCCGATGAGCGTCGCCCGCGGTGAAGAAATGCGCTTCACCCGAGGCATTTGAAGATAATAGCTTAATTCCAGAGAAGTTTAGCTATCACCTTCACTATGGTTCGACTACGCGCCCTCTACCAGCGCAGACGCGGCCCGCAGGTGCTCGACCGCATCCCGGACGATCGACTCGATGAGCTCGGCGCACGACGGTAGGTCGTCGAGGATGCCGGCCACCTGCCCGGAAGCCAGCACGCCGGCCTCGGTGTTGCCCTCCACCAGCCCCGCCTTGAGCAGCATCGGGGTGTTGGCCGCCATCACCACCTGGGACCAGGTCAGCTCCTTGCCGTGGCGCATCGCCAGGCCGTCGCGGACCATCGAGCGCCAGGTCATCTGGGACATGTTCTTGAACTTCGCCGCGTTGCGCACCGCGGCCGCGAAACCCCGCACCGGGGAGCCGCTTTCCAGCTTCTCCACCAGCCCGGTGCGTAGCACCCGGTGCGGCATGCCGTCGACGCGCGTGGTGACGACCGTCCCGTCCAGCGCGGCCTCCAGGTAGCGCCGCTTGACCGCATCGGGCACGGTGGAGTCCGAGGTGAGCAGGAACCGGGTGCCCATCGCCACGCCGGCCGCACCATAGGACAGCGCCGCGGCGAGCCCCCGGCCGTCGAAGAATCCGCCCGCCGCGATCACCGGGATCCCCGTCCCCTGAACGGCGTCCAGCACCGACGGCAGCAACAGCGTGGTCGCGACGGGCCCGGTGTGGCCGCCGCCCTCGCCGCCCTGCACGATCATCGCGTCGGCGCCCCAGCCCGCGACCTTGCGCGCGTGTTTGGCCGCGCCGATCGACGGGATCACCACCGCCCCAGCATCTTTCAGCCGGGCGATCAGCTCCTGCTTGGGCGCCAGGGCGAACGACGCCACCTTGACGCCCTCGCGGATCATCAGCTCGACGCGGTCGCCGGCGTCGGCGGCGTCGGCGCGGATGTTCACGCCGAACGGCTTGTCGGTCGCGGCCTTGACCTTGCCGATGGCGGCCGCCAACTCGTCGAGGGTCATCGTCGCCGACGCCAGGATGCCGAGGCCGCCCGCGTTGGCCGTGGCCGACACCAGCCGGGCGCCGGCCACCCACCCCATCCCGGTCTGCACCACCGGATGCTCGACGCCGACCAGCTCGGTCAGCGGCGTGCGCAGCCTCATCAACGGATCTCTCTGTCGCGCAGCGCCTTCGGGTCGATGACGGCACGGATCAGGCGCAGCTCGTCGTCGGTGGGCAGCCTTGTTTCCTCGGCCCCGTCGAGGCCATGCACCTCGAACGACGTGGCCTCGCGAACCTCGTCGGGCTGCACGCCCGGGTGCAGGGACACCGCCCGCATCGTCCTGTCCGGCCCGCCGAAGTCGAACACCCCGAGGTTGGACACCACCCGGTAGGTGTTGGCGAACCGGAATGCCGGGTTGTCGGCGTCCACCTTGTCCCAGCCGATGCCGCAGACCACGTCGACCACCTCGCAGAACACCCGCTTGGAGTGGTTGCCGACCCAGTAGCTGGTGGCGTGGTTGATCGCGTTGCCGGGCGCGCCCCGCAGGCCGAACATCTGCCGGGTCGGGTGCTGCAGCGGGCCGAACGCCGAGATGTTCTGATTGCCGAAGCGGTCAACCTGATTGGCGCCCATCACCACGTGGCGCCGGCCCCACGCCAGGGTCTCGAAGACGCGCCCGAACGGCATCCACCCCTCGATCGCGCCGGCCTTGCCCAGCGCCGGGGTGTCGGCCAGCAGCTGCGCCTCGCCGTCGGTCAACAGGATGTCGGGGGAGAAGGTCAACCGCGCCAGCCGGGCGCCGACCGAGGCCATGTTGGTCATCGGGCTGACCATGATTTCGCCGGCGTCCCTGAACAACTCGGCGCACGCGACCGCGCAGATCTCGGCTCGGGTGCTGGTCACTTCGCCGCCTCCTCACCAAAGGCGCGCACCGCGGCCTGGTAGTCGTCTTCGCCGCCGGAAAGGTAGGTCTGGACGAACTTCTGCCAGCCCTCGTCGGTGGAGGCGGCCTCGGCGTAGTGGCGCTGGAACTTCTCGTCGCGGCCGTAATCCGGTGCGGCGGTGGTGAAGTGGGCGCCGCCGGGCGCCTCCACGACCGCGTCGACCATCATCCGGTTCACCAGCAGCGCCTGCGGCGGCACGGCCTTGACCAGCTCCTCGGTCGGCACGACGCGTTCCACCGAAAGGTAGCGCTTGTCGGCGGCCATCAGGAAGAGGTCGTCGAAGTAGGGGTCGATGCCGGTGTAAGCGGCATTGCCCTGGCTGTCACCGAGATTGAGGTGCACGAACGCGGCGTCCAGGCGCAGGGCGGGCATGGCGAGCAGCGTCTCGTACCCCCCGTCGGTGGGGTAGGGCGAAGTCACTGTTCGCAATTCGCCCTCCCAGAAGTCGGGGACCGCGCTGCCCAGTCCGGCGCGGATCGGCAGGAACGGCAGGCGTTGGGCCGCGGCCTGCAGGCCGCAGCGCAGCATGCCCTCGTCCATTTCGCGGGCCTCGATGGCTCCGCTGGTGCGGGCCTTGGCGAACCACGGGTCGTAGAAGGGCGGGGAATCCAGCGACACGAACCCGTAGTAGACGCGCTTGACCTTGCCCGCCGAGCAGAGCAGTCCCAAATCGGGTCCGCCGTAGGTGACCACGGTCAGGTCGGTGATGTCGGTGCGCAGCATGGCGCGCACGAAGGCCATCGGCTTGCGCCGGGAGCCCCAGCCGCCGATGCCGATCGTCATGCCGCTGCGCAACCCGGCGACGGCCTCGTCGAGGGTGGTTCGTTTGTCGCTCATGGCTTCTTCACAAACGCGTCGCGGTGCTCGTCGGACACCCCGGCGAGGTTGAGCTCGAACGTAAAGCCTTGTTCCATGCGGTAACTCGAGTTGACCCGCTGGACGTCGATCAAGTTGAGGGCCTCCTTGGCGGCGCGGATGACGCGGGTGTCCTTGGCGGCGATGTCGCGGGCCACCCGCAAGGCGGCCTCGTCCAACTGATCCCGCGGCACCACCTCGTGCACCGAGCCGAAGTGGTGCAGGGTGGCGGCGTCGACGGTGGCGGCGGTGAAGAACAGCCGGCGCATCAGGTGCTGGGGCACCAGCCGCGACAGGTGCGTCGCCGCGCCGAGGGCGCCGCGTTCGACCTCGGGCAGGCCGAACGTGGCGTCGTCGGAGGCCACGATCACGTCCGAGTTGCCGACCAGACCGATGCCGCCGCCGACGCAGAATCCGTTCACCGCCGCGATCACCGGCACCGCGCATTCGTACACCGCGCGGAACGCGGCGAAGCAGCCGCGGTTGGCGTCGATGAGGGCGGTGAATCCCTCGGTGCGCTGCATCTCCTTGATGTCCACCCCGGCGTTGAAGCCACGGCCCTCGGCGCGCAGGATCACCGCGTGGGTCTGGGGGTCATTGCCGGCGGCGGTGATCGCGTCGGCCAGCTCGAACCAGCCGCGCGACGGGATGGCGTTGACGGGCGGGTAGTCGACGGTGACCGCGACGATGCCCGGTTCGGTGGTGGTGGATGTGATGGTCAACGTGCACGTCCTCGGAACAATAGGGTCGGCTACCTAAGCAAGCACTTGCTTGGTACGCTAGCACAGTGACTCCGCCCGAAGCAGGCTCGCCCCTTTCGGAAGGCATCAATCTAAGGCTGGCCGGTCGGGTGGTTCTGGTCACCGGCGGCGTGCGGGGCGTGGGCGCCGGCATCAGCTCGGTTTTCGCCGGGCAGGGGGCCACCGTCATTACCTGCGCGCGGCGGCCGGTCGACGGCCTGCCGTATGAGTTTCACTCGTGCGACGTGCGCGACGACGACGCCGTCAAGGCGATGGTCGACTCGATCGCCGACAAGCACGGCGGGCTCGACGTCGTCGTGAACAACGCCGGAGGCTCGCCGTATGTGCTGACCGCGGAGTCCAGCGCAAAGTTCAATCGCAAGATCATCGAGCTCAACCTGCTTGGCGCGCTGTCGGTTTCACAGCACGCGAACGAGCGAATGCAGAGCCAACCCCGGGGCGGGTCGGTCGTCAACATCTGCAGCCTGTCCGGCCGCCGGCCGTCGCCGGGCACCGGGGCCTACGGGGCGGCCAAGGCCGGCCTGGAAAGCCTCACGCAGACCCTGGCCGTCGAGTGGGGGCCGAAGGTCCGGGTGAACGCGTGCGTGGTCGGCATGGTGGAGACCGAACAGTCCGAACTGTTCTACGGCGACGCGGAGTCGATCGCCGCGATCTCCAAGAACGTGCCGCTGGGCCGGCTGGCCAAGCCCGAGGATGTCGGTTGGGCCGCAGCGTTTTTGGCCTCGGACATGGCGTCCTACATCAGCGGCGCCACGCTGGAGGTGCACGGGGGCGGCGAGCCGCCGCATTACCTGTCCACCACCAACGCCAGCGCGATCAAGTAGAGGAGAAACAAACTATGGGAGTGGTTGACGGCCGCGTCGTCATCGTCACCGGAGCGGGCGGCGGCATCGGCCGCGCGCATGCGCTGGCCTTCGCGGCCGAGGGCGCGCGCGTGGTGGTCAACGACATCGGGGTGGGCCTGGACGGCTCGCCCGCCGGCGGCGGCAGCGCCGCGCAGGGCGTCGTCGACGAGATCACCGCGGCCGGTGGGGAAGCCGTCGCCAACGGATCCAACATCGCCGACTGGAACCAGGCGGCCGGCCTGATCCAGTCCGCCGTCGAAACCTTCGGCGGCCTCGACGTTTTGGTGAACAACGCCGGCATCGTCCGCGACCGGATGATGGCCAACACCAGCGAGGAGGAGTTCGACGCCGTCATCGCCGTGCACCTCAAGGGGCATTTCGCCACGATGCGCCACGCCGCGTCGTACTGGCGCGGACTCTCCAAGGAGGGCAAGACGGTCGACGCGCGGATCATCAACACCAGCTCGGGCGCGGGCCTGCAGGGCAGCGTCGGGCAGGGCAACTACAGCGCCGCCAAGGCCGGCATCGCGGCGATGACCCTCGTCGGCGCCGCCGAGATGGGCCGCTACGGCGTGACCGTCAACGCCATCGCGCCGTCGGCACGCACCCGCATGACCGAGACCGTCTTCGCCGAGATGATGGCGACGCAGGACCAGGATTTCGACGCGATGGCCCCGGAGAACGTGTCGCCGCTGGTCGTCTGGCTGGGCAGCGCCGAATCGCGCGACGTCACCGGGAAGGTGTTCGAGGTGGAGGGCGGCAAGATCCGCGTCGCCGAGGGCTGGGCGCACGGCCCGCAGATCGACAAGGGCGCGCGGTGGGATCCCGCCGAGCTCGGGCCCGTCGTCGCCGACCTGCTGGCCAAGGCGCGCCCCCCTATCCCGGTCTACGGCGCGTAACCCGTTGCGCTGACTCTGCGTTCACGGTGCAAAAGTGCGAGTGAATCGCGCCCTGGACGCAGAATCAACGTGGCTCGCACACCACCAGGGGAATCAACCGGTCCGAGGCTTCGCGATAGTTCCGGTAGCGCGGATACATGTCAATTAGCCGGGGCCAGTAGCGGTCACGCTCTTCTGGCGTGGCGTCGCGGGCCCGCAACTGCCGCACCTCATCTTTGATTTGCACCCGCACCTCGGGATTCTCCTTGAGGTTGAGGTACCACAGCGGGTTCTCCTCGCGCCCGCCGAAGGACGCCGGCAGGATCACCCGATCGGCGTCGCGCAGGTACAGCGTCGCGGTGGTTCGCGGCTCGTTCGACTTGCGCCCGGTCGTGGTCACCAGCGCGGCCGGGAAGCGCAGCAGCTTGGCGCCGATTCGGCCGTTGGTGCGCCGGTACACCCAGATATGCGCGCGCGCAAAGTATTTGAGCAGCAGCGCGATCAGTCGGGAGTTGCGAATCCGGTTCACGGATCACAGATGATGACCGGGATCACCCGATCGGTCCAGGACTGGTAGTCGTCGAACGACGGATACATCGCCACCAGCTTCGGCCAGTACTCCTCGCGCTCCTCGGCGGTGGCGTCGCGCGCCCGCAACTGCAGCACCTCGTCCTTGATCTGCACGGTGACTTTGGGGTCCGCCTTGAGGTTGAGATACCACAGCGGGTGCTTGTCGCGGCCGCCCTGCGATGCCACCAGGATCACGCGCTCGCCTTCGCGCATATACAGCAGCGGGCTCACGCGCGGCTGTCCGGACTTGCGACCGGTCGTGGTGAGCAGCGCGACCGGGCTCTTCTGAAAGGTGCCGCCCCACTTGCCCTTGCTGGCGCGGTACATCCAGGCGTTGCCCCGGGACATCCACTTGATGATGAAGCCGGTCACGGGCGAGTTCAAATTTTTGGGCTTGTCCATTGACGTCCTAGCGCTGGATGAATGGTCGAAAGCGAACTCTAATGTGGTGGATTTCGGCCTTCCCGCTCGGGCTTTCGGCGGGGATCAGGAACGTCTCGGTGACCCGCGCCGCGAGCCGCCGGGCACCGAGCGCCGCCTTGGTCACCACGGTGTACGCCGCATGCACCTCGTCGCCGGCGATGCGGTAGTCCGGGGGCGTCGTGTCCGCGATGACCCGGTACTGCGGGCCGCGATTGAGGCTGCGGCGCAGGTGATTTCCCGAAAACCCGTTCTTGATGCCCTGCTCGACGCGGGTGCATCCGGCCGCGAAGGGGACGGCGTCGCCGTCGCGGCTGACCAGCGCATCGATGTATGCCTGCGCCGCGGCGATCCGGCTCTGTTCGGAAACGACCACTACGGGTCAGATGCGCTCGATGATGGTGCCGGTGGACAGGGCGCCGCCCGCGCACATGGTGATCAGCGCGGTGGTCTGGTCGGAGCGCTCGAGCTCGTGCAGCGCGGTGGTGATCAGCCGGCTGCCGGTGGACCCCACCGGGTGCCCCAGCGCGATCGCGCCGCCGTTGACGTTGACCCGCGCCATGTCGGGCTCGTGGACGCGCGCCCAGGACAGCACCACCGACGCGAAGGCCTCGTTGATCTCGGTGAGGTCGATGTCGCCGATCTTCATGCCGGCCTTTTCCAGCACCTTGGCCGTCGACTGCACCGGCCCGTCCAGGTGGTAGTAGGGCTCGGCGCCCACCAGCGCCTGGCTGACGATCCGCGCCCGCGGCCGCAGCCCGAGCGCCTTGGCCTTGTCCTCGTCCATCCACAGCACGGCGGCCGCGCCGTCGGAGATCTGCGACGACGTGCCCGCGGTGTGGATGCCGCCCTCGAGGACCGGCTTGAGCTGGCTCAGTCCCTCCATCGTCGTGTCGCGCAGGCCCTGGTCACGCGAGACCATGTGACGGTCGCGGGTGGGCTGCTTCTGCTCGTCGAGGACCGGCGCCTCGATCGGCGAGATCTCCCGGTCGAACCGGCCCTCGTCCCACGCGCGCTTGGCCCGGGCCTGCGACTCGAACCCGAACGCGTCGATGTCTTCGCGGGTGATGCCGCGGCGCTTGGCGATCCGCTCGGCCGCGGTGAACTGGTCGGGCAGGTCGATGTCCCACGACTCGGGCCGCAGGATGCTGCGGTCCGGGCCGGCGTTGGCGCCCAGGCCGACGCGGCTCATGGCCTCGATGCCGCACGCGATGCCGATGTCGATGGCGCCGGCCGCGATCAGGCCGGCGACGACGCCGTTGGCCTGCTGGCCGCTGCCGCACTGGCAGTCCACCGTCATGGCGCCGACGTGTTCCGGCAGGCCCGCGACGAGCCAGCTCACCCGGGTGATGTTGTTCGACTGCTCGCCGTACTGCGTGACGCAGCCGCCGACGACCTGTTCGACGTCGCCGGCGTCGATGCCGGCCTTGTCGACCAGTGCCTTCTGCACCGCGCCGAGCAGCTCGGTGGCGTGCAGTCCGGACAGCCATCCGTTGCGTTTGCCGATCGGGCTGCGGGTGGCTTCAACGATTACCGGGTTACCCATGGGGCCAGGCTAGAACACGTTTCATTACTATGACAAGCGACGATGCTTCGGCGCCTTTTGTCTGCGGTTAAGGCATGTTTTACTGGCAACAGAGCGCCACTAGTAGAGCTAGTAAGGAGAAGTACGCCGTGCCCAGCCCCAATCTCCCGCCCGGGTTCGATTTCACCGACCCCGACATCTGGACCGAGCGCATTCCGGTCGAAGAGTTTGCCGAGGTGCGCGCGACCGCGCCGATCTGGTGGAACGAGCAGGCCCCGGGCGAGGGCGGCGGCTTCCACGACGGCGGCTACTGGGCGATCACCAAGCTCAACGACGTCAAGGAGATCTCGCGGCGCAGCGACATCTTCTCCAGCTACGAGAACGGCGTGATCCCGCGGTTCAACAACGACATCGCGCGCGAGGACATCGAGGTCCAGCGCTTCGTCATGCTCAACATGGACGCGCCGCACCACACCCGGCTGCGCAAGATCATCTCCCGCGGTTTCACGCCGCGCGCCGTCGGACGCCTCGAGGACGAGCTCCGCGAGCGCGCCCAGAAGATCGCCCGCGACGCCGCCGCCATGTCGTCCGGCGACTTCGTCGAACAGGTGTCCTGCGAGCTGCCGCTGCAGGCGATCGCCGGGCTGCTCGGGGTGCCGCAGGAGGACCGCGACAAGCTGTTCCGCTGGTCCAACGAGATGACGGGCAACGACGACCCCGAGTACGCCGATATCGACCCGAAGATGTCGTCGTTCGAGTTGATCCAGTACGCCATGCAGATGGCCGAGGAGAAGTCGAAGAACCCCGGCGATGACATCGTGACCCAGCTGATCGAGGCCGACATCGACGGCGAAAAGCTCTCCGACGACGAGTTCGGCTTCTTCGTGGTGATGCTCGCCGTGGCCGGCAACGAGACCACCCGGAACTCCATCACCCAGGGGATGATGGCGTTCGCCGACTTCCCCGACCAGTGGGAGCTGTACAAGAAGGAGCGCCCGGCGACCGCCGCCGACGAGATCGTCCGCTGGGCTACCCCGGTCAGCTGTTTCCAGCGCACCGCGCTGGAGGACTACGAGCTGTCCGGGGTGACCATCAAGAAGGGCCAGCGGGTGCTGATGTTCTACCGGTCGGCCAACTTCGACGAAGAGGTCTTCGAGGACCCGTTCACCTTCAACATCTTCCGCGACCCCAACCCGCACGTCGGGTTCGGCGGCACCGGTGCGCACTACTGCATCGGCGCCAACCTGGCCCGGATGACGATCAATCTGATCTTCAACGCCGTGGCCGACCACATGCCCGACCTCACGTCGATCTCCAAGCCGGAGCGCCTGCGGTCCGGCTGGCTCAACGGCATCAAGCACTGGCAGGTCGACTACACCGGTCAATCCCCAGTGGCGGGCTGATGGACTTCGATCTCACCGCGACGCAGCAGGCCGTCGCCGACGTGGTCACGTCCGTGCTCGAGCGGGAATTGAGTTGGGACGCCCTGGTCGGCGGCGGCGTGACGGCGCTGCCGGTGCCGGAAAGCCTCGGCGGCGACGGCGTGGGTCTGCCCGAGGTCGCCACGTTGCTCACCGAAATCGGCCGCCACGGCGCCATCACCCCGGCGCTGGCCACGCTGGGCCTCGGCGTGGTGCCGCTGCTCGACCTCGCGTCGGAGGAGCAGCAGGGCCGTTTCCTGGCCGGGGTCGCCAAGGGCGGGGTGTTGACCGCGGCGCTCAACGAGCCCGGCGCGGCGCTGCCCGACCGGCCCGCCACCACGCTTGCGGGCGGGCGGCTGTCGGGCACCAAAATCGGTGTGCCCTATGCCGAACAGGCCGATTGGCTGATCGTGACCGCCGACAGCGCCGTCGCGGTCGTCTCGCCCCGGGCCGACGGCGTGCGGCTGGTGCGCACGCCGACGTCGAACGGGTCGGACGAGTACACGGTCACGTTCGATGGCGTGGCAGTCGCCGATGCCGACGTGCTGGCCGGCGCGGCCCCGCCCCGGGTCAACCAGCTGGCGCTGGCGGCGATCGGCGCCTACGCCGACGGCCTGGTGGCCGGGGCGCTGCGTCTCACCGCCGACTACGTGGCGGGTCGCAAGCAGTTCGGCAAGCCGTTGTCGACGTTCCAGACCGTGGCGGCGCAACTGGCCGAGGTCTACATCGCTTCGCGCACCATCGATTTGGCGGCGAAGTCGGTGGTGTGGAGGCTGTCGGAGGGCCGAGACGCCGACAGCGACCTCGATGTGCTCGGGTACTGGCTGGCTTCGCAGGCGCCGCCGGTGATGCAGCTGTGCCACCACCTGCACGGCGGGATGGGCATGGACATCACCTATCCCATGCACCGGTACTACTCCACGATCAAGGACCTGACCCGGCTGGTGGGCGGTCCTTCTCATCGTCTCGATCTGGTAGGGGCGCAATGTTCATAGACCTGACCCCGGAGCAGCGGCAGCTGCAAGCCGAACTGCGGGAATACTTTTCGAACCTCATCTCGTCCGACGAGATGAAGGCGATGGAGCAGGACCGCCACAACGAGGCCTACCGCGCGGTGATCCGGCGGATGGGCAAGGACCGCAAGCTCGGTGTCGGGTGGCCAAAGGAGTTCGGCGGCCTGGGTTTCGGCCCGATCGAGCAGTCGATCTTCGTCAACGAGGCGCACCGGGCCGACGTGCCGCTGCCCGCGGTGACGTTGCAGACGGTCGGGCCGACGCTGCAGCAGTTCGGCAGCGAACTGCAGAAGAAGAAGTTCCTGCCGGCGATCCTGGCCGGCGAGGTGCACTTCGCGATCGGCTACACCGAACCCGAGGCGGGCACCGACCTGGCGTCCCTGCGGACCACCGCCGTGCGGCACGGCGACGAGTACATCGTCAACGGCCAGAAGGTGTTCACCACCGGCGCGCACGACGCCGACTACATCTGGCTGGCCTGCCGGACCGACCCGGAAGCCGTGAAGCACAAGGGCATTTCGATCCTCATCGTCGACACCAAGGATCCCGGCTACTCCTGGACGCCCATCATCTTGTCCGACGGCGCCCACCACACCAACGCCACCTACTACAACGACGTGCGGGTGCCCGCCGACATGCTGGTCGGCGAGGAGAACGGCGGGTGGCGCCTGATCACCACCCAGCTCAACAACGAGCGGGTCATGCTGGGCCCCGCGGGCCGGACCGCCGGCATCTACGACCGCGTGCACGCCTGGGCGTCCAAGCCGGGCGCCGACGGGGTCACGCCGATCGACCACGCCGATGTCAAGCGGGCGCTCGGCGAGATCTACGCGATGTGGCGGATCAACGAGCTGCTCAACTGGCAGGTGGCCGCGGCCGGTGAGGACATCAACGTCGCCGACGCCGCGTCGACGAAAGTCTTTGGGACGGAGCGGGTTCAGTACATCGGCCGGCTCGCCGAGGAGATCGTCGGCAAGTACGGCGACCCCGCCGAGCCGGACACCGCCGAGCTGCTCCGTTGGCTGGACTCTCAAACCAAACGCAACCTGGTGATCACTTTCGGTGGAGGCGTGAACGAAGTCATGCGTGAAATGATTGCGGCCGCGGGGCTGAAGGTGCCGAGGGTGCCCAGATGACGGACATTGCCGAAGCGATCGCGGAGATCAAGGCGACCGCCGGAGCGAAGCCGCGCGCCGGCCGTGATCCGGTGAACCGGCCGACGATCAACAACTGGGTCGAGGCGCTCGGTGACCGCAATCCGATCTACGTGGACGAGGCCGCGGCCCGAGCCGCCGGGCATCCGGGAATTGTCGCGCCGCCGGCCATGATTCAGGTGTGGACGATGTTCGGCCTGGGCGGGGAGCGTCCGAAGGACGACCCGCTGGGCCCGATCATGCAGCTGTTCGACGACAACGGCTACATCGGTGTGGTCGCCACCAACTGCGAGCAGACCTACCACCGCTATCTGCAGCCGGGCGAAGAGGTCACCATCTCCTCGGAGATGGGCGACATTGTCGGGCCTAAGCAGACCGCCCTCGGCGAGGGCTTCTTCGTCAACCAGCACATCATCTGGCGCGTCGGTGACGAGGACGTCGCCGAGATGAACTGGCGCATCCTCAAGTTCAAGCCGCGGGAGGAGTCGTCCGGTTCCGCCGTCCCCGACGACCTGGACCCCGACGCCATGATGCGCCCGTCGTCGTCGCGGGACACCGCGTTCTTCTGGGAGGGCGTCAAGGCGCACGAGTTGCGGATTCAGCGGCTCGCCGACGGCGGCCTGCAGCACCCGCCGGTGCCCGCGGTCTGGCAGGACAAGTCCGAGCCGATCGACTACGTGGTGGCCAGCGGTAAGGGGACGGTGTTCAGCTTCGTCGTGCACCACGCGCCGAAGGTGCCCGGCCGCACGTTGCCGTTCGTGATCGCGTTGGTCGAGCTCGAGGAGGGCGTGCGAATGCTGGGCGAGCTGCGGGGTGCGGACCCGGCCACGGTGAAGATCGGAATGCCCGTGCGCGCAACGTATATCGACTTTCCGGAATGGAGCCTCTACGCGTGGGAGCCGGACGAATGACAGCATCCGTTGGCACCGTGCTGCCCGAGTTGAAACTGTATGGGGACCCCACGTTCATCATCTCGACGGCCATCGCCACCCGGGACTTCCAGGACGTGCACCACGACCGGGACAAGGCCGTCGCGAAGGGCTCCAAGGACATCTTCGTCAACATCCTCACCGATACCGGCCTGGTCCAGCGCTACCTCACCGACTGGGCCGGGCCGTCGGCGCTGATCAAGTCGATCGGGCTGCGGCTCGGGGTGCCGTGGTACGCCTACGACACCGTGACGTTCTCCGGCGAGGTGACCGCCGTCGACGACGGGCTGATCACCGTGAAGGTGGTGGGCCGCAACAGCCTTGGCGATCATGTGATTGCGACCGCGACGCTGACGATGGGGGCCGCGTGATGTTGTCCGGGAAGGCGGCGATCGTCGGGATCGGCGCCACCGACTTTTCGAAGGACTCCGGCCGCAGCGAGCTGCGCCTGGCCGCCGAGGCGGTGCTGGACGCGTTGGACGACGCCGGCCTGAGCCCTGCCGATGTCGACGGGCTGACCACGTTCACGATGGACACCAACACCGAGGTGGCCGTCGCGCGGGCGGCCGGGATCGGCGAACTGAAGTTCTTCTCCAAGATCCACTACGGCGGCGGGGCCGCGTGCGCGACCATCCAGCAGGCGGCGATGGCGGTCGCGACCGGCGTGGCCGATGTCGTCGTCGCCTACCGGGCGTTCAACGAACGGTCCGGGATGCGGTTCGGCCAGGTGCAAACGCGGCTGACGGAGAGCGCCGACTCGACCGGCGTGGACAATTCTTTCTCGTACCCGCACGGGCTTTCCACCCCGGCAGCGCAGGTCGCGATGATCGCCCAGCGCTACATGCACTCCTCCGGCGCGACCAGCCGGGACTTCGGCGCTATCTCGGTGGCCGACCGCAAGCATGCCGCCAAGAACCCCAAGGCGTACTTCTACCAGAAGCCGATCACCATTGAGGACCACCAGAATTCGCGGTGGATCGCCGAGCCACTGCGGCTGTTGGACTGCTGCCAGGAGACCGACGGCGCGGTGGCGATCGTGGTGACTTCGGTGGAGCGCGCGCGGGACCTCAAGCAGCGGCCGGCGATCATCGAGGCGGCGGCCCAGGGGTCCAGCCCCGACCAGTACACGATGGTGAGCTACTACCGCGACGAACTCGGGCTGCCCGAGATGGGGCTGGTCGGTCGGCAGATGTGGCAGCAATCCGGTCTCAAGCCGACCGATATCCAGACCGCGGTGTTGTACGACCACTTCACGCCGTTCACGCTGATTCAGTTGGAGGAGTTGGGCTTCTGTGGCCGCGGCGAGGCGAAGGACTTCATCGCCGACGGTGCGATCGAGGTGGGCGGCAGGCTTCCGATCAACACGCACGGCGGTCAACTCGGCGAGGCCTACATCCACGGCATGAACGGCATCGCCGAGGGCGTGCGGCAGCTGCGCGGCACCTCGGTGAACCCGGTGCCCGACGTCGAGCATGTGCTCGTCACCGCGGGGACCGGCGTGCCGACGTCGGGGTTGATCCTCGGCTGAGGCTTGTCCCCATCCCCTCGGTGGGCTGAAGTGACGCGGGCGGTTACGCGTGACACGCTGGCGCCGTGTACCAGGAATCACATCAGTCACTCGGGGAAAGTGGTAATACCTTCTCCAACTTGATGGCGCATGCGATATCGCGCCGACCGTGAACCGCTATACCTACCGGGTTGAATGGTCGGCTGAGCATGGCGAATTCGTTGGCCGGTGTATCGAATTCTCGTGGTTGTCGCGCTGGGCCCCGACCCTGCGGGAGGCCACCGCCGCTATCGAGCACGCGGTCGACGAGTTCATCGCCGAGCGGCAAGCGGCCGGCGAAGACGTGCCGAGGCCACTGACCGAGCGCCAATACAGCGGCAAGTTCGTCGTCAGGACGTCCCCGGCGTTACACGCGCGGCTCGCCATCGAAGCCACCGAGCAGAACGTCTCGATGAATCAATGGGTGGTGCAAAAGCTCTCCGGAAACCGTGGGCCGAGTCTGGGCGACCTCTTCGGTTTCGATTGAGGCGACAGTGATATCGCATGCGCCAGCGCTTTGCGAAGCATGTCATGCCCTCCCCGCAGGTACGGGTGTGACTGCTGGGGCGCAAACCAGCTGTGGGTCAGGCGGGGACCAACTCCACGCCGCTCAGCACGACGGCGTTGTCGCGCGCAGGCGCGACAACGCTGGCCACGAACCGGCCGTTCTCTTTCCAGATGCCGACCTTGAGCGTCTCACCCGGGAAGGCCACGCCGGCGAACCGCGCGCCGTAGGCGGCCACCGCGCCGGCATCGCCGTCCAGCAGCGCGTCGGTGATCGCCTTGCACGTCATGCCGTAGGTGCACAGCCCGTGCAGGATCGGCCGGGGAAAGCCTGCGGCGGCGGCGAATTCGGGATCCGAGTGCAGCGGGTTGCGGTCGCCGCACAGCCGATACAACAGCGCCTGCTGCGGCAGGATCGGCACGTCGACCTCGAGATCCGGCGCCCGGTCGGGCGCGGCGTCCGACGAGGACGGCCCGCGTTCCCCGCCGAATCCGCCCTCGCCGCGGGCGAAGATCGATCGCCGCTGCGTCCACAGCAGCGTGCCGTCGGGGGCGCTGACCGCCGTCTCGCTCCAGATCACCGCGGCCTTGCCCTTGTCCCAGATCTCGGTGAACCGGGTGACCGCGCGGGCCGACCCCGACGGCGGCAGCGGCGCGGGCACTTCCACGCGCTCGGACGCGTGCAACACCTTGCCCAGCTCGATGTCGATGCCCGGGAACTGCACCGTCGGCGGCTTGGTCATGTGGAAGCTGGCCGCAACGTTGCCGAAGGTCGGCAGCACCTGGGGTGTCTCGTCCACCAGATAACGGAGTTCGCGGGGGTCCATCGGGTCCGCGCCGGCGCCCAGCCCCAGGTGATACAGCTGGATATCGCTACTGGTCCAAGAGAATTCGATGGGGTCCAGCTCGGCGGCCAGCGCGACGTCTACGTCGATCGGCATGTCAGGCCCCCTCGGCGATGTGCAGGGCGGCGAGGTAACCGAACGTCATCGCCGGACCGATGGTGCCGCCCGGGCCGGGATAGGTGTGCCCCATTACGGGCGCGCTGACATTGCCCGCGGCATAAAGGCCGTCGATGACGCTGCCGTCGTCGCGCAGCGCGCGGCCGTGCACGTCGGTGCGGATGCCGCCCTTGGTGCCCAGGTCGCCGGGCACCATCTTGGCGGCGTAGTAGGGCGCGTGGGTGAGCTCGCCGAGGTTGGGGTTCGGCTTGTTGGTCGGGTCGCCGTAGTAGCGGTCGTAGGCGCTCTCGCCGCGCCGGTAGTCCTCGTCGACGCCGGAGCGCGCAAACCCGTTGAATCGCCGCACGGTGGCCACGAATTCGTCGACCGGAAGGCCGGCCTTCTCGGCGAGCTGCTCCAAGGTGTCGGCCTGGATGATCACACCGGAGTCCAGCCACTTGCGCGGAATGCGTTGTCCGGGCTGCAGTCCCGCGAAGATGTAGCGGTCGCGGTACTGCTGGTCGAACACCAGCCAGGCGGGGATGTTCTCGCCCGGGCCCGGTCCCTGGCCGTATTCCCCGCCGTACATGTGGTGGCAGGCTTCGACGTAGGGCATCGATTCGTTCATGAACCGCTTGCCGGACATGTTGACGATGATCGACCCCGGCGAGTTGCGCTCCGACAGCGCGAACCACGGCGCGCCGACCAGCGGCACCGTCGGGCCCCACCAGGCGTCCTCCATGATGTCCAACGCGGCGCCCAGCTTTTCGCCGGCGAGGATGCCGTCGCCGGTATTGGCCTTGGCACCGACGGTCCATTCGGTGGTGATCGGCGCGCGCTGGTACTTCACCCGCATCTGCTCGTTGTGCTCGAAACCGCCGCAGGCCAGGATCACCCCGCGTCGGGCCCGGATCAGTTGTGGCTCGGCGGATTCCGACGAACTGGCGTCGCGCGCATAGACCCCGCGGACCACGCCGTCCTCGACATACAGGTCGGTCAGGGCGGTGTTGAGCACCACCGGAACGCCGGCGCGCTGCAACCCGATCCGCAGCGGCCCGATCAGCGCGCGCCCCATGCCGACCAGGTTCTTGCCGGTCGCCTTGGCCCACATGGTGCGCGCGCCGACCTTCAGGCTGCGCGCCACGCCCCGCGGGTGCCGCTTGAGCTGGTTGAGCCGCACGTAATCCTGTTGCATCACAACCACGTTGAGCGGGACCTTGCCATAAGCGGGTTCGAGGCCGGGTTCGTCGGCGCCGAGCTTGCGGGCGTTGAACGGCTTGGGCTCGATCGACCGGCCCTCGGCGCGACCGCCCGGCGCCTCGGGGTAGTAGTCGGAGTAGCGCGGCACCCAGCACATCTTCAACGGCGTGTGCTTGAGCACGAACGAGAGCATCTCGGGACCGCGCTCGAGGTAGGCGTCGATGCGCTCGGGCTCCACGATGTCGCCGATGATGCCGTGCAGGTAGGTGCGGGCCGCCTCGGCGGTGTCCCGAACGCCGTCGCGCTGGAGCACCTCGTTGTTGGGAATCCAGACGCCGCCCCCGGAGCGCGCGGTGGAGCCGCCGAAATGGGGGGCCTTCTCGATCACTATTGTCGAGAGGCCCCGGTGCGCGGCGGCAAGGGCAGCCACCATGCCGGCCCCGCCGCTCCCGACCACGACGACGTCGTACTCCTGCGCTGTCATGTAGAACACGTTATAGAATTGCCCGGGCCGGGCGCTACTGGCCCGGTCACACCGATGACTTGAGGACGAGGGGACTTCGGAGGAATGCTCAGTGTTGCGATCCGCGACGAGCTGGCCGCCGACCTGGCGCAAGCGGAGCGAAGCCGCGAACCCATCGCGCCGCTGACCGCCGCGTACCCGGACATCGACGTCGTCGACGCCTACGAAATTCAGCTGATCAACATCCGCCAGCGGGTGGCCGAAGGGGCCCGCGTGCTGGGCCACAAGGTGGGCCTGTCGTCGCTGGCGATGCAGCAGATGATGGGGGTCGACGAGCCGGACTACGGCCATCTGCTCGACGAGATGCAGGTGTTCGAGGACACCCCGGTGAAGGCCGGCCGCTACCTGTATCCCCGCGTCGAGGTCGAGGTGGGTTTCATCCTGTCCGCCGACCTTCCGGGCGCCGGCTGCACCGAGGACGACGTGCTGGCGGCCACCGAAGCCCTGGCCCCGTCGATCGAGCTGATCGACACCCGCATCACCGACTGGAAGATCGCGCTGTGCGACACCATCGCCGACAACGCCTCGTCGGCGGGTTTCGTGCTGGGCGAGGGGAGGGTCGCGCCGGCCGACATCGACGTCAAGGCGATCGACGCGGTCCTGACCCGCAACGGCGAGGTGATCGCCGAGGGCCGCAGCGACGCGGTGCTGGGCAACCCGGTCACCGCGGTCGCGTGGTTGGCCCGCAAGGTGGAAAGCTTCGGGGTGCGGCTGCGAAAAGGTGACATCGTGTTACCCGGATCGTGCACCCGGGCGATCGATGCACACGCCGGAGACGAATTCGTCGCCGAGTTCACCGGGCTGGGTTCCGTTCGGTTGTCGTTTGAATAGTGTCGGATTAGTTTTGAACTAATCCAGATAAAAGGGAGCATCATGCCGTCTAAGGCGAGTGTGGCGATCGTCGGGTCGGGAAACATCAGCACCGACCTGCTCTACAAACTCCTTCGCTCCGACTGGCTGGAACCCCGCTGGATGGTGGGGATCGACCCCGAGAGCGAAGGCCTGGCGCGGGCCCGCAAGCTCGGGTTGGAGACCACCCACGAGGGCGTCGACTGGCTGTTGGCGCAGTCGGAGAAGCCCGACCTGGTGTTCGAGGCGACCAGCGCCTACGTCCACCGAGACGCCGCGCCGAAGTACGAGGCCGCCGGCATCCGGGCCATCGACCTGACGCCGGCCGCGGTGGGTCCCGCGGTGATCCCGCCGGCCAACCTGCGCGAGCACCTGGACGCGCCGAACGTCAACATGATCACCTGCGGCGGGCAGGCCACGATCCCGATCGTGTATGCCGTGTCGCGGGCCGTCGAGGTGCCGTACGCCGAGATCGTGGCGTCGGTGGCGTCGGTCTCGGCGGGGCCGGGCACCCGGGCCAACATCGACGAGTTCACCAAGACCACCAGCAAGGGCGTCGAGACCATCGGCGGCGCCAAGCGGGGCAAGGCGATCATCATCCTCAACCCGGCCGACCCGCCGATGATCATGCGCGACACCATCTTCTGCGCCATCCCCGAGGACGCCGACCGCGACGCGATCGCCAAGTCCATCCACGACGTCGTCGCCGAGGTGCAGACCTACGTGCCCGGCTACCGGCTGCTCAACGAGCCGCAGTTCGACGACCCCTCGATCAACTCCGGCGGGCAGGCCCTGGTGACCACCTTCGTGGAGGTCGAGGGCGCCGGGGATTACCTGCCGCCGTACGCGGGCAACCTGGACATCATGACCGCGGCGGCGACCAAGGTCGGCGAGGAGATCGCCAAGGAGACGCTGAGCGTTGCGGGAGGCACCCGATGAGCGACATCTTCTTCAATCCCATCTGGGACGTCCGGATGACCGACACGTCGCTTCGGGACGGCTCCCACCACAAGCGCCACCAGTTCACCAAGGACGAGGTCGGCGCCATCGTGGCGGCGCTGGACGCCGCGGGCGTGCCGGTCATCGAGGTGACGCACGGCGACGGGCTGGGCGGGTCGAGCTTCAACTACGGGTTCTCCAAGACGCCCGAGCAGGAGCTGATCAAGCTCGCGGCCGAGACGGCCAAGGAGGCCAAGATCGCCTTCCTGATGCTGCCCGGCGTCGGCACCAAGGAGGACATCAAGGAGGCGCAGAACAACGGCGGCTCGATCTGCCGGATCGCCACCCACTGCACCGAAGCCGACGTGTCGATCCAGCACTTCGGGCTGGCCCGTGAGCTCGGGTTGGAAACCGTCGGCTTCCTGATGATGGCCCACACCATCCCGCCGGAGAAGCTGGCCGCCCAGGCGCGCATCATGGCCGACGCCGGCTGCCAGTGCGTCTACGTCGTCGACTCGGCCGGTGCGCTCGTCCTCGAAGGAGTGCGCGACCGGGTGGCGGCGCTCGTCGCAGAACTGGGCGATGACGCCCAGGTCGGTTTCCACGGTCACGAGAACCTCGGGCTGGGGGTGGCCAACTCGGTCGAGGCCGTCCGCGCGGGCGCCAAGCAGATCGACGGCTCCTGCCGCCGCTTCGGGGCCGGGGCGGGCAACGCGCCGGTCGAGGCCCTGATCGGGGTGTTCGACAAGATCGGCGTGAAGACCGGCATCGACTTCTTCGACATCGCCGACGCCGCCGAGGACGTCGTTCGCCCGGCCATGCCGGCCGAATGCCTGCTCGACCGCAACGCGCTGATCATGGGCTATTCGGGCGTCTACTCCAGCTTCCTCAAGCACGCCGTGCGGCAGGCCGAGCGCTACGGCGTGCCGGCCCACGCGCTGCTGCACCGGGCGGGTCAGCGCAAGCTCATCGGCGGCCAGGAAGACCAGCTCATCGACATCGCTCTGGAGATCAAGCGCGAACAGGCCGACGGGGCCGTCGTCACCCGCTGACGGAGCCCGTTGATCCGCGGCGACTTTATTAGCCGCCGAATTTGCCCAAAAGCGAGACGCCACGCCGAATCCGCCTTACCGTCCCTTTGACGTCTGTGTTCGCGCCGAAAAGGACGGAAACGATGAGTTTCATAATGTTGCCGCCGGAAATTAATTCTTTGCTGATGTTTTCGGGCGCGGGATCGGCGCCCTTGCTGGAGGCCGCCGCGTCCTGGGACGGGCTGGCCGCGGAACTGGCCGATGCGGCGGCGTCGTTTTCGTCGGTGACGGCGGGTCTGACGGGTCAGGCGTGGCAGGGCCCGGCGGCCGCCGCGATGACGGCCGCGGCCACACCGTACAGCGGGTGGTTGAGCGCCGCGGCCGCGCAGGCCTCCGAGGCGGCGGCCCAGGCCCAGGCGGTGGTCAGCGCGTTCGAGGCGGCGCAGGCCGCGACCGTGCAGCCGCCGTTGGTGAACCTCAACCGCAACTCGCTGGTGCAGCTGGTGATGTCGAACTGGTTCGGCTTCAACGCGCCCGTGATCGCGCAGCTCGAGGGCGAATACGAACAGATGTGGGCGGCCGACGTCGAGGCGATGTTCGGCTATTACTCGGGGGCTTCGTCGGCGGCGGCGGCGATGACGCCCATCGAGCAGCTGGAGCAGGCGCTCATGAGCCTGCCGAATTTGTTGCCCGGCAACATCGGCAACGCCAACCTCGGCGGCGGCAACAAGGGCAACCTCAACCTGGGCAGCGGCAACACGGGCAACACCAACGCCGGCGGCGGAAACAGGGGCGACGCGAACGTCGGCGGCGGAAACACCGGAAACTCCAACTTCGGCAGCGGCAACATCGGCAACGGCAATTTCGGCAGCGGCAACGGAATCAGCATCGCTCCGAGCAACGGCAACTTCGGCAACGGCAACATCGGCAACAACAACTACGGCAGCGGCAACACCGGCACCGGCAACGTGGGCTTCGGCAACGTCGGGGTGTCCAACGTCGGGATGGGCAACAGCGGCGGCAATGGCAACGTCGGCGCGGGCAACACCGGCAACAACAACATCGGGTTTGGCCTCACCGGTAACAACCTGGTCGGTGTAGGCAATGCGTACTTCGACAGGACCACCGGTCATTTCGTCTTCAACGGTTTGAACTCCGGCAGCGGCAACATCGGCTTCGGAAACTCCGGCACCAACAACATCGGATTCTTCAACTCCGGCAACGGGAACGTGGGCTTCTTCAACTCGAGCGACGGAAACGTCGGGATCGGAAACTCCGGTTCGCTCGTTGCCGCCGTCAACGCCGGCCATAACACCGGTTTCGGCAACTCGGGCGGTCTCAACACGGGCTTCGGAAACGCGGGCGGCTTGGACACCGGCATCGGCAACGGCGGCCTGGCGAACTTCGGGTTCGGCAACTCGGGCCAGCTGAACGCCGGCATGTTCAACTCGGGGGTGGTCAACACCGGCAGCTTCAATGCGGGCCGCTTCAACACCGGTGACATGAACTCAGGCATTCTCAACACCGGCGAGGGCAACTCCGGCAGCACGAATACCGGCGCTTTCAATGCGGGGTCGCTGAACACCGGCGTTGGGGCCGTCGGCACCGGGCCGGGGACGAACTCGGGCTTCGGCAACACCAAGCCCGGGTCGTCGGGCTTCTTCAACACCGGCGCGGGCAACTCCGGCTTCTTCAACGGGGGTTTCAACAGTTCGGGCCTGTACAACACGGCGACTTCGCAGGACGACGCGGGCATCGGGAACTCGGGCTTTCAGACCGTGGGCCTGGGTAACTCCGGGAGTGTGGCTACCGGCTTCTACAACTCGGGCACCGTAAACTCGGGCGGCTTCAACAAGACCAACCTGGTTTCGGGATTCGGCCACTGACGCCCACCCCGTGGCCGGGCTCATCGGCCTGTGCGCGGGCGGACTAATCTATAAAATGCTTTGAATCCGGCGGAAGGCAGCGATCCTCCGCCTGGGTTGGTTTAGCGTTGTCTTGATTGCATGCGCCGCTAGGGGATTCGATGAGTTTCTTGACGTTGCCGCCCGAGATCAACTCGCTGCTGATGTACGCGGGTGCCGGCGCGGCGCCGATGCTGGAGGCCGCCGCGGCCTGGAACGGGCTGGCGGCCGAGCTCGGGTCCGCGGCCGAATCGTTCTCCTCGGTGACGTCGACCTTGGCAAGCCAGGCCTGGCAGGGCGCGGCCGCGCAGGCGATGGCGTCGGCGGCCGCCCCGTACGCCGGGTGGTTGAGCGCGGCCGCGACGCAGGCCGCCGGCGCGGCATCCCAGGCCCAGGCGGTGGCCAGCGCCTTCGAGTCGGCGCTGGCCGCGACCGTGCACCCGTTGCAGGTGGACGCCAACCGCAACGGCCTCGTGCAGCTGGTGATGTCCAACCTGTTCGGCCAGAACTGGCCGGCGATCGCGGAAACCGAGTTCCAATACCTCGAGATGTGGGCCCAGGACGTCTCGGCGATGGTGGGCTATCACGGCGGGGCGTCGGCGGCGGCCGGACAACTGCTGTCCGGGCAGGCGAGCCTCCCGCCCATTCCCAGCATCCCGGGCATGGGCGGCCTGGCCGGCGGCGCTGCCGGTCAAGGCCCGATCAGCACCGGTGCCACCGGCGCGGCGGGCGGAGCCGCGGGCGGCGTCGCCCCGGCCGGCGCCGCCGGCGGAACGGGCGGCGACGGGGGCGGGAGTGTCGGCGCCGGTGGGGTCGCCGCGGGCGGCGGAACGCTGGACAGCGGCTACGCCGGCGCGGCGGCTGGCGGCGACGTCAACGCCGGTGTCGGGACGGCGGGCGGCGCCGACGTCGGCGCCGGGAGCGTCGGCCCCGGAAGCCTCGGCGGCGGGAGCGCCGGGAGCGTCGGTGCCATCGGTGGCATGAACCCGGGCTTGATCGGGGCCGGCGGCATGGCGGCGATGACGATGGCGGCCGCGGCGAACAGTTCCTCGGCATCCGCGGGCACGGCGCCCGCGCCGCAGGCCCCGGCGGCGAAGGAGCCCGCTGCGGCGCCGCCGGCGGAACCCGTGGCACCGGAAGTCGAGGAGGCCTTGGAAGCGACGATCCCCGCGGCCGCAACGCCTCTCACCGCGACATCGACCGCGGCGGGACCGGCGGCGGAGGTCTCGGAGACCGCGAAGGCCGAGACCACCGCGACGGAAGCGCGCGGGTCGGGCGAGCGGGTCGCGGTGGCGATGCCGCTGGACGAGCCTTCCGAACCGGAAGCCCGGGCGAACTGACCCGCCTCACCAGCGGAGCCGTTTTCCCTCCCGCCGGCGCGGGTACTGTGGATTGCAAGCCTGTGCAAAGGAGCAATCCGATGACTGTGAAAGTCGCTATGGGCCGGGGGTTGTACGGCCTGGTCGCCGGGGGGCTGGTGGGCGCCGCCGCCTCGGTGCTGATCGCCATGCCGTCGGCCAGCGCGGACCCGCCGTGCAACCAGACGGTGGGCAATTCCATCGACGCGTACCTCAACCGGCATCCGGACCTGCATGCGCAGCTGCAGGCCAAGTCGCAGGCGGAGGGCGACGGCGGCGACGTCATCGCCTACCTGAATCGGCACCCGGATGTGCGGCAGCACCTGATCGACCTGTCCCAGCAGTGCGCGCCGTAGTGAGTCGGCCTCGTCGCTGAACACCGGGGCGGACACGCGGGAACGTTCGCCATTGACTAAAAAGTAGAACACGTTCTAGCGTCTAGACGTGTCCGCAAACCCCTTGAGTGGCCCGCTCGCCTCTGCGATCGCCGAGGCCGAACAGCTCGTCGCCGCCGCCCCGTTCATCGAGACCGAAGCCGACCTGCTCGAAGGCCTGCAATATCTGGCCGGCTGCATCGCGGCCTGCACGCACCTGGCCTTCGACTACGACCGCGACCACCCGTTCCTGCAATCGGGCACCGGGCCGTTCACCAAGATGGGCCTGGACAACCCCGACACCCTGTACTTCGGCACCCGGGTGCAGCCCGACCACGAGTACGTCGTCACCGGCCGGCGCGGCACCACCACCGACCTGAGCTTCCAACTGCTCGGCGGCGAGTACACCGACGACAACGTGCCGGCCAGCCAGGCCGCCTTCGACGATCGTGAACTCGACATCGCCGCCGACGGCAGCTTCGAGTGGCGGGTGCGACCGACCAGCCCCGGCCAACTGGTGATCCGTGAGGTCTACGGCGACTGGGCGGCGCAACGCGGCACGCTGAGCATCGCCCGGACCGACACGGCGGGCACCGCGCCGCCCCCGTTGACGCGCCAGACGATCGAAAAGCGTTACGCCACAGCGGGTAAGCAACTGGTGAACCGGATCAAGACGTGGCTGCAGTTCCCCCAATGGTTCTACCTGGACATCCCGGTCAACACCATGGTCGCGCCCAGGCTGACCCCCGGCGGGCTGGCGACCCAGTACTCGTCGGCCGGGCACTTCGACCTGCAGCCCGATCAGGCCCTGGTGATCACGATCCCGGTCTCGGACGCTCCCTATCTGGGCTTCCAGCTGGGCAGCCTGTGGTACATCTCGCTGGACTACATCAACCACCAGACGTCGCTGAACAACACTCAGGCGCAGGCGGATCCGGACGGCAAGGTCCGCATCGTCGTGGCCGACCAGAACCCGGGCGTGACCAACTGGGTGGAGACGCTGGGACATCGGCGGGGCTTCCTGCAGTTCCGCTGGCAACGGGTGTCCCGCGAGCTCATCGAGGCCGACGGGCCGACGGTCGAGCTCGTCGACTTCGATGCCGTGCCGGGCGCGCTGCCGTACTTCGAGCACAACAAGATCTCCGAGGACGGGTGGCGAGCGCGAATCGCGTTGCGTCAACAGCAAATTCAGGCAAGGATGCTGGGATGACAAAGTTGCTCGACGGCAAGGTCGTGGTGATCAGCGGTGTGGGCCCGGGCCTTGGTACCACGCTGGCGCACCGTTGCGCACGCGACGGCGCCGACCTGGTGCTGGCCGCCCGCAGCCTGGACCGGTTGGAGGCCGTCGCCAAGCAGATCGCCGACCTCGGGGGCCGCGCGACTACGGTGCGTGCCGACATCACCGACGAAGACCAGGTGAAAAACCTCGTCGATGCGACGCTGGAGGCCTACGGCAGGGTGGATGTGCTGATCAACAACGCGTTCCGGGTGCCGTCGCTGAAACCATTCTCGGGCACCAGCTTTCAGCACATCCGCGACGCGATCGAACTCAGCGCACTCGGGGCGCTGCGGCTGATCCAGGGGTTCACGCCGGCGTTGGCCGAGTCGAAGGGGTCGATCGTCAACGTCAACTCCATGGTGCTTCGGCATTCGCAGGCCAAGTACGGCGCGTACAAGATGGCCAAGTCCGCGTTGCTGGCGATGTCGCACTCACTGGCCACCGAATTGGGTGAGCAGGGGATCCGGGTCAATTCCGTTGCACCGGGCTATATCTGGGGCGAGACGCTGCAGGGCTACTTCAACCACCAGGCCGGCAAGTACGGCACCACGGCCGAGCAGATCTACGAGGCCACGGCGGCCGGCTCCGACCTCAAGCGGCTGCCCACCGAGGACGAGGTGGCTTCGGCGATCCTCTTTTTGGCCAGCGACATGTCCAGCGGCATCACCGGGCAGACGCTGGACGTCAACTGCGGGGAGTACCACACCTGATGACCGATCGGACCGACGTCGGCACCGTCGACGACCTGCACGCATCGGCCACCAAGCTGACCGGCCTCGACGACTTCGGCGCCGACGACGACAACTACCGCGAGGCGCTGGAGGTGCTGCTCGACTCCTACCGGCGCGATGCGGGCCTGACGGTGTTGGGCAGCAAGATGAATCGGTTCTTCCTGCGCGGTGCGCTGGTGGCCCGGCTGCTGTCCGAGTCCGCGTGGAAGCAGCACCCCCAGCACGCCGACGTGGCGATCCAGCGGCCGATCTTCGTCACCGGGCTGGTGCGCACCGGAACCACCGCGCTGCACCGACTGCTGGGGGCCGACCCGGCGCACCAGGGGCTGCACATGTGGCTGGCCGAGTTCCCGCAGCCGCGCCCGCCCCGCGAAACCTGGGATTCCCACCCGCTGTACCGCCAGCTCGACGCGCAGTTCACGCAGCACCACGCGGAGAACCCCGGCTACACCGGCCTGCACTTCATGGCCGCATACGAGCTGGAGGAGTGCTGGCAGCTGCTGCGGCAGTCGCTGCATTCGGTGTCCTATGAGACGCTGTCGCATTTGCCCACCTACTCAAAGTGGTTGGCGCAGCAGGACTGGACGCCGTCGTACCGCCGGCACCGCAAGAACCTCCAGTTGATCGGGCTCAACGACGCCGACAAGCGATGGGTGCTGAAGAACCCCAGCCACCTCTTCGCGCTGGACGCCCTGATGGCGACCTACCCCGACGCGCTGGTGATCCAGACGCACCGGCCCGTCGAAACCATCATGGCCTCGATGTGCTCGCTGGCGCAGCACACCTCGGAGGGCTGGTCGACGACCTTCGTCGGCGCCGAAATCGGCGCTGACGCAATGGAAACCTGGTCGCGCGGGCTGGAGCACTTCAATACCGCGCGCGCCAAATACGATCCGGCCCAGTTCTACGACGTCGACTACCGCAAGCTGATCGCCGACCCGATGGGCACCGTGGCCGACATCTATCGCCATTTCGGTCTGACGCTGACCGACGAGGCGCGGGCCGCGATGGAAAAGACCCACGCCGACAGCCAGTCCGGGGAGCGCGCGCCCAAACACACGTATTCGCTGGCCGACTACGGGCTGACCGTCGAGGCGGTCAAGGAGCGATTCGCCGGGCTGTGAGAGCGCCGGGCCTCAGTCCTCGGGGTGGTCCAAATACCCCTCCGCGGCGGCGTGCTCGATGCTGTCGCTCAGCTTCGGGCATGCCCGCGCCCGCGCGGTATGCCCGCCGGAGTCCCGTATTTCGGTGAAGTACGCGCAGCGCTGGGCCGCCTGCGTGCTCCACTGCACCGCGGTGTGGCCCGGGCCCAGCCTGCGGACGGTCACCGTGACGTGGCAGAACCGGCAATCCACCGGCAGCAGCCCCGACGTCAGGTAGCGCTCGCGATCGGCGCGGCTGGCCTCGGCCACCGCGGCGGCCCGCTGCGGATCACCGGCGAAATCCCTTGACTTCGACCAGGATCCGGAGCCGGGTTTACCGTCGTGCGGCGTGTCGTCGTCGTGGTGGTCGCCGTGCAGCGCCAGCATCGACCGGGCGAGCCGATCGACGTCGGGCACCGGATCGTCGGGCATGGCCCTAGTGTTGCTCGGCCGGAACGTCTTCGGCGCGGGCCTTCAGGTTGTCCTCGACCTCGGCGTTCCAGTACTCGTTGGCGCGGGTGGTGTCGACCTCGATCTCGAAGCGCTCCACCATTTCCGGCTGGATGTCGGCCACATCGACGTAGAACTGCTGGTACCAGCGACGCAGCTGGTAGACCGCGCCGTCCTCCTCGACCAGCAGCGGATTGTCGATGCGCGTCTTGTGTTTCCAGATCTCGACGTCCTGGAGGAACCCTTTGCTGACGCCCTCGGTGAACACCCGCGACAGCTTGTCGGTCATCTCGTCGTCCATGCCCTTGGGCTTTTCGACGGTGACACCCCACTGCAGCACGAACGAGTTCTGCGTGACGGGGTAGTGGCAGTTGATCAGGATCGACTCGGCCTTGTAGCCGCCGTAGCTGTTATGCAGCCAGTTGATCATGAACGACGGACCGAAATAGGACGCCTCGGAATCCAAATGCGCTTCGCCGTAGGAGGTTCCGAGGTCGTTCACGTCGGGCCGGCCCACGTTGTGCAGGTACTGCGAGGCGATGTGGCCCTCGAAGACGTTCTTGAAGTACGTCGGCAACCCGAAATGGATGTAGAAGAAGTGCGCCATGTCGGTGACGTTGTCGATGATGTCGCGGCAGTTGGACCCCTCGATGAGGATGCTGTTCCACCGCCAGTTGGTCCACTCGTCGCTGTGGGCTTCGGGAATGTCGGGGATCCGGACCGCCGGGTCCGGCGGGTTGCCCTCGTGGTCGTGCCACACGAACAGCAGGCCGCCGCGGACGTCGGTGGTCCACGACCGGGTGCGCGCCGTCTTGGGCGTGCGCTTGGCGTACGGCACCAGCTTGCAGCGCCCGTCGCCACCCCAGCGCCAGTCGTGGAACGGGCAGGCGACCTCGTCGCCCTTGATGGTGCCCTCGGACAGGTCGCCGCCCATGTGCCGGCAGTACCCGTCGAGCACCTTGAGGTCCCCGTGCGAGTCGGCGAAAACCACCAGTTTGGTGCCGAACGCCTGAATCGCGTGCGGCTTGCCGTCCTGGAAGTCCTTGGCGACGCCCAGGCAATGCCAGCCCCGGGCATACCTCGTCGGCAGAGCGCCGGGGTCGATTTCCCGGATGCCGGCCGCTTTGGTGTCGGTACTCACCTGTCACCTCCAACTAGTCTCTAACTAGAACACGTTACAGTTTTGGGTCGGGGTGGCGCAATGACGGCGGCCCTGGCCACGACATATTCGCCTTGAGGTATATGTAGACGATGCCGCTGTTTGCTTTCGAGGGCCGCTCGCCGCGCGTCGATCCCACCGCGTTCGTGGCCCCGACCGCGACCCTGATCGGCGACGTCACCGTGGAGGCGGGCGCTTCGGTCTGGTTCAACGCCGTGCTGCGCGGCGACTACGGGCCGATCGTGGTGCGCGAGGGCGCCAACATCCAGGACGGATCGGTGTTGCACGCGCCGCCCGGCATCCCGGTGGACATCGGCCCGGGGGCGACGGTGGCCCACGTGTGCGTCATCCACGGCGTCCACGTCGGGCCCGAGGCGCTGATCGCCAACCACGCCACGGTTCTGGACGGCGCCGTGATCGGCGCGCGCAGCCTGGTCGCGGCCGGGTCCCTGGTGCTGGCCGGCACCCAGATCCCGCCCGGGATGCTGGCGGTCGGGTCGCCGGCGCAAGTCAAGGGCCCCATTGCGGGGACCGGCGCGGAGATGTGGGTCAACGTCAACCCGCAGGCCTATCGCGACCTGGCGCAGCGGCACCTGGCCGGGCTGGAGCCGATCTAGCCCGATACCTTCTTGACCGACGCGGTCGCGCGGTCCAGTTCCCAGTACGCTCGCAGGGCGGTCATCTTGCCCTCGTCGTCGGCCTTGTAGGTGAACACGCCCTCCGCGGTCACCTGGTAGTCGCCCGTGGTGATCAGGATGTGCCCGACGTTGGCTTCCTCGTTGCCGCACTGGTAGGTGTCGCGGAAGACGAACTCGATCTTCGTGGTGGGGGCGATGGCCTTGTCCCAGAAGGCCGAAATCGCGTCGCGCCCGCGGTGCCCCTTGCCCTCGGGGTCGAAGTGCGACGGCCCGATGGGGTCCTCGACGATGGCGTCGTCGGCGAACACCGCCAGCCAGGCGTCCTTGTCCCTGGCCATGACGGCCTCGCGGGAGCGGCGGCCGGCCTCGTGCGCGGGGTGCACGGTCAGGCCTTCTCGGGCTTGTCGGCGCCGACCACCCACATGGAGTAGTACTGCGAGCCGCCACCGTAGGCGTGCCCCAACGCCTTTCGCGCGCCGGGGACCTGGTGGTCCCCGCCCTTGCCCATCACCTGGATCGCCGCCTCGGCGAAGCGGATCAGGCCCGAGGCGCCGATCGGGTTCGACGACAGCACGCCGCCCGACGGGTTCACCGGCAGCCGCCCGCCGATCTTGGTCTCGCCGGCCTCGGTGAGCTTCCAGCCCTCGCCCTCGGGTGCAAACCCGAGGTTTTCCAACCACATCGGCTCGAACCACGAGAACGGCACGTAGATCTCGGCGGCGTCGATCTCGTCGATCGGGCTGGTGATACCGGCCGCCTTCCACAGCGCGGCGGCCGCGTCACGCCCGGCCTGCGGGCTGACCTGGTCGCGTCCGGAGAACTGCAGCGGCTCGGTGCGCAGCGCCGTGGCGTGGATCCACGCGACCGGATTGCCTTGGGCCAGGCGGGCTTCGGCGGCCTCCTCGTTGCCGATAACGACGGCGGCGGCGCCGTCGGACGAGGGGCAGGTCTCGTCGTAGCGGATCGGGTCCCACAGCATGGGCGACTCCATCACCTTCTCCAGGGTGATGTCGGGCTGGTGCAGGTGCGCCAGCGGGTTCTTGGCGCCGTTGAGCCGGTCTTTGACCGCGACCATGGCGCCGATGTTCGTCGGCGCGCCGGATCGACGGATGTAGGAGCGCACGTGCGGGGCGAAATACCCGCCCGCGCCGGCACCCACCGGCTTGATGAACGGGATCGGAATCGACAACGCCCACATGGCGTTTGACTCCGATTGCTTTTCCCAGGCCATCGCCAGCACGCGCCGGTACTTGCCGGATTGCACCAGGCTGGCGGCCACGACTCCGGTGGAGCCGCCGACCGACCCCGCGGTGTGCACCCGGATCAGCGGCTTGCCGGTGGCGCCCACGGCGTCGGCCATGAACAGCTCGGGCATCATGACGCCCTCGAAGAAGTCCGGCGCCTTGCCCACCACGACGGCGTCGATGTCGTCGAAGGTGGAACCCGAGTCCTCCAGCGCCCGGTCGATCGCCTCGCGCACCAGGCCGTTCATCGAAACGTCTTGGCGCTTGGCGACATACTTCGTCTGCCCGGTACCCAATACCGCGGCGAGGTGTGCCCCTGCACCGGCCATCAGTTCTTCCCTTCCATGACCGCGACCAGGTTCTGCTGCAGGGCGGGACCGCTGGTGGCGTGCGCCAGCACCCGCTCGGCTGAACCGTTCCAGATGTGTTGTGCCGCAAAGCCGATGCGTTCCAGGCCGGCGACGAACATGGGGTTGGCCGCCAGCGCACCGCCGGACGGATTGACCTTCGTCTTCCCCGGAATCCTGATGGCCTCCGCCAGGATCAGGTGCTGGTGGGTGAACGGCGCGCAGATCTCGGCGACGTCGAGGTTGTGGGTATTGCCGCCGGTCGCCACGTGCGCCGCCACCTTGGTCGACGGCGACTCGGTGAGGTCGCGCGCGCCGAGCACCGGCGTCTCGATGCGATGCTCGATGCCGGTGATCCAGGCCGGGTTTTCGCGCAACTCGCGCGCCCGGTCGTCGGCGGCGAGCACGATCGCGGCCGCGCCGTCGGTGACCGGCGCGATGTCGTGGCGGCGCAGCGGGTCGGCGAAGAACGGCCGCTCCAGCAGTTCGTCGAGGCTGACCGGGGGCTCCACCGAGTCGACACGTTTGGCGTTCGCGAAGGAATCGAACGCGACCCGCGCCATCTGCAATTCGTTCCACTTGCCGATATCCAGCCCGATGCGGGCCTGCAGCCCGGCCATCGACACCGAGTCCGGCCACAGCGGCGCGACGGTGTAGGGGTCGGTCTGGCGCGAGAGAATCTGACGGAGTATCCCGGCCGAGGACTTGCCGAAGCCGTACACCAGCGCGGTGTCCACCTCGCCGGTCAGGATCTTGATGTAGGCCTCGTAGAGCGCCCAGGCCGCGTCCATCTCGACGTGCGACTCGTTGATCGGGGGGACGGCGCCGATCGAGTCTATCGCGGAGATGAACGAAAACGCCCGGCCGGCAAGGTAATCGGAGGACCCCGAGCACCAGAAGCCGATGTCGGCCTTGGTGATGTTCAGGTCGTCGTAGAGCTGGGCGAAGCAGGGCATCAACATCTCGACGCCGTTGGTGGTGCCGTCGGTGCGGCGGACATGCGGGGCGTGGGCGAAGCCGACGACCGCAACGTTGCGAGCGCTCATGTGCAGGTGGGCCCTTTACAGGTGGTGCTTGTAGGTGTCGTAGTCGGCGTCGGGTTCCCCGGTCGGCCGGAAGTACTCGATGTTGTCGATGCCAAAACCCCACTCCTCGCGGGGTTTCCACACCGCCTCGACCCGCATGCCCATGCGCACCTCGTGCGCGTCGACGTCGGCGACCAGGTGCAGAAACGGAATGTCGGAGCCGTCGAGCAGCACGTAGGCGGCCACGTAGGGCGGCTTGATGCGCTGGCCCTGGAACGGGATGTTGATGATCGCGAACGTCGTCACCGTGCCCTTGTCGGGCAGTTCGACGAAGTCGGTGGTCGGCAGGCCGGTGGCCGGGTCGGCGCCGTGCGGCGGGAAATACACCTTGCCGTTTTCACCGGTCTTGGCGCCCAGCAGCTTGCCCTCGGCGATGGCCCGCAGGTATGCGCTCTCCTCGTGCGAGGCGCTGTGCTGGATCGTCAGCGAGACCGGCGTGACAACCATGGTGACCGGGTCCTGGTCACTCGGCGCGCCCTCCGGTTCGGCGTCCTCACCCAGCGCGAAGTAGGCGATGTCCGTGATCGCGCCCACCGTCTCGTCGGCCCAGTGCGCGTGCACCCTGGTTCCGGTGCTGATCGCCTCCGGCTCGCCCGCGTCCACCGCGTGCATCAGCAGGGTGTCGGCGCCGTCGAGCTTGATCAGCGCCCAGGCGAAGGGCCGGTCCAGCGGTTGCCCCTCCAGCGGCTCGGGTTGCCACGTCCAGGACGCGACGGTGCCGACGCCGCCCACCGGTGCCATCTCGCCCAGCGGCTCATAGGTAACGGGGTCATATTCCGGCGGCGGGACGTGCACCCGGCCATCCGATCCGCGCACCCCGAGGATGCGGCGCTCACGCAACGCGGTGAAGAACTTGCTCAGCGTGGGGCCCACCGAACGGGTGTAGTCGAAGGCGAGCGTCAGTGGCGCGGAGAGTGGTGGCTCAGGGTGATCGATCAGGGTCGGGCTGCTCGAGCTGGCTGTCACGCCTTCGAGTAGAACAGGTTCTAAGAATCGTTTCAACACTGGGTGGCCCTGGAGAGGCGGAGACAAATGAAGCTGGGATTGCAGCTGGGGTATTGGGGCGCTCAACCGCCGCAGAACGCCGCCGAACTCGTCGCCGCGGCCGAAGAAGTCGGCTTCGACGCGGTCTTCACCGCCGAGGCGTGGGGATCCGACGCCTACACGCCCCTGGCCTGGTGGGGCTCCGCCACGCAGAAGCTGCGGCTGGGCACCTCGGTGATCCAGCTGTCCGCGCGGACCCCGACGGCCTGCGCGATGGCGGCCTTGACGCTCGACCACCTCTCCGGGGGCCGGCACATCCTCGGCCTGGGCGTGTCCGGCCCGCAGGTCGTGGAGGGCTGGTACGGCCAGTCGTTTCCCAAGCCGCTGGCCCGCACCCGTGAATACATCGACATCCTGCGCCAGGTGTGGGCGCGGGAGAAGCCGGTCACCAGCGACGGCCCCCACTACCCGCTGCCGCTGAGTGGGCCCGGGACGACCGGTCTGGGCAAGCCTTTGAAACCCATCACCCACCCGCTGCGCCCCGACATCCCGATCATGCTGGGCGCCGAGGGGCCCAAGAACGTCGCGCTGGCCGCCGAGATCTGCGACGGCTGGCTGCCGATCTTCTACACGCCGCGGCTGGCCGACATGTACAACGAATGGCTCGACGAGGGCTTCGCCCGCCCGGGCGCCCGGCGCAGCCGCGAGGACTTCGAGATCTGCGCGACGGCCAACATCGTCATCACCGACGACCGCGCCGCCGCCTTCGCGGCCATGAAGCCCTACTTGGCGCTCTACATGGGCGGCATGGGCGCCGAGGACACCAACTTCCACGCCGACGTGTACCGCCGCATGGGCTACGCCGAGGTGGTCGACGACGTGACGAAGCTCTTCCGCAGCAACCAAAAGGACAAGGCCGCCGAGGTCATTCCGGACGAGCTCGTCGACGACGCCGCGATCGTCGGTGACGTCGACTACGTGCGTAAGCAGATCGAGGTTTGGGCGGCCGCCGGCGTCACCATGATGGTGATCAGCGGCCGCAATACCGAGCAGCTACGCGAGGTGGCGGCGCTGGTATAGGCCAACCTTGCCAGGGCATTAGAACGCGTTCTAGATTGGCCCGATGACAGCCTCGCAGCACACCATCGCGGGCACGGTACTGACGATGCCGGTGAAGATCCGCAAGGCAAACCAGCACATGGCCATGTTCTCGGTCGACGCCGACGCCGCGCAGCGCCTGATCGACTACAGCGGCCTGCGGGTGTGCCGCTACCTGCCCGGGCGGGCGATCGTGGTCCTGATGCTGATGCACTACATCGACGGCGACCTGGGCGAGTACCACGAATTCGGCACCAGCGTGATGGTCAACCCGCCCGGGTCCGACGCTCGCGGGCCGCGCGCGTTGGGGTCGGCCGGTGCCTTCATCCACCACCTGCCCGTCGACCAGCCGTTCACGCTGGAGGCCGGCACCAAGATCTGGGGCTACCCGAAAGTCATGGCGGACTTCACCGTTCGCGAGGGGCGCCGGTTCGGTTTCGACATCAGCGTCGACGGACAACTGGTGGCCGACATGGAATTCAGCCGGGGCCTGCCCTTCAGCCTGGCCCCGCGGCACCAGGCGCAGCTCTCGTATTCGCACCGCGACGGGGTCACCCGCGAGACCGCCTTCGAGCACACGCTCGAGGGGGTGCGCACGCGGTTCGGCGGGGCGCGCATCCGGCTGGGCGACCATCCCTACGCGAAAGAGCTGGCGTCGCTTGGCCTTCCGAAGCGCGCGCTATTGTCGAGCTCTGCCGAGAACGTCCAAATGTCGTTCGGTGACGCCCAGGAGATCCCATGAGTTTGAATTCAGCGACCCGACCCGACGTAGACCTGACGGACGGCACCTTCTACGCGGGGGATTCGCGATCGGTCTACAAGTGGATGCGGGAGAACGAGCCGGTCTTCCGCGACCGCAACGGGCTGGCCGCGGCGTCGACGTATCAGGCCGTCATCGAGGCCGAGCGCAACCCCGAGTTGTTCTCCAACGCCGGCGGCATCCGGCCCGACCAGCCGGGCGTCGAGATGATGATCGAGATGGACGACCCGCAACATCTGTTGCGCCGCAAGCTCGTCAACTCCGGGTTCACCCGCAAGCGCGTGAAGGACCTCGAGTCTTCGATCACGTCGCTGTGCGACACGTTGATCGATGCGGTATGCGAACGCGGCGAGTGCGACTTCGTCTGGGACCTCGCCGCGCCCCTGCCGATGGCCGTGATCGGCGACATGCTCGGTGTGCGTCCCACCGAGCGCGAGATGTTCCTCAAGTGGTCCGACGACCTGGTCAGCTCGCTGAGCAGCACCGCGGCTGAGGCGGATATGCAGGTCACCATGGACGCCTTCGCCGCCTACACCGAATACATGATGGGCATGATCGCGGCCCGCAAGTCCGAGCCGACCGACGACTTGGTCAGCGTCCTCGTGCACGCGGAGGTCGAGGGATCGCGCCTGGAGGACCACCAGATCGTCACCGAGGTGCTGCTGCTGCTGATCGGCGGTGACGAGACCACGCGCCACACGCTGTCCGGCGGGACGCGGCAGCTGCTGCTGCACCCCGATCAACATCGGCGCCTGGCGGCCGACCTGGAGCTGCTGCCCAACGCGATCGAAGAGATGCTGCGCTGGACGGCGCCGGTGAAGAACATGGCCCGCACCGTCACCGCCGACACCGAGTTCCACGGCACTGCGCTGACCCAGGGCGAGAAGATCATCCTGCTGTTCGAGTCGGCGAACTTCGACGAGAAGGTCTTCGACGACCCGGAGAGCTTCGACATTGAGCGCTACCCGAACAACCACCTCGCGTTCGGCTTCGGGACGCACTTCTGCCTCGGCAACCAGCTCGCCCGGCTCGAGCTGTCCATCATGCAGACGCGGCTGCTGCAGCGCCTGCCCGACATGCGGCTGGCGTCGGACGCCGCGCTACCGCTGCGCCCGGCCAACTTCGTGTCCGGCCTCGAGAAGATGCCGGTGGCGTTCACGCCGAGCGCGCCTCTTTCGTAGCCGTTCGCGTTCGGCGGGCCCATGCCGTTGCCAGCCGCGCCAGAATGCCGCCCGGCGTGTGCCCGGCCATCACCCGGATCGTGATCCACCCGAGTTCGGACAGTGCTTCGTAGCGCTCGGCATCCCTGCGCACTTGGCGGGGATCGGTCCAGTGATGGATGCCCTCGTACTCGAGCGCGATTTTCTTGTCGTCCCAACCCATGTCGACTACCGCGACAAGCTCTCCGTATTCGCCATACACCGGTATCTGGGTCTGTGGCCGCGGGTAGCCGGCCTTGATGACCAGCAGCCGCAGCCAGGTTTCGCGGGGTGACTCCGCGCCGGGATCGACAAGGGTGAGCGCTCGTCTTGCCCGCCTGATGTGTCGGTGGCCTTTGTAGCGGTCGGCGATCAGTTCCGCATCGGCGACCGTCAGTCTGCTTGCCCGAGCGAGGGCGTCGATGGCGGCGACGGCTTTACCGAGGGGATTGCGACAGGCCAGATCGAATGCCGTGCGGGCCGGGGTCGTCGTCAGCACGCCGCCGATCAACTGGGTCTCGTCGTCGGCGACGGTGTCCGACCAGGTTCGGATGCCGGCCGGGGGCCGACGGTGTTGGTACAGCAACTGTGCCGGCGCCCGGTGATCTATCCATTTGGCGCCGTGCAGCGCCGATGCGGAGTGTCCCGCGACGATTCCGCGCCGCCGCGACCACAGCCAGGCGGCGTGGGCACGCGTCACCGCGGTGAGGGCTGTGTCCCGCGGTGTGTAGACGTCGGGATGCAGAGCGACGAATCGGGTGCGCAGCTGGTGCCGAGTCACGCGGCCCGATTTGATGGCCTCGCTGCCGATGAAAGCCTCGCTCATGCAGGGGAGTCTGTCGAGAGCCACCGACAGCCGCGCCGAGCGTGACGTGAGGGCGCAAAATCGGCCCTCAGACGCCGAAAACTCGCCATGAGTTCACGCTCGGCGAGGGAGGGGGCTCGGCGAGGGAGGGGGCTCGGCGAGGGAGGGGGCTCGGCGAGGGGAGGGAGGGGCGCTACTTGTTCTGGAAGTTCGGCTTGCGCTTTTCGGCGAACGCCCGCGGGCCTTCCTTGGCATCGTCGGACAGGAACACCTTGACGCCGATCTGGGTGTCGATCTTGAAGGCCTCGTTTTCGTGCATGCCCTCGGTCTCGCGGATCGCCCGCAAAATCGCCTGCACGGCAAGCGGTCCGTTGTTCTCGATCAACGAAGCGACCTCGAGCGCCTTGGCCAGCGCCTGCCCGTCGGGCACGACGTAGCCGATCAGCCCCATCTCCTTGGCCTCGGCGGCGGTGATGTGGCGCCCGGTCAGCAGCAGGTCGCAGGCGACGGTGTAGGGGATCTGCCGCACCAGCCGCACCGCCGAACCGCCCATCGGGTACAGGCTCCACTTGGCCTCCGAGATGCCGAACTTGGCGCTCTCGCCGGCGATGCGGATGTCGGTGCCCTGCAGGATCTCGGTGCCGCCGGCGATCGCGGGCCCCTCGACGGCCGCGATCAGCGGTTTGGTCAGCCGTCGCCCCTTCAGCAGGGCGTCGATCCGCGACGGGTCGTAGCTGCCGTCCTTGAAGGAATCACCGGGTGGCCGTTTCGTCGCCGCCTTGAGATCCATGCCGGCGCAAAAGTAGCCACCGGCGCCGGTGAGGATGCAGCAGCGGATGTCGTCGTCGTTGTCGACGCGGTCCCACGCCTGCACCATGATCTCCATCATTTCGGTGCTCAGAGCGTTGCGGGCGTGGGGCCGGTTCAGGGTGACGATCAGGGTGTGGCCGCGCTGTTCGACGATCGCGTCCGGCCCGGTCTGTCCGTTTGCTGGCGTCTCGGCCACGGCTACTGCCTTTCGGTCGACGGTGGGGGCGAGCTTGTCAAGAAATGTAACACGTTCTAATTTGGTGGCCGTGGCCCTGAATATTGCCGACCTCGCTGAGCACGCGATCGACGCTGTGCCTGACCGTGTCGCCCTCATCTGCGGCGACGAGAAGCTGACCTACGCCCAACTGGAGGAGAAGGCCAACCGTCTGGCGCACTTCCTGATCGATCAGGGCGTCAAGAAGGACGACAAGGTCGGGCTGTACTGCCGCAACCGCATCGAGATCGTCATCGCGATGCTGGGCATCGTCAAGGCCGGCGCCATCCTGGTCAACGTCAACTACCGCTACGTCGAGGGCGAGCTTCGCTACCTGTTCGACAACTCCGACATGGTCGCGCTGGTGCACGAGCGCCAATACAGCGACAAGGTCGCCAACGTGCTGCCCGACACCCCGAACGTCAGGACGGTGCTGGTCGTCGAGGACGGTAGCGACGACGACTTCCAGCGCTACGGCGGCGTCTCGTTCTACGACGCGATCGCGCAGGGCTCGCCCGATCGCGACTTCGGGGAGCGCAGCGCCGACGACATCTACCTGCTGTACACGGGTGGCACGACCGGCTTCCCCAAGGGCGTGATGTGGCGCCACGAGGACATCTACCGGGTGCTGTTCGGTGGAACCGACTTCGCCACAGGCGAATTCGTCAAGGACGAGTACGACCTGGCCAAGGCCGCCGCCGCCAACCCGCCCATGATCCGCTACCCGATCCCGCCGATGATCCACGGCGCCACCCAATCGGCGACCTGGATGTCGATCTTCTCGGGCCAAACCACCGTGCTCGCACCGGAATTCAACGCCGACGAGGTGTGGCGCACCATCCACGACCACAAGGTGAACCTGCTGTTCTTCACCGGCGACGCGATGGCCCGGCCGCTGCTCGACGCGCTCGACAAGAACAACGACTACGACCTCTCGTCGCTGTTCCTGCTGGCCAGCACCGCGGCGCTGTTTTCCCCGAGCATCAAGGAACGGCTGCTCGAGCTGCTGCCCAACCGGGTCATCACCGACTCGATCGGCTCCTCGGAGACCGGGTTCGGCGGCACCAGCGTGGTCGCCTCCGGCGCGCCGCACGCCGGCGGGCCGAGGGTGACCATCGACCACCGCACCGTCGTGCTCGACGAGGACGGCAACGAGGTGACGCCCGGCTCGGGCGTGCGCGGTTTCATCGCCAAAAAGGGCAACATCCCGGTCGGCTACTACAAGGACGAGAAGAAGACCGCCGAAACGTTCAAGACCATCAACGGCGTCCGCTACGCCATCCCCGGCGACTGGGCCCTCGTCGAGGAGGACGGCACGGTCACCATGCTGGGCCGCGGCTCGGTGTCGATCAACAGCGGCGGCGAAAAGATCTACCCCGAGGAGGTCGAGGGCGCGCTGAAGGGCCACCCCGACGTCTTCGACGCGTTGGTGGTCGGCGTGCCCGATCCGCGTTACGGGCAGCACGTGGCCGCCGTCGTGCAGGCCCGGCCGGGCACGCGACCGTCGCTGTCGGAACTGGACAGCTTCGTGCGCACCGAGATCGCGGGATACAAAGTGCCGCGCAGCCTTTGGCTGGTCGACGAGGTAAAGCGTTCGCCCGCGGGCAAACCCGACTACCGCTGGGCCAAGGAACAGACCGAGGCGCGTCCCGCCGACGACGTGCATGCGAGCCACGTGACAACCTGAGCGGCGTGGCCGACTTCGTCAAGCGCCACCCGCACGCGCCCGCCGGCTACTTCGGTTGGGAGGCCGCCGGATTGCGCTGGCTTTCCGGCATCGACGGCGGGGTGCTCTGCGCCCAGGTCAAGTCGGTCGATGCAACGAGCCTGACGCTGCGGCGGCTCGATTCGGTGCCGCCCAGCGCGGGGGCCGCCCGGGCGTTCGGCGCCCAACTGGCCGTCACCCACGACGCGGGCGCCCCGGCCTTCGGGGCGGGCCCCGACGGCTGGGACGGGCCCGGGTTCTTCGGGCCGCTCTCACAGCCGCTGCCGATGTCGCTGCGCCGGCACGAGCGCTGGGGCGACTTCTACGCGCGAGAGCGGCTGGCGCCGATGGCCGAGCTTGCGGCGGGCCGCCTCGACGCCTCGACCCGCGCGGCCATCGACGCCGTCATAGAGCGCTGCCGCGCCGGGGACTTCGACGACCACGATCCGCCGGCCCGGCTGCACGGCGACCTGTGGTCCGGCAACGTGATGTGGACCCCCGACGGGGTGGTGCTGATCGACCCCGCCGCGCACGCGGGGCACCGCGAGACCGACCTGGCGATGCTCGCGCTGTTCGGCTGCCCGCACTACGACGCCATCGTCGACGGCTACCAGCGGGTGCGGGCGCTGAGCCCCGGCTGGCGCGACCGCATCGGCCTGCATCAGCTGTACCCGCTGCTGGCGCACGTGGTGCTGTTCGGCGGCGGGTACGCGCGGCAGACCGACGCCGCCGCCCGCGCCGCGCTGACCGCCTGACCGGCGGCTACTGTTGGTCGGTGACCATCGACGCCTGGATGCAGCATCCGACCCTGCGCTTCCTGCGCAGCGACATGCTGGCGTCGCTGCGGCGCTGGACCGGCGGCGCGATCCCCGATACCGACATCCCGATCGAGGCGACCGTCGCGGCGATGGACGCCGGCGGCGTCGACGTCGGCCTGCTCAGCGCGTGGCGCGGCCCGAACGGTCAGGACCTGGTGTCCAACGACGAGGTAGCCGAGTGGGTTCGGTTGCACCCCAACCGGTTTGCCGGCCTGGCGACCGTCGACCTGGACCGGCCGATGGAGGCGGTCCGCGAGCTGCGGCGCCGCGTGCGGGAGGGATTCGTCGGCCTGCGGGTGGTGCCCTGGCTGTGGAACGCGCCGCCCACCGATCGCCGCTACTATCCGCTGTTCGCCGAGTGCGTGGAATCCGGGGTGCCGTTCTGCACCCAGGTCGGCCACACCGGCCCGCTGCGGCCATCGGAGACCGGGCGCCCGATTCCCTACATCGACCAGGTGGCCCTGGACTTTCCGGAGCTGGTGATCGTCTGCGGGCACGTCGGCTACCCGTGGACCGAGGAGATGGTCGCGGTCGCCCGCAAGCACGAGAACGTCTACATCGACACCTCGGCCTACACGATCAGGCGGCTGCCCGACGAGCTCGTCCGGTTCATGAAAACCGGCACCGGGGGGCGCAAGGTGCTGTTCGGCACCAACTACCCGATGATCGCCCCCTCCCACGCGTTGGCGGGACTGGACGAGCTCGGGCTCAGCGACGAGGGCCGCCGAGACTTCCTGCGCGGCAACGCCCAACGCGTTTTCAAACTGGAGGCAGACAGGTGAACGGCGCTCAGGCCCTGATCAACACCCTGGTCGACGGAGGCGTCGACGTGTGCTTCGCCAACCCGGGCACCTCGGAGATGCACTTCGTGGCCGCCCTGGACGCCGTTCCCCAAATGCGGGGCGTGCTGGCCCTTTTCGAGGGCGTGGCCACCGGCGCGGCCGACGGCTATGCCCGCATCGCCGATCGGCCGGCCGCGGTGCTGCTGCACCTGGGCCCCGGGCTGGGCAACGGTCTGGCCAACCTGCACAACGCCCGGCGCGCCCGGGTGCCGATGGTCGTCGTCGTCGGCGACCACGCCACCTATCACAAAAAGTACGATGCCCCACTGGAATCCGACATCGACGCGCTGGCGTGCAGCGTCTCGGGATGGCTGCGCCGCAGCGACGACACCGCGGCCGTCGTCGGCGACGCCGCCGAGGCGATCGCGGCCAGCCGGTCCGGCTCGCAGATCTCCACGCTGATTTTGCCGGCCGACGTGTCCTGGTCCGACGGGGCGCAGCCGGCCCCCGCGGCGCCGGTTAGTTCGGTGCGGACGGACCCGGCCGCGGCGGCCGGCGCGCTCGAGGTGCTGCGTTCCGGGGAGCCCACGGTGCTGATGATCGGCGGCGACGCCACCCGCGGGCCGGGCCTGGCCGCCGCCGCGCGGATCGCCGCGGCGACGGGTGCCCGGTTGCTGTGCGAGACGTTCCCGACGCGGCTGGAGCGCGGCACCGGCGTCCCGGCCGTCGAGCGGCTGGCCTACTTCGCCGAGGCCGCCACCGCCCAGCTGAACGGCGCCAAGCACCTGGTGCTGGCGGGCGCCCGCTCACCGGTGTCCTTCTTCGCCTACCCCGACATGCCCAGCGACCTGGTGCCGGGCGGCTGCGAGGTGCACGTGCTCGCCGAATACGACGGTGCCGCAACGGCTTTGGCGGCGCTGGCCGACGAGCTGGCGCCGGGCACGGTCGCGCCCGTCGCGGCGGCCTCGCGCCCGCAGCTGCCGACGGGACCGCTGACGGCGGCGGCGGTGGCCGACGCGATCGGGGCGCTGCTGCCCGAACGGGCGATCGTCGTCGACGAGTCGAACACCTCCGGGGTGCTGCTGCCGCAGGCCACCGCGGGGGCGCCGGCCCACGACTGGCTGACGCTGACCGGCGGGGCGATCGGCTACGGCATCCCGGCCGCGGTCGGCGCGGCGGTGGCCGCGCCCGATCGCCCCGTGCTGTGCCTGGAGTCCGACGGGTCGGCGATGTACACGATCTCGGGGTTGTGGACGCAGGCGCGTGAGAACCTCGACGTGACCACCGTGCTGTACGACAACCGCGCCTACGACATCCTGCGGGTCGAGCTGCAGCGCGTCGGCGCCGGGTCATCGCCCGGCCCCAAGGCGCTCGACCTACTCGACTTGTCGCGCCCCGCAATGGATTTCGTCAAGATCGCGGAGGGCATGGGGGTACCGGCGCGACGCGTCACCACCGCCGAGGAATTCGCCGACGCCCTGCGCGCGGCCTTCGCCGAACCCGGGCCACACCTGATCGATGCGGTGGTGCCGTCCCTGTTGGGTTAGCCGAAGATCGTCGTCCCGAGACCGCTCGGGCTCTCGGAGATGTAGATCTGTCCCAGCTCGAAGGGGATGTTGCCGGTGTTCATCACGGTGCCGGTGACCGTAAGTGGTTGCGTCGAGATCGTGTACGTGTACAGCAGGTGACCGTTGCTGTAGACCGAGACGACCGTTCCCACCGGCACGGTTCCGGACGTCTGGCCGGTCCCGAGGAGGGCGCCCGGGATGGATCCGAAGTTGTCGCCGGAGTCGATGAGCAGGGAGGGTACGGTCGTGGACGTCGTCGCGTGCCCGGGGACCGTCACCTGGACGTCGAGGTTACTGACGCTCGGCGATCCGGTCACCGCGACACCGCCGGGTAACGGGTTGGGACCCAACACCAGCTGGCCCTGGGGTTGGTTGAACAGCGCGCCCTGATCCAGGGTGCCGGGCAGCGCCGTGATCACCGTGCTGGTGCCCGGACCCCCGGCGTTCGGCCCGATACCCAAGACGCCGACCACGCCGGTGCCGGCCCAATAGTTGGCGAAATTGGTTGCGTCGCTTCCGGTAAGGAGGTCGACCGCGGTCGGTGTGGTGACGGCGGTCAGGGATCCGTTCGCCCCGCTCAGGAAACCGACCGTCGCGTCGGAGGTGGTGTAGCTGACCGTCACCGACGCGCCGGGCCCGGAATAGGTGACCGAACCCGTGGTGACCGCCGGGCCGGGGTTCGGGACGTATTGCCCTTCGATGACCAGACCGGACGATCCGGTGTCCACCAGCACGGGCGCCGGCGGCCCGCCGTTGACCGAGACGTAGACGATCGGGAATCGGTTTTGCGACAACGTCAGCGCGATGGCTTCGTTCTGCGAAATCGGCGTTCCATTGCTGCCGGCGCCGCCGCCGGGTCCGGTGCCGGTTCCTCCGGGGCCGCCGGCGCCGTTGGTGCCGGGGGAGCCGACCGTGCCGCCGCTGCCGCCGGTTCCGCCGTTGCCGCCGTTGCCGCCGTGCGCGCCGTTACCGCCGGCGCCGACGCTGCCGCCGGAGCCGGCCGCGCCGCCGGGACCGGGTGCGCCGGCGTTGGCGCCGTTGCCGCCGGTCCCGCCGGCGCCGCCGTTGACGCCGGTGCCGGCCAGTGTGGCGGCGCCGCCGTTGCCGGCGTTGGCGCCGTTGCCGCCTCGGCCCGCGTCGCCACCGGTGCCGCCGTTGGCGCCCGCGCCGCCGGTTCCGCCGGCGCCCCCGCTGCCGCCTTGGCCCGCGTTGCCGCCGTTGCCTCCGTTGTCGCCCTGGGCGTTGAAGGTGCTGCCACTGGCTTCGCCGCCCGCGCCGCCGCTGCCGCCCTGCCCGCCGGCGCCGCCGGCGCCGCCGTTGAAGCCGGTGGCGCCCTGCCCGCCGGTGCCGCCGTCGCCGGCCGCTCCGCCGGTGCCGCCGCGCCCGCCGGTGCCGACGGGCAGCCGTTCGCTCCCGGGCGCCGATTGGAAGCCGTTGCCGGGCGCGCCACCCGCGCCGGCCGCGCCCCCGTTGCCGCCGGCCCCGCCGGTGCCGCCGGCGCTGCCGGTGCCCGCGCCTCCGGTGCCGCCGTTGGCGCCGGTGCCGCCGTCGCCGCCCGGACCGCCGTTGCCGTTGGATCCGAAGAAGCCGTGCTGCGGTGCCGTCGGCGTGAGCCGCTGGCTGGCCGCGCCGCCCTGACCCCCTAGGCCGCCGGCGCCGCCATTGCCCCCGGCGAAGCCGGCATTGGGGCCGGCGGGGCCACTGGAGCCTTGGCCGCCGTTCCCGCCGCTGCCGCCCGCGCCGCCGTTGCCGCCGCTGCCGAAGTAGGTGTTGTTGTTTTCGGCGGCCTGCAGGCTGGCGCTTTCGCCGGGCTCGCCCCCGGCGCCCCCGCTGCCGCCAGTGCCGCCGCTGCCGCCGCTGCCGCCGCCATGGTTGACGCCCGTGCCCCCGCCGGTGCCCTGGCCGCCCGCGCCGCCGTTGCCGCCGTTGCCGCCGCTGCCACCGGCGGTCCCGCCGGTGCCCGGATTGCCGCCGGTGCCGCCCGCGCCGGCATCGCCGCCGTTGCCACCATTTCCGCCGTCGCCGCTGCCGACGGCCGTGCCGCCGTCGCCGCCGTTGCCCCCGTTGCCGCCGTTGCCGGCACCGCCGCCGTTGGCCGAGCTCCCGCCGTTGCCACCGTTGCCACCGGCGCCGCCCGTGCCCCCTTGGCCGCCGGTGCCCGCGGCGCCCGCACCGCCGGCACCGGTGCCGGCCTGCCCGCCGGTGCCGCCGGTGCCGCCGTCGCCCCCGCTGCCGCCCTGGCCGCCGACCTGTCCGGGGTTGGCGGTGTTGTCGGTGCCGGCGCCGCCCTGCGCGCCGGCGCCGCCGACGCCACCGGTGCCGCCCGTGCCGCCCACGCCCTGCCGGCCGCCGGTGCCTGGACCCGGGGACCCGCCGTTGCCGCCGTCGCCGCCGGTCCCGCCCTGGCCGCCCTGCCCGCCCGGGGTTCCGGATGCGGCAATCGTGGTGTTGTCGGCGCCGGCACCGCCGGTGCCGCCCTGGCCGCCCTGCCCGCCATTGCCGGCGGTGCCCTCGGCGCCCTGCGTCGAGCCCGCGCCCCCGGCCCCCGCGGCCCCGCCGGTGCCGCCGTCGCCGCCGAGCCCGCCCTTGCCGGCCGCCATGCCCTGGGTCCCGTCGGTGCCGGTGCCGCCCTGGCCGCCCGTGCCGCCGACCCCGCCGGCGCCACCCTGGCCGCCGGCGCCCTGCTGGCCGCCGCCGCCGGAGCCGGCCGCCCCGCCGATGCCGCCCTGGCCGCCGACACCGCCATCGGCGCCCACACCGCCCTGGCCGCCCCCGGCCGCACCCTGGCTGCCCGCGCCGCCCTGGCCGCCGACGCCGCCCTGTCCGCCGGCCCCGCCGCTAGCGGCAGTCCCCACACTGCCGTCGCTGCTATGGCCGCCGACACCGCCCGCGCCGCCGTTGCCGCCGTTCCCGCCGACGAAGGCGCCGCCGGCGGCACCGATACCTCCCGCCCCGCCGGCTCCGCCCACGCCGCCGCGACCGCCGAAGCCGCCGAGCAGGCCGCCGTTGCCGCCCGCCCCGCCGGTCCCGCCGCTCCCACCCATTTGGCCGGCCGCGGTCACGCCGGCGGCGCCGGCTCCGCCCGTCCCGCCGGTTCCGCCCGTGCCGCCGTTGCCGAACAGCCCGGCGTCCCCGCCTCGACCGCCGGGTCCTCCGGGCATGCCCGGTGCCCCGGTCTGACCGGACCCGCCGTTGCCGCCGTTGCCGAACAAGATCCCGCCGGGACCGCCGGCCTGGCCGGTCCCGGGCGCTCCGTTGCTGCCGTCGCCGATCAGCGGGCGCCCCAACAGCAGCTCCGTGGGCGCGTTGATCACACCCAGGAGGTCCTGCTCGACGATCTGCAGCGGTGAGGCACTGGCCGCCTCGGCGGCTACATACGAATTCCCCGCGGTGGCCAGCGCCCGGACAAACTCGTCATGAAACGCCGCGGCCTGCGCGCCCAGCTTCTGATAGCCCTGAGCGGTTCGGGAAAACAGCTCGGCAATCGCCAGCGACACCTCGTCGGACGCCGAGCTCGCCACGGCCGTGGTCGCGCCCGCCGCGGCGGCGTGGCCGCCGGCCAGGGCCGCGCCGATCCTCTCGACGTCCGCGGCCACCGCGCCCACCGTTTCCGGTGAGACGAGCACGTACGCCATCGGGCACCTCGCCGTACCTTGAGACAGTTACCGGGAAGCGTATCGCGACGGCGGCGGCCACCGAGCGTTTCCGCCGAAATCGCCTGTTCTCGCCAAAAGCGCTCTCTGTCAACCGAATTAGGGCCGGGCGAAATGGGGGGCGGGAAGGTGGTCGACGAGCCAGTCGGCCATCGCGTTGACGACGTCGACACCCGCCTCGAACTCGCGTGCCTCGGCCGCCAGCGCCACGCCCAGGTTGCCGGAATCCGTTGGCACGTAGCCGAATTGACGGACCAGGTAGCCGTCGTGCAGCCCCGGCCCCCAACCCCCCTTGGCGGCAATGCCTTTGGCGGCCAGGCCCCAACGCTGCCCGGCGACGAGTTGGCGCATGAGGTCGACGACGTCGGCCGCGCCCGGGATGTCGGCCAGGTGCGCGGCGAACCCGGCTTGGCCGGCCAGCGTCCACTGCGTTTGACCGAATGCGGTGAAGCCCTGCCGGATTCGCCGCGATTCGACGACGGTTGCCGTGTCGCCGCCCTCGTTGACGACGGCCTGCACCCGCCGGGCGGCGTCCGCCGCATCGCCCAGCTCAGACCACAACTGTTCCGAGGCCGCGTTGTCGGATGCGGTGATGGCCTTGACGACCGACTCGCGGGCCCGCCCGGGGTCGCGGCGCAGGGCGGCGATCGCCAGCGGCACCTTGATCGTCGACCACGCGACGCCGCGCGACCAGCGGCCCAGCGAGCACACTTCGGTCAGTTCTGAGCCGGCGATCGCGATGCCGATGGTCGCCGGGACTGCGGCGGCGAGCTCTTCGAAGCTCGCTTCCAGCTCGGGAGTCAACCTCAAACCGTGCCGCCGGTGCCGCCGACACCGCCGGTGCCGACGCCGGTCCCGCCGGCGCCTCCGGTCTGACCGGTGGCGGCCTGGCCCGCATTGCTCGTGCCGGCAGTGCCGCCGCCGCCGACGGTGCCGTTGCCGGCCGCGCCGCCGGCGCCGCCGGTGCCGCCGGTCCCGCTGTTGCCCCCGGTGTTGCCGGCGCCCGCGGCCCCGTTTGTGGTCGTGCCGGTGCCGCCGTTCCCGCCGTTGCCGCCGGTGCCGCCGCTGCCCGCGGCGCCGCCGGCGCCGCCGGCGCCGCCGTTTCCGGCCCCACCGCCGCCGGACAGGCCGCCGGAGCCACCCTGGCCGCCCCCGCCGCCGGCGCCACCGACGCTCCCAACGCCGCCGTTACCGCCGGTGCCGCCGGCGCCCGCGGTGCCGGTCGCGCCGCCTTGCAGGGTGCCGCCGTTGCCGCCGCTCCCGCCGGTTCCGCCGACGGCGCCGTTGCCGCCGGCCCCACCGGCCCCACCCGCGCCGCCAGTGCCGCCGGTGCCGCCGTTGGCGCCACCGGCTCCGGCATTGCCACCAAATCCGCCTTGCCCGCCGGCGCCTGCGTTGACGGAACCGTCGTTGCCGTTGCCGCCGGTGCCACCGTTGCCGGCGGTGCCGGTGACGCCGGCGCCCACGATGTTTCCGCCATTGCCGCCGGTTCCGCCGGCGGCGCCGTTGCCCGCGCTGACGGGCTGGCCGTCGATCGTGGTGGTGCCGTTGGTGGCGTTGCCGCCGTTGCCGCCGGTGCCGGCGGTGCTGCCGGCCGACCCGGCCGTCACGTTGCCGCCATTGCCGCCGTTGCCGCCGGCGCCGAAGCCGCCGCCGGACCCGCCGGTCCCGCCGTCACCGGCGTGGGCGACTCCGTTGGTGCCGGATTCCGAGGCGTTGCCGCCCGTACCGCCGGTGCCGCCGGGCCCACCGACAGCGCTGCCCTGGCCGCCGTCGCCGCCACGCCCGCCGGTGGCGGTGCCGTTGTTGGCGGCGTTGGTTCCGGCTCCGCCGGCTCCGCCGTTGCCGCCCTGCTGGACTTGAGTGATGGGCGGGGTAGCGGTGGTCGGGCTGCCGGGATCGCCGGTCCCGCCGTTGCCGCCGGCCGGGGTCGTGCCGTCGGGGGTGCCGGGTGTGCCCGGATTGGCCTGCGCGACCGTCGTCGGGATGGGGGTATTGACGGCGTCGGCGCCCTTGCCGCCGGCCCCGCCCTTGCCGCCGTTGCCGCCGTCGCCGCCCGCGCCCTGAGCGCCCACGTTGCCGGCGCCGCCCGGGGACCCGCCGGCGCCGGGAGCGCCGCCGGAGCTTCCCGCGCCGCCGTTGCCGCCGGCGCCGGCGGTCGGGGTGGCGTTGAAATTCGGGTTGACGGTATTGATTCCGTCGGTGCCCTTGGCGCCGGCCCCGCCGTCGTTGCCGTTGCCCCCGTCGCCGCCCTTGCCGCCGTTGCCGCCGCTGAGGCCGGCGCCGCCCCCGGTGCCGCCCTGACCGCCGGAGCCGGCAGCACCGGCGTTGCCGCCATCGCCGCCTTTGCCCGCCGGCGGGACGACGTTCGGGTTCGCACCGTTCCCGCCGCCGGCCGCGCCTGTATTTCCGTCGCCGCCCTTGCCGGCGTTGCCGCCGTTGCCGCCGAGGCCGCCGTTGCCCGCGGGCGCACCCGTGGCGCCGGCCCCACCGGTGCCGCCCTGGCCGCCGTTGCCGGCGCCCCCGCCCTGGCCGCCGGCGCCGCCCGATCCCGGGGGCGCGGTGGTGGTGCCCTGCACCCCGGTGCCGCCCTTGCCGGCGCTGCCGCCGTTCCCGCCGAGGCCGCCGCCACCGCCGAGACCGCCCTGGCCGCTCGCGCCGGCGTTGCCGCCCTGACCGCCTTGGCCGCCCTGGCCGCCCTGCCCGCCGGTGCCGCCCTGGCCGCCGTCCGGCGCGGTCGTGACCCCGCTGCCGGGGGTGACGCCGGTGCCGCCGTTGCCGGCCGCGCCGCCGGCACCGGCCGCGCCGCCCTGGCCGCCCTGCCCGCCGATGCCGCCGGCACCGCCGGCGTTGCCGCCGTCGCCGCCCTTGCCGCCGCCGGCACCCGTGCCGCCGGAGCCCCCCTGGCCGCCCGCGGGTGCCGCGGCCGTGCCCGCCACACCGCCGCCGCCTTGACCGCCCCCGCCGCCGGCGCCGCCCTGGCCGCCCTGGCCGCCGTTGCCGCCGGTTCCGCCGTTGGCGCCCGCGGCTCCGCCGTCACCGCCGCGGCCACCCGCGCCGCCCAAGACGCCGTTTCCGCCGGCCTGGCCGTCGGACGAGTTGTCGTCGGCGCCGGCCACGCCGCTGCCGCCCTGGCCGCCGGCGCCGCCGGCGGCGCCGTTTCCGCCGACGCCCTGGGCGCCCGCCGTGCCGCCGTTGGCGGCCCCACCGGCGCCGGGCGCGCCGCCGTCGCCGCCCTTGCCGCCCTGGCCGCCGACCGGGCTGTTGTTGCTGTTGTCGCCCGCATGCCCGCCGGCCCCACCCGCGGCGCCGTTACCGCCGTTGCCGCCGGTCCCACCGGTTCCGCCGGGGCCGCCAGCCTTGCCGCCGTTGCCGCCGGCACCGCCCCCGCCGCCCGGGTCGCCGCCGCCGCCGGCGGCGTTGGGCGTGTTGGTGTTGTCGGTGCCGGCGAGACCCGCGGTGCCGTTGCCGCCCTTGCCGCCGGTGCCGCCGTCGCCGCCGGCACCCGCGGCGCCCGCCTGCCCGCCGCCGCCCGGCCCGGCCGCGCCGCCGCCGGCGGGCGCGCCGCCCTGCCCGCCGTCGCCGCCACGGCCGCCGGTGTTGCCGTTGCCGCCGGCGTCGATCCCGGCGCTGCCGTTGCCGCCCTGGCCGCCCGCGCCGCCGGCGCCGCCGTTGCCGGCGACGCCGCCCGCGACCGCCGCACCGCCCTGCCCGCCGTGGCCGCCCGGGCCACCCTGGAAGCCGGGATTGCCCGGGCTGCCGGCGCCCGCCGCGGTCGGGCCGTTCGCGCCCGTGCCGCCGGTGCCCCCGGTGCCGCCGGTGCCCCCGGCGCCGATGCCGCCGGGCAGGCCGGCGCTGGTGAGCAGCCCGGCTCCGCCACCGGTCCCGCCGGCGCCGGCGGTGCCGCCGTTGCCGCCGTCGCCGCCGAGCCCCTGGCCGGCCACCATCACGTTGTTCCCGCCGTGGCCGCCCTGGCCCCCGGTGCCGCCCTGGCCGCCGAGCCCGCCGGCGCCGCCGTGGCCGAACAGCACCGGGCCGGTGCCCCCGGCGCCGCCGTGACCACCGGCCCCGCCGTTGCCGCCGGGGCCGCCCTGAACCGCGGGGTTCGTCGAGTCGACGCCGGAGGCGCCGTTGCCGCCCTGGCCGCCGGCCCCGCCGTCGCCGCCGTTCATGAACCACCCGCCGGCACCGCCGTTCCCGCCGTTTCCGCCGCTGCCCGCGGCGCCCCCGCCGGTGGCGCCGGGGCTGCCGATCCCGCCCGCTCCGCCGGCCCCGCCGGCGCCGATCAGCAGGGCGCCGTTCCCGCCGTTGCCGCCCTGGCCGCCGGTGCCGCCGCCGGTGCCGCCCTGACCGCCCGGACCGCCGGCGCCGCCGCCGCCGATCAGCCACGCGCTGTTGCCGCCGTTGCCGCCGGTCCCGCCGATGCCGCCGCCGGCGGTGCCGGTGCCGCCGATGCCGCCGGCGCCGCCCGCCCCGAACAACCAGCCGCCGTTGCCGCCGTTGCCGCCCCGGCCGCCGCCGGCGCCGCCCGGGCCGCCCACGCCGCCGCTGCCCCACAGCCCGGCCGACCCGCCGTTGCCGCCGGGCTGACCGGGTAGGCCGACCGCGCCGTTGCCGCCGTTACCGAACAGCCACCCGCCGTCGCCGCCGTTGCCGCCCGGGGTCGTCGCGTTGGCGCCGTTGCCGATGATGGGTCGCGACAAGAACGTTTGCGCGGGCGCGGCGGCCGCAGTGAGGAGCGACTGCAGCGGCGCGACGTTGGCCGCCTCGGCGGCGACGTACGATCCCGCGCTCGCGCCGAGCGCCTGGACGAACTGGCTGTGGAACGAGGCGGCCTGCGCGGCGAGGGCCTGATAGCCGCGGGCGTGTTGGGAGAACAGCGCCGCGATCGCCGCCGACACCTCGTCGCCGGCCGCGGTCATCACGGTCGTGGTCGTGGCGGCCGCCGCCGCGTTCCCGGCGGCCAACGAGTCGCCGATGCGCCCGACATCGGCGGCCACCGATGTCAACTGTTCCGGTGAGACAAGCAATTACGCCACCATCGCTGCAATCAGTAGGACCGGATCGTATCTCGGTACGCGCAGCGCATTGCGTGTTTCGGCGCTAATGGGCCGATTATCTACCGGCGAACCGGCCACACCGGATCGCCGCAGTCGACGCCCTGGGCCGATAGCTGCCGCTTGAGCACCTTGAAGGTCGCCGTCCGCGGCAGCTCCGCGCTGACCCGCACGTACGACGGCCACTGCTTGGGGCCCAGGTCGGGCTGCTCGGCCAGGAAGGCCCGGAACTTCTCGGGATCGAACTCGACGCCGGCCGCCATGACCAGCGCGGCCATCACCTGGTCGCCGACGATCGCGTCGGGCACCGCATACACCGCCACCTCGGTGGCGCCGGGGTAGCGCAGCAGCACCCGCTCGATCGGGGCGGCGCCCAGGTTTTCGCCGTCGACCCGCATCCAATCACCAAGCCGGCCAGCGAAATACGCGTAGCCGTCCTCGTCGCGGTAGGCGAGGTCGCCGCTGTGGTACATGCCACCGGCCATCCGCTCGTCCTCGGCGGCCGCGTCGTTGTAGTAGCCCTCGAACCGGCCCGGCCCGGCGGTGTTCACCAGCTCGCCGACCACCCCCGCCGGGCACGGCTGGCCGGTCTCGGGATCGACGATGGCGATCCCGTCCGGCAGCGGCCCCAGCGCGCCGGGCGGGGTGTCGGGGGTCCGGGCGATCGCCACCCCGCCCTCGGTCGAACCGAACCCGTCCTGCACGACGCAGCCGAACCTGCGGGCGAAGCGGTCGATGTCGCCGGGCACGCCCTCGTTGCCGTACACCGCCCGCAGCGGGTTGTCGGCGTCGTCGGGCCGCTCCTCGGTGGCGAGCACATACGACAGCGGCTTGCCCACGTAGTTGGCGTAGGTGGCACCGTAGCGGCGCACATCCGGCAGGAACCCGGACGCGGAGAACTTGCGCCGCAACGCCATTGAGCCCCGGCACGCCGCGGCCACCGACCACCCGACCAGCACGGCGTTGGAGTGGAACAGCGGCATCGACACGTAGCAGACGTCGTCGCGGTCGAGGCCGAAGCGCTGCGTCATCGTCGCGCCGGCGATCGCCACCTTGCCGTGGCTGCACTTGACCGCCTTGGGCTCCCCGCTGGTGCCCGACGTGAAGATCAGCATGAACAGGTCCGCCGGGGATGCGGACTGAAACTCGAGCGCGGCGTCCCGATGCGCGTCGACGTCGGCGGCCCACGCAGCGGAATCGACGTTCACATGCCCGATATCGCCCAGTGGCGCAGCCGAATTCGAGTCGGCCAGCACCAACTGGCAGTCGGCGTGGGCGATGTCGCGGGCCAGGGCATCGCCGCGGCGCACCGGGTTGAGCCCCACCGGCACGATGCCGGACATCCCGGCGGCGACCAGCATCGCCGAGAAGAACGGCGTGTTCTCCAGCAGCACGCCGACGTGCGGCGGCTTGCCGGGGTCGAGGCGCCCGCGCAGCGCCGCCGCGATCGCGGCGCCGTGCCGCAGGTGATCGCGCCAGCTGGTGAACGAGTCTTCGAAATAGACGCCCCGGTCGTCGATGTCGGCCAGCGGCACCAGCAGGTCGGTGACCGTCAGATCGGTCGGGCTAGGCAGGGGTTTCGGCAAGCTCACGGCCGATCCGGCGCAGCTGCCCGGTGGCACCGCGCAGCGCGAACTCGATTTCCTTGGCTGCCAGGAAGTAACGGTGCACGGGGTGATCGGTGTCGACGCCCACGCCGCCGTGCACGTGGACGACGGTGTGCGCCACCCGGTGCCCCGCGTCGGCGGCCCAGAACCCCGCACTGGCGACGTCGATCTCGGCGGGGATGTCCTCCGACACGCGCCAGGCCGCCTGGGTCAGCGTCAGCCGCAACCCCTTGACGTCGATATACCCGTCGGCCAGCCGCTGGCCGACCGCCTGGAAGCTGCCGATGGGGCGGTCGAATTGCTCACGGGTGCGGGCGTATTCGGCCGTCAGCTGCAGGCCACGCTCGAGCACCCCGAGCTGGAATGCGCTGCGGCCCAAGGTGAGCAGGGTGTCGAGCCAGACCGAAACGGTGCCGTCACCGACCCTGCGCGCGCCGTCCACCGTCGTCCCATCCAGCGCCAGGTGCCCGACGCTGCCCAGCCCGGTGGTCTCCAGCGCCGTCACCGTGACACCGGGGTCGTCGGCGGCGACCAGGAAAACGGCCGCGCCGGAATCGGTTTCGGCCGGAACCAGGAAGGCGTCGGCGACGGGGCCGAAGCCGACCTGGGTGCGGGTGCCGGTCAGGCGGTAGCCGTCCCCGGCGCGGGTGGCCTGCACCGGCCCCTCGCCCATCTCGCCGTCGAGCGCGACGGTGAGGATCTTCTCGCCCCGCACCGCCGGCGCGCCCCACGCCTCCTGCAGTTCCTCCGAGCCGAACCGCGCCACCGCCCCAGCGGCCAGCATCACCGACTCCAGGTAGGGCACCGCGGCCAGCTGGTGGCCCAGCGCCACCAGGATGGCGACCTGCTCGAGGACGCCGAAGCCGTCGCCGCCCAGCGCCGCCGGCGCCGCGCTGGTCAGGATGTCGGAATCGACGAGCTTGCGCCACAGCTCGCGGTCGAATCGCTGCTCGAGCTTGTCCAGCTCGCGGTGGTGCTCCGGCGTGCACACCGCGTCGACGATGGTGTCGACCAGCCCGCCGAGGTCCTGTGCGGCTTCCGTCGTGGTGAAGTCCATGAATTCTTGTCCTTATATATAGAGACGCTCTAGCGGTTGGCCCGGGGCAGCCCGAGGGCGACCATCCCGATGATGTCGCGCTGCACCTCGTTGGTGCCGCCGCCGAAGGTCAGGATCAGGCAGGCCCGGTGCATCCGCTCGACCCGGCCGCGCAGCAGCGCGCCCGGCGAGTTCTGGCGTACCGTCGCCGCGGTGCCGAGCACCTCCATCAGCAGCCGGTAGGCCTCGGTGGCCAGCTCGGTGCCGTACACCTTGGCCGCCGACGCGTCCGCCGGGTTCAACGCTTCACTGGACGCCGAGGCCAGTTCCCAGTTGATCAGCTTGAGAACCTCGGCCTTGGCGTGCACGCGGGCCAGGTTGAGCTGCACCCACTCCGAGTCGATGAGCCGGGCGCCGCCGTCGTCCTTGGTGTTCTGCGCCCATTCGCGAACCTCGCGCAGGGCCAAAAAGATCGGCTGCGCCGACACCAGGGCGACCCGCTCGTGGTTGAGCTGGTTGGTCACCAGCTTCCAGCCGCCGTTCTCCTCGCCGATCAGGTTGGTGACGGGGACTCGCACGTCGGAGTAATAGGTGGCGCTCGTGTCGACGCCGGCCATGGTGTGCACCGGTGTCCAGGAGAAGCCCTCGGCGGTGGTCGGCACGGTCAGCATCGAGATGCCGCGATGCTTCTTGGCCTCGGGGTTGGTGCGCACCGCCAGCCACACCCAGTCGGCGTAGGCGATCAGGCTGGTCCACATCTTCTGGCCGTTGATGACGTAGTCGTCACCGTCGCGGACGGCGGTGGTGCGCAGGTTGGCCAGGTCGGTGCCGGCGCCGGGCTCGGAGTAGCCGATCGAGAAGTGCAGCTCCCCGGCGGCGATCTTGGGCAGGAAGAACTTCTTCTGCTCGTCGGTGCCGAAGGCCATGATCGTCGGCGCCACACTGTTGATCGTCAAAAACGGCACCGGCACACCGGCGATGGCCGCCTCGTCGGTGAAGATCAGCGAGTCCATCGGCGAGCGGTCCTGGCCGCCGTATTCCTTGGGCCAGTTCAGGGTGAGCCAGCCGTCCTTACCCATTTGCGCGACGGTGTCGCGATACGCGGTCCCGGTGCCGACCTCGCCGCCCCCTGAAGAGGTCAGCGCCTCGCGGCGCTCGGGGGTCATGAGCTCGGTGAAGTACGAACGCAGCTCGCGACGCAGCTCCTCCTGTTCAGGGGTGTAACTGATGCGCATTCCAAGCCGCCCTTCGGTTCAGCGTTCGGCGACCAAAAGCCACCCGTTCGTCTTCCCGGTTGTAACACGTTCTAGTCTGGGAATCCAGCGACCGTTTCCCCTGACGCATCGGGGCCCTATGGTGTACCTAGTTTTAGCTAAGTGCTGATGGGGCGTGTGCTCAGGTCCTAGGCCAGGCTCGAGGAGGGTGCCGTGCGGGTGATCGTCGACCGTGACCGGTGTGAAGGTAACGCGGTGTGCTTGGGAATCGCACCGGACATCTTCGACCTGGACGATGAGGACTACGCCGTCGTGAAGACCGATCCGATTCCCGCCGACCGGGAGCAGCTGGCCGAGCAGGCGATCGCCGAGTGCCCGCGCGCGGCCCTCCTGCGCGAAGACTGACCCAGACTAGAGGTATTCATAAATTGACTAGCAGCACAAACGCGACCGATCTATCCGGAAAGGTCGCGGTGGTCACCGGTGCGGCCGCGGGCCTGGGCCGCGCCGAGGCGCTCGGCTTAGCCCGGCTCGGCGCAACGGTCGTCGTCAACGACATCGCCGGGGCGCTGGACGCCTCCGACGTCCTCGACGAGATCAACGCGACCGGTTCCAAGGCCGTCGCGGTGGCCGGCGACATCAGCCAACGCTCGACGGCCGACGAACTGGTCGGCACCGCCGACGGCCTGGGCGGGCTCGACATCGTGGTCAACAACGCCGGGATCACCCGCGACCGGATGCTGTTCAACATGTCGGACGAGGAATGGGACCTCGTCATCGCCGTGCACCTGCGCGGGCATTTTCTGCTCACGCGCAACGCGGCCACCTATTGGCGCGCCAAGGCCAAGGACTCCGGCGGCACGGTCTTCGGCCGGATCGTCAACACCGCGTCGGAAGCCGGCCTGGTGGGGCCGGTGGGGCAGGCCAACTACGGCGCCGCCAAGGCGGGCATCATTTCGCTGACCCTCACGGCCGCCCGGGCGCTGGGCCGCTACGGCGTGTGCGCCAACGCGATCTGTCCGCGGGCACGCACGGCGATGACGGCCGACGTGTTCGGAGCGGCGCCGGAGGTCGAGCCCGGTGGCATCGACCCGCTCTCGCCCGAGCACGTGGTGAACCTGGTCAAGTTCCTGGCGTCGCCGGCCGCCGCGGAGGTCAACGGCCAGGTGTTCATCGTTTATGGCCGGCAGGTGACGCTGGTTGCGGCGCCGACGGCCGAGCACCGGTTCGAGGCCGACGGGCCCGCGTGGGAGCCCGGCCAGCTCAGCGGCGCGCTGCAGAAATACTTTGCTGGGCGCGATCCGGAGCGGAATTTTTCCGCCGTCGGCCTGATGGAGCAATGACCGTGTAAACGCACTTTATGGGGGGGAATCGGCGAGTAGAACTTGTGTCAGATTAATGCGGTAGCAATAGCTCTGACCTGGCCAAATTAACGGTTCGGATACAGAAATGCTGTTCATTGACACCGTGAGATTCTTCTGGGTTAATATGATCCGGCTCACACCGAGCCGCATGCGAACGAAGACACGTCATAGGCGATACATAGGCTTCGCCGCGAGCAGCGAAGGGGGGTGGCCGCGCTGATACAACAGCTTGCGGTTCCCGCCCGCGCCGTCGGCGGGTTCTTCGAAATGATGATCGAGACCGGCCGTGCGAGTTTCCGACGGCCGTTCCAATTCGGTGAGTTCCTCGAACAGACGTGGATGATCGCGCGCGTATCGCTGGTGCCGACGCTGTTAGTGTCCATCCCGTTCACCGTGCTGGTGGCCTTCACCCTCAACATCCTGCTGCGCGAAATCGGGGCCGCCGACTTGTCCGGCGCCGGAACGGCATTCGGCACCATCACCCAGCTGGGCCCGGTGGTGACCGTGCTCGTGGTGGCCGGCGCCGGCGCCACCGCGATCTGCGCCGACCTGGGCGCCCGCACCATCCGCGAAGAGATCGACGCGATGCGGGTGCTGGGCATCGACCCGATCCAGCGGCTGGTGGTGCCGCGGGTGCTGGCCTCCACGGTGGTCGCGCTGTTGCTCAACGGGTTGGTATGCGCCATCGGCCTGTCCGGTGGCTATGTGTTCTCCGTGTTCCTGCAGGGCGTCAACCCGGGCGCGTTCATCAACGGGCTGACCGTGCTCACCGGGCTGCGCGAGCTCGTGCTCGCCGAAGTCAAGGCGCTGCTGTTCGGCGTGATGGCCGGGCTGGTCGGGTGTTACCGCGGCCTGACGGTCAAGGGCGGACCCAAGGGCGTCGGGAACGCCGTCAACGAAACCGTCGTCTACGCGTTCATCTGCCTGTTCGTCATCAACGTGGTCATGACCGCCATCGGCGTGCGGATTTCGGCCAAGTGAGCGGGCCATGAGCTACGACCTCACCTACCGGCTGCGCAACCTGGCGGCGAGGCTGCAGGGACCGGTGGACGACTTCGGCGACCAGGCGCTGTTCTACGGCGAGACGCTGCGCTACGTCCCCAACGCGCTCACCCGGTACCGCAAGGAGACGATCCGCAACATCGCCGAGATGACGCTGGGCGCGGGGGCGCTGGTGATGATCGGCGGCACGGTCGGGGTCGCGGCCTTTTTGACGCTGGCCTCCGGCGGCGTCATCGCCGTGCAGGGCTACTCGTCGCTGGGCAACATCGGCATCGAGGCGCTGACCGGCTTCCTGTCGGCATTCCTCAACGTCCGCGTCGTCGCGCCGGTGATCGCGGGCATCGCGCTGGCGGCCACCATCGGCGCCGGCGCCACCGCCCAACTGGGGGCCATGCGGGTGTCGGAGGAGATCGACGCCGTCGAGTGCATGGCGGTGCACTCGGTGTCCTACCTGGTGTCCACCCGGCTGATCGCCGGGCTGATCGCGATCATTCCGCTGTATTCGCTGTCGGTGCTCGCCGCGTTCTTCGCCGCCCGGTTCACCACGGTGTACATCAACGGGCAGTCCAAGGGCCTCTACGACCACTACTTCAACACGTTCCTCATACCCTCGGACCTGTTGTGGTCATTCCTGCAGGCCATCGTGATGTCCATCGCGGTCATGCTGGTCCACACCTATTACGGCTACAACGCCCACGGTGGTCCGATCGGCGTCGGCATCGCGGTCGGCCAGGCCGTGCGGACGTCGCTGATCGTCGTGGTCGTCATCACCCTGTTCATCTCGCTGGCCGTCTACGGCGCGTCCGGTAACTTCAACCTCTCCGGATAAAGGGGCGCGCAAAGAAACATGGCAGACGGAGGAACCCGACGCACATCTGCTCGGCTGGCAGCGGCGCTGCTGGCCAGTTTGTTGGTCGCCTTCGCCGTCGTGACCTACCTCTCCTACACAGCGGCTTTCGCCTCGACCGACGCCGTCACCGTCTCGGCCCCGCGGGCGGGGCTGGTGATGGACAAGGGCGCCAAGGTCAAATACCGCGGCATCCAGATCGGCAAGGTCACCGGCATCGACTACTCGGGCGACCAGGCGCGGCTCACGCTGGCCATCAACAGCGACCAGATGCACTTCGTCCCGTCCAACGCGACGGTGCGCATCGCGGGCAATACCATCTTCGGTGCCAAGTCGGTGGAATTCATTCCGCCCCAGGCGCCCTCGCCGACGGCGCTGCGTCCCGACGCGCACGTGGCGGCCTCCTCGGTGCAGCTGGAGGTCAACACCCTGTTCCAGTCGCTGATCGACCTGCTGCACAAGGTCGATCCGGTCGAGTTGAACGGGACGCTGAGCGCGCTGGCCGAAGGCCTGCGTGGCCACGGCGACGACTTCGGCTCGCTGCTGTCGGGACTGAATACGCTGGCGCGCCAAGCGAACCCGAAGCTGCCCGCCCTGCAGGAGGACTTCCGCAAGGCCGGGATCGTCACCGACACCTACGCCGACGCCGCCCCCGACCTCAACACCATCTTCGACAATCTGCCCACGATCAACAAGACGGTGGTCGACCAACAGAACAACCTCAACGACACGTTGCTCGCGACGATCGGCCTGTCCAACAACGCCTATGAGACGTTGGAGCCGGCGGAGCAGAACTTCATCGACGCCATCAACCGGTTGCGGGCCCCGATCAAGGTGGCCCACGACTATTCGCCGGAATTCGGCTGCCTGTTCGCGGGCATCGAGCGCGGCATCCGGGAGTACGCCCCGATTCTCGGCGTGCGCAAGGCGGGTCTGTTCACGTCGTCGAACTTCGTCCTCGGGGCGCCGTCGTACACCTATCCGGAGAGCTTGCCGATCGTCAACGCCTCCGGCGGCCCGAACTGCCGTGGGTTGCCCGACATCCCGACCAAGCAGAGCGGCGGGTCGTTCTACCGCGCGCCGTTCCTGGTCACCGACAACGCCAACGTCCCGTACGAGCCGTTCACCGAAGTCCAGGTCGACGCGCCCTCGACGCTGCAGTTCTTGTTCCACGGCGCCTTCGCGGAACGGGACGACTTCTGATGGCGGCCGCGGGCATGCCGTCGCACCGGTCGATGGTGATCAAGGTCAGCATCTTCACGGTGGTCATGCTGCTCGTGGCGTCGGGCCTGGTGATCGTTTTCGGTGACTTCCGGTTCGGGGCCGAAAACACGTACCACGCAACGTTTATCGACGCGTCGCGGTTGAAGGCGGGCCAGAAGGTCCGCATCGCCGGCGTGCCGGTCGGCGCGGTCTCCGGCATCAAACTCAACCCGGACAACACCATCGACGTGAAGTTCGGCGTCGACCGGCGCTACACGCTGTACTCGTCGACGCGGGCGGTGGTCCGGTACGAAAACCTGGTCGGTGACCGCTTTTTGGAGATCACGTCGGGCCCGGGGGAACTGCGTAAGCTGCCGGCGGGCGGAACGATCAATTCCCAGCACACCCAGCCCGCGCTGGATCTCGACGCGCTGCTGGGCGGGTTGCGCCCGCTGGTCAAGGGGCTGGACGCCGACAAGGTCAACACGATCAGCAGCGCGGTCATCCAGTTGCTGCAGGGCCAGGGGGGAGCGTTGTCCAACGTGCTGGCCGACACCAGCGCCTTCTCGTCGGCGCTGGGTCAGCGCGACCAGCTCATCGGGGACACCATCACCAACCTCAACACGGTGCTGGGCACCGTCGACCAGAAGAGCGCGCAGTTCTCGGTCAGCGTCGACCAGCTGCAGCAGCTGATCACCGGGCTGGCCCAGAACAAGGACGCGATCGCCGGCGCCATCCCCCCGCTGGCGTCCACGACCACGGACTTGACTGAGCTGCTGAAGAATTCGCGCCGACCGCTACAGGGCGTCCTGGAGAACACCCGGCCGCTGGCCACCGAGCTGGACAACCGCAAGGCCGAGGTGAACAACGACGTCGAGCAACTGGGCGAGGACTATTTGCGGCTGGCCGCGCTCGGTGCCTACGGGTCGTTCTTCAACATCTACTTCTGCTCGGTGACGATCAAGATCAACGGGCCGGCCGGCAGCGACATCCTGATACCCATGGGTGGCCAGGTCGATCCGAGCAAGGGGAGGTGCTCGTTTGTCAAATGACACGGAGGTGCAGAAGCCGCCGAGGCGCGAGCGCGACCCGCTGCGCACCGGCATCTTCGGCGTGGTGCTGGTGATCTGCGTCGTGCTCATCGCGTTCGGGTACGCGGGGCTGCCGTTCTGGCCGCAGGGAAAGACCTACGACGCGTACTTCACCGATGCCGGCGGCATCACGCCCGGCAACGCGGTTTACGTGTCGGGCTTCAAGGTCGGCAAGGTAGCCTCCGTCGGCCTGGCCGGCGACAGCGCCAAGGTGACCTTCAGCGTGGACCGGCACGTGACCGTCGGCGATCAGTCGCTGGCCGCGATCCGCACCGACACCATCCTCGGCGAACGCTCCATCGCGGTGACCCCGGGCGGCAACGGCAAGGCGACCACCATCCCGCTGAACCGGACCACCACCCCGTACACGCTGGCCGGTGCCCTCGAGGATCTGGGCAACAACGCGAACAACCTCGACAAGCCGCGGTTCGAGCAGGCGCTGAACGTGCTCACCGACACGCTGCACGACGCCACGCCCGAACTGCGCGGCGCGCTGGACGGGGTGACGTCGCTGTCGCGCACGCTGAACCGGCGTGACGAGGCGCTGCAGGGCCTGCTGGCGCACGCGAAGTCGGTCACCGCGGTGCTGTCGCAGCGCGCCAACCAGGTCAACAAGCTCGTGGACGACGGCAACGAGTTGTTCGCCGCGCTCGACGAGCGGCGCGCCGCCCTCGGTCAGCTGATCGCGGGCATCGATGGGCTGTCGCAACAGATTTCGGGCTTCGTCGCCGACAACCGCAAAGAGTTCGGCCCCGCGCTGAAAAAGCTGAACCTGGTGCTGGCCAACCTCAACGAGCGCCACGAATACATCACCGAGGCGCTCAAGCGCCTGCCCACCTACGCCACCGAGCTGGGCGAGGTGGTCGGCTCCGGGCCCGGATTCAACGTGAACGTCTACGGCGTGATTCCCGCGCCGCTGCTCGCCACGATGTTCGACTTCTTCTACCAGCCGGGCAAGCTGCCGGCCAGCCTGTCCGACTACCTGCGCGGGCTCATTCAGGAACGCTGGATCATCAGGCCGAAGTCGCCATGACGAATCGGATCGCCGGCAGCCGGGGGCTGCGCTACACCGTCATCATCGCGCTGGTCGCGATGGTGGTGGGGGGCGTGTATGTGCTGACGGCGCAAGGCAACAACCGCACCGTCATCGGCTACTTCGCGTCCGCCGTCGGCCTGTATCCGGGCGACCAGGTCCGCATCCTCGGGGTGCCGGTGGGTTCGATCGACACGATCGAACCGCGCCCGACCGACGTCAAGATCGTCATGTCGGTGTCCAAGGACGTCAAGATTCCGAAGGACGCCCGAGCCGTCATCATCTCGCCGAACCTGGTGTCGGCGCGGTTCATTCAGCTCACCCCGGCCTACACCGGCGGGGCCGCGCTGCCCGACGGCGGCAGCATCGACCTGGCCCGCACGGCGGTCCCGGTGGAATGGGACGAGGTGAAGGAGGCCCTGACCCAACTGGCCGTCCAGCTGGGCCCCACGACCGGCTCGATGCAGGGCCCGCTGGGCTCGGTGATCAACCAGGCCGCCGACACGCTCGACGGCAAGGGCCAGTCGTTCCACAGCGCGCTGCGTGAGCTCTCGCAAGTGGCTGGGCGGCTGGGGGATTCGCGCAGCGACCTGTTCGGCACGGTCAAGAACCTGCAGGTGCTGGTGGACGCGCTGTCGTCGAGCAACGAGCAGATCGTGCAGTTCGCCGGCAACGTCGCGTCGGTGTCACAGGTGCTCGCCGACAGCTCGCGGCACCTGGACAACACGCTGGGCACCCTCAATCAGGCCCTCTCGGACATCCGCGGCTTCCTGCACGAGAACAACTCGACGATCATCGACACCGTCAACAACCTCAACGACTTCGCGCAGACGTTGAGCGACCAGAGCGACAACATCGAGCAGGTGCTGCACGTGGCCGGCCCCGGCATCGCCAACTTCTACAACATCTACGACCCGGCGCAGGGGGCGCTGACCGGATTGTTGTCGATCCCCGAGTTCGCCAACCCGGTGCAGTTCATCTGCGGTGGGTCCTTCGAGACGCAAGCTGGACCGAGGGCGCCCGACTACTACCGGCGCGCCGAGATCTGCCGTGAGCGGCTGGGGCCGGTGCTGCGCCGGCTCAGCGCGAACTACCCGCCGATCATGTTCCACCCGCTCAACACGATCACCGCCTACAAGGGCCAGATCATCTACGACACCCCCGAGACCCAGGCCAAGGCGGCCACCCCGATTCCGCAGCTGACCTGGGTACCGGCGAAGGGTGTCCAAACGCCGCCGACCGCACAGAATCCCGCGGACCTGCAGGCCCTGCTGGTCCCGACCGCGCCGCAGACCGGGCCGGCGCCGGGCCCGTCGCCCACCGGCGCGCGCCCCGGCACCGCGCCGGGTCCCGGGCCCGGGAACGCGTTCGGTCCGCTGCCGGGCCCCCCGCCCAACCAGGCGCCCAGCGCCCCGGCGGCCGACCTGGGTGGTGGCGGATGAGGCGAATCTGGTTGCGCGGCACCGTGTTGGCGTCCGGCGGCGTTCTGCTGGCCGGTTGCCAATTCAACGGGCTGAACTCGCTGTCGATGCCGGGTACCGCCGGCCACGGCAGCGGCGCGTATTCGATCACCGTCGACATGCCCGATGTGGCGACGCTGCCGCAGAACTCGCCGGTCATGGTCGACGACGTGACCGTCGGCAGCGTCTCGGGCATCGAAGCGGTGCAGCGGGCCGACGGATCCTTCTATGCCGCAGTCAAGTTGGCGCTGAACAAGAACGTGGTGTTGCCGGCCAACACCACCGCGACGGTGGCCCAGACGTCCTTGCTGGGCTCGATGCACATCGACCTGGCGGCGCCTAAGGACAAGCCGGCGACCGGCCGGCTCAAGGACGGATCGAAGATCGCCGAGTCCAACACGGGCCGCTATCCCACCACCGAAGAGGTGCTTTCGGCGCTGGGCGTGGTGGTCAACAAGGGCAATCTCGGTGCCCTGGAAGAGATCACCGACGAGACCTATCAGGCCTTCGCCGGCCGCCAGGACCAGTTCGTCGGCCTGATCCCCCGACTGGAGGAGCTGACCGCGGGCCTCAACCGGCAGGTCAACGACATCATCAGCGCGGTCGACGGGTTGAACCGGTTCTCGGCGAGCCTGGCGCGCGACAAGGAGAACCTGGGCCGGGCGCTGGACACGCTGCCCGAGGCGATCCGGGTGCTCAACAAGAACCGCGGACACATCGTCGACGCGTTCGCCGCGCTGAAGAGGCTGGCGACCGTGACCTCCCACGTGCTGGCCAAGACCAAGGTCGACTTCGCCGAGGACGTCAAGGGCTTGTACTCGGTCGTCAAGGAACTCAACGACAACCGGAAGAACTTCGTCACCTCGCTGCAGCTGCTGCTGACCTTCCCGTTCCCCAACTTCGGCATCAAGCAGTCCGTGCGTGGCGACTACCTCAACGTGTTCACCACGTTCGACCTCACCCTGCGCCGCATCGGCGAGACGTTCTTCACCACGTCCTTCCTGGACCCGAACATGGCCCACATGAGCGAGATCCTCAACCCGCCCGACTTTTTGACCGGCGAGCTGGCCAACCTGTCCGGGCAGGCCGCCGACCCGTTCAAGATTCCACCCGGCACGGCTTCGGGCTCGCAGGGGCAGTAGGGGGCGGCGCCGATGATCGACAAACTGACCAGGGTCCAGCTGGGGATCTTCGCGGTGATCACCGTGATCACACTCAGCGTGATGGCCGTGTTCTACCTGCGGCTGCCCGCCACGTTCGGGATCGGAACGTACGGTGTCAGCGCGGATTTCGTCGCCGGCGGCGGCCTGTACAAGAACGCCAACGTCACCTACCGCGGTGTCGCGGTCGGCCGGGTGGAGTCGGTGGGGCTGAGCCCCAACGGCGTCATCGCCGAGATGCGGCTCAACAGCGGCACCCCCATCCCGTCGAACGTCACCGCCACCGTGAAGAGCGTGTCGGCGGTCGGCGAGCAGTACATCGACCTGGTGCCGCCGGGCAACCCGGCAACGACCAAGCTGCACAACGGCTCTCGCATCGACCGGCAGAACACCCGGATCGGCCAGGAGGTCGCCGAGCTGTTGAAGCGGGCGGAGACGCTGGTCAACAGCCTCGGCGACACCCGGTTGCGCGAGTTGCTGCACGAGACGTTCATGGCCGCCAACGGTTCGGGTCCCGAGCTGGCCCGGCTCATCGAGTCCGCGCGGTTGCTGGTGGACGAGGCCAATGCCAACTACCCGCAGGTCTCACAGCTGATCGACCAGGCGGGCCCGTTCCTGCAATCCCAGATTCGCGCCGGCGCCGACATCAAGTCGCTCTCAGATGGGTTGGCGCGGTTCACCTCCGAGGTGCACCAGGCCGACCCGCAACTGCGGCAGACGCTGGCCACCGCACCGGGCGCGACGGACGAGGCCAGCACCGCGTTCTCCGGCATCCGCCCGTCGTTCCCGGCGCTGGCCGCCAGCCTCGCCAACCTGGGCCGCGTCGGCGTCATCTATCACAAGTCGATCGAGCAGCTGCTGGTCGTCTTTCCGGCGCTGTTCGCCGCGATCACCACGATCGCGAACGGCACCCCGCAGGACGAGGGCGCCAAGCTCGACTTCAAGCTTGACCTCAACGACCCGCCGCCGTGCGCCGTCGGCTTCATCCCACCACCGTTGATGCGCACGCCGGCCGACGAGACGATCCGCGAGCTGCCAAAGGACCTGTACTGCAAGGTCGCCCAGAACGATCCCAGTACCGTGCGCGGCGCCCGCAACTATCCCTGCCAGGAATTCCCCGGCAAACGGGCGCCGACGATCCAGCTGTGCCGTGACCCGAAGGGCTTCGTCCCGGTTGGCCGCAACCCCTGGCGCGGCCCGCCGGTCCCGTACGACACGCCGATGACCAACGGGCTGAACGTGTTGCCGCCCAACAAGTTCCCCTACATCCCGCCGGACGCCGAACCCGATCCGGGCATCGCGATCGCCGGTCCGCCGCCGCCCGGCGTGGCGCCGGGGCCCGGGCCGCTGCCCAACCACCAGCCCGCGTTCTCCCCGCCGCCGCCGAACGACAACGGGCCGCCGCCGCCGTTCACGTCGTGGCAGCCGCCGGGCGTGCCGCCGGTGCCGCCCCAGATTCCGTTCCCCAAGTGGCTGCCGCCGCCGGCCCCGCCGGTGGGGATCAACCCGCCGCCGGCGGGCCCGGGCCCGGAGAAGCCGTGGGGGCCGCCGCCGCCCGGTTCGCAGCCGCAGGCCAGCGGCCCGGCCTACACCACCTATGACGAACGCACCGGCGCCTTTGTGGACCCGGCGGGCGGCACTGGTATTTTCGCGGCCGGCGCAACCGGCACGTCCAGCGCCGAGAACTGGGTGGATCTGATGCTTGATCCAAGGCCTCTTTGATTGGCGATGCGGTGACGACTGAACAAACGACGACCCGGCGCGTCCGCCGGCGGGCATCCCGGGCGGCGGGCCCGGCCAAGACCGAGTCGACCGCGGCCGCTCCGGTCGCCGTCGAGGCGTCGTCGGCGCCCACGGCGCCGGCCGCCAAACCCGGCACGTCCGCCAAGGCGCTCAAGGGAGTCAAACCGCCGCCCCGGCGGCGGCCGAACGGGCGGCTGGTGGTGTGGGTCTCGTCGGCCGCGGCGCTGTTGGCGGTGGGCGCGCTGACCGCCTGCGTCGTCGCGCTGTTCCTCCAGCAGCGCCACGCCGAGGCGCAACAGGCGCGCGATCAACGTTTCGTCGACACCGCCACCCAGACCGTGGTCAACATGTTCAGCTACAAGCAGGACAACATCGACGAGAGCGTGAACCGGTTCTTCAACGGCACCAGCGGCCCGCTGCGCGGGATGCTGGGCGCCAACAACAACATCGAGAACCTCAAGGGCCTGTTCCGTTCCACCAATGCCACCTCGGAGGCCGTCGTCAACGGCGCCGCTCTGGAGGGCGTCGATGCGGTCACCGACAACGCGTCGGTGCTGGTGTCGGTGCGGGTCACGGTCGCCGACATCGACGGGACCAACAAGCCGTCCATGCCGTACCGGTTGCGCGTCATCGTGCACGAGGACGAACAGGGGCGGATGACCGGCTATGACCTGAAATATCCCGACGGGGGTAACTAGTGCGGCGGTTGCTGACCACCGTCGCGGGCGCTCTTTTGGTGCTGGCGTTCGTCGGCTTGTCCGCCGTCGCCGGCTGGCTGTACTGGGCGCGGGTGCAGACGCGCGGCGAGGCGGCGGCGCGGGCGGTGTTGCCCGGGTTGGCCGCCAAGGAGATACCCGAGGTCTTCGCCTACGACTACCAGACCGTCGAGCGCAGCCTGTCGGCCGCCTACCCGCTGCTGACGCCCGCCTATCGCCAGGAGTTCCAGAAGAGCGCCAACACGCAGATCATCCCGGAGGCCAAGAAGCGTGAGGTGGTCGTCCAGGCGAATGTCGTTGGCGTGGGCGTCATGTCGGCCAAGCGCACGTCGGCGTCGGTGATGGTCTACATGAACCGCACCGTGACCGACAAGTCACGCCAGCCGCTCTACGACGGCAGCCGGTTGCGGGTCGACTTCACCAAGATCGGCAAGCAGTGGCTGATCGCCTACATCACGCCGATCTGACGAACCCGCTCACCAGCACGCGGCAATCAGGTTGCACTGCATGGGATAACGCTGAATGGGGCTGGGTGGCGGCCCGGACGGCTGCAGCGAGAACGGCTGCTTCTTCATGTCCGACGGCAGCCCGCAGACGGGACCGTGCAGGGTGGTGTGGGTGCCGGTCAGGGTTTCGTCACTGAACGCGTAGGTCTCGGTCGTCGGTGCGGTGCCGCCGCCCGGGCACGAAACGCCGTTCGCGTTGTCGACCTTCAGGGTCCACAGCATCGAAGACATTCGCGCCCTGCTGGAAAAGTTTTGTGCCTTGTCGGCGGCCGAGATCTTTTCCGGCGTCGAACTCACCACGTTGAGGGCGCAGCTCATCGCGAAGACGATCGGGTCCGAATAGTCGTTCATGTTCCGGGTTCCCGACGGCTGGTCGCACAGCGCCGTGATCGTCCAGGTGACCCCGGATACGCCGGCCTCGTTGAAGGTGTAGGTGCCATCCGGGGGCGGGCCGATCGCCTTCGCCGGATCGCCCGACGTCAGCGCGATTCCCAATGCAACGGCCGAACAGATGCCGGCACCAGCGGCCAGCCCACGCCGGAGCTTCATGACGCCCCCTTCCGCGTTCGACGCCGCATCTGAGTATCACAGCGTTTCGGTCGCGACACCATGGGTTACTTGGCTTCGTGCGGATGCGACTCGGCGAGGGCGTCGAGGAACGAGCGCGCCCAGCGGTCGACGTCGTGGGCGAGCACCTGGCGGCGCAGCGAGCGCATCCTGCGCCGCCCCTCCTCGTCCGACTGGTTGAGCGCCGCCTCGATCGCGTCCTTGACCCCTTCGAGGTCGTGCGGGTTGACCAGGTACGCCTGCCGCAGTTCGGCGGCGGCGCCGGTGAATTCGGACAGGACCAGCGCGCCGCCGAGATCGCTGCGGCAGGCGACGTACTCCTTGGCGACCAGGTTCATCCCGTCGCGCAGCGGAGTCACCAGCATGACGTCACCGGCCACGAAGAACGCGATGAGTTCGTCGCGGGGCACGGGGCGATGCAGGTAGTGCACCACCGGATGGCCGACCTCGGCGTATTCGCCGTTGATGTGGCCGACCTGGCGCTCGATGTCGTTGCGCAGGATCTGGTAGCTCTCCACCCGTTCGCGGCTCGGCGTGGCCAGCTGCACCAGCACGGTGTCGTCGCGTTTGGCGCGGCCCTCGGCCAGCAGCTCGGAGAAGGCCTTCAGGCGAACGTCGATGCCCTTGGTGTAGTCGAGCCGGTCGACGCCGAGCAGGATCTTGCGGGGGTTGCCCAGCTCGGCGCGCAGCTCTCGCGCGCGGCGCCGGACGTCGCGGTGGCGGGCCTTGGCGTCAAGGTCGGCCGAGTCGATGGAAATGGGAAACGCGCCCACCCGAACGGTGCGGGACTCGAGTTCCACCTCGCCGTAGCGCGACCGCACCCCGACCGAGCCCCGGGAGGTGTTGACGCCGATCAACCGCCGCGACAGGAACAGAAAGTTCTGCGCGCCGCCGGCCAGGTGGAAGCCCACCAGATCGGCGCCGAGCAGCCCCTCGATGATCTCGGTGCGCCACGGCATCTGCATGAACAGCTCCACCGGCGGGAACGGGATGTGCAAAAAGAAGCCGATGGTCAGGTCGGGGCGCAGCTCGCGCAGCATCGCCGGCACCAGTTGCAGCTGGTAGTCCTGCACCCACACCGTCGCGTCGCGGGCGGCCGCGCGGGACGTGGCCTCGGCGAAGCGGCGGTTGACGTCGACGTAGCGGTCCCACCATTCGCGGTGGTAGATGGGCTTGACGATGACGTCGTGGTACAGGGGCCACAGCGTGGCGTTGGAGAATCCCTCGTAGTACTGGGCGACGTCCTCGGTGGTCAGCCGCAGCGGATGCAGGTGCAGGTCGTCCTGCACGACGGGCTCGTAGTCGAGGTCGTCGTCGTCATCGGCGACGCCGGGCCAGCCGACCCAGGCCCCGCGCCGGCGGCGCAACAGCGGCTCCAGCGCCGTGACCAGGCCCCCGGGGCTGCGCTTCCAGGTCGTCGTGCCGTCGGGAAGCCACTCGAGGTCGACGGGCAGCCGATTGGCAACCACGACGAAGTCGGAGTTGCCGAAGCCGCCCTGAGAAGCCATTTAGGCGTCGTGCTTTGCCGGCCCAATACCGAGCATGGACAGGAAAACCCGGCACTCGTCGGCGTCGTTCGCATACGCGGCGACGACCCGCCTCGCCTGGCGTGCGGTGCTGTCGGCCAGCGGCTCCACGTCGCCGATTTCGCCTGGATCAGATTTCGTAGGCATGACATAACTGTAGGCGAAGGGCGTGACCCGAGGGCGACCCGCTTACAGACTGGCCGTAATGTGTAAACAACGCGGATCTGAGAAGAAGGTGGGCGGAATGACACTCTCCGACCAAGCCGGCACCCAGGCCGGCGCCGGCGGGACCGACGCCGAGGCGCTGGTGACGTACGAAACCCTCGACGAGGGCCGCATCGCGCGGATCTGGCTCAACCGGCCCGACGCCCACAACGCGCAGAGCCGCGGCCTGCTCGTCCAGCTCGACGAGGCGTTCCTGCGCGCCGAGGCCGACGACGCCGTGCGCGTGGTGATCCTGGCGGCGCGGGGCCGCAACTTCTCCGCGGGCCACGACCTGGGCTCGGAGCTGGCGATCGCCGAACGCAGCCAGCTGCCGAGCTTCCGCATCAACGGCGGCACCCGCGACCCGATCGCGGAGAAGATCTACCTGCAGGAGTGGCACTACTTCTTCCAGAACACCTGCCGCTGGCGCGACTTGCGCAAGATCACCATCGCCCAGGTGCAGGGCAATGCGATCTCGGCGGGCCTGATGCTGATCTGGGCGTGCGACCTGATCGTCGCCGCCGACAATGCCAAGTTCAGCGACGTGGTCGCCGTGCGGTTGGGCATGCCGGGCGTCGAATATTACGCGCACCCTTGGGAATTCGGCCCGCGCAAGGCCAAGGAGCTGCTGCTGACCGGCGACGCGCTGGACGCCGACGAGGCCTACCGGCTCGGCATGGTGTCCAAGGTGTTCCCGGTCGACGAGCTGGAGGACAAGACGCTGGAGTTCGCGCGGCGCATCGCCGACCGGCCCACGATGGCGGCGCTGCTCGTCAAGGACTCGGTCAACGCCGCCTCCGACGCGATGGGCTTCACCGAGGCGCTGCGGCACGCGTTCCACATCCACGAGCTCGGGCATGCGCACTGGGCGGCCCACAACGAGAACAGGTACGCGGTCGGCCTGCCGCCCGACGTGGAGGACTGGCGCGACGCCAAGCCCACGCAGGTGGCCCGTCGCGATACGCCGTAGCGCGCGCGAACAGCCATAGACCTGCGGGGCGGGTGTATCGCTCGCCTATGCTAGAACCCGTTTCAGTTTCTCCCGTGAAGGGGCGCGGCGTGCAGCTTTCATTCGACAACCGGACGTACTTGGTGACCGGTGGCGGCAGCGGAATCGGCAAGGGGGTCGCCGCGGGGCTGGTCGCGGCCGGCGCCTCGGTCATGATCGTCGGCCGCAACCCCGATCGGCTGGCGGCCGCCGCCAAGGACATCGAGGTGCTCAAGGCCGCCGGCTCGATCCGCTACGAGCCCGCCGACATCACCAACGAGGACGAGGCCGCCCGCGCGGTGGACGCCGCGACGGCGTGGCACGGCCGGCTGCACGGCGCGGTGCATTGCGCGGGCGGGTCGGAGACGATCGGGCCCATCACCCAGATCGACTCGGAGGCCTGGCGGCGCACCGTCGACCTCAACGTCAACGGCACCATGTACGTGCTCAAGCACGCCGCGCGGGAAATGGTGCGCGGCGGCGGCGGTTCGTTCGTCGGGATCTCGTCGATCGCGGCCAGCAACACCCACCGCTGGTTCGGCGCCTACGGGGTCACCAAGTCGGCCGTCGACCACATGATGCAGCTGGCCGCCGACGAACTCGGACCGTCGTGGGTGCGCGTCAACAGCGTCCGTCCGGGCCTGATCCGCACGGATCTCGTTGTGCCCATTACGGAGTCGCCGGAGTTGAGCGCGGACTACCGCCAGTGCACGCCACTGCCGCGCGCGGGGGAGGTCGAGGACGTGGCCAACCTGGCGATGTTCTTGCTCAGCGACGCGGCCAGCTGGATCACCGGGCAGTGCATCAACGTCGACGGCGGCCACCTCCTGCGGCGCGGCCCGGACTTCTCCGCGATGCTGGAACCCGCGTTCGGCGCCGAGGGGCTACGCGGAGTGGTCTGAGCTTCCCGCGTCGCGGGCGGCGAGCTCGGCCAGCGCCGACCAGTCCAGCTGTCCGCCGCCGGTCGCCACCAGCGTGAGCAGCCGGTCGCGCAGCACGCTGGCCACCGGCAGCGGCACTTGCAGCTGCTCGGCGGCCGCGAGCACCAGCCGGACGTCCTTGAGTCCCAGGCTCGCCGCGAACCCGGCCGGCTCGAACTCCCGGCGCGCGATCAGCCGGCCGTAGGTCGCATACGCCGGCGCGGTGAACAACGTCGAGGTGAGAATGTCGACGTACTGCTGGCGGTCGACGCCGGCCTTCGCGACCAGCGCGACGGCCTCGCCGACGCTCTCGATGGCCGAGGCGAGCAGGAAGTTGCCACTCAGCTTCACCAGGTTGGCGGTGTGCGGCTGGTCGGACACCACAAAGGTCCGTTGCCCGATCACGTCGAACAGCGCGGACAGCGGCGCCAAGACCTCCGGGGCGCCCGCCGCGATCACGAAAAGCTTTGCGGCAGCGGCCGCTTCGGGTCTGCCGAACACCGGTGCGGCGGCATACCGCTGGCCGGCGTCGGCGTGCGCGGCGGCCAGCCGCTGCGAGAGCGCGACGCTGATGGTGCTCGACGACACGTGCGTGGCGCCGTCCGGCAGCGACGCCTGCACGCCGCCGTCACCGAACGTCACCGCCTCGACGGCCGCGTCGTCGGCGAGCATCGTGAACACCACCTCGGCGTGGCTCGCCTCGGCGACGGTGCGCGCCGCGGTCGCGCCCTGCTCGACGAGGGCCTCGGCCTTGTCGGGGGAGCGGTTATATACGGCGACGCGGTGCCCGGCCTTGATCAGGTTCGCGGCCATGCCCCGGCCCATGTTTCCCAGGCCGATGAATCCGATGTCCATGCCATACACTCTGCCTTTTATGAAGCCTGCAACGCAGCGACTCGAGGGCAAGCGGATCCTGGTGACGGGCGCCGCGTCGGGCATCGGACAGGCCACCGCGCTGCGCCTGCTCGACGAGGGCGCCGCTGTGGTGGCCGCCGACGTCGCCGAAGACGGCCTGGCCACCACCAAGGCGCGGGCGGAGGAGGCCGCGACGGCCGAGCGCCTCACCACCCTTCCGATGGACGTCGGCAACGAGGACTCGGTGATCAACGGCGTGTGCGCGGCCGTCCAGGCGCTCGACGGATTGGATTCGCTGGTCAACGCCGCCGGCATCCTGCGCGCCGCGCACACCCACGAGACCAGCCTGGAGCTGTGGAACCGGATCGTCGCGATCAACCTGACCGGGACGTTTCTCGTGGTGCGCGAAGCGCTTCCAACGCTGCTGGCGAATCCGCGCAGCGCGGTCGTGAACTTCAGCTCGACGTCGGCGTCGTTCGCGCATCCCTACATGGCGGCCTACGCGGCGAGCAAGGGCGGAATTCAGGCGTTCACCCACTCGCTGGCGCTCGAGTACGCCAAGGACGGCCTGCGCGCGGCGTGCGTGGCGCCCGGCAGCGTCAAGTCCGGAATCACCGACGCCACAGGGGGATACATCCCCAAAGACGCGGACTGGTCGTTGTTTCCCAGGCTCATGCCGATCCTGCCCACCACCGTCGAATCCAGCGGGACCGGGATGGCCGAGCCCGGCGCCATCGCCGGCGTCATCGCCATGCTGGTGTCCGACGACGGCGCCTGGATCACCGGCACCGAAATCCGCATCGACGGCGGCACGCACGCTTAGCCCGTTGACCTCATGCGACACGGTGAGGAAAGCGGGCTGGGGCGGGTTGCGCTCGTGCGGGCTATGTCGGGTTGGGATTTCGCCAGTCTGCGAAGCGGATATCGCTACTCGGATCGGCGGCGTCACGTTCGAGTGCTTCGATGTAACCCGGCTGGTTTCTGAGCGCGTCCTCTAAGGCGGTACGCACAACGGCCGGAGTGAGGGTGACAGTGCCATCCGGGCTGGTGGTGACCAGATAGACGCTATGTTGGGCTGCCTTGGGGAGAGTGATTCGCCGACGGCTGTCAACTTCGATCAGGTCCATGGGTTCACTCCCTCGACGCGGCCTCATCCCTGCGATTTCATTCCGCTATAGCTCCACTATAGGTTTCCACACCCCATCGGTCCAATGGGGAAAGCGGGTTTCGGGGTATCAGGGAGGATGGGTGTTAAGGTGGGGGGTCGGTCTGTTGGCATCGAAAGGCGCCCATGCCTCTTTTCTTCGCGCCGGTCGCAGCGGACCGCTCGCGGTCCTTGGCCGCCAGCACGCACGATTACGAACGAGCGGTTCGCGCGGCCATTGCTCAGGTTCTGGGAGATCTTGATGCGCATCCTGAGCTGCACCGAGTTGGGGCCAGCCAGTTTCGTACAACGCCGACTACCTGGGCTCGCACCGTGGAGGTCGGCGAAGGAGCGAGTTGGATGGTTGTCTGGACGACCGGCAAAACTCCCGGTGATATTCGGATCCTGCGCATCGAACCCGCCCCGTCTATGAGTTGAGACCCGTTAGGGCGTAAGGGAATACCTTATCAACTGAGGGAAGCCGGCGACGCCGCTGTCGATCGCTCGGATCGCCGCTCAGTTAACGCAGGGCACCCCGCCGCCGTCGATCGGCTTGCCCTGATCGGGCGTCGGGTAGGTGGTCGTGGTGCCGTTGTAGTAGTACGTGTTGGACCTGCTGGTGGTCGTGGTGGTCGTCGTCGTGTCGTCCGTCGTGGTCTCGTCCGCCGCCGGCATCGAAAAGTTGGTATCCACGATCACCCGGATGTGCCCGGGCTCGAGGCTGCTGTCCGGTTGCTTGGGCGCGTCGAGCCCCAGCAGCGTCGCCACGTTGCGCGCGTCGGTTTCCGCGCCGGCGCCGTACTCGATGGCGGTGGCGGTCGGCTCACCCGAATTGCGGTCGCGCACTTGGCCCGCGGTGTAACCGTGCTTTTTCAGGCTGCGGGACACCTCGGACGCCATGCCGCTCATGCTGCCGGCATTGATCACGTCGACGACGGTCGACGGGCTGGGTTTGGCCGCGGTGGTGGCGGGCGTGGTCGACGGCGGCGGCGCGCCGATCGCCGCGGCCACCTCGGCCTTGATCGCCGCCGGGTCGATGATGTTGACGTCCTGGCCGTCGATGTTGTCGTAGCGCACCACCGGCAGCGTCCGGAATTCGACGTTGCCGCTGGAGAAGAGCGTGCCCAGGCGCTGGATCAAGTCCTCGTCCCAGCCCGACGACAGCACCACGTCCTTGCGCGCCACCGCCATCAGGCTCTTGAGCTTGTCGATGTTGGTGAAGGTGCCCGAGGCCTGCAGTTCCTGCATGACCGACGAGATGAACGCCTGCTGCCGATGGGTGCGGTCCAGGTCCCCGTTCTCCAGCCCGTGCCGCTGCCGGACGAACGAAAGCGCTTGGGAGGCATCCAGTCTCTGGCGCCCCGCGGGGAAGTCGGCGCCGGAATACGAGTCGTAGACGGCGTGGTTCAGGCACACGTCCACGCCGCCCAGGCTTTGGGCCAGGTCGTAGAAGCCGGCCAGGTTGACTTCCGCGAAATAGTCGATGGGCACGCCGGTCAGGCTGCGCACCGCGCGCAGCGTGGCCGCCCGGCCCGCCTCGCGGCCCTTGGTCTCGAGTTCCTTCTGGCTGCTGGTGCCCTGATTGGCGAGCTTGTTCGCGACGTACTGCTTGGTGAGCCCGTACGCCTCTTTGATCTTGATGTGGTTGTAGCCGGGAACGCCGTTGAACGGCACCCAGTCGTCGCGGGGGATCGAAAAGGCGACGACCTTGTTGTCCGCCCCGATGTGCACCAGGATCAGCGTGTTGGTGTTGTAGCCGCCGTCGTCGGAATCGCCGGCGTGCAAATGCTTCAGGATCGACCAGGGCAGGTCGTTGCCGTCCTGGTCTTTGCGCGAGTCCAGCCCGATGAGCAAGATGTTCATGTTGTCGCCGCTGGAGCGCGGGTCCTCCGGCGACAGCGCCTCGGAAATCGTGATGCCGCCGAACGCCCCGTGGGCGACGTAATAGCCCGCCCCGGTCATCAGCACCGCCCCCACCGACACCAGCGCCATCGCGGCACGGGTCAGCCCCTTGCGCAGCCGCGACGGTCGCCGAACGGCGCGATGGCGGCGATGAGCACCGCCAGAGCGTGACATCAAAAACCTCGTCCTATTACCAGCGCACCACCCGTCACCGCAATAGCGGGTTGCGGTGATGTCGCTTGCAGCATGCCGTCAAGTATGCGTGAGCTTGCTGTGATCGCTCTAATGGAGCAGCCTGATGTAACCAGGGTCACCCGGGGGAAACGCACCGATCTCGCCGCGAAGATCCGGCCGCTACCAGCGGTTTTGATGACCGGCGCCGGGCCCGTCCGCCCGCGCGTCTCAACACGGTCTCGGGAGGGGCACATGGCCGAGGAGATCGAACCCAACTTGTCACCGGGCCGATACCCGCCGCGGGCGCGCGCCGGTGCCGGGCGGCGCTTCCAGCGGCTCCCGCCGGGTCTACGGCTGGTGGTCCCGGTCGCGGTGCTGCTGGCCGCGGTCATCGCCGGGTTCTACGTCTGGATGCGGCCGTCGCACGACGACTGGTCTCACCTGCCGGACCGATTGGTTTGCCAGGCGCAGCCCGGCCCGACGCCGCCGCCGGCGTTGACCGTCGCCTCCGTCGGCGTCAGCCATCCCCGGGCCAATGTGCTGCAGCTGGCGGTCCGATTCGCCCAGCCGTTGCCGGCGTCACCCAGCTATGCGGTCAATTACGCCGTCGCCAACGACGGCACCACGTTCGCGCTCCTGAACACGCAGCAGGGCACCGACGAACTCGCGATCCACCGCGCGGACAAGGGCCCGGATGTCCGGGCCGACAAGGGAACTCACGCCGCAAAGACCGCCCCCGACACCGTCGACATCAGCCTGGACCTCACCAGGTTCGGCCTCACCAAAGCGGCGGTGAAGCCATCCGTCACGGTGTCGTCACGGCTGAACGCGCCGCCGGTCACCTACGCGACGCAGGTCTGCCATGGCTAGCGAAAACCGCTGCGCCCGAACATGATTCACCCGTTCCGCACGAGCTCCTCGCCGGACGTGTAGTAGAGGCGGATGTTCGAGCCGGTGATGATTTCGGCGAGGTAGACACCGAGCGGTTCGACCTCGTAGTAGTAATGCACGTTGCCCCCCTGATCCGGCGCGGTGGCGCACGAAAAGCCCGGCGCACCACAGCGTTGCTTGACCGGGATCGCCAGGACGGCGATCAGCAGCGCGACAACAAGCCCGACCACGAGAGGGGCCTGGTGCGATGCGTGCCCGGTTGGCACCGGATGCATCCCCGGAGTGTAGGCCGTTTTGATCCGCGCGCCCGCCGGGTACGCAACCCGGAGCCGATTGGAGGGCCGATCATGAATGACACAGTGGCACCGGAGCCCGGCACCCCGGGCGAGACGCCCGAGCGGCTGACGCCGGCAGAGCCGCCCGAACGGCTCACGCCGGCAGAACCCCCGGAGCGGCTCACGCCCGCGGACCCGCCGGAGCCCCAGACACCGCAGTGATGACCTCGATAGGGAGGGAGGCAGCGCATGCGCGCTGAAGAAGGCGACGAAACGGTCGGCGATTACGCCGCCAAGGGCGAGCAAACCCTCGGCCGGATCAAGGACTCCCAACGCGCGGGGAGCCCCCTGGGCAGGCTGGTCCGCCGGATCACCAAGGTCCTCGGGACCGGCAAGCATTCCGCCGCGTGACGAAACCGCCGGGAGATTTCGAGCGCGTCTTACTATCTCCTGGTGACCCCAGCGCCCGCGGCACCTGAAACGTTCTCGACCGAAGGGCCCGGCGGCGTGCGAATCGTCGCCGACCGCCTGGGCGATCCGCGGGCGCGTGCGGTGGTGTTCCTGCACGGCGGCGGGCAAACCCGCCGCTCGTGGGCCAAGGCCGCCCGCGCCGTCGCCAAGCACGGCTGGCAGGCCGTCACCATCGACCTGCGCGGGCACGGCGAATCCGACTGGTCGGACGAGGGCGACTACCGCGTCGTCAGCTTCGCCGCCGACGTCGCCGAGGTGCTGCGCACGCTGCCACCGCGGCCGGTGCTGGTCGGCGCGTCGCTCGGCGGGTTCACGTCGATGCTGCTGGAAGGCGAGCTCTCGCCCGGCACGGCCAGCGCGGTCGTGCTCGTCGACATCGTCCCCAACATGGAGCAGTCCGGCGCGAACCGGATCCACGCGTTCATGGCCGACCGGGTGGAGTCGGGGTTCGGCTCACTCGAAGAGGTCGCCGACGCCATCGCCGAATACAACCCCCACCGGCCGCGGCCCACCGATCTCGAGGGCCTGACCACCAACCTGCGCCGCCGCGGGGATCGGTGGTATTGGCATTGGGACCCGCAGTTCATCAGCGGCACCGCGGCATTTCCCCCGTTCGAGGTCACCGACCCCGACCGCATGCACAACGCCGTCGAGGCGATCCTGCGCAACGGCGTGCCGATGCTGCTGATCCGGGGTCAGGTGAGCGACCTGGTCAGCCAGGAGCGCGCCGACGAATTCCTGGCGCGCTTCCCGCAGGTCGAGTTCGCCGACGTGCGCGGCGCGGGGCACATGGTCGCCGGCGACCGCAACGACGTCTTCGCCGACGCCGTCCTGAAATTCCTCGCCCGGCACGTGGACGCCGGATGACCCGCCGATAAGCGCACGGCATCCCAGTTCCCCGCTGCCCGAGCGGGTTCGGGGAGCGCGCTGTTACCATGCTGGCCGACACGAAGAGAGGCGGGGCGGCCATGCGGTGGTTGCGAGGGGCGGGGATGGTCGGTGCGGTGGCCGTCGCCGTGATGACGTCGGCGACCCCGGTGGGCGCCAGCCCGGGCGCGATGCCGGGCATGAAAGTGGAGGATGAAAACAGCTCGTGCACATCGGGTTTCGCGGCCCAGGGCGATGACGGCAGCTACTACCTGATGACCAGTGGGCACTGCGACGCCCACGACGGTTCGGTATGGACCTACGGCGACGACGTCCCGCTGGGCACGATCAGCGCCAGCGAGCATGAAGGCGACAGCAGGGACGCCGCCATCATCCGCCTCGACCCCGGCATCGGCGCGCCCGTAGGACACGTCGGCGGCCGCTATGTGGTCCGGGATGTGTTGAGCGCGAACCAGATTCGGGCGGGCATGCCGTTCTGCAAGATCGGCGCGGTCACCGGCGAGACGTGCGGCGTGGTCAAGGACGTGACGGGCGACGTCGTCGAGGCCAGCGTGTACAGCCTCAACGGCGACAGCGGCAGCCCGGGTTTCGTGAAAAACCCCGACGGCACCGTCAGCGCGGTCGGCCTCTTGACGTCGTCCCCGGACGGCGACGACTACACCACGTACTTCGCCGCCATTGATCCCCTGCTCGGCCGGTGGGGCTTGCATGTCCTGCCCTGACGGGCGATTCGTCCGGCTCGGGCACGACGCCGGCGTGGTCACCATCGAGTTGATCAACTCCAAGCCACTCAACATCATCGGCACCGGCGCGATCGAGGAGCTGACGGAGGCGTTCGGCCGGCTCGGCCACGACGCCGACGCGCGGGTGGTCGTGTTGCGCGGGGCCGGTGACAGGGCGTTCATCGGCGGAGCCGACATCAACGAGATGGTCGCCCTCGACCGGTCCAGCGCCGAGGAGTTCATCCGCGGCCTCGCGGGGCTGTGTGAGGCGATTCGCGACTGCCCCGTCCCGGTCATCGCCCGGCTCGCCGGCTGGTGCCTCGGCGGCGGCCTCGAGGTCGCCGCGTCCTGCGATCTGCGGATCGCGGAGTCGCAAGCCAAGTTCGGCATGCCGGAAGTGGCGATCGGCATTCCGTCGGTCATCCACTCGGCGTTGCTGCCGGCCCTGATCGGCGCCTCCCACGCGGCGTGGCTGCTGCTCACCGGCGAGACGATCGACGCCGGCACCGCCGCCGCCTGGGGCCTGGTGCACGAGGTCGTCGCCGCCGACCAACTCGACCACCGCATCGCCGCACTCGCCACCAAGCTCAGCGGGTTCGGCCCGCACGCGGTCCGCCAACAAAAGAGCCTCCTCAACAACTGGTTCGATATGACGGTTCAGGGCGCCATCGAGGACAGCATCGAAAAGTTCGCCCTGGCATTCCTGACCGGCGAGCCGCAACAACACATGCGGGCGTTTCTCTCGCGCAAGAAAGGCTCTTAGCCGCCACGAAAATTCGCCGACGACAAACGAAACCCAATTTCGCGAATTCTTCGACCGAATTGACCCTCGCGCCTGGACCAGTAGTCTGAGCACGAGTTCACCGAAGGGGGGGCGGCGATGCCGGGGAGCTCGCCGGGGCACGTGTTATGTCGTTCAAATACATAATCGTTCCCGCGCTGATCGCCGCGGCCGGTGGCGATCCGTGGGCCGTCAACGAGAGCCTGCAGGTCGGCCGTCCGGCACAGATTTCCGCGTTAGCCACGGCCTTTCACGGCGCCGGCCGGTCCACCGCCGAGGCCGACGCGACGTTCGATCAGGCCCGTCGCCGCTTCGAGGCGGCCTGGACTCACGAAAACGGCGACAACCCGATCAACGACGCCGCCGAGGTGCAGCGCACCGCGCGGGAGCTGGGCGCTCAGTCCGAGCAGCTACCGAAGATCGGAGCCCATCTCGAAGAGGTCGCCGCCGCCCTGGCCGAGGCGCAAAAGGACGGGAAGGCCACGATCGCGGGCCTGGACGCGTCGTTGCACGAGCTCGACGACATGATCGACCAAGCCGTCCGGATGAAGACGGACCCCAAACTCACCGCCGCCGATCGCAGCGCGCTCGACGCCTTCATCGACATCTGCGAAGAGGACGCGGTGCAGGTCACCAAACGCGCGCTGGACCATTTGCACGGGGTGCGCAACGGCTACACGCAGACCCTGCAGAAGGGCCAGTCGAACCTGGCCACGGACGGCTACGACCCGGCCCGCGTCTGGGGCGTCGACGGCCACGAGGCCGAGACGCCGGACTCGGCCGAACACGACGTGCGCGCCGCCCTCGGCGGCGACAAGGGCGCCGCGTCGCGCGTCAACGGGGTGCTGGGCTCGATCACGCCCGACCAGCTGGCCGGCAAGGTCCCGCTGACCGCCGAGCAGGCGTCGGTGCTCAGCCAGCTGCAGGCCCAGCAGCACGGCATGTCCATCGACGCGCTCAAGACCGCCGAACAACGCCTGGGCGACGACAAGCGCATGATCGGCGACTCGTGGCAGCTGATGAGCAACCCCAACCTGGTCTTCCCCAAGACGCCGTTGAAGGTGGGCGCCAAGCAGGGGACCGACACGGTGCGAGGGGGCATGTCGCAACTGCCCGACAGCGTGCAGCAGACGCTGGACACCACGCAACCGGGCTGGATGTATGCCGACCAGACCAGGACGGTCGCCGACATCGTCCGGGACGGCAACCCCGCGCTGCAGCACAACACCGGGATCGACCAGGGCCTGCTGCACAAGGGGGCGATGATCATGACGCAGGACTGGTCGCGCAACACCTTCGACCCGACGGTCGAGTCGGTGTTCTGGGCGGCCGGCCGCGACCACGAGGCCGTCAACTGGATCGTCAACCAGCAGGGCGTGTGCGACCAGTCGACCCAGGATTTCCTGCAGAACATCACCCACCACGCCTGGTCCGACGGGGGCGACGCCGCCGGGTCGTTGTTCAGCTGGACCAGGGACGCGTCCGGCCCGGAAGCCCAGATCGCCGGGCAAACCGCCCAGACCTACGCGGCCTACCTCGGCTCGCACTCCCACGAACTGCTGGACCTGCCGGGCCACCACACCCTCGGCCAGGTCGACCCCAAGCTGACGCAGGCGTTCGCCACCGGGCTGTCGCCCTACGTCTCCAACATCGCCGGCGGCACCAACGACCTGTCGCCGTATTTCCACACGCCGGATACCAACACCGACGTGGAATCCAAGCTGCCGATCGCCAAGGGCATTTTCTCGGTGCTCAGCACGGACAAGGACGCGTCCAACATCTTCAACGGCGCGGCCATGCAGCAGATCATGGCGGACCAGAACCGCTACGCCGAGGCGGTGGCGCAACACGTGCCCGGCGCCGTCGCCAACGACGCCGATCTGCAGCAGGCCGCGACGCTCAAGGGCTTGGTCGACGTCGGGGTCAACAACGCGGTGCACGCCGAAGGGCTCAACGGCGCCCAACAGGCCAGCGAGGCCTACTCCCGGAAGGAGTCGGCGTACAACTCGGTGGTCAAGGGCGGCAGCACCGCCTTGGGGCTGGCCGGCAAGACGCTGCCACCGCCCTACAACCTGATCGGCACGATCGGCGGCCCGGCACTGACGATGGGCGGAAACGCGTTGGAGCAAGACATCATCGGCGCGCCGCCCTCGTCGACCGCGCCTCACGACGTCGTCATCCCGCACATGCCGGACAGCACCGCATACGCACAGGTGCTCGACGGGCTGGTCGCCAACCGCGTCCCGACGGGACTGGCGCCCCAGTTCTTCGCCCCGGACGTCCCCGGCGATCCCCGCAGCCCGCTGCACATCGCCACTTACGATGAATACGTCAACAACTGCAAACACTTTCAAGGGGCACCGACGCTCAATGACTACCAATACAACCAGGCCCTCAAAAACACGGTGCAGGTAATATTGGGTGACGGCACGGTAATCCCGCACATGCAACATCAATACGACGCCGTGACGCAGATACCCGACCCCTAGGAACAGGTTCGTGAATTCATTGCGCCAAGGCTTTCTCGCGCCCGTGCTCGCTGCGGCGGTTTGCGCGGTTTTTGCGGCCTGCGGTTCTCCGGCCGTCCGGCACCCCGCGGCGCCGCCGCCCAAGGTCCCGTGGACGGGAAACCACGCGGAAGACCGGGTGGTCTGGAGCGCCGATCCGGGGATAGATCTGCTCACCGGGGCGCCGGTGGTGGTGCGCGCCTACATCGAATCGGTCGTGTTGGCGGAAACCGACGGCGACATCGGCTACGTCTATCCCGGGTTCACCCGCGCGGTGCCGCCCAACGCTCCGGAGGGTCAACCGGACAGCACCCGTGACCGCTGGCCCAACACCGAGCACCCCAACCGCGACCGCATCGTGGGCACCGGCCGCTACCACGTCCTGCGCATCGACACGGCTGGACGTCAGGTGACCGCCGTCGTGTGCGGCTGGGGGTATGGCGAGGCGATCGACCTCGGCAACGGGACGTACGGCTCGAGGAGCACCGTGCCCGCAACCGATCCCACGGCCGGGCTCGCTTTGCGCTGGATCCGGATGACCGCGCCAGAACACAGCCCATCGCCGGCCCTGCCGCCCCAGAAAGGGCCCGCCGCCGCGCCCGTCGACGACGTGTTCGGCGGCTGGCAGATAAACGGCTACCTCACAGCGGATCCCGCGATGAAGAACAACCTCAACCCGGGCGAGTGGCCCTCGGAACCGGCCGATGCCCGGTCCTGCGTGGACACGGCGCCCGACCCGTTGGAACGCCGGCTGTACCTCCTCAACGGTGTGCATCCCCGCTCGGACTTTCCCACCCTGGCGCCCTATCCCGGCTGGCCCGCCGCGGGCCCCCAATAGCGGCACCCGTTTTCGCCCGTTTTCAGTTGCTTCCAGTTGCGCCGATCCGCACCCTTTTCGAACGCGAGACTCCATGATGTCTAGTACGCGTTGGCAGTTCGGGGGGGATAGGCGATGTCATTCATGCTGGTGGCACCGGAGATGTTGGAGACCGCTGCCGCGGACGCAGCGCGGATCGGTTCGGCGGTGCGCGCCGGCAATCTGGCCGCGGCCATTCCGACGACCGGGCTGGCGGCGGCCGGCGCCGACGAGGTGTCGGCGGCGATTGCGGCGCTGTTCGGCGCGCACGCCCGGGAGTACCAGGCGGCCGCCGCGCAGGCGGCGACCTACCACGAGCAGTTCCTGAGCACCCTGACCGCCGCGGCGTCGACGTACGCGAGCGCCGAGACGGGCATCGCCTCCAGTCTTACGTCGGCAACCTCCGACGGATTCCAGACGTTCGTCTACGGCCCGATCCACGGGACGGGCCAGGCCTGGATCGCCAGCCCGCTCGGCCGGGCGCTCGACCCGATCATCAACGCGCCCACCGAGTTACTGCTCGGGCGCGACTTGATCGGCAACGGTGTCGCGGGGACGGCGGCATCCCCCACCGGCGGGCCGGGCGGCCTCTTCTTCGGCGACGGCGGGCCCGGCTATTCGCCCACCGGGGGCGTGGGATCCGCCGGGGGCGCCGGGGGCGCCGCCGGGTGGATCGGCAATGGCGGTGCGGGTGGCACGGGCTTCACCGGCGGCGCCGGCGGCGTCGGCGGCATCGGCGGTTGGTTGATGGGCAACGGCGGCATGGGCGGCGGCGGTGGCGTCGGGGCCAACGGCGGCACCGGCGGCCACGCGTTCTTCCTCGGCAACGGCGGCCTCGGCGGACCCGGCGGCCCCGGCGGTGGCGTCGACGGGGCCGCGGGTCGCGGCGGGTTGTTCGTCGGCACCGGCGGCCCGGGCGGCCCCAGCGGGCCGGTCATCCAGATCGACTTCGTGCGGCACGCCCAGTCATTGGGCAACGCAGCAAACCTGATCGACACCGCGGTGCCGGGGGCCCCACTCACTGCGCTGGGGCTGGGTCAGGCCAACACCATTGCGGGAGTGCTGAATTCGCAAGGCCCGTTCGCCGGGATCTTCGAGTCGCAGTTGATCAGGGCCCAGCAGACGGCCGCGCCGCTGGCCGGGATGACGGGGATCACCCCGCAGGTGTTGCCCGGGCTGAACGAAATCAGCGCCGGCATTTTCGAGGGCATGCCCCAAATCCCCGCGGGCGTCATGTATCTCGTCGGCCCCCTGGCGTGGACGTTCGGATTCCCCCTCGTGCCGAACGTGGGGCTGGGCACCCAATTCAACGGGGCGATGTTCGACCAGGGCTTCACCAGCGCGCTGCAATCGATGTATGCCAACGCGTTGGCCAACCCAATCGTCGCCGCGAACGGCAAGGTCACCGAGGTCGCATTCTCGAGCGCGTTCGCGATCGAGACCGGCACGCTGATGAACGTCAACAACCCCAACCCCTTGCTAATGCTCACCCACTCGCTGCCCAACACCGGCGTCGTCCAGGTCCAGGGCAACCCCACGGACGGCTGGACGCTGGTGAGTTGGGACGGAGTTCCGGTCGGGCCGCCGACGCTGCCGACCAAGCTGTTCGTCGACGTGCGCAACCTGGTCACGGCGCCGCAGTTTGCGGCCTTCGACGTCGGGCAGTCCCTGCTCAGCGGCGATCCGGCGACGATCGTCGACGCGGTGCGCGGCGGCATCAACGGGGTCGGCGCGGCGGCGTTCAACTTCCCCTACGCCGTCACCCGCGACCTGATGGACGCGGTCGCGGGCACCAGCATCAGCGGGCTGCAGACCGAGCTGAGCGGACTGATCTGAGCGCCCAATCCGGCTTGCGCTCAGCAGTTTTCGCGTGAGATCAGCCGGTTGGTTTCCGCGGAGGCGGGTGCCTCGAGGAAGCCCGCGAGGCCGTCGACCGCGGCGCTGACGAACAGCGCGAACGGGGCGACGGAATCGTTGCGCCGGATCGCGCGCTCGCGCTCGGCCGCGAGGTGGACGGCCAGGTCCTGGGCCTGCCTGATCCGCATCGAGCGCGCCGGCTCCGGGAGGTGCGGCAGGACCCCCCGCATCCGGGAGGCGAACTCCTCCTGGGACTTCATTGCGTCGGCCTGGTGCAGGAACACGTCGACCGCGCCCGCGCGCTGCAGCTGCTCGATGAACGACACGTATGAGCTGTCCGGCGATTCCGCCAACTCGATCAGCGGCAGGATGTGCGCCTCGAGCTGGGCCCGCAGATCGTCGGGATTCGCGCGGGCCCGCAGCAGCGCGCGGCGCTGCATGAGGTCGTCGAGGCGGTAGGTGAAGATCGCCCGGAGCAGATCGTCCTTGGAGCCGAAGTGATACCGGATCGCCGAGTTGTTCGACGAACCCGCCTCGATCGAGATCTGGCGCAACGAAACTCCGGCCAGCCCGTGCTCGGCGAAAAGCCGCTCGGCCGCCAGCAGCAGCTGCAGCGCGGTTGCCGGAGGGGGTCCGGTCCGGGTGGTCACCATCAGATCATCGCGCACCGGAATTCTCCGGATCGTCGAGACGCATCGCCTCGATGGTGGCCGTGCTCATCTGGAGGGCCGCCCGCAGCAGCCGGGCGGAATCGCGCCCGACCAGGTCGGTGAGGATGCCGACGTCCTTGGCCAGCAGCGCCCCGGCGAGTTCGGCCATCACCGCAAGGCTGTGCCCCGAGTTGGCGACCACCTCGCCCGCGTAGCTGCGCCCGCTGCCCGTCGACAGGACCTCGGTCAGGGCCTCGAGGTCCACGCCGAGACCGGCGGCGGCGCCGAAGGTGCTGGCGGCCAGGCCGAGCTGCGCGGTGAACAGCGCATTGTTCAGCAGCTTCGCGGTCAGGCCGGCGCCCAGACCGCCGAGGTGCACGATCGGGTTCGCGTAGGTATCGAAAACCGGCCGGCACCGCGCGACCGCGTCCTCGTCGCCGCCCACCATCACCAAAAGCGCTTTCGCCGCGGCCATGTGGCCGCCGCCGGAAACGGGGGCGTCGACGAAATGCATTCGGGGGAAGTCATTTTGGAGGCGGCGGCAGGTGTCGGGATGAACGGTGCTGTGGATCACCACGATTCCGCCCGGTGCCATTCCCGCGAGCGCTCCGTCGTCCCCGCGCAGGACCTCGTCCACGTCGGCATCGTCGATCACGCAGAGGCACAACACATCCGAGGCGGCGCCGAGCGCGCGGCGGTCCGGCGCGTAGCCGGCGCCGGTGCCGTCGTACGGGCCGAGGGACTCGGGGCGGCGCGCCCACAGCGTGGTGGGAAACCCGTCTTCGACGATCCTGCGCGCCATCGGCCCGCCCTGGGACCCGAGGCCGACGAATCCGACTTTCAGGCCGGTCACCGTTGCTCCGCGATGCTCGCCTGCAGGTACGCCTCGATGTCTTTCGCGCGCGCCAGCAGCGACTCGTGCACCTCGGGCGCGGTCACGACCAGGAATCGCCCCGCCTCGACCGCGTCGGCGGTCAGCGTGCCGACCTCCTCCGCGCTCACCAGCGCGTGTGCCGGGGCGCGCGGTGTCGCCGGCGCATCGCCGTACACGGTGATCCCCTCGAGGATGTTCGTGATGACCCCGGAGGGGCACAGGCAGGTCACCCCAACACCTTTCGGGCCGAGGTAGGTCGCCAGCGCCTCGGAGACCCCGACGATCGCGTGCTTGGACGCCACATAGGGCAGTCGATCGAAACCGTAGCTCAGCAGCCCCGAGGCCGAGGCCGTGTTGACGACGTGGCCGCGGCCCTGGGCGATCAACCCGGGCAGGAACACTCGGTTGCTGCGCGCGATGCTCAACAGGTTGACGTCGATCGTGCGAGTCCACGCCTCGTCGGGCAGCGTCTCGGGGGCGCCGACCGCCAGCACGCCCACGTTGTTCATCACCAGGTCGATTCGGCCGAACCGCTGCAGCGCGGCGTCCCGAAGCCTTTGCAGGTCCGCCTCGACGGTCACGTTTGCGGTGAGCCCGATCGCCGGGCGCCCGAGGGCGTTCAGCTGCTCGACGACCTCGGCGACCCGCGCTTCCGACCGATCGCTCACGACGACGGATGCGCCGCGTTCGGCGAACGCGACCGCGGTCGCCCGGCCGATGCCACTGCCCGCGCCGGTCAGCACGGCGACCGCGCCGTTGAGGTTGAGGCGCTTGGTCATCCGATACCTACGGCCTTGGTGCGCAGGAACTCGAACAGACCTTCCTGGCCGCCCTCGCGGCCGAAGCCGGAGATGCCGACACCGCCGAACGCGAGCTCGCAGCCGACGACCGGGCTCGCCCCGTTCACGTACACCCCGCCGGCCCGGAGCGCGGTCACCATCCTGGTCACCCGGTCGACGTCCTTCGTGTACACATACGACGCGAGCCCGTAGGCCGTCGAGTTCGCGATCTCGATGGCCTGGTCTTCGGTCTCGAACCGCATGAGCGACAGCACCGGGCCGAACACCTCGACCTGACCGAGCTCCGAGGCCGGGTCCACATCCCCGAGCACCGTCGGTTCCACGAAGAAGCCGTTCGGCAGGTGGGCCGGGGCGCCGCCGCCCGCCAGGAGCTTCGCGCCGTCGCGCTGCGCGCGTTCGATCATGGCCAGGATGCGTTCCTGGGCTTCGCGCGTCACCACGGGGCTGATCACCGTCGCCGGGTCGAACGGATCTCCACACCGCATCCCGCCGACCATCGCGAGGACACGCTCGACGACGTCGTCGTAGATGTCGTTGTGGATGACCATGCGGGACGGGATCGCGCAGCCCTGCCCGGCAAGGGTCCCGAGAACGCTGAAGGCGTTGACGGCCACCGCCGTATCCAGGTCGGCGTCCGGGAACAGGACGTTGGCGGACTTGCCGCCCAGCTCGAGCACGGCGGGCTTGAGGGACTCGGCGCACGCGGCAAGGATTTTGCGCGCCGTCGCCGGTCCGCCGGTGAAGCTGACCTTCTCGACGAGGGGATGGCGTACCAGGGCCTCGCCCGTCGCCGGCCCGCCCAGCACGAGGTTGACCACCCCGTCGGGGATGCCGGCTTCCCGGACGAGACCCATCAGGTGCTCGGTCGCATACGGCGTCAGCTCGGACGGCTTCATCACGACCGCGTTCCCGGCCGCCAGCGCCGGGATCAGCTTCATGCCGACCGACACCACCGGGCCGTTCCAGGTGAGGATGATCCCGACGAGGCCGTACGGTTCGGGCAGCGAGTAGGCCAGCTCGCGCTGGTTCGCCGGGAACGACGTGACACGTCCTTCGACCTTGTCGGCCCAGCCGGCGTAATACGACGTCCAACTGGCCATGATCCCGACGAGGGATTGGCTGATGCCCGCCGTCATCCCGTTGTCCAGCACCGACAACCGGGCGATTTCTGCCGTGTCCCGTTCCATCAGCTCACCGAGCCGGCGCAGCACCCGCGCCCGCTCCGCGGGCCGCCAGGCGCGCCACTCCGCGTAGGCGGCGTGCGCGGCCCGCGCCGCGGCGTCGACGTCGTCCGGGCCGGCCAGGGGCACGGGGCCCTGCGCCTCGCCGGTCGCCGGATAGACGTGCTGGTACAGGCCACCCGAACCGTTCGCGCGCGCCTCGCCGCCGATGTGCAGGTGCACCGCGGGCACGGTCAGGTCAACGCTCATCGGGGTCCTCCGCACGGGTCGCTAAGAAAGGCTACTTATTCCTAAGACACTTGACTTCAAAGGTCAAGTGTGTGCCTAATGCTCGGATGGACGTGCAGGAACTCTTCGACCTCACCGACAAGGTGGCCGTGGTGACCGGCGGCGCCGGCGGCATCGGCGAGGTGTATGCCGACGCGCTGTGCGACGCGGGCGCCTCGGTGGTGATCGCCGACATCAACCTCCACGCCGCGCAGCGCACCGCGGATGCACTGACGGGCAAGGGATTTCGGGCCATCGCGGTGTACCTCGACGTCACCTCCGCCGAGTCGGCCGCCGAGATGGTGTCGGCGGCGGTCGCGGCGTTCGGCGGGATCGACATCCTCATCAACAACGCCGCGGTGATGACCGACCTGCCCCCGTATGGGCTGTCCAACATGCCGATACCGGACTGGGACCGGGTCCTCAACGTGAACCTGCGCGGCCCGCTGGTGTGCACCCAGGCGGTCATCGAGTCGATGACCGCGCGCGGCGGCGGGCGCATCGTGAACGGCCTGTCGGCCGGCGCGTTCATGCCGGGCGGGATCTACGGGGTGTCGAAATACGCCCTGCACGGTTTGACCTGCAACCTGGCGACCGAGCTCGGGTCTCGGGGCATCAACGTCAACGGGATCGCGCCCGGGCTGGTCGACAACGAAAGCGCCTACGTGAGCCTGCCCAAGGACTCGCCGGTCCGCGACATCCTCGGCGCCCAGATCCCGGGCAAGACGTCCGGGCCGCCCGCGGACCTGATCGGGACGATGCTGCTGCTGTGTTCGCCGGCGGGCGACTGGATCAACGGCCAGACGATCTCGGTCGACGGCGGCTGGATCATGCGGTTCTGATGGCCGAGTGGACAACTCGCGAGGAGCGGCGGGCGGTCGCGCGGGCCGAGTACGAGCACATCATGAGGTCCGCGAGCCCGGACCCGGCCGGCGCGTACCTGGAGTCGGGGGTGATCGGGTACGTCTTCGGCGAGATGTGGCGGCGGGGCGTGCTCACGCCCAGGGACCGGCGCTGGATCACCCTGACGTGTGTCGGCGCGGCGGGGGCGGTCACGCCCATCGAGACGCATGTGTACGCGGCGCTGAAGAGCGGGGACATCACGTACTCCGAGTTCGACGAGTTCGTCCTGCACTTCGGAACCCAGGCCGGCTGGCCCAAGGCGTCGGTGCTGCAGATGTACGGAATGATGGCGATCCACAAAATTACCGAGGAAGGCGGTGCGGCGTTGGCGCCGCACGACTTTGAGCTCTGGGCGCAACCCACCGAAGACGGCGCCCGCCGCGAACGCGGCATCGCGGCCTACGAGCAAATACACGGCGCACCACCGCCGCCGGCGTCGACCGCGTTCGGCGGCCGCGCCCGCCTCGACTACCTCTATGGCGAGATCTGGAGCCGGCAGAAATACCTCACCCGCCGCGACCGGCGCATCATCAGCATCTGCGGCGCGGCGTCGACGGCGATCGACGAGGAGGTCACCGAGCACCTCCGGGCCGCCCTCGCCCTCGGGGACATGGCCCGCGACGAGCTCGAGGAACTCGTGGTCCACTTCGCCGTCTACCTGGGCTGGAACCTCGCGCGGCGCCTCGATGACCTGCTGGTCGGTGTCGCGGGCAACCCGGACTTGTGACAACGTCGCGCCGGCATCAGACTGGCTGATATGCGCGATCGCGAGACGATCGACTCGGAGCTGCGGCTCATCGCCCTTCGGCGCCAAGCGATCCGTGAGCAGGGCGGCCAGCCGTCGTCGCTGCGGGTCGACCAGCTGCTCGACGAGCGCCTGGGCCACCTTCCGGAGGTGACCCCGGCGGCCGCCGCCACGGCCGCGGAGGTCACGCGTCGCCGGCGCAAAGGTGGGTTGCGCCGGCTCGGTCCGCTCGCGGTGCTGCCGCTATCCGTTCTCGCCGTCGCCGCCGTTGCGGTGGTCGCGGTGATGTTCGGGGGAGACAAGTCACCGCCGGCCGAGCCGGAGGCGGCGTCACCGCCGTCGAGCGCGCGGCCCCTGCCCGCCGCACCGCAGGCCCACGCTCCGCCGGTGGACATCGTCGACCGGGCGTTGGTCGACACGTTGAAACACGATGGCGTGCCGGTTCCCAGCCAGGAATACGTGACGACCCAGGGGCATGCCGTCTGCGATTTCCTGGCGCACCAACCCAATTACGCCGAGGCGATCGGCTTCGTGCAGCGCTCGACGATCTGGGACGCCGATCAGAGCGCCAACTTCACCGCCGGCGCGGTCGTCTCGTACTGCCCTCAGTACGTGCCCACCAGCGCGGCCCAGACACAGCCGGGCTTCCAGAACACGCTCTCGGATCTGCAAGCCGTCCAAGGCGATCTGCAGCGCATCCAAGGCGATCTGGAAAAGATCCGGGACGGTCTGCCGGCCATCCCGGGCCAGCACTAGCCTCCGCGGGCGTTACGGGTCCGGCGGGGGCGGCGGCGGAGTCCACCGCGTGCCGTCCGTCGTCCATCCGCACGGCAGGTAGTTCACGTGTGGCGGTTGGCCGTCGAACGTAAGGCATTTCGGTGCCCCCGGCGGCGGTGCCGGTGTGATCGGCTGCGTGTCGGCGTGAGCGGCACCCCCGCTGAGTATCAACGCCCCAACGGCAACTGAAATCGCTGCAAACTTCCGCATTTCGGGCTCGGCAAGTGCTAGGACCAACCACTATCAATGCTAGGCGTCAGCGTGGGCGCGGGACCTTGAAAGTTCCTGTGAAACTTGCTCGTTTGGAGCGCGCCGAGCGTGCAGTCACGGCGACAAATCCGCCGAAAACTCGCCATGAGAGCACGTTCGGCGAAGATACTTTTCGCAACGACTCGTCTACGTATGGAAGGGCGCCGACGGATGAACGCTCGGTTATTGGCCGCGGTGGCCGTGGCGCTGGTGGCCGTCGCCGGCCCGGCGAATGCCGACACGGCGACGAAGGAAGACCGTGCCGTCGCGTGGGCCAACAGCAAAGTCGGCTCGAATGATTACCTTTTCGCGTGCGGCCGGTTCGTGGCCAACGCGTACGGCGAGCCCGGCCTTGGCTATCCCTCGGCGCTCGCGTTCCATGATCACCTGGCGACCACCAAACAGATCCGCATGGACGCGAACTTCCCCAAGGGCGCGCTGGTGTTCTCAGAGAGTCCATGGGACATGGAAAGCGGAGCCCACCAGGGCCATGTCGTGATCGCAAGGGGGGACGGCACTTTCGTCTCCGGCGGGGTGGATGAGAGCTCGCAACGCGGCATGCCGGCGGTGGGCGGCGGGAGCAGCGTGCAGATTTTCAAGTCCTGGAACCCGGCCCCCGGCGCGGAATTTCTCGGCTGGGCCGCCCCACCCGCCAACTGGCCGGGCGTGTGACTCACGAATCCGCTTCGATTGTGAACCCTTGGCTTTGGTAGTGAATCCTGGGCGGAAATCTCGCCCGGGTGCCGCCCTACGTTCACAACGAAAGCCATAGATGCACACTCGACGCCGTCAGCTCACCCAGGACGCCCCGGCAGCGTTCGGTGAAAGCCAGAGATTGAGAGAGATTTGAGCCCCCTGTCAGGATTGAACTGACGACCGCTCGCTTACAAGGCGAGTGCTCTACCACTGAGCTAAGGAGGCCGGGTAAGCCAGGGTGCCAGCCTAACGCCTCACTCGTCGCTGTCGATGATCCGTGTGGAGCGCACCGACCGCGACGACGGGCGCCGCGAGGGACGACGACCGGGCAGCGGAATGCGGTCGGCGATGCTGCTCAGCGGGTTGACCACCATGGTCAGCGAGATGACCGCGTCCTGCAGGGTGGCGATGGCCGGCTCCAGCGCCTCCATGCCGGGCGTCAGGCGGGCCAGGGTGTCGGCGACGTCGGCGAGCTGGTCCAGCGGGCCGTGCTTGGCGGTCAGCTTGTCGATCAGCCCGCCCTCGGCGAGCAGCCGCTCGGCCAGCCCGTCCTCCGACAGCACCCGGTCGATCAACCCGTCCTCGGCGAGCAGCTGATCGGCCAGCCCGCCGGGCTGCAACGCGCGCTGCAACCCGCCGCCCTCGGCGGTCAGCCGGTCGAGCAAACCGCCCTCGGAGGTCAGCATGTCCACCACCCCGCCCGGACGCAGCAACCGGTCCAACGGCCCGTCTTGGGCCACGGCGCGGCCCAGCGGCGCGTCGTCGTCCAGCAGCCGCGCCAACCGGTTGGCGCGGGTGATCGCGTCGTCGATGCCGAACATGGCCGCCATCGCGTTGGTCCGCGACTCCCCGGTGGCGGCCTCGCCCAGCGCCTGCTTCGCCACCCCCACCGCCGCCGTCGCGACGTTCAGGCTCGCGTCGGCGGCGGCCAGCCCGGCCCGCGCGGGAGCCGTCGCGAGCGACACGATGCCTTTGGCGAGGTTCATGCCTTCAGAGTCTATTCACGAAACCGCCGGTAAAACCGCATCGTTCCAAGCTCATGCGATGATTTTTGGCAGACTGTTAGCAGACGACTGGCATCGAGCTTTCAGGAATCACACAATGACCGGAAAGCAAACGCACACGAAGGACAGCAGTGACCTCATGACAGCGGCAAGTCCAAGCGAAACCAAACCCGAGGCCCGCGTCCTCGTGGTCGACGACGAGGCCAACATCGTCGAGCTCCTCTCGGTCAGCCTCAAGTTCCAGGGATTCGAGGTCTACACCGCCACCAACGGGGCCCAGGCCCTGGATCGCGCCCGCGACGCGCGCCCCGACGCGGTGATCCTCGACGTGATGATGCCGGGCATGGACGGCTTCGGGGTGCTGCGGCGGCTGCGCGCCGACGGCATCGACGCCCCGGCCCTGTTCCTGACGGCCCGCGACTCCCTGCAGGACAAGATCGCGGGCCTGACGCTGGGCGGCGACGACTACGTGACCAAGCCGTTCAGCCTCGAAGAGGTCGTCGCCCGGCTGCGCGTCATCCTGCGACGCGCCGGCAAGGGCGGCGCCGAACCGCGCAACGCCCGCCTGACGTTCGCCGACATCGAACTCGACGAAGAGACCCACGAGGTGTGGAAGGCCGGCGAGCCGGTGTCGCTGTCGCCCACCGAGTTCACCCTGCTGCGCTACTTCGTGATCAACGCCGGCACCGTGCTGAGCAAACCCAAGATCCTCGACCACGTCTGGCGCTACGACTTCGGCGGTGACGTCAACGTCGTCGAGTCCTACGTGTCGTATCTGCGCCGCAAGATCGACACCGGGGAGAAGCGGCTGCTGCACACCCTGCGCGGCGTGGGCTACGTCCTGCGCGAACCGCGCTGAGCATTCGCGCGAAGAATAGAAAGATGGCCAACAAGGTTCGACGCGGATTGCCCCTCAGGGTGGCCCTCGTGGGTGCCACCCTGATCCTGGTGGCGTGCGGCCTGGTGTTTTCGGGGTTCGCCGTCACCTCGATCCTGCGGCACAGCCTGATCAGCCGGATTGACCAGACGCTGCTCGACGCCTCGCGCGGCTGGGCGCAGGCGCCGCGCCGGCAGTCGCCGCCACCCTACGAAGGGCCCGACCCCGGCCGCCCGCCGTCGAAGTTCTACGTGCGGGGCATCGGCATCGACGGCACCCCGTTCACCGCCATCAACGACCGCAACGCCGAACCGGCGCTGCCGCCCGACAACGACGTCGGCCCCAACCCGACCACTTTGCCCTCGGTCAACGGCTCCGACATTCAGTGGCGGGCGGTGTCGGTGCGCGGCCCGCACGGGCTGACGACGGTCGCGGTCGACCTGTCCGACGTGCAGCACACCCTGAATTCCCTGGTCTGGCTGCAGATCGGCATCGGGGTGGCGGTGCTGGTCATCGTCGGGATCGCCAGCTTCGCGGTGGTGCACCGCAGCCTGCGACCGCTGACCGAGGTCGAACACACCGCCGCCGACATCGCCGCGGGCCAGCTGGATCGCCGCGTCCCCGAACGCGACCCGAGAACCGAGGTGGGCCGACTTTCCTTGGCGCTCAACGGAATGCTCGCCCAGATACAGCAAGCGCTGGCCTCCTCGGAGTCCTCCGCCGAGAAGGCGCGCGGCTCCGAGGAACGGATGCGACGGTTCATCACCGACGCCAGCCACGAACTGCGCACCCCGCTGACCACCATCCGCGGCTTCGCGGAGCTGTACCGGCAGGGCGCCGCCCGCGACGTGTCGATGCTGTTGTCGCGCATCGAAAGCGAGGCCAGCCGGATGGGCCTGCTGGTGGACGACCTGCTGCTGCTGGCCCGCCTCGACGTGCAACGACCGCTGGAGCAGCATCGGGTGGACCTGCTGGCGCTGGCCAGCGACGCCGTGCACGACGCGCAGGCGATCGACCCGGACCGGGTCATCACCATGGAGGTCTTCGACGGCCCCGGCACCCCCGAGGTGCTCGGCGACGAGCCGCGGATCCGGCAGGTGCTCAGCAACCTGATCGCCAACGCCCTGCAGCACACCCCGGCCAGCGCCGACATCAACGTGCGCGTCGGCACCGAGGGCGACGACGCGGTGCTCGAGGTGGCCGACAAGGGTCCCGGCATGAGCGAGCACGACGCGTCGCGGGTGTTCGAGCGGTTCTACCGCACCGACTCGTCGCGGGCGCGGGCCAGCGGCGGCACCGGCCTGGGGCTGTCCATCGTCGAGTCGTTGGTGCGCGCGCACGGCGGTGACGTCAGCGTGGCCACGGCGCCGGGCGAGGGGTGCTGCTTCCGCGTCACGCTGCCGCGCGTCAGCGACGTGCCCGCGCACGTCTGAGGCGCTACGCCAACTGTTCGAGCGCCGCTTTGATCTTGGCCTGCGCCCGGTCGAGGGATTCCGGTGACGGGTTGCGGTCGACGTTGGCGAAGCCGAAGTCGCTCAGGCTGCGGGTGGGGAAGACGTGGACGTGCAGATGGGGCACCTCGAGCCCGGCGATGATCATCCCGGCACGCTCGGTGCGGAACGCCTTGCACACGGCCTTGCCGATCAGCTGGCTCACCGCCATGACGCGGGCGAATACCGCACCGTCGACGTCTTGCCACTGATCGATTTCGGCGCGGGGCACCACCAGCGTGTGGCCCTGGGTCATCGGCTCGATCGTCAGGAACGCGACGATGTCGTCGTCCTCGTAGACGAAGCGGCCGGGCAGTTCACGGTTGATGATCTTGGTGAAGATCGACGCCATGGCCCCCAGCATGCCACGCCGTCCGAAGCGGAATCGTTAGCGCACCGTTGCGACTTCGTTCTGCGACCTCGGGAAGATCACTCCTGACCCATTGGCGGGAGGAGACCTCCGTGCGGTTTCCGGTGGCGTTGCTGGCCGCGTGCGCGGTGGCCTTTGCGCCGACCCTCGTCTCGGCATCCGTCCCGTCGCCCGCGCGAGGGGCCGCCGCCTGGGGGCCGTTCGCGACGCCCAACCCGTTCATGGCGCCGCTGGGCCTCGCGTCGCTGCACAACGACGCCGAATCCTCCGACGCGGGACCGCTTCCCGGCCCCGGCGCCCACCTGAACCCGATCTTCGGCTACCCGCTGCTGGCGGCCTGCCCGACGATCATGCAGGGCACCGACGGCCTGGTGCTGGCGTTGTGCACCAACGACGTCACCCAGATCCCGACCATCTTCTTGATCGATCCCGGCGGCGTCGCCCCGATCTTCGTTCCGCTGGCCAAGCTGCAGGTCGCCAAGGGCACCCTGCTGGGCGGTGTCTATGCCTACTTGGACAACAACAACCAGGTGGTGATGATCGATGGGAACAACCAACTGCTGCGCGTTGCCCACGCCAGACAGGGGCCGCTCGGTCTGTGGAAGCTGACCGTCACCGAGACCACCGACCTGTCGGGCGCGATACCGGCCGGCGACGGCTCGGTGGGTCTGGTCCCCGACTACGCGGGCAACGTCTGGTTCGCCACCGGCAACGGCGTGGTGGGGGTGGCCAAGACGGGCGGCGGCGTCGCCACCCTGCAGCTGCCCGCCGGCGAACAGGTGGCCAACAGCATCTCGGCGGCGCCAAGGGGTCGCGTCGCCGTGGCGACCACGTTCGCCCTCTACGAGCTGAACCTCGACATCGCCGGCAACCCGCAAATCCTTTGGCGCGCGGCCTATGACCGCGGCCCCGCCCGCAAGCCCGGGCAGCTGAGCTGGGGGACCGGCTCCACGCCCGTGTACTTCGGCCCGACGACGGGCGCCGACTATCTGACGATCGTCGACAACGCCACCCCTCAGGTGCACGCGCTGGTCTACCAGTCCGGAACCGGCCAATTGATTTGTCAGCAAACGGTTTTGACCCAGGGCGGCCCGGGCAGCGAGAACGCGCCGATCGGGCTGGGGAACTCGGTGTTCGTGTCGGGGACCTACGGCTACCCCTACCCGACGGTTCCGCCGAACGCGGGGCCCGCGGTCCCGCCGACGGCGCCGTTTGTCGGCGGCATGACCAGGGTGGACGTCGACAACCCGGGCTGTCATACGGTGTGGGAGAACAGGGTTCGTAGCGCGGCGCTACCGCACCTGTCCGCCGCCGACGGTCTGCTCTACACCATCACCCGGATCGGGTTGGACCGGACCACGCCGCTGGACATCTTCGCCTATGGCGTGGTCGACGCCGGCACGGGCGCGCTGTTGTGGGAGCAGCCGAAGTCGGCGACCATCCTCAGCGATCCGATCGAGACGCCGACCATGGTCCTGATGGACGGTAGGGCGATGCAGGGCAACATCACCGGGCTCGGGCGCATCGGCTGAGGGGCCTACTCCTCCTTGCCGAACTCCATGACGTCGAGGTTCCAGAAGCCGCGCAGGTTGGTGATCAGGCCCGCGTCGTTGACCTTGTAGGTGAACACCCCGCGCACCTTGCTGGTGAAGCCGCCCTCGAACTTGCTGTGCAGCACCAGGATATGGGCTACCTCGTGGGGGGAGCTGGACGGGAACGTCTCCTCGCAGGTGATCGTCAGCTGATTGGCCGCGATGTTGGAGTCGAAGAAGGCGCTCACGGCCTCCTTGCCCCGCACCCCGGTGCCGTCGGGGTTGGTGACCGACTTGCCGATCGGGTCTTCGACGACGATGTCGTCGGCCATCAGCGCCAGCCAGCCCTCGCGGTCGTGGGCCTGCACGCAGCGCCACGACGCGTGCGAGGCGGCCAGGGCGGGGGAGGCCTGGGATTGCTCGGTTTCGGTCATTTGTGTTCTCCTGTCACTAGATAGCACACGCGGCGCGTGCGCCCTCCTCGGTGGCTTTGCGGATGAGTCCGAGGCCGCCGCAGTCGCCGGCGGCATACACCTCGGCGCCCGGCATCGCGGCGACGACGGCGTCGAACAGGCGGGTGTCCGGCTGGACCGTGCCGGCGATGACGACGCTGTCGGCGGGCAGGTGCCGTGGCGCGCCGCCGGCGGGCGTGAACACCACGGCCTGCGTCGTGATGCGCTCGACGGCCCCGCGGACGTGCACGGTGACACCGAGCCGGTCGAGCCGATCCATGTGCTCGGTCTTGCGCTTGTTGCCCACTTCCGGGGCAATGTCGTTGCCCGACTCGAGGATCGACACCTGCCGGCCTCGCGCCGCCAGGAACTCGGCGAGCTCCAGCGCGACCAGGTCGCCGCCGACGACGGCGACCCGCCGGCCCACCGGCATCCAGGCCCGGGCCGCGAGGCGCACCGCGGCGGGGCGCACCAGCCGCTGCCGCCGGCCGGCGAATAGCCGCCCGTCGAGCCACTCGCGCAACCCGGGCCCGGTGTGCACGTGCGGTAGGTCCGCGCCGGGAATGTCGGGCACCGCTACGTGGCCGCCGGTGGCCACCACCACCGCGTCCGGTGCGGCCCACACGACGTCGTCGACCGAAACGCACTTATTCAGGCGGATTTTCACGGCGCTGCGCCTGATCTCGTCGCGCAGGTAGCGCAGGAACGGCTGGTTCTCCGGATGCAGCACCGACGCCCAGCGCAGCGCGCCGCCGAGCTGACCGCCGCGCTCGTAGAGCGTGACCCGGTGGCCACGCTCGGCGGCCACGCGGGCGGCCTCCAGCCCGGCTGGCCCGCCACCGATCACCGCCACCCGCTTGGCCCGCCCGGCGCGGGGCGCGGCCAGTTCGCGTTCCTTGCCGGTGCGGGGATTGACGGCGCAATCGACGGAAAAGCGCTGTTCCATTGCGTCGATGCAGTTTTCGCAGGAGATGCACTTGCGGACCCGGTGCGCATGGCCGGAGCGCAGCTTGCGGGGCAGGTCGGGGTCGGCCAGCAGCGGACGGCCCATTGCGATGAAATCGGCCCGCCCCTCGGCCAGGATCCGCTCGGCCCGGGCCGGGTCGTGAATGCGGCCCACGGCGATCACCGGCACGTCGACCGCCTGCTTGACCGCGGCCGCCGCGCCGACGTTGAGCTCGTCGCCGTCGTCGGCGCCGTTGACCATCCCGGTGACCAGCCGATCGATCACCCCGCCGCTGACGTGAAACGCGCTCACGCCGGCCGCGACGAGTTCGGGTGCCAGCCGCGCGGTCTCGTGGATCGGCCGGCCCCCCGCGACCCGCTCGTAGCCGGAGATGCGCAACGTGATCGGCAGGGCGTCGCCGATCTCTGAGCGGATCGCGGCCAGCGCCTCGAGCACCACCCGCACCCGGCCGCGCGGCGAGTCACCCCGATAGTCGTCGATGCGCCGGTTGCGTTGCGGGGCAAGGAAAGACCCGAGCAGCATGTAGCCGTGCGCGGCGTGCAGCTCGATGCCGTCGTAGCCGGCCTCCGCGGCGCGCCGCGCCGCCGCCCGGAACAGGTCGAACACCTCGCCCAGTTGGTGCGTGCTGATCTCGGCCGACGGGTGCCCGGTCAGGTAGGACGGAATCACCGACGGCCCCAGCGAGGTGACGCCGAACATCTCCGGACCGAGCCCGTCGGGCCCGGCGTGCACCAGCTGGGGCTGGATCTTGGCGCGGTGTTCGTGCACCGCCTCGACCAGCGCCCGGTGCGCCGCGACCGCGTCGTCGGTACCCAGGTGCAGCCCGCCCGGAGTTTCGGGATGGTGGTGGTCGATCCCGGTGGCGCCCAACGTGATCAGCCCGACCCCGCCCTCGGCGCGCGCGGCGAAGTAGTCGCGGGTGCGCTGCGAGGGCAGCCCGTCGCGGGTGCCGTACATCGTCTCCATGGGAGACATGACCACCCGGTTGCGCACCGTCATGGCGCCGATTCGTCCCGGCGCCAGCAGATGCGGAAAGCCGGTGCTCACCGGCGGGCTGACGGGTGCTTACCGATCGGCGTCGGTGTAGCGGATGACGCCGCGAATGTTCTTGCCGTCCAGCATGTCCTGGTAGCCGTCATTGATCTGCTCCAGGCGGTACTGGGTGGTGACCATGTCGTCGAGGTTGAGCTTGCCCGCCTTGTACATCGACAACAGCTGCGGGATGTCGTACTGCGGGTTGCCGCCGCCGAAGATAGTGCCCTGCAGGTTCTTCTGCATCAGGGTCAGCATCGCCAGGTTCAGCGTCACGTTGGTGTCCAGCAGGCTGCCGATGGCGGTGGCCACGCAGGTGCCGCCCTTGGCGGTGATGTTCAGGTAGTTGTCGATGTCGGCGCCGTGCAGTTCACCGACCGTGACGATCACCTTGTGCGCCATCAGGCCGTAGGTGACCTCGGCCATGCCCATCAGCGCGGCCTCGATGTCGGGGTAGACGTGGGTGGCGCCGAACTTGAGGGCCTGGTCGCGCTTCCACTCGACCGGGTCGATCGCGAAGATGTAGCGGGCACCGGCGTTGACGGCACCCTGCAGGGCGGCCATGCCGACGCCGCCCACGCCGACGATGGCGACGTCCTGGCCCGGGCGGATGTCGGCGGTGCGGACCGCCGAGCCGTAGCCGGTGGTGACGCCGCAGCCCACCAGCGCGGCGACCTCGAACGGCACCGACGGGTCGATCTTCACCACCGAGGCGCGGTGCACGACCATGTACGGCGAGAACGTGCCCAGCAGCGTCATCGGAAAGACGTTCTGGCCGCGGGCCTGGATGCGGAAGGTGCCGTCGGAAACGGCCTGGCCGCCCAGCAACCCCGCGCCCAGGTCGCACAGGTTGCGCATGCCCGCCTGGCAGGTCGGACAGGTCCCGCAGGACGGGATGAACGACAGCACCACGTGGTCGCCCGGGGCGAGGTCTTCTACGCCGGGCCCGACCTCGGTGACGATGCCGGCGCCCTCATGCCCGCCGAGCACCGGGAAGCCGGCCATCGGGATCCCGCCGGTGACCAGGTGGTGGTCGGAGTGGCACATGCCCGCCGCCTCCATCTGGATCTTGACCTCGTGCGCTTGCGGGTCGCCGATCTCGATCTCCTCGATGGACCACGGCTGGTTGAACTCCCAGATCAGTGCGCCTTTTGTCTTCACGTTGGACCTGACCCCATTTCGCCTTTGAAGTGAGACTGCCCGACCCGTCCTGCCTGGCAGCGCTGGTGACGGATGCCACAGGGCACCCCTGTGGCGTCAGCATAGCGTGTGCAACGAATCAAATGCTTGGTTGGTCTCGCACCCGATCACCAGATCGGGACCGGCGCCTGGCCGAGCGGGTAGTAGCCCGGCAGCTTCTCGCCGGCGACGCTGCGCTCGATCCGCCTCTGCATGCCGGCGGACAGGTCGCCGGACTCGATGAGGGTCGCGAACATCTTGGCGACGTGACCGAAGTCGAAGAAGTCGCGCTGCCACTCGATGAGCCGCGCCCCGTCTATTTCGGTAAGGCGGAACCAGCTGCCGCCGATGCCGTAGATCTCGCCCCGGGTGCCGTCGGTCTTGTTGACGATCTGCTTCCAGAAGCCGACGATCTCGCCCTGCTTCTCGTCGATGAGCACCTTCTGGTACTCGTACACCCAGTTCTCCAGGCCCTCCATCTCCAGGCCCAGCGCGATGTCGCGAATCTCGTCGACGCCGACGCACATCACGTCTTCCTTGGGGCCGATGTTCCAGCCGTAGGTCGCGTCCTTGGTGTAGAAGTCCGCCAGCGGCCGCCAGTCACCGGCCTTCTCGCAGTCCTTGTTGGCCTGCAGCCAGCGGTCGACCCATGCCTCGAGGTCTTCACGGGAGTGTGACGCCATCCTCAGTCTTCTTTCTCTTTGATGAGTAGTGCTTGCGTTGGGCACATCTCGACCGCGCGCTCGACTTCGTCGCGGGCGTCGACGGGCGGTTCGGGGTTGAGGATCTCGACCTTGCCTCGCTTGGGGACCCGGAAGTAGTCGGGCGCCTCCAGCTCGCACATGGCGTGTCCCTGGCACAGGTCCAAATCGGCCTCGACTCGGTAACCCACGGCTATGCTCCGGTGCTGCGCTTGCGGTAGCGGACCTTCGCCGGCCGGGCGAGCTGCACCACCATCTTGGAGTGGTCGTTGTGGTAGCTGTCCGCGGGCTGCGCCATCTCGAACTCGTACTCGCGCAACAGGACCGAGAAGATCGCCTTGATCTGCATCTGGGCGAACGCCGCGCCGACGCAGCGGTGCCGCCCGGCGCCGAACGGAATCCAGGTCCACCGGTTGACGATGTCGGCCTGCTCGGGCTTGTTGTAACGATCGGGCCGGAACGCGTCGGGGTCGGGGAAGTCCTCGGGGATGCGGTTGGAGATCGCCGGGGACGCCGCGACATAGTCACCGGCGTGGATCGGAAAGCCCTCGACCTCGAACTCGCCCTTGGCGACCCGCATCAGGATGATCAGCGGCGGGTGCAGCCGCAGGGTCTCCTTGACCACGTTGTCCAGCTTCGGAATCGACCGCAGCGCATGGAAACTCACCTCCTGGCCGTCGGCGTAGAGCTCCTCGAGCTCGGCCAGCACCTCGGCGTACACCTCGGGGTGGCGGATCAGCTCGATCAACGTCCAGGCCGAGGTGCCCGAGCTGGTGTGGTGTCCGGCGAACATCAGCGAGATGAACATCCCGGTGACCTCGTCGGCGGAGAACCGCGGATTGCCGTCTTCGTCGCGGATCGAGACCAGCACGTCGAGCATGTCGCGGTCGGCCTTGTCCTTCGGCGGGTTGGCCAGCCGGCGGTCCATGATCTCCTGCACCAGCGCGACGAGCTTGACGCGGGCCTCGTCACGGCGCCGGAAGCTGTCGATCGGCAGGTACGGGTCGACGTAGCACAGCGGGTCGGTGCCGCGCTCCAGCTCGTGGTAGTACTCGGCGAAGCGATGGTCGAGCTGCTCGCGGAACTTCAGCCCGATCAGGCAGGCCGTCGAGGTGTAGATGGTCAGCTCGGCGAAGAAGTCCAGCAGCTCGATCTCGCCTTCGGGTCCCCAGCCGGCGATCATCTTCTTGACTTCGCCCTCGATGGTGGCGGCGTGGCCCTTCATCTGCTCGCCGCGCAGCGCCGAGTTGTGCAGCATCTCCTTGCGACGCTCGGGGCTGGCGTCGAACACCACGCCCTTGCCGAAGATCGGCGTCATGAACGGGTACGCCTCGGCCTGGTCCAGATCCTCGTCGGCGGAACGGAAGAAGAATTCGTTGGCGCCGGCCCCCGACAGCAGGATGACGTGCTTGTCGACCAGTTGGAACCAGCCGACGTCACCGCACTCGTCGCGGACGCGCTTCATCAAACCGATGGGGTCGGTGCGGAATTCCTCGAGATGGCCGTGGTCTTCTTCGCCGCCGGAAACCCGCGGCACGATGGCTGTGCTGGTCATGACGGCATCCCCTCTTCGCCGAGCGCGAGTTTCTGGCGACCTTTGTTGTCGGCCAACGGGGCTTCGGGCTGAAGCTCCATGTTCGCGATGAAGCCGCCGCGCGGTGTCTCGGCGACGAACGTGATGGCCCGTGCCAGGTCGGCCGCGCGCAGGAAGTAGTCGTGGCGGGCCTGGCCCCACTTGGCCCAGTCCTCGAGCGCGGGCCCGATCTTGTCGGCCGGCAGGCTCCAGCCCATCGACGTCTTGGTCGGGCCCGGGTGCACGATCGAGGCGCGCACGCCGGTGCCCTCCAGCTCCATCTGGAAGTTGGTGACCATCGCGACGAGCGCGGCCTTGGCGGCGCCGTAGGCGCCCATGTGCGGCCGCTGGCGCAGGGCCACGTCGGAACCGACGAAGATCAGGTCGCCGCGCTGTCGCTCGAGCATGCCGGGGAGGACGGCTGAGGCCAGCCGGTTGGCGCCGACGAGGTGGATCTGCAGCTGCGACTCGAACTCGTCGGTGCTGATCTCGGCGAGCTTGCCGAAGTAGGTGTCGCCGGCGCCGGCCACCAGCACCTCGATCTCGCCGAGCGCCTCGACCGACTGTGCGACAAAGGATTTCACCGAGTTCGGGTCGGTCACGTCCAGGTGGAATCCCACGGCCTCGCCGCCGTCGGCGTTGATCTTGCCGACGATGTCGTTGAGCTTCTCCACCCGGCGGGCGCCCAGGGCCACGGGGAAGCCGTGTGCCGCGAGTTCGATCGCGGTGGCCTCCCCGATGCCCGAGGAGGCGCCGGCCACGATCGCCGGCCGGCGCTCGGGCAGGGGGTCAAAGCGGGGCATTCAGCGGACCTCCACGCTCATGGGTAGGTGAGCGAACCCGCGGACATTGCTCGAGTGGACGCGGACGGCGTTGGCCTCGTCCACCTCATATCCGCGGATTCGCTTGAACAACTCGGTCAGCGCCACCCGGGCTTCCATCCGCGCCAGATGCGCGCCCAGGCAGAAGTGTGCGCCACTACCGAAACTCAATAGCTTGGGCCCGATTTCGCGCCCGATCACATAGTCGTCGGGGTCGTCGAAGACCCGCTCGTCACGGTGCGCCGAACCCGGCAGCAAGAGCACCACGTCGCCCTCGGGGATGGTGGTGTCGTAGAGGTTGAGTTCGCCGGAGACGGTGCGGGCCAGGATCTGGCTGGAGGTGTCGTAGCGCAGCGTCTCCTCGACCCATAGCGGCACCCGGGACAGGTCCGCGTAGACCGGGGTCAGTTGGTCGGGGTTCTTGTGGCCCCAAAAGGCGGCGTTGGCAAGGAGTTTGGTGGTCGTCTCGTTGCCGGCGATCACCATCAGGAACATGAAGCCGAGGACTTCCTCGTCGGTGAGCCGGTCGCCGTCGATCTCGGCGTCCAGCAGCGCCGAGGTCAGATCCTCGGTGGGCTGCTTGCGGCGCTCGGCGATCATCTCCTGGTAGTAGACGATCAGGTTGATCGACGCCTCGATCGCCGAGGCCGGCACGTCGTTGACCCCGTCCTCGCGGTGCATCACGCCGTCGGCCATGGCGCGGATCCGGTCGCGGTCGGCCACCGGCACGCCCATGAGCTCGGAGATCACGTCCATTGGCAGCTTGCCGGCGAATTCGGCTACATAGTCGACGGTTTCGCCCGCGGCGGCGCGCTCCAGCATGGTGTCGAGGTGCTGCACGGCGAGCTCGGTGACGCTCGGTTCGAGTTCGCGGATCCGGCGTGGGGTAAAGCCTTTCGACACCAGCGTGCGCAGGCGCAGGTGGGCGGGATCGTCCATGGCCAGGAACGACATCGTCTTCGACGCGTGCGGTCCGCGCGACACCGGGTCCAGCGACACCCCGTCGCGGTTGGACAGCGTGGTGCTGTTGCGGAACCCCTGCCACACATCGCTGTGCCGCGACAACGCCCAGAAGTTGAGGTCCTCGTTGCGATACAGCGGAGCCTCGTCGCGCAGCCGCTGGTAGTACGGATACGGGTCCTCGTGGAAGTCGTAGTCGTAGGGGTCCAGGACCAGCTCGTGGTCGCCGACGTGCACGGTCATCGCTCGTCCCCGCTGTCGTTGGTTTCGAGACCGGTCTCGCCCGCGCCGGCCAGGATGAGGCCCACCACGTAGCCCAGCCGGTCGGCGATGCCGCGGTAGGTGACCTCGCCGCTGCCGGCCTGCACGAGTGCGCCGAAGAAGGCCATCTCGAGCGCGGACACGGTGGCGGGGTTGGCGCCCGGCCCGATGGCCGACGCGATGCGGCGGTGGATCTCCGCGCCGATCCGGTCGCGCGCGGCGCTCACCGCGGGATCGGCGCCCCCGCCGAGCAGCGCGGTCGTGCAGGCCGCCCCCACCTCCGGCTCGTCGGCGACCACCAACGCCAGGTGGCGCAGCGTCTGGTCCACCCGCACGGGCATGGGGTCGTTCACGTCGGTGAAGTAGGGGACCTGCCGGACCAGGTCGAGGTAGACCTCGGCGATCAGGTGGTTCTTCGACGAGAAGTAGGTGTAGGCCGTCGCCGGCGCCACCTTGGCGCGGGCCGCCACGGCGCGCACGGTCAGATCGGCATACGACTTCTCGCGCAGGGTTTCTATGCCGGCGGCGAGTACCTTGCGGAAGGTCTCCTCCTGGCGACGGTTGCGCAAAGTTGCTCCGGTCTGGCGGTCGGCGTGGGATGCGATCGTAGCCAGTGCATCGCTGGACACATGTCCAAGCTATCGGACGCCGCCGCCGGGAAGCAAGCTTGTGAGGCAAAGACGCAGGTAATGGGTCTATGAACAAACGTGCCCTTGCACCAGTGACGACCGGGAAGCTAGGGTTCGAACCGGCGATATCGGACAACTGTCCACTCACTTGGCTGTGTCAATGGGCCCAAAGGCGGGAGCGAAGATGACCCAAAAGTCCCTGTTGGCCGACGGCGCGAGCGCACTGTTCATCGACGGCAAGTTGTCGCCCGGCAGCGCCGGCACCTTCCCGACGATCAACCCGGCGACCGAGGAAGTGCTGGGGGTCGCCGCCGACGCCGACGCCGCCGACATGGGTCGCGCCATCGACGCCGCGCGGCGTGCCTTCGACGACACGGACTGGTCGCGCAACACCGAGTTGCGGGTGCGCTGCGTGCGGCAGCTGCGCGACGCGATGAAAGAGCATCTCGAGGAACTGCGCGAGATCACCATCGCCGAGGTCGGCGCCCCGCGCATGTTGACCGCGATCGCGCAGCTGGAGGTGCCGGTCAACGACCTGTCGTTCGCGGCCGACACGGCCGAGTCCTACGAGTGGAACACCGATCTCGGCCAGGCGTCGCCGATGGGCATCCCGACCCGGCGCACCGTCGCTCGGGAGGCCGTCGGGGTCGTCGGCGCCATCACGCCGTGGAACTTTCCGCATCAGATCAACCTCGCCAAGCTGGGTCCCGCACTGGCGGCGGGCAACACCGTGGTGCTCAAGCCCGCGCCGGACACGCCGTGGTGCGCGGCGGTGCTGGGCGCGCTCATCGTCGAGCACACCGATTTTCCGCCGGGGGTCGTCAACATCGTCACCTCGAGCGACCACGGCGTCGGCGCCATGCTGGCCAAAGACCCACGCGTGGACATGGTTTCGTTCACCGGCTCCACGGCCACCGGTCGCAGCGTGATGGCCGACGGCGCCGCCACCATCAAGAAGGTGTTCCTGGAGCTGGGCGGCAAGTCGGCCTTCATCGTGCTCGACGACGCCGACCTGGGCGGTGCCGTCTCGATGGCGGGGTTCTCGGTCTGCATGCACGCCGGGCAGGGCTGCGCGATCACCACTCGGCTGTTGGTGCCGCGGGCCCGCTACGACGAGGCCGTCTCGATCGCGGCCGCCACGCTGGGCGGGATCAAGCCCGGCGACCCCAACGACCCGGGAACCGTTTGCGGGCCGCTGATTTCGGCGCGGCAACGCGACCGGGTGCAGGGCTACCTCGACTCCGCCGTCGCCGAGGGCGGGACGTTCGCGTGCGGCGGTGGCCGCCCGGCGGACCGCGAGGTCGGCTTCTTCATCGAGCCCACCGTGATCGCGGGCCTGGGCAACGACGCCCGCGTCGCGCGGGAGGAGATCTTCGGGCCGGTGCTCACGGTCATCCCGCACGACGGCGACGACGACGCCGTGCGCATCGCCAACGACTCACCGTACGGGTTGTCGGGCACCGTCTTCGGCGCCGACCCGGACCGGGCCGCCGCGGTTGCCGGGCGGATCCGGGCGGGCACCATCAACGTCAACGGCGGCGTCTGGTACTCCGCGGACGCGCCGTTCGGCGGGTACAAGCAGTCCGGGAACGGACGCGAGATGGGCCTGGCCGGTTTCGAGGAGTACCTCGAAGTCAAAACCATTGCTACAGCGGTGAATTAGGAGCGGCATGCGGTTCGAGAACAAGGTAGCCATCGTCACCGGTTCCGGTGGCGGCATCGGCCAGGCGTACGCCGAGGCGCTCGCGCGCGAGGGCGCGGCGGTGGTGGTGGCCGACATCAACGCCGAGGCCGCCGAGGGCGTGGCCAAGCAGATCGTTGCCGACGGCGGCACGGCCCTGGCCGTTCCGGTCGACGTGTCCGACCCGGCGTCGGCCAAGGCGATGGCCGACCGCACGCTGGCCGAGTTCGGCGGCATCGACTACCTCGTCAACAACGCCGCGATCTTCGGTGGCATGAAGCTGGACTTCCTGCTCACCATCGACCCCGAGTACTACAAGAAGTTCATGAGCGTCAACCTCGACGGCGCGCTGTGGTGCACCCGCGCGGTGTACAAGAAGATGGCCAAGCGCGGCGGCGGCGCGATCGTCAACCAGTCGTCGACCGCGGCGTGGCTGTACGCGAACTACTACGCACTGGCCAAGGTCGGCATCAACGGCCTGACCCAACAGCTTTCGCGCGAACTCGGCGGCCAGAACATCCGGATCAACGCGATCGCGCCCGGCCCGATCGACACCGAGGCCAACCGGACCACCACGCCCAAGGAGATGGTCGACGACATCGTCAAGGGCCTGCCGCTGTCCCGCATGGGAACTCCCGCGGACCTGGTCGGGATGTGCCTGTTCCTGCTGTCCGACGAGGCGGCGTGGATCACCGGGCAGATCTTCAACGTCGACGGCGGGCAGGTGATCCGGTCATGAGCGAGCACCTGCGTCTGGGATACATCGGGCTGGGCAACATGGGCGCCCCGATGGCCACGAAGATGACCGAATGGCCCGGCGGGGTAACGGTTTACGACATCCGGACCGAGGCGATGACACCGCTGGTCGAAAAGGGCGCCGGCCTGGCCGACAGCGTCGCCGACATCGCCGCCGCCGCCGACCTCGTCCACATCACCGTGCTCAACGACGCCCAGGTGCGCGAGGTCGTCGGCGAGCTGGCGGCCCACGCCAAGCCCGGCACGGTCATCGCGATCCACTCGACGATCAGCGACACCACCGCCGTGGAGTTGGCCCGAGAGCTGAAACCGCGCGACATCCACATCGTCGACGCACCGGTGAGCGGCGGGGCCGCCGCCGCCGCGAAGGGCGAGCTGGCCACCATGGTGGGCGCCGAGCGTGAGGTGTACGAGCGGATCAAGCCGGCATTCAAACATTGGGCGTCGCTGGTCATCCACGCCGGCGACCCCGGTGCGGGGACGCGAATGAAGCTGGCCCGCAACATGTTGACGTTCACCTCCTACGCCGCGGCGTGCGAGGCCATGAAGCTGGCCGAGGCGGCGGGACTGGACCTGCAGGCGCTGGGCCGGGTGGTGCGCCACACCGACGCGCTCACCAGCGGGGCTGGGGCGATCATGGTGCGCGACGACATGAAAGACATTGAGCCGGAAAGCTTCCTGTACGAACCCTTCGTGCACGCCCGAGGTCTGGGAGAGAAGGATCTGAGCCTGGCGCTGGCGCTGGGCGAGGCGGTCTCCGTCGACCTGCCGTTGGCCCGGTTGGCCTACGACGGGCTGGCCGCCGGGCTCGGGGTACCGCACACAGAGAAAGAGGCGTGATGGACGAGCTGCGCCGCAAGGGCCTCGAGAAAATGAACGAGGTCTACGGCTGGGAGATGCCCAACGTCGAGGGCGACGCGTACTTCGACCTGACCGTCGATCACCTGTTCGGCAGCATCTGGACGCGACCCGGACTGTCGATGCGCGACAAGCGCATCATGACGCTGACGGCGGTGACCGCGATCGGAAGCCGCGACCTGGCCGAGATTCAGATCAACGCCGCGCTGCTCAACGGGGAGCTCAGCGAGACCGAACTCAAGGAGATGGCGGTCTTCTTGACCCACTACCTCGGCTTCCCCCTGGGAAGCGCGCTCAACGGCGCGGTCGACACCGTCATCGCAAAGCGCAAGAAGGCCGCGGCGAAGGGCGCCGGGGAGGACAAGAAGGCCAACGTGGATGCCGCCGTCAACATGCACCGGGGCGCCAAACGCGACTGAGCAAAACTATCCACTCGCCGAGCGTGAAGCTGTGGCGAGATTTTCGCCGCGAATCCCCGGAAGCCCGCCACAGCTTCACGTTCGGCGGATCGAGGGGTCAGTGGCGCGAAGCCTCTTGGGCGAGTTGCACTCTCGAGCTGATGCCGAGCTTCGCGTAGACGTGGCTGAGGTGGGCCTGCACGGTGCGCGCGGACACGAACAGGCGCTCGGCGATGTCCTTGTTCGAAAGCCCTTCGCTGACCAGTTTGACGACGTTGATCTCGGCGGGAGTCAGCGATTCCCAACCGGTTGACGGTCGCTTGCGTTCGCCGCGGCCGCGTTGCGCATAGGCGATGGCTTCGTCGATCGACAGCGCCTCACCCTCGGCCCAGGCGCTCTCAGATTCTCTGTCGCCCAAGGAGTCACGCAGCGCAGCCACTACCGCATCATGGGCGGCGTCATAGATCTTGAAGCGCACGAAGCCGGTGCGGCTACGGAGCGCGTGTGCGGCCCCGGACAGGCGGGCCGCTTCTTGATAGCTGCCGGTGCCGACAGCCAGCGTGGCGAGACACTCGAGGACATCAGGGACAATCCATTGCCCCTCGAGATTGGCGGCGCGCGAAAGGGCGTCGCGGGCGTCACGCTCAGCCTGATCGGGGTTGTCCTGGGCGATCGCAACACGCGCGCGGGTGGCCAGCGCCTGTATCTTGTGAACGCCGGGTGCCACGGCGACGGCGTCGTCGGCCCAACGACGGGCCGCGGCCAGGTCTCCCCGCACGAGCGCGACGTCGGCAAGCGGCAGGACGTTGACGACGGCCAGCTCGGGCTGGACTTTCATGAGCCGCCAGGCTGTCTCGCCGGCCTCGGCCGACGCGTCGACGTCACCGGCGGCCAGGTTCGCGACGGCCAACGCCGCATAGGCGAAGCCTTGATTGAACGGGCCGAGGTCTGCCGCCGCGTCCACGGCTGCACCCGCGGCGGCCCGGGCTGCGGCCGTGTCGCCGGAGTAGGCCAGCATGTGGCCCAGGCTGACGAGGCTGGACATCCTCCAGACGTCGTCGTGCGCCGCTTCGGACTCTGCGACCAAATCGCTGAATTCAGCCGTGGCTTCGCGGAGATCGCCACGCCACCACTGCGCTAGCGCCACGCACCAGCGGCACATGCGCGAGTTGTATCCGTCGCCGATCGCGTTGGCGATGTCGCGCCCTTCTTCGCCGGCAGCCCGCGCCTCGATTGCGTCGCCCTTCCCGGTGACCGCCGCGAACGCTTGGTACGCGAGGATCTGGCTCAAGCTCCAGTCGTCGTCCAACCGGCGCGCCAAGCCGAGCGCCTCGTCGAAATACGGTTGGGCTCTCGCGGCGTCGTAGGCGGCGAGCGCACCGCAACCAAGCAGCGCGCGCACCAACAACGCCGGATCGTCGAGCTCGCGCGAGATCGCCAGCGCCGCGAAAGCCTGCTCCACGTTGTCGTGGATGTTTTGCGTGGCGTCGAGTGTGGCCTTGTCGGCAAGGGCCCGGGCGCGCGCCGTGGGCGGCACCTCGGCGCCGTGAGCCGTGGACTCGGCGAGCGCGGCGTCGAACCAGGCCGTTCCCTCCCGCACGCGGCCGCGGCTTACCCACAACGGCTGCAACGCCGATGCGAGCTGCAATGCGGCTACGGTCTCACCGTTTTCGCGGCACCACGCGAACGCCGCTCGCAGGTTGTCCATCTCGATTTCGGCCTGTTCGACGCGGCGCTGATGGCCGGAGCGGCCCGGGGCGTCGAGTAGTGACGCGAGCCCGGCGTAGTGGTCGCGATGGCGGGCGCGCACCGCGTCGGCTTCGCCGGACTCGACGAGCTTTTCCAGCGCGTACTGGCGCACCGTCTCGAGCATCCGGTATCGCGTCCCGAAGTTGGTGTCTTCGGCCGCGATGAGCGACTTGTCGATGAGCAGGGTGAGCTGATCGAGGGTCTGATAGCTCTCGACGTCGCTTCCACCGCACACGGCTTGCGCCGCCTCGAGGTCGAAGCCACCCATGAACGCCCCCGCCCGACCGAACAGGACACGCTCGGGCTCGGTCAACAGCTCGTGCGACCAGTCCACCGACGCCCGCAGCGTCTGCTGGCGGCGCACGGCCGTTCGGGCGCCGCCGGTCAGCAGCCGGAACCGGTTGTGCAGGCTGTCCAGAATCTGTGTCAGCGACAGGGCGCGAACCCGTGCGGCCGCCAGCTCGATCGCCAAGGGTATGCCGTCCAGGCGCTCGCAGATCTCGGTCACCGTGGCCGAGTTCTCCCCGGTCACAACGAACTCGGGCCGCACCTGGCGGGCGCGGTCGGTGAACAGCGCGATCGCCTCGTCGGCCAGCGACAGCGACGGCACCGCCCAGGCGACTTCGCCCGCCACCCGGATCGGCTCGCGGCTGGTGGCGAGGATGCTCACCGCCGGGCAGGCCCCCAGCAGCGCGACGATCAGCGAGGCACACGCGTCGATCAGGTGCTCGCAGTTGTCCAGCACGATCAGCAGGTGCCGATCGGCGACGGCGCGGGTCAGCGTCTCCATCGTCGACCGCCCCGCCTGGTCGGGCAGCCCCAAAGCGCGCGTGACAGCGACGGGTACGACATCCGGGTCGGTGATCGGCGCCAGATCGGCATACCAAACCCCGTCCGCAAATTCGCCGCCCATCTCGTCGGCGACCCGCACCGCCAACCGCGTCTTGCCCACGCCGCCCGCGCCGGTCAGCGTCACCAATCGGTTGCCGTCCACCAGCCTTCGCACGGTGTCGGTTTCGGCGCCGCGGCCGACGAAACTCGTCAACTGCGGCGGAAGATGGTGTATTCCAGTGGCTTTCGCCGCCCGCAGCGAAGGAAAGTCGTTGCGCAAATTGGCGTGACAAAGCTGCGCCACCCGTTCGGGGCGGGGCAGGTCCCGCAACGGGTGGGTGCCCAGGTCGACCAGCCACGCATCTTCGGGAAGCCCGTCGGCGAGCAGATCACTCGTCGTGGCCGACAACACGGTCTGGCCCCCATGCGCCAGGTCGCGCAGGCGTGCGGCGCGGTTAATCGTGGGCCCGACGTAGTTTGCCTCGTCGCGCAGCTGCACTTCGCCGGTATGCAGGCCGATCCGCAAGCTGATCGGCGACAGCGGCGTCCGTTGCAACTTCAGGGCAAAGCCGGCAGCGTCGCTGGCGCGGGCGAAGGCCACCACGAAGCTGTCGCCCTCACCCTGCTCCACCGGACGGACCCCGCCGTGCTGGGCCACCAGGTCCGACACCGCGCGGTCCAGGCGCGCAATGGCCGCGCTCATCTCGTCGGCCCGGGTCTGCCACAGCCGCGTGGAGCCCTCGACGTCGGCCAGTAGCAACGTCACCGTTCCGGTCGGGAGCTCGCTTACGCCCAAGTCGCTCCAATTCAGTGGTGGCGTGTCCGCGCGTCGATCGGTCTCAGTCATGTTAGCCAGCATGCGACGACCGCACCGGGCAAACATCGGCACAAACGCCTACAACGCCGTCGTGAGCGTCCGCGCGGGATCTAGGCCATTTGGCGAATGTTCTGTGCCGCGATCCGTCGGATAGTGGGCTCCTCGACTCAAGGAGGTCACCAATGACAAGCCAAACCCTGATCGACGCCCACTTCACGACGGGCGTCCTGCACGGGCACTACGACAGCCGCTTCGAAGACCTCGTCGCCGCGCTGGCCGACGAAGTCACCACCGGTGGCGAGCTCGGCGCCGCCATCGCCGTCGACGTCGACGGCGAGCTCGTCGTAGACATCTGGGGCGGGCACGCCGACAGGGCGAAAACCACCGAATGGACGAAAGACACCATCGTCAACGTCTTCTCCAGCACCAAGAATGTCACGGCGCTGGCGGCGCTGATGCTCGTCGACCGCGGGCTGCTCGATCCGTTCGCACCGGTCGCGAAGTACTGGCCCGAATTCGCGGCCAACGGCAAGGACCGGGTCGAGGTGCGCCACATCCTGAGCCACACCTCGGGGGTGTCCGGCTGAGAGATGCCCTTCACCCTCGAGGACATCTACGACTGGGACAAGTCCACCTCGCAACTGGCCGCCCAGGCGCCGTGGTGGCAACCCGGCACCGCGTCGGGCTATCACGCCGTCACCAGCGGCCACCTGATCGGGGAGATCGTGCGGCGCATCACGGGCAAGTCGCTGAAACAGTTTGTGCGCGAGGAGATTGCCGGACCGCTGGGCGCCGACTTTCAGATCGGCGCCGCGCCCGAAGACGACGCCCGCATCGCGCAACTGGTGCCACCGCCACCGCTGGATGTGCCGCTCGCCGCGGTGCCTCATGACCACCCGATGTACAAGACGTTCGCCGCGGTGCCGCCGATCCCGGAATCCGCGTTGGCGGCCGAGACGACCGCGTGGCGCCGGGCGGACATCGGGTCGGCCAACGGCCACGGCAACGCGCGGTCGCTGGTCCGGGTACTGTCGCCGATTTCGTTGGGGGGCAGCGTCAACGGAGTTCGGCTGCTCAGCCCCGACACCATCGACCTGATCTTCGAAGAGCAAGTCAACGGCACCGACCTGGTGCTGGCGATGCCGGCACGGTGGGGCGTGGGTTTCGCGCTGCCCCTCCCCGAGGCGGTGCCGGACATCCCCGACGAGAAGATCTGCTACTGGGGCGGCTGGGGTGGCTCGATGGCGGTCATGAACCCGGAGCGCCGCGCCACCTTCGCCTACGTGATGAACAAGATGGGACAGGTCACCTCCGCCGGAACCGAGCGCACCCGCAAGTACACGCGCCTGATCTATCAGGCCCTGTAAGGCCCACCCGCTTGCCGAGCAGACGCAGAATCGCATTCTTCGGCAGCGAAACGTGCGATTATGCGTCTGCTCGGCATAGGTGCGTGACCGGCCGCTAAAGTGACGTGTCGTGCGCGTCCTGGTGATCGGTTCCGGTGCCCGTGAGCATGCGCTGCTGCTGGCGCTGCGCCGTGACCCCCAGGTCACCGGCCTGGCCGTCGCCCCTGGCAACGCCGGCACCGCGCGGCTGGCCGAGCAGCGCGACGTCGACATCACCTCCGGCGAGGACGTCGTGGCCCTGGCGCGTCAGGTTCGGGCGGACATGGTGGTCATCGGTCCCGAGGTGCCGCTGGTGCTCGGGGTGGCCGACGCCGTGCGCGCCGCCGGCATCGTCTGCTTCGGGCCCGGCAAGGACGCCGCCCGCATCGAGGGCTCCAAGGCGTTCGCGAAGGAGGTCATGGCCGCGGCGGGCGTGCGCACCGCGACCAGCGAAACCGTCGACAGCCCAGCGCGTTTGGACGCCGCCCTGGACCGCTTCGGGCCCCCCGCGGGCGACCCGGCCTGGGTGGTGAAGGACGACCGCCTGGCCGCCGGCAAGGGCGTGGTGGTGACGCCCGACCGTGAGGTCGCGCGCGCGCACGCCGCCGGACTGCTGGAGTCGGGGCATCCGGTGCTGCTGGAGTCTTTCCTGGACGGCCCCGAGGTGTCGCTGTTCTGCGTCGTCGACGGCCGCACCGTCGTGCCGCTGCTGCCCGCGCAGGACTTCAAGCGCGTCGGCGACGGCGACACCGGCCCCAACACCGGCGGCATGGGTGCCTACGCGCCGCTGCCATGGCTACCCGAGACCCTGTACCGAGACGTGGTCACCGGCATCGTCGAACCCGTTGCCGCCGAACTGGTTCGGCGGGGCAGCCCGTTCAGCGGATTGCTCTACGTCGGGCTGGCGATCACGGCCAAGGGGCCCGCGGTCGTCGAATTCAACTGCCGCTTCGGTGATCCCGAGACGCAGGCGGTGCTGGCCCTGCTCGAGTCGCCGCTGGGGGAGCTGCTCTATGCGGCGGGGTCGGGCAGGCTGGCCGACTTCGGCGAGTTGCGCTGGCGCGACGGCGCCGCGGTGACGGTGGTGCTGGCGGCTGAGAGCTACCCCGGGCGCCCCCGGGTCGGCGACGTCGTCGTCGGCTCCGAGGCCGACGGGGTGCTGCACGCGGGAACGGCGCGGCGCGACGACGGCGCGGTCGTGTCGTCGGGCGGCCGGGTCCTGTCGGTGGTGGGCACCGGCGCGGACCTGTCCGCCGCGCGCGCGGCGGCCTACGACATCCTGGGCTCGATCAGGCTGCCCGGCAGCCACTTTCGCACCGACATCGCCCTCGCCGCGGCGGAGGGCAGGATCAGCGTCTAGAAGCCGACGGCCTGGCCGTCGCGGCGCGGGTCGCTGACCGCCAGGTACCCGTCGTCGAGGCGCCAGATCGCCTGGCAGCTGCCGAATTCGTTGTAGTCGTCGACGGTGATCAGTTCGTGCCCGCGCCGCTGCAACTCGTTCAGCGTCGACGGCGGGAAGCCCGGTTCGCAGCTGACCTGCAGGCCGTGCACCCACCGGAACCGTGGGCCGTCGCAGGCCGCCTGGGGATTCTGCCCGTGGTCGGCGATGCGCACCATCACCTGCACGTGGCCCTGCGGTTGCATCATGCCGCCCATCACCCCGAAGCTCATCACCGGCGCGCCGTGCTTCGTCACGAACGCGGGGATGATCGTGTGGTACGGACGCTTGTTAGGCCCAACGCAATTGGGGTGCGCCGGGTCGCAGACGAAATGGGTGCCCCTGTTCTGCAGCGAGATTCCGGTGCCGGGCACCACCACTCCGGAGCCGAACCCCATGTAGTTCGACTGGATCATCGACACCATCACCCCGTCGGCGTCCGCCGCCGTCAGGTACACGGTGCCCCCGCCCGGCGTGCCCACGGACGCCGGCGTGGCCCGCGTCCGGTCGATGAGCCCGGCCCGCTGCTTGAGGTACTCGGGGTCCAGCAGCCGCTGCGGGGGCAGCGCCATGTGGTCGATGTCGGCGACATAGGCCAGCGCGTCGGCGAAGGCCAGCTTCACCGCTTCGATCTGCAGGTGCACGCTGTCGGCGGAATCGGCTGCCAGCGAGGACATGTCGAAGTGCTCCAGGATGCCCAGCGCGATCAGCGCCACGATGCCCTGGCCGTTGGGCGGTATCTCGTGCACCGTGTATCCGCGGTAGTCGGCGTCGATCGTGCCGACCCAGTCGGCGCGGTGGGCGGCGAGGTCGCCGGACCGCATGGCCCCGCCGTTGGCCAGGGCGTGCGCCTCGAGCGTGACCGCCAGTTCGCCGCGGTAGAACGCCTCGCCGCGGGTCGCGGCGATCTTCTCCAGCGTGGCGGCGTGGTCGGAAAACGTGAACAGCTCACCGGGTTTGGGCGCGCGCCCGCCGGGCAGGAATGCCTGCGCGAAGCCGGGCTGGTCCTTGAACAGCGGTACCTGGGCGGCCCACTGCTCCGCGACTGTGGGCGAAACCAGAAAACCGTTGCGGCCATAGGAGATCGCGGGCTCGAACAGCCGCTCAAACGGAAGCTTGCCGAATTTGGCGTGCAGCTCGGCCCACGCCGACACCGCCCCGGGCACCGTCACCGAATTCCAGCCCAGGGCGGGAACGTCGTTGCCGCCGAAGTACTCCGGCGTCCACGCCGCCGGCGAGCGGCCCGATGCGTTGAGCCCGTGCAGTCGCCGTCCGTCCCAGACGATCGCGAAGGCGTCCGAGCCGATGCCGTTGGACACCGGCTCGACGACGGTCAGGGCGATCGCGGTGGCGATCGCCGCGTCGGCCGCGCTGCCGCCCTCGGCCAGCATGCGCAGGCCCGCCTGCGCGGCGAGGGGTTGTGACGTGCACACGACGCTTGACGCCAGTACGGGCTTTCGCGGCCAGGCGTAGGGGAAGCTCCAGCCGAACGGTGCGCTCACCCCCGCGAGCGTAACGCGCCCAATCAGGCCGTCAGCAGCGGCGCCATCCAGGTCAGCTCGGCCGGCAGTTGCGAGCTCCAGAACCCGCCGTTGTGCCCGCCGGGCGAGAACCCGCCCGCGGGCGGGTTGGGCAGTTGGGCGATGAACTGTTTCGTGGCCCCGTAGAACGGGTCGCTGTCCCCGCAATCCACCCGGATCGGGATCGACGCCAGGGCCGGCATCCCGAACACCGAGTTCGCCGCGAAGTCGTCGGGCCCGTCGAACGCGCCGGGCGCGGCGGCACCGGACGACAACCACAGCGCCGGGCTCACCGCGCAGATCGCCGCGGTGCGCGCGGGTCCCAGCCGGCCGCCGAGCAGCAGCGCGCCGTAGCCGCCCATCGACCAGCCCAAAAACGCCACCCGCGACGTGTCCAGGTCGTGGCCGCCCAGCATCGGGATCAGCTCGTCGAGCACCATGGCCCCGGCGTCCTCGCCGGAAGCCCGCTTGTGCCAATAGCTGCCGCCGCCGTCGACGGCGACCACCGCGAACGGCGGCAGCCCGGCGTCGACGGCCTGCGCCAGCCCCTGCTCGACGCCACCGGCCATCACGGTGGACGCGTCGCTGCCCTTGCCGTGCAGCGCGATCACCGGCCGCAGCGCCTTGGTCTGCCCCGGCGGACGGGCGATTGCCCAGTTGGTGCTGACGCCGCCGCGCGCCGCTGACACGAAGGAGCCGGTCACCATCGTCGGCGCGGGTTGGGCCGGAGCGGCCGGCGCCGGAGGCGCGCTGGGCGCGGGTGCCGCGGGCGGCGCGGCCTGTGACGTTCGGGGCTGCAGCAGGATGTCGAGGGCGTATGCGCCGGCGGCGCCGACGGCCGCGCCGGCACCCAGGCCGAGCAGGGCGCGGCGACTCAACTCGGGCATGCGGGCCATCATGCCATGTCGGTTCGGCGGGCCGTTTGGCCAAAATGGCAATGCAGTACCACTTTTGCTGGCACGATGGCTACTCGTGACTGCAGCAGTTACTCCGAAGGGAGAACGTCGGCGCTACGCGCTCGTGAGCGCCGCCGCCGAGCTGCTTGCCGAGGGCGGGTTCGAAGCGGTGCGGCACCGGGCCGTGGCCCGGCGGGCCGGCCTGCCGCTGGCGTCCACCACCTACTACTTCTCGTCCCTGGACGATCTGATCGCGCGCGCCGTCGAGCACATCGGCATGATCGAGATCGCGCAGCTGCGGTCGCGGGTCACCGCGCTGTCCCGGCGCCGCCGCGGACCCGAGACCACCGCCGAAATGCTGGCCGACCTGCTGGTGGGCGACCTGTCCGATCCCGCGCTGACCGAGCAGCTGATCTCCCGGTACGAGCGGCACATCGCCTGCACGCGGCTGCCCGCGCTGCGCGAGACGATGCGCCGCAGCCTGCGCCAGCGGGCCGAGGCCGTGGGCGAGGCACTCGAGCGTTCCGGCCGTTCCGTGCGGATCGAGCTGGTGTGCACACTGATCTGTGCGGTCGACGGGTCGGTCGTCTCCGCACTGGTCGAAGGCCGCGATCCCACCGCCGCCGCGCTAAGCACGGTGGTCGAGCTGGTCGACGTCCTCGCTCCCATCGACCCGCGGCCGGTGCAGATCTGAGCCGTTCGGCAGCGATGGCGTAACGATGTACCCCGTGGCGAAGTCGCCGTAGATCGTGACGTCGGCCGGCCGGCGCTGGGCGTACAACGCGACATAGGCGCAGACGACGGCGTCGACGGGATCCTCGGCGCGGCGCAGGTCGCATTTGCGTTGCGCGGTGGCCACCCGCCCGCGCAGCTCCGCCCAGCCCTCGTGGTTCGCGACGCGCAGCGGCACCGCGGCGTGGGCGAGCTTCTCGACGCCGTCCATCAGCAACAGCAGCTCCGACCGGAGCCGGGCGAGGTCGCGGCCGGGCTTGGCCTTGTATTTCAGGGTCCGCGCCAACCGAAACAGCACCACCGTCGCCGCATGCGGGTAGACCTCGATCGCGCGCCGCGCGGCCGGTAACCGTGCGTCCATGTCGAGCCGCAGTGCCCGGGCCAGCCGGGCCGCGCGCGGGCCGTCGGCGAACTCGGGTTTGGCGGTGTTGACCGGGTGCGCCCCGGCTTCGAACCGGCGGAAGTCGCGGTTGAGCGCGGCCTCGGCGGGCCGCTGGCCCGAGGGGTTCGTGACCACCAGCGGCGCGTCGAAGGCGACCAGGCAATCGCCCCGCACGTAGGGCGACAACGCGGCCAGCACCGCCGCGTCGTCGCGCACGGCGCCGAGGTGCACCAGGCGGCCGTCGGCGTCGAGCACCGCGACACCGGTCGGGTTGCGACCGGCCCAGGCCAGGTCCACTCCGGCGAAGTACACCGGCCACATTGTGCCGCGAGAGTGCAACTACCGGTGCCCCCACTCGGGCGATGCGTCGCCAGTCGCACTCTCGCGGTGCGGGATGGACCGTAAGCTGTGTCTTTGTGAGCATTCCGAACGTCCTGGCCAGCCGGTACGCCAGCGCGGAGATGGTCGCGATCTGGTCGCCCGAGGCCAAGGTCGTCGCGGAGCGGCGGCTGTGGCTGGCGGTGCTGCGGGCCCAGGCCGAGCTGGGAGTTGACGTTCCGCCCGGCGCGATCGACGACTACGAAAGGGTGCTGGACGACGTCGACCTGGCCTCCATCGCCGAGCGCGAACGGGCGCTGCGCCACGACGTCAAGGCGCGCATCGAGGAATTCAACGCGCTGGCCGGTCACGAGCATGTGCACAAGGGGATGACCAGCCGCGACCTGACCGAGAACGTGGAGCAGCTGCAGATCCGGCGGTCGCTGGAATTGGTGTTCTCCCACGGGGTCGCGGTGGTGGCGCGCCTCGCCGAGCGGGCCGTCACGTACCGGGATCTGGTGATGGCCGGGCGCAGCCACAACGTCGCCGCGCAGGCCACCACGCTGGGCAAGCGGTTCGCCTCGGCGGCGCAGGAGACCCTGATCGCCTTGACCCGGCTGGGGGAGTTGATCGACCGCTACCCCTTGCGCGGCATCAAGGGCCCGATGGGCACCGCGCAGGACATGCTCGACCTGCTGGACGGCCGGGCCGACAAGCTGGCCCAGCTCGAGGGCCGCGTCGCCGACTTCCTGGGCTTCGCAACGGTTTTGACCAGCGTGGGCCAGGTGTACCCGCGTTCGCTGGACCACGACGTGCTCTCGGCGCTGGTGCAGCTGGGCGCCGGGCCGTCGTCGCTGGCCCACACCATCCGGCTGATGGCCGGGCACGAGCTCGTCACCGAGGGGTTCGCGCCGGGGCAGGTCGGCTCGTCGGCGATGCCGCACAAGATGAACACCCGCAGCTGCGAACGGGTCAACGGGCTGCAGGTGGTGTTGCGCGGATACGCCGCCATGGCCGCCGAACTGGCCGGGGCGCAGTGGAACGAGGGCGACGTGTTCTGCTCCGTGGTGCGCCGGGTCGCCTTGCCGGACAGCTTCTTTGCCGTCGACGGGCAACTCGAGACGTTCCTGACGGTGCTCGACGAGTTCGGCGCCTACCCCGCGGTGATCGACCGCGAGCTGGATCGCTACCTGCCGTTCCTGGCCACCACCAAGGTGCTCATCGCCGCGGTGCGCGCCGGCATGGGCCGCGAGGCCGCGCACCAGGTGATCCGCGAACACGCGGTGGCGACGGCGCTGGCCATGCGGGAGCGCGGCGCCGAGCCCGACCTGCTGGAGCGCCTGGCCGCCGACGAGCGGCTGCCGCTGGACCGGGCGGCCCTGGAGGCCGCGCTGGCCGACAAGAGGGCGTTCACCGGCGCGGCAGCCGACCAGGTGGACGAGGTGGCCGCGCAGGTGGACGCGTTGGTGAGCCGCTACCCGGACGCGGCCAAATACACGCCGGGCGCGATCCTGTGACTCTCGCCGGCGCCCTGTCGGGGATCGACTTCACCGACCTGGACAACTTCGCCAACGGGTTCCCGCACGAGTTGTTCGCCGTCCATCGGCGCGAGGCGCCGGTGTACTGGCACGAGCCCACCGACAACACGCCCGACGGCGAGGGCTTCTGGTCGGTCGCCACGTACGCGGAAACGCTTGCGGTGCTGAAGGACCCGGCGACGTTCTCCTCGGTCACCGGCGGGCAGCGTCCGTTCGGCGGCACGCTGCTGCAGGACCTGGCCATCGCGGGCCAGGTGCTCAACATGATGGACGACCCGCGGCACTCGCAGATCCGGCGGCTGGTCAGCTCCGGGCTGACCCCGCGGATGATCGGCCTTGTCGAGGACGACCTGAGGGCGCGGGCGCGGCGGCTGCTGGACGCCGTGGTGCCGGGCGAACCGCTCGACTTTCTCGTCGAGATCGCCGCCGAACTGCCGATGCAGATGATCTGCATCCTGCTGGGAGTGCCGGAGTCCGAACGGCATTGGCTGTTCGAGGCGATCGAGCCCCAGTTCGACTTCGGCGGTTCGCGCAAGGCTTCCCTTTCGCAGCTGTCGGAGGCGGAGGCCGGGTCGCGGATGTACGACTACGGCCAGCAGCTGATCGCGTCCAAGCGCGCCGAGCCGACCGACGACATGCTGTCGGTCGTCGCCAACGCGATGCTCGACGACGCTGCGGCGCCGGCCATGTCCGACCTCGAGCTGTACCTGTTCTTCAGCCTGCTGTTCAGCGCCGGCGCGGAGACCACCCGCAACGCCGTCGCCGGGGGCCTGCTGGCGCTGGCCGAGCATCCGGACCAATTGCGCGCGCTGCGTTCGGATTTCGGCATGCTCCCGACGGCGGTCGAGGAGATGGTGCGCTGGACCTCGCCGTCGCCGTCGAAGCGGCGCACCGCCACCCGCGACGTCACGCTCGGCGGACAGCCGATCCGCGCGGGGCAGAAGGTCCAGATCTGGGAGGGCTCGGCCAACCGGGACGCCGACGTGTTCGACCGCGCCGACGAGTTCGACATCGCCCGAAAGCCCAACCCGCACTTGGGCTTCGGTCAGGGAGTGCACTACTGCCTGGGCGCCAACCTGGCCCGGCTGGAACTGCGGGTGCTGTTCGAGGAACTGCTGACGCGTTTTGCCGGGGTGCGGGTCGTGCGGCCGCCCGAGTGGACCCGCAGCAATCGGCACACCGGCATCCGGCACCTGGTCGTCGAACTGCAGTGAGAATCCGGCTCACTGACCTCGAGCCGTCACCCGATGTGTTCGCCGCGGTGATGGCGACCGGAATCCTGTCTATCAGCGCGCGCGATCACGGGTACCGCTGGATCAGCGACACGTTCGGCGTCGTGGCCACGTGCGGGCTGGTGGTCTTGGTCGTCCTGGTGATCGGTTGCGCGGCCGTCCGGCGCGGCAACGCCCTGTGGGACTTGAGCGACCCCGACGTGACGTTGCGGCTGTTCACCTTCGTCGCCGCGTGCGCGGTGCTCGACAGCCGGCTGGCCGCCCACCGCACCGTGCTGCGGGTCCTGGGCGCGGTGGCGCTGTCGTCGTGGGCGGTGTTGGTCGCGCTCGCCGCGCGGAACATGTCGCGCCACCCGTGGGCCGCGCTGCGCGACCGCGCGCACGGCGCGTGGGAACTGGGCAGCGTCGGGACGGCCGGGCTGTCGATCGTGGCCGCGGCGCTTGCGCGCCACGAACCCTGGGCGCTGTGGCTGGCCCTGCCCGTGTGGGTGGTGGCGCTGGGCATCTACGTCCTCATGACGTGGCTGATCCTGTGGCGTGCCGTCAAAGAGCGACAGGACCTCGACGGATTCGAGCCCGACACATGGATATTGATGGGCGGCTTGGCGATTGGGACCTTGGCGGGCGACATGATCCACGCCCTGGCTCCGGCCTGGCTGGCGGGCCCGGTGCGGGTGGCCACCGTGGTCACGTGGGTGGCCGCGACGCTGTGGATACCGCCGCTGATCTACTTCGGCCTGCACCGCATCAGCCGGCGGCCCGAGATGCTGCACTTCGCCGGCGGGTGGTGGGCCTTCGTCTTCCCGCTGGGCATGTATTCCGTCGCCTGCTACGCGTTGGCCGGCGAGCTCGGGCAGCGGTCACTGCGCACGGTTTCGCTGGTCTTCTTCTGGGACGCGTTGGCGGCGTGGCTGATCGTGGTCGTCGCGGGACTGCTCCGCGCGCTTGCAGCTGTGCGGGAAAATGGGTCAGCCCGTCCGCCTCGCGATGCCGGCCGACCGTAGTTCCAGCGCGGCCAGCGCGCGGATCGTCGCCGGATCCTCGCGGCGCCACCCGCCGACCGGGTCGGCGGAGACCGCGACCAGTTTGCGTGGCTGACGATTGGTCAACGCCCGCAGCGCGAGCAGCTGCTCGCCGGCCGGGGTGGCGGCCAGGCCGGTGACGGTCCATTTGCGCCGGAAGAACCGCAGGCGCAGCAACAGCCATGGGACCACCACGATCAGCAGCGGCACCGCGACGACGGCCACCGCCAGCAGCACCGCGAGCCAGCTGGCCGTGGTGTCGAGGTTGTGGCCGGCCGCCGCGATGTCGAGGGCGGCCTCGCTGGCCGAGCTGAGCGGCTTGCTCACCGCATCGCCCACCACCGGGATCTGCTGGGCGCCATGGCCCGCCGACGCCAGGTTGCCGGCGATCCCGTTGGCGCCGCTCTCGACCTGGCCGCCGGCCTCGGCGATGGTCGAGACGGCGTCGTATACGGCCGTGCCGACGAGCAGCCACAGCGCCGTCCACAAAAAGATGGCGAAATCGCTGAAGAGCTGGACCGCCAGCCGGCCGGGTGTCGTGGCGTAGGGCAGGATTCGCGATCGAGGCGGCTTCGACGATGGCGGCGGTGTCGGCGATATCGGCGATGTCATAGCCCCATACCAGCACAGCTCCCGGCGCCGCGTCGCCGTTGCGGCGCCGCCCGATAGGCTGACCCGATGCGCCCAGCACTGTCGGACTACGAACATCTGGCCAGCGGCAAGGTGCGCGAGATCCACCGCGTCGACGACGAGCATCTGCTGCTGGTGGCGACCGACCGGATCTCGGCCTACGACTACGTCCTGGACAGCACGATCCCGGACAAGGGCCGCATCCTGACCGCGATGAGCGTGTTCTTCTTCGGCCTCGTGGACGCGCCCAACCATCTGGCCGGGCCGCCGGACGACCCGCGCATCCCCGACGAGGTGCTCGGCCGCGCGCTGGTGGTGCGCCGCCTCGAGATGCTTCCGGTGGAATGCGTGGCCCGCGGGTACCTGACCGGCTCGGGCCTGCTGGACTACCAGGCGACCGGCACGGTCTGCGGCATCGCCCTGCCGCCGGGTTTGGTGGAGGCCAGCAAGTTCGCCACGCCGCTGTTCACCCCGGCGACGAAGGCGGCGCTGGGCGACCACGACGAGAACATCCCGTTCGCGCGGGTGATCGAGCTGGTGGGCGGGGTGCGCGCCAACCAGCTGCGTGACCGCACGCTGGAAATCTATGTGCAGGCCGCCGATCACGCCCTGACACGGGGAATCATCGTCGCCGACACCAAGTTTGAATTCGGCACCGACCGCGACGGCAACCTGCTGCTGGCCGACGAGATCTTCACCCCGGATTCGTCGCGGTACTGGCCGGCCGCGGACTACCGGCCCGGGGTGGTGCAGACCAGCTTCGACAAGCAGTTCGTCCGCAACTGGCTGACCGGCCCGGAGTCCGGCTGGGACCGGCACGGGTCGCAGCCCCCGCCGCCGCTTCCCGACGACATCGTCGACGCGACCCGCAGCCGTTACGTCGAGGCCTACGAACGCATCTCGGGCTTGCGGTTCGACGACTGGATCGGCCCGGGCGCATGACCGACGCTTCCCTCGTCCCCCCGGTCCCGCCCACCGCGAAGCGGGTGGGGACGCGGCGCGAACACCACGGTGACGTCTTCGTCGACCCGTACGAATGGTTGCGCGACAAGGCCGACCCCGAGGTCATCGGCTACCTGGAGGCCGAGAACGACTACGTCGACGCGATGACGGCCCACCTGGAACCGTTGCGGCAGCAGATCTTCGACGAGATCAAGTCGCGCACCAAGGAGACCGACCTGTCGGTGCCCACCCGGCAGGGCGACTGGTGGTACTACGCCCGCACCTTCGAGGGCAAGCAGTATCGCGTCCAGTGCCGTTGCCCGGTCGGCGATCCCGGCGACTGGGACCCGCCCGTCCTCGACGAGAACACCGAAATCCCGGGCGAACAGGTTCTGCTCGACTCCAACGCCGAAGCCGAAGGGCACGAATTCTTCGCGCTGGGCGCGGCGATGGTCAGCCTGGACGGCAACCTGCTGGCCTATTCCGTCGACACCGTCGGCGACGAGCGCTATACCCTGCGGTTCAGGGACCTCCGTACCGGCAAGCAGTACCCGGACGAGATCGCCGACATCGCGGCGGGAGCGACCTGGGCGGCCGACAACCGCACCGTGTACTACCTGACCCTGGACGCGGCCCATCGCCCCGACCAGGTGTGGCGGTACCGGCTGGGCTCCGATGAGCCGTCGGAGCTGGTGTATCACGAAGCCGACGAACGGTTTTGGCTGGGCGTCGGCCTGACCCGCAGCGAGAAGTACGTGTTCATCGCCGCGGCCTCCTCGATCACCACCGAGATCCGCTACGCCGACTCCGCCGACCCGCGGGCCGCGTTCACCGTGGTGCTGCCGCGGCGCGAGGGTGTGGAGTATTCGGTGGAGCACGCGGTGGTCGGCGGACAGGACCGGTTCCTGATCCTGCACAACGACGGCGCGGTGAACTTCACACTCACCGAGGCCCCCGTCGGCGACCCGACACAACAGCGCACGCTGATCGCGCACCGCGACGACGTCCGGCTCGACGGGGTGGACGCGTTCGCCGGTCACCTGGTGGTGAGCTACCGGCGCGCGGCGTTGCCCCGAATCCAGCTGTGGCCCATCGACTCCGGCGGCGGCTACGGCGAACCCGCGGAGATCTCGTTCGACTCCGAGCTGATGTCGTCGGGGCTGGGCGGCAACCCGAACTGGGATTCGCCCAAGCTGCGGATCAGGGCGGGCTCGCTGATCACGCCGGCGCAAGTCTTCGACGTCGACTTCGCCACCGGCGAACGCACCCTGCTGCGCGAGCAGCCCGTCCTGGGCGACTACCGGCCCGCGGACTACGTCGAACGGCGCGACTGGGCGGTGGCGGACGACGGCACCCGCATCCCGGTGTCGATCGTGCACCGCGCCGATGTCGAGCTTCCGGCGCCGACGCTGCTCTACGGCTACGGCGCCTACGAAATCTGCACCGACCCAAGCTTTTCCATCGCCCGGCTGTCGCTGCTGGACCGCGGCATGGTGTTCGTGATCGCCCACGTCCGCGGCGGCGGGGAGATGGGCCGCCTGTGGTACGAGCACGGCAAGCTACTGGAGAAGAAGAACACCTTCACCGACTTCGTCGACACGGCAAGGCATCTGGTGGGCTCCGGGATCACCCGGCCGCAACAGCTGGTCGCCCTCGGCGGCAGCGCGGGGGGCCTGTTGGTGGGCGCGGCGGTCAATCTGGCGCCGGAGCTGTTCGCCGGTGTCCTCGCGCAGGTCCCGTTCGTCGACCCCCTGACCACCATCCTCGATCCCTCCCTGCCGCTGACCGTCACCGAGTGGGACGAATGGGGAAACCCGTTGAGCGACAGCGATGTCTACTCCTACATGAAGTCGTATTCGCCGTACGAGAACGTCGGGGCCAAGCGGTATCCGGCCATCCTGGCGATGACGTCGCTGAACGACACCCGGGTGTACTACGTGGAGCCGGCCAAGTGGGTCGCGGCGCTGCGGCACGCCAACACCGACGGCAACCCGATCCTGTTGAAGACCCAGATGAACGCGGGGCACGGGGGCGTCAGCGGCCGCTACAAGGCCTGGCAGGAAACGGCTTTCCAGTACGCCTGGCTGCTAGCCGCCGCCGACCGCGACCGCTACGGCGGCGGCCAGGAAGACGGCCTCGATCGCCGTCCGCAGGGGTAGGCGCGTCGTCATCGACTCGGGCGGGTCGGGCATCCGGGCGGCGTAGACGTTGGCCGGGAACATGGCCAGCATCAGCAGCAGCAGGCAGACGGCGGCCGCCACGCGGGTCGCGGGAACCAACAGGCCGACGGCCCCGAGCAGCTCCAGCAGGCCGGTGATGGTGACCAGGTAGCCGGGGGCGGGCAACCGGGGCGGCACGATGGCGATCAGGTCGCGGCGCAGGGCCGGCGCGAAGTGCGCAAGCCCCGTCACCAGGAACATCGCCGCCAGCCCGACGGCGATCGCCGCGATCCAGCTGTTGACGTAGCCGACGCCCAGCCAGCCGATGCACCGGGCGGCGATGGTGCCCACCAGCAGTGTGATCAACGGAGCCATCGCACCCATCCCATCTAGACACTGGCAAGTTACTAGTGCCCCAACGTAGGCCCTTATCTAGTCACTGTCAAGTTCTATCGGTATGCTGGCTTCGTGAATCGCGCCCGCTACCACCACGGCGACCTGCGCGCGGTCATCCTCGCCGAGGCCGCGCACCTGGTCGCCGAGCGTGGCGCGGACGGCGTCTCGTTGCGCGAGCTGGCCCGCGCCGCGGGCGTCTCGCATGCCGCGCCGGCCCACCACTTCACCGATCGGCGGGGGCTGTTCACCGCGCTGGCCACCCAGGGTTTCCGGTTGCTGGCCGAGGCGCTGACCGAGGCGCGCGGCAACTTCGCCGACGCGGCCCCAGCGTACGTGCGGTTCGCGCTCGCGCATCCCGGCCACTACCGGGTGATGTTCGACAAGTCGCTGCTCGACACCGCTGACGCCGAGTTGGCCGCCGCCGAGTCCGCGGCCGGCGCCGAACTCGCCCGCGGGGTGGCGACCCTGCGGGACCCCCACGCACAGGCCGACCCCGCGGCCGCCCAGCTGGCGGCATGGTCACTGGTGCACGGATTTTCGACGCTGTGGCTCAACGACGCGGTCAACGCCGAGGTGCGGCGGCTCGATCCGATGGACACCGTGGGGCGGATCGCCACCATGCTGTTCGAGGGCTGAGCGGGCTATTCGTGAGCCGTCTGACTTGCCGGCTGCTTCGGGAGAAACATTGCCGGCACGATCGTGAGCGCCACCAAAGCCACCCCGATCGCGAATACCGTTGTGTACGCGTGGGATAGGTCGTGCAGCAGGCCACCCGGGAAGCCGGGGGCCAGGGTCCGCGCGGGGATCGCCGATGCGTCGACCGGCACCCCGGTTGCGGCCGCTTTCTGCTGCAGCGCCGCGAGTTTGTTTGCCGCGGCGATGTTCTCGCTCCGGTTGAACTGATTGGTGAGGACCATCGACATCAGCGCTGTCCCCATCGAGCCGCCCACCTGGTGGCTGACGCTCATCAGCGTCGTGCCCCGGGCGATCTGGTGCGGGGCCAGCGCCTGCACCGAGGCCACCGAGAGCGGCATCATGGTGCAGCCCATGCCCAGGCCCATGATCGCCAGCCCGGTCAGCAGCGTCGGCAGGTAGTCCGCCTGCCTGGCCACGCCAAAGGCGAAGGCGCCCAGGCCGGCGATGATCAGCGCGATGCCGACCAGCACGAACTTGCCCGGGCCCTGCCGGTCCACCAGCGGACCCGTCAGCCGCATGGTCAGCATCGCGCCCAGGCCCTGCGGGATCATGTGCAGGCCGGCCTGCATCGGCGTCTGGTGCAGCACCTGCTGGAAATAGCTCGGCAGCAGCAGGCCGGCGCCGAAAAAGGCGGTGGCGAACAGCAGCATCGTCACGTTGGCCTGGGTGATCACCTTGTTCTGGAACAGCCGCAGATCGATCAGGGGGTGATCGGCGCGCCGCCGTGCGTGCACGACGAACGCGGCGATCAGCGCCAGGCCGATGGCCGCCGGTATCAAGACGCGGCGATCGGCCACGGTCCCGCAGCGCGGCACCGACGACACCGCGAACAGGAACGTCGCCAGCCCGGGCGACAGCAGCAGCCCGCCGACGACATCGAAGGTCTCCGAGCGCGCGGCGTGGTCCCGCGGGAACACGACCGCCGCCAAAATCAGTGTGAGAAGGCCGATCGGCAGGTTGATCAGGAAGATCCACCGCCAGCTGGACGTGTCGATGAGCCAGCCGCCCAGGATCGGCCCGCCGATCGGGGCGAGCAGCATGGGGATGCTCAGGATCGACATCAGCCGGCCGAGCCGGCCCGGGCCCGCCTCGCGGGTCATGATCATGAATCCGAGCGGCATCAACATGCCGCCACCGATGCCCTGCACGAATCGAAACGCGATGAGCTGCACGATCGTTGACGCCACCGCGCACAGCAGTGAGCCCAGCGCGAAGGCCACCACCGACCCCATGAAGAGCCGCTTGGTGCCGAACCGGTCGGCGGCCCAACCCGTCAGCGGGATCACCGCCGCCAACGCCAGGGTGTAGCCGGTCATCGTCCAGCCGACGACCGCCTGGGTCGACCCGAATTGGTTGATGAAGGTGCGTTGCGCGACGGCGACGACGGTGACGTCCAGGATCGCCATCACGGTGGCCAGCAGGCACACGCCGGAGATCCGCAGCAACCGGGCATCGAGCTTGTCGGGATAGACGTGGGCGCCCGGCTGCCCGGCGGGGGCGGTGGGCGGCGGGAGGTGGGCCGCTGTGAATCGGGCCTCGTCCATGGCGTTCCTTAGCATATCGAACCGATCGTCTCGCCCGGTGGCCGATATACGCCTGCTATCCGCGTGTCCTTCACCCTCTCGACACCTGAAATCGTCAAACTGCGGGTGTGTCTGGAAAATTGATCGTCTCGGTCTCGGGGATCGGCGCCCGCACCCTGGGCGACGTGGAGGCGTTCTGCGCGCAGATGGACGCCCGCGACGTCCCGGTGTCGTTCCTGGTCGCCCCCCGGCTGCGGGGTGACTACCGGCTCGACCGCGACCCGCACACGGTCGAGTGGCTGACCGCGCGGCGGGCGGGTGGGGACGCCATCGTGCTGCACGGCTACGACGACCCCGCGACGAAGACGCGCCGCGGCGAGTTCGCCGTCCTGCGCGCCCACGAGGCCAACCTGCGGCTGATGGGGGCCGACCGTGTGCTCGAACACCTCGGGCTGCGCACCCGGCTGTTCGCGGCCCCGGGTTGGGTGGTCTCGCCGGGTGTTGTCAAGGCGTTGCCGCAGAACGGTTTTCGGCTGCTCGCCGAGCTGCATGGGGTCACCGACCTGGTCCGCGACACCACCGAGCGCTCCCGGGTGCTGGGCGTCGGCGAGGGCCTCCTGACCGAGCCGTGGTGGTGCCGCATGGTGGTGCTGTCCGCGGAGCGGATCGCGCGCCGCGGCGGCCTGGTGCGGATCGCGGTGGCCGGCCACCAATTGCGCAAGCCGGGCCCGTTGCAGGCGATACTCGACGCCGTCGACCTGGCCCTGATGCACGGCTGCTCGCCGACGGTGTACCAGTGGCGGTCGCCGAGGGCAATCCCCCACGCGGCCTGAGCGCCGCAGCGGGGCGCACTACCCTGTTCGGGCATGAGCGATTCTTCGGCCGCGGGGTTCGCCGCTGACGCGATCATCGTCGGCGCCGGGCTGTCGGGCCTGGTGGCCGCCTGCGAACTGGTCGAGCGCGGCCTGCGGGTGCTGATCCTCGACCAGGAGAACCGCGCCAATCTCGGCGGTCAGGCCTTCTGGTCGTTCGGTGGCCTGTTCTTCGTCGACAGCCCGGAGCAGCGCCGCCTGGGTATCCGGGACAGCCACGAACTCGCCCTGCAGGACTGGCTGGGCACCGCGGCCTTCGACCGGCCCGAGGATTACTGGCCACGCCAATGGGCCCACGCCTACGTGGATTTCGCGGCCGGGGACAAACGCGCCTGGCTGCGCGAGCGGGGGCTCAAGATCTTTCCGTTGGTGGGCTGGGCCGAGCGCGGCGGCTACGGCGCACAGGGGCACGGCAACTCGGTGCCGCGGTTTCACATCACGTGGGGAACCGGGCCCGCGCTGGTGGACATCTTCGCGCGCCGGCTGCGGGACCGCTCGACGGTGCGCTTCGCGCACCGCCACCAGGTCGACGAGTTGATCGTCGAGGAGGATGCGGTGACCGGCGTCCGGGGCACCGTGCTGGAGCCCTCGACGGCGGCGCGCGGCGTGGCGTCGTCGCGAACTGCGGTGGGGCAGTTCGAGTTCCGCGCCCCCGCGGTGCTGGTGACCAGCGGCGGCATCGGCGGCAACCACGACCTGGTGCGAAAGAACTGGCCGAAACGCATGGGCCGCGTCCCCGAACAACTGCTCAGCGGCGTGCCCGCGCACGTCGACGGCAGGATGATCGACATCTCCCAGCGGGCCGGCGCGCGCGTGATCAACCCCGACCGGATGTGGCACTACACCGAGGGCATCACCAACTACGACCCGGTCTGGCCGCTGCACGGCATCCGCATCATCCCGGGTCCGTCGTCGCTGTGGCTGGACGCCTCCGGCAAGCGGTTGCCGGTCCCGCTGTACCCCGGGTTCGACACCCTCGGCACTCTGGAGTACATCACCCAATCCGGGTACGACTACACCTGGTTTGTGCTGAACGCCAAAATTATCGAGAAGGAGTTCGCGCTGTCGGGTCAGGAGCAGAATCCCGACCTGACCGGGCAGAGCGTCCGCGAGCTGCTGCGCAACCGGGCCAGCTCCGGACCGCCGGCGCCGGTGCAGGCCTTCATCGACCGGGGCGTGGACTTCGTCAGCGCGGACTCGTTGCGGGAGTTGGTGACCGCGATGAACAAGCTGCCCGACGTCCTGCCGCTGGACTACGCCACGGTCGAGGCCGAGGTCACCGCCCGCGATCGCGAGGTGGCCAACAAGTTCAGCAAGGACGGCCAGATCACCGCGATCCGCGCCGCCCGCACCTATCTCGGCGACCGGCTGGGCCGGGTGGTGGCGCCGCACCGGCTGACCGACCCGAAGGCCGGGCCGATGATCGCGGTCAAGCTGCACATCCTGACCCGAAAGACGTTGGGCGGCATCGAGACCGACCTCGCCGGCCGCGTCCTCACGGCCGACGGGACCCCGCTGACCGGGCTGTACGCCGCCGGCGAGGCGGCCGGATTCGGCGGCGGCGGCGTGCACGGCTACCGCGCGCTGGAGGGCACGTTCCTCGGTGGCTGCATCTTCTCCGGGCGCGCCGCCGGCCGCGGCGCCGCCGACGACATCACCTAGGCCGAAACTCAGAAGGTGACGGCGTTTTCCTCGGGGAGCACCTGGAAATCGGCGCTGGTCATCTCGGTGAGCCGGCCGTAGTAGATGCCCCGCGCATCGGGCGCGATGATGCCCTGGTGGATGGGTACCGCGCGGGCGGGCGCCACCGCGCGCAGGTAGTCGACGGCCTCGGCGATGCTCATCCACGGGGCCGCCGCCGGCGTGGCCAACACGTCCACCGGCTCGTCGGGCACGAAGAGCGCGTCGCCGGGGTGCATCAGTCGCGCCGGGTGGCCGCCGTCGCCGACCAAATACGAAATGTTCTCTATCACAGGGATTTCCGGGTGGATGACGGCGTGCCGGCCCCCGACGGCCCGGACGGTCAGCTCGCCGACCTGCAGCTCGTCGCCGACGTGCACCGCCCGGCACGGGTCGCCCAGCTGTGCGGTGGTTTGCGGATCCGCGTAGAGGGCCGCTTCCGGGTTGGCCTCCAGCAGCGACGGCAGCCGCCCCACGTCGACGTGGTCGGGGTGCTGGTGGGTCACAAGGATGGCGGACAGGCCGGTGATCCCCTCGAAACCGTGGGCGAAGGAACCGGGATCAAAAAGCACACGCGTGTTGTCGAACTCGGCGAGAAGGCAGGAGTGGCCGAAATGCGTCAATTGCATGTCTACGATTGTGCCTTGAAGGGGTGATGCCGATGCGGGTGATCCTGGCGACGATGCTGGTTGTCGGCGGCCTCGCCGTGTCACTCGTCGTCGTGGCGCCCGCACCCGCCGACCCCGAGACCTGCCCGGCCGTGTGCGACCAGATCCCGAACTCCGCGTGGATCCGGTCGCGCGCGGTGCCGCTGGACCCGGTCTACGCGTGGCCCGCGCTCGCCGGTTCGGCCGTCGCGCTGACGGGCACCGGGACGCCGCGGTTCCGGTTCGAGGACCTGTGCGCCACGCCGGCGGCGCCGCAGGACGCCCGCGACTCGGCCGTGGCGGCGCGCGCGACGATCACTCACCCGGACGGCCAGTGGCAGTTGCAGGCCCAGATCCTGCACTGGCGCGGTGACACCGCCCGCGGCGGCGCGGCCGCCGCCTCGGTGTTCGCCGCCGCCGTCGCCGCGCTGCGGGCCTGCCAGCAGCGGGCCCCGGCGCAGTCGCCGTCGATCACCAGCGACGAACCCAACCGGATGGCCGCGGTGATCAGCGGCCCGGTCGTCGCGCACACCTACCTGGTGGCCCACACCGCGAGCAGCACCATCAGCGAACTCACCCTGTGGTCCTCGGCGCCGCCGCAGGTGTCCTGGCCGTCGATGGCGGACGACCCGGTGCTGAACGCCATGACCGCCCCGCTGTGTGACGCCTACATCGCCTCGTGCCCGTGACCCGCGCGCGCCGGTAGAGTGAGCGCCGAAACACAGCTGAGGAGGAGCGCCGGTGAGCCGGGTCGTCGTTCATGTGATGCCCAAAGCGGAGATTCTCGACCCGCAGGGCCAGGCCATCGTCGGCGCGCTGGGTCGGCTGGGCCACCCGGGGATCTCAGATGTCAGGCAGGGCAAGAGGTTTGAGTTGGAGGTCGACGACACGATCGATGACTCCACGCTCGCCGAGATAGCCGAATCGCTGTTGGCCAACACCGTGATCGAGGACTGGACGATAACCAGGGAGGCGCAGTGACGGCGCGCATCGGCGTGATCACCTTCCCCGGCACGCTGGACGACGTGGACGCCGCGCGTGCGGCGCGGTTCGTCGGCGCCGAGGCGGTCGCGCTGTGGCATGCCGACGCCGACCTCAAGGGTGTCGACGCCGTGGTGGTGCCCGGCGGCTTTTCCTACGGCGACTACCTGCGCGCGGGTGCGATCGCCAGGTTCGCCCCGGTGATGGCCGAGGTGGTCGGCGCCGCGCGGCGCGGCATGCCGGTGTTGGGGATTTGCAACGGTTTTCAGGTGATCTGCGAGGCCGGGTTGCTGCCCGGCGCCCTGACCCGCAACGCGGGTTTGCACTTCGTCTGCCGCGACGTGTGGCTGCGGGTGGCCTCGACCTCGACGGCCTGGACGTCGCGCTTCGAGGACGACGCGCAGCTGCTGGTCCCGCTGAAGTCCGGCGAGGGCCGCTACGTCGCCCCCGACAACGTGCTCGACGAGCTCGAGGGCGAGGGTCGGGTGGTGTTCCGCTACCACGACAACCCCAACGGCTCGCAGCGCGACATCGCGGGCATCAGCTCGGCCAACGGCCGCGTCGTCGGGCTCATGCCGCATCCCGAGCACGCCATCGAGGCGCTGACGGGTCCCTCCGACGACGGCCTGGGCCTGTTCTATTCGGCGCTGGACGCCGTGCTGGCCGCGTGAGCGGGAACCCCTGCCGCGCTGCGGAATCGTGCGGGCATTGCGGTCTGCAGGTCAGCCCAGAACGGGCAGCCGGCGCTGGCCGGCCAGCCGCTTGAGCGCGGCGCTCATCACCGCGCGCACGTGGGCGTCGACCTGGTCGACATCGGCATTTTCACCGAAGCGGGCGGCGACGTCGATCGGCTCGAGCACCTCGGTGACAATCTTGGCCGGCAGCGGCAGGTTTGGGGGAAAAATCACGCTCAGGCCGAACGGGAAGCCGAAGCTGATCGGCAAGATGTCCATCCGGGCCCTGGTGAGCCCAAGCTTGCGGGCCAGCCAGTTGCCGCGGGTCAAGAACAGCTGGGTCTCCTGGGCGCCGATCGACACGGTCGGCACGATCGGGACCCCGGCCTCGATGGCGGTCCTGACGTAGCCGGTGCGGCCGTTGAAGTCGACGGTGTTGGCGCCCAGGGTGGGCCGGTAGGAGTCGTAGTCGCCGCCCGGGAAGACCAGCACCACGGCGCCCGAATGCAAAGCGGCGGCGGCGTTTTCGCGGCTGGCCTCGATGACCCCGAGGCGCCGCAGCCAGCCGTTCAGCGGGCCCAGGAACAGGCCGTAGTGGCCCAGCGTGTAGACGGGCCGGCCGTAGCCGAACTTGCGGTAGAAGGCCGGCGAGAAGATCAGTACATCCGGGGTCAGCATGCCGCCCGAGTGGTTGGACACCACGAGCGCTCCGCCGGCTGGGGGGACGTTCTCGATGTTTCGCACCTCGGCGCGATACCACCGCCTGACGGCCGGCCCGAGGGCTTCGGCAACCTTTTGGGTGAAGGCCGGATCCCATTTGGCCGTCTCGTGGTTGTCGCCCGCTGCACGTGTTCTTGGCATTTGTTATTCATTGCCGATGTGGCGCCGATCTCAAACCTCGGCACCCTTGACCTGCACAACCCACGTGTCGCCGAGCGTGCAGCCATTGCGAGATTTCGCCGATTTTTTCGCAACAGCTGCACGCTCGGTGAGCTCGCTCAGCCGGCGTCACACACCAACGGGGCCGTCGAGGGCGCATCGACGATCTCGGCGGCCGGGTCCAGCTCGCCGAAGAGCTCGATCGCGCCCGCGATGACGGCGTCGACGAAGGACGCGAAACCCTCGAAGTGCTTGAGGTTTCCCCGGATCCATTGCGATCGGCGCGCCACCACGCCGATGCGCTGGGGATCGGAGGAGCCGTGCACGATCGCGATGACCTCGCGGTCCTGCCGGTTCCACGCGTCGGCGAAGTGCATCAGCCAGGGGCGGGCGGTGGCGGGAAAGAAACACGCGGGGGCCACCCGGACCATCAACACGTCACCGTGCGTCGGGCAGACCTCGAGGTGGACGTGCAGGCGCCGCGGCCGGGTGTTGGCGACGTAGAAGAATTCGCCGTCGTGCCGGCCCCGGAAATACCGGCTGCCCCGGGTGCGCAGGTAGCGTTCGACCAGGTTCGCGCAGAGCGGCTCACTCGTCATGCCGTCGATCGTGGCCCCGGCGGCTTTGCGGATCCTTGGAGCCGAGCTAGCCGGGAGCAAAGAACTTGTTGAGAATTGGCTGAGCGATCTACGGGGCGTCGTGCAGCGGATACAGCGCCGGCAGGTTGACCACGATCGCCTCCTGGGTGCTGCGCGCGATCACCACCTCCGCCGCGTGTCTCGGGTCGGGGTTTTCCTCGCGGTGCGGCAGGTACGGCGGGATGAAGACGTAATCGCCGGGCTCGGTCGAGATGCGCACCTCGCCGGTGCCGTCGTGGAAGACGAACTCCGGGTGGCCGCTTCGCACGTAGATCGCGGTCTCCGATTCGCCGTGGTGATGGTTCGACGACGCGGTCGCCGGCAACGCGTGCGTCTCGCCCATCCACAGCTTCTCCGCGCCCACCGACGTGCCGGTGAGCGCGGCGAAGCGCCGCAGCCCCTCCGACTGCGCGGTGTCCGAACTGATGTCCGCCGCCTTGACGTGATGCACCCGGCTGCGCGCGACTTCCGTTGCGGTCTCGTCGAAGTCGGGGTGAAATCCGTCCGAGGTTGCCATGATGCTCCCGTCAGTCGTTCCTGCTGGCGATGAGGCGCTCGGCCAGGTCGCGCAGGTCGCTCACCACGATGTCTGGCTGCGGCAGGCCGTCGACCGGCAGCGGCGGGTTGCCCGGCCGGGTGATGAGGGCCGAGCTGAACCCGACGTGCTGCGCGCCGAGGGTGTCCCAGGCGTGCGCGGCCACCATCATGCACTCGGCGGGCGTGACCTCGAGCGTCTCGCACACGTATCGGTACACCGACGGCGCCGGCTTGAAGGCGCGGCGGGCATCGACGCTCAACTGTTGTTCGAAAAAGCCGGCCAGGCCCGAATTCTGCAGCGCGGTCGGCCCGCTCGGGTTGGGTGGTGAGTTCGTCAGGGTGACCAGGCGAAAGCCGTTGTCGCGCAGGGCGGCGAGTCCGTCGGCGGCGTCCGGGTGTGCCGGCATCGTGAGCAGGCCGGTCGTCAGGCGCTCCAGGTCGTCGTCGGTGACATCGACACGGTAGACGTCACCGAGCATGCGCAGCACACCCCGGCCGAGCGTGGGAAAGTCCACGTAGCTTCCCACCAGGGTGATGGTCATCGAGTACATCACGAGTTGCGCGAACCATTCCCGCAGCACCCGCTCGTCGCCGAAGCGCTCGCCGAAAAGCGGTGCCAGCGACTCGATGTCGAGCAGCGTATCGTTCACGTCGAAGACGAGGACCGACGGCGTCACCATCAGGGCGCCGCATTCTTGGCTGCGGGGATGCCCGGCCGCAGGTACCAGATCAGGCACAGGCAGATCAGCACCATCGCCACCGCGGGCCACCACAGGGCGACGACCGCCGCCGACACGAACACGGCGATCGTGATGAACGACCTCATCCGCATCAACCTGCGCATGCGCTGCGACACATCCTCGTTGGCGGGCCGGTCGACGACCTCGAAACACAGCGCGAGATAGGTGATATTGACCAGGACGAACACGGATGCATACAAGGCCACGGGCGCGCCGGCCAGCCTGCTGTCGGCGATCCACTCGGTCGTGATCGGGATCAGTGACACCGAGAAGAGATGGGCGAAATTCGACCACACCAGCCGCGGCGTCGTCTCGTCGGCGAAGCTGAGCAAGTGGTGATGGTTGACCCAGACGATCGCGATGAACAGGTAACTGACCACATAGCTCAGACCCGTTGGCCACAGCGGGAACAGGGCGGCGAAGGTGTGGGCCGTCGGCGGCTTGAGCTCCAGGACCAGGATCGTGATGAGTACGGCGAACACACCGTCGGAGAACGCCCCCACCCGGTCCGGACTGATTTTCCGCGCCGCCACCCCTACCCCCCGCCGCCGGCCTTGCGTTCCTGTAGCACCCACGCGTTGCCGTCGGGATCGCGGAAATCGGCGAAGCTCGCGTAATCGGCGCGGTCCGGCGCGGGGCCCGGGAGGAAGCCGCCGCGCCAGCCGCCGTCGGTGTCCTTGTGCCGGATGGCGCTGACGTCCACGCCGCGGCCGGTCAGCTCCGCGCGGCAGGCTTCGATGTCGTCGACCACCAGATAAAGACCCCGCACCGAGCCCGGCGGCGCGTCGGTCAATCCGACGCCGAACTGGATAGAGCTCGCCGACCCCTGGGGGGTGAGCTGGACGACCCGAAAGTCGGCGGTGGGCGCGTAGTCGACGTCGAGGTCGAAACCGACCTGGTCACGGTAGAAACGCAGCGACCGATCGGGATCGGAGACGGGCAGGATGACGACCTCCAGCAGCGCCTTCATCGTGCGCTCCCGGTGGGGGTTTTCCGCAGCACCTCGTCGGTGTCGAGTCCTCGGTCGACGCCGTGGGGCAGGACGGTCTGGCCGGGTTCGAGGTGCAGCTGTTCGCCGTCGAGGTAGACGTCGATCTTGTCGGGTTCGAACGACACCAGATTGGTGACGCGCGCTACCTCGGGCCATGCGTTGATGTAGGACCAGGCGGCGCGCTTGCGGCCGTCGATGTCGTAGTAGGAGCATATCCCCTTGTACGGGCAAAAGGTCTGAAGCTCAATGAGTTTGAGGCAGCTCTCGTCGATGTCCTCGCGCGGCACGTACCAGCGGGGCGCAAAGCCCGATTCGTAGAGCGCCAATGGGTGTTTCGTGTCGGCGACGACCCGTTCGCCGTCTTTGACGACCAGATGCCGTGAGGTGGAGCGGATGTCGATGCGGTGGTAGGCGTCGGCGGCGTGCCCGACGATGCGTTCGTTTTCCTCGTAGAACGCGTCCATGGAGCGCCAGGCGAACGCCAGCCGCCCGTCGAGGATCGCGGCGTGGGGCGGCGGCGCGGTGTGCTGCCATGCGGCGTGATTGGCTTCTCGCGCGGCGACTTTGACGGTGAACCACGCGGTGTCGCCGAGGTCCTGGTGCTGGGTCACCCGGTCCTCGGCGGTCAGGATTCCCGCCTCGACATCGCGGAGGGGGAAGTAGGCGACCGGGTAGCGGCCCGGTTCGTGCAACAGGACGACGTCCTCGCTGTCGGCGATCCATCGGTCCGCGAAGTGCACCCGCATCCGACGCCGCAGCGGTTCGGCGTAGAGCAATCGCGGCGGCATCGGCTGCTCGGTGAGGAAGTGCCCCACCGATCCGGTCGCCAGTGGGCCCTGCTGCCACGCCAGCCCCATCGTCTTGTCCTCTCGTCCGAAACCTGTTCGCGGCCAAGCGTTACTCCAGCACGACGACCATCTTGCCGCCGGCTTCGCCGGCCTCCATCACCCGGTGCGCCTCGTGGATCTGGTCGAACGAGAACACGCGGGACGGCTTGGCCTCGAGCGTGCCCTCGGCGACCTGCCGCGCGATGTCCTGCAGGGGCACGTCGGACAGCGGGAACCCATCGGTGCCAAACACAAAGCTGCCGAAGAAGTTCCAGTTCACCCCGGAGGCCATGCGCAGCAACGGGTTGAAATCGCCGAGGGGGTCCAGCCCGCCCAGCCAGCCCGCCAGGCAGGCCGTGCCGCCGCGGCGCAGCATGTCGAGGGAGTCCAGGATGGTGCTGTTGCCGACCAGGTCCAGGACGGCGTCGACTTTTGCCTCGGGCAGGTGGGCGGCCAGGTCGCGCCGCTCCACCTCCACGCGAGCCGCGCCCAGCTCCTCGAGCATGGCGAAGCGGCCGCGGCTGCGCGCGGTGGCGACGACACGGGCTCCGGCGGCGACGGCCATCTTGAGGGCGGCCTGCCCGAGCGATGACGTCGCGCCGCGCAGCACCAAAGTCTGCCCGGCTTTCAGGTCGAGGTTGCGAAACAGGCATGTCCAGGCGACCGCGTAGGTTTCGGGCAGGGCCGCCAGGGCCGACCAGGGCAGGTCCGACTCGATAAGCGCGACGTTCGCCGCGCGCACGCGCGTGTATTCGGCGTAGCTGCCGTTGATGGTGCGCCCCAGGCCGCCCATCAGCGCCGCCACCTTTGCGCCGACTGGAAATTCGCCTGCCGGGCACGAGTCGACGATGCCCACGCATTCGATGCCGCTGACTTCCGCGGCCTCGGCCCATTCGCCGCGCCGCATGTGCAGTTCGGCGTGATTGAGCCCGAACCCCTTGACCGCGATCACCACCTCGCCGTCCCTGGGCAGCGGCTTGGGGATGTCGGTGTAGACAAGGCTGTCCAGGCCGCCGAATCCGTTCAAAATGATCGCGCGCATGGTCTCGCCACCGGGTTGTTCCCGCACCACCGCCGGCGCGCTGGGCAGTTGGGGTGAATCGGTCACGGACACTTGCCGCCTCTTCCCCGCGTGTGTGTCGCTGCGATTATGCGCCGTCCGCATCCAAAATGAATGGGCCAATCAACCCACTATTATGGGCCATTCGACCCAGTCTGTCCAGACGCGCCGTGGGTCAGGACTTGCCTCGGCGACGATCGGACCGGCCGGTGCGGGGCCGGGGAGTCGCCGCGAACGAGCGCACGTAGTCGACGGCGGCAGTGACGGCGGCCCGCAGCGGTTCGGGATCCGCGGTGGCGAACGTGATCAGCGCGCCGCCCTGGTGGGCGGCGACCAGCGACGCGGCCAGGTGGCGCGGGTCGGCGTCGGGTCGCAGCTCGCCGCCGCGCCGCATCGCGGCCAGGCCGGCCTGGAACAACCCGATCCACCGGTCGTAGCCGGCGGAGAGGTCGTCGTGGATTTCGTCGTCGGCGTCGATCAGCTCGCCCGCCAACGAGCCGTAGACGCAGCCGCCGACGCGGTACACGGCATCCGTGTCCGCCAGGCAGGCGTCGGCCCACGCCTGCAGGGCGTCGAGGCTGTCGAGGCCGCCCAGCGGCGATCGCGTGTGGAAGGCCTGTACGTCGTCGCGGCGCGCGGCCACGACGTGGCGGGTCAGATCGCGTTTGTCGCGGAAGTAGTGCGACATCTGGGAGCCGCCGACGCCGGCCGCGCGCCGCACTTGGTCGATGCTGGTGTTGGCGACGCCCCGCTCGAACATGAGACGCGCGGCGACCTCGACGATCCGCGCCCGGGTCGCCAGTCCCTTGCGGGTGAAACGCGTTGCGCTGTCGTCGGTCACGATGCGCGCTGCGTGGTCCCGCCCCGGCCGCGGACGCGCCGGGCCGGCCGCGGGGTCCGCTCGGCGGGATCGGCGGCGAACATGCGCAGATAGTTGACCGCGAAACGCACGGCGTCGGCGTGCGGCCATTCCGCCCGGTAGGTGAAGGCCAGGGTGCCACCCCCCTGGTGGGCGCTGACGATGACCGTCGCCAACCGTCGCGGATCGGCGTCGGCGACCACGACGCCGTCGTCCTTCATGCGCTCAATCGCCTGCTCCAGCAGGGCAATCCATTGCCGATAGCCCACGCCCAGCGTCTCGCGGGTCGCCTCGTCGGACTTCGCCAGCTGCGCGGCGAGGGCGTGATAGGTGGGCGTGCCGAAGTATCCGATGCGCCGCAGGTAGCGCATGTTCAGGTCGATCCACCGCTCGAAGTCGTCGAATGACTGCAGGCCGTGCAGCTTTGGCTGGCGGTGAAAGTCGAGAACCACGCCGATCTGGCGCCGGATGACCGCGCGAATCAGTGCGCTCTTGTCGGCGAAGTAGTGCGCAAGCTGAGAGCCGCTGACCGATGCGGCCCTGCGCACGTTATCCAGGTTCGACGCGGACAGCCCCTCGGTGACGATCAGCTGGGCGGCCGCTCCCACGATCCGGTCGCGGGTGGCGCGCCCTTTGGCGGTCAACCGTTGTTCGTCGTGAACATCGGGATGGGCCATTGCGTCAGGCTAGCCCGTGGGCGTCCGAACTCTGGGATATTCAACCCATTGATGCCCGTGGCGCGCGGGACCGGTCAGGCGGGCACGTTCACCTTGTCGAGGAAACCGCGGACCAGCTCGGTCACCTCGTCCACTGCCGACTCGAGCAGGAAGTGGCCGCCGTCGAGCAGTTGGATCTCGGCGTCGGGTAAATCCTCGGCGAACGCCTCGGCGCCGGCTGGGCCGAAGATCTCGTCGCCGCGGCCCCACACCGCCAGCAGTGGCACGCGAGTTTCGCGGAAGTATTCGTGCAGGCGGGGATACAGCGGCGCATTGGTGGCGTAGTCGCGCAGCAGTTTCAGCTGCACCTTGTCGTTGCCGGGGCGGGATATCAGCGCATAGTCGTGCTGCCAGGATTCCGGGTCGACCAGCGTCTCGTCCGCGACGCCGGTGACGTACTGCCACCGCGTGGCGTCCAGCGTGAGGAACTGGCGCACCGCGGCCTCGGTGTCCGGCGTCTGCTCGCGCTGGTAGGCCCACACCACCTTCCAGAAGCTCTCGACGAATCCCGCGTCGTAGCCGTTGCCGTTCTGGGTGACGATCGCGGTGATCGCCGACGGGTCGCGCAGGGCCAGCCGCCATCCGATCGGGGCGCCGTAGTCCTGCACGTAGATGGCGTACCGGTCGAGGCCGAGCGTGCGCAGCAGACCGGCGGTCAGGTCGGTGAGCGCATCGAAGGTGTAGTCGAACTCCTCGACGGGCGGGGCGTCAGACAGCCCGAAGCCCAAGTGGTCGGGCGCGATCACGTGGTAGCGGTCGGCCAGCGCCGGTATCAGGTTGCGAAACATGTGGGAACTGGTCGGGAACCCGTGCAGCAGCACGAGCGCCGGGGCCTCGGGATCGCCGGCCTCGCGGAAGAACAGCCGACGGCCGTCGACGGTGGCGTATCGATGATGGACGGCCGGCATGACGCACCTCCTGGGCACTCGATGAAAGCGCCTACCGCATTTCTGGGTTATGTGACCCAGTATGCACCAAAACTAGGGGCGCGCAACAGCCCACGGGTTGCCCAGTCGCTGCGGCCGGCATATTCTGGGCCGGTCATCCCAATTTGGGCTGCCGAGCGAGGTGACGCGGGTGGGCAGGCTGGTTTCGGTCAACGTCGGCCTGCCCAAGGACGTTCAATGGCGGGGCAAAACCGTACGCACCGGAATCTGGAAGACGCCGGTCACAGGGCCCGTCATGGCGCGCCGCACCAACCTCGACGGCGACGGGCAGGGCGACTTGGCCGGCCACGGCGGCGAACAGCGCGCGGTCATGGTGTACCAGAGCGAGTCGTACGACTACTGGAAAACCTACCTGGGGCGCGACGACCTGAAACCCGGCCACTTCGGCGAGAACTTCACCGTCACCGGGCTGGCCGACGACGACGTCTGCATCGGCGATCGCTACCGCATCGGGGACGCCGAATTCGAGGTCACCCAGCCGCGTGTCACCTGCTTTCGGGTCGGCCTGCGCCTCGACGAGCCCGAAATGCCCAATCTGCTTGTCGCCCACCACCGCCCGGGGTTCTACTTCCGCGTGATCACCGAGGGCCGTGTCCGCGCCGGTGACGACATCGTGCGCACCCGCCGGGGCCGCCACGAACTCAGCGTCGCCGATGTCGACGCGCTGTTGTATCTGCCCGGCCGCAACGCCGAGCGGCTACGCCGGGCCGTCGACGTGCCGGCACTCAGCCCCGGCTGGCAGCAGTCCTTCCGCGACATGCTGGCCGAGCGCGACGAGACGCCCCCAACCACAGTCGCGTGGAACGGATTTCGCCCGCTGCGTGTCACCCGAACCTGCCGGGAAAGCCCCCAGGTGCTCTCGATCACCCTCGAGTCCACGGACCACGCCGCGTTGCCCCCGCCGCTTCCGGGTCAGTACCTTCCGCTGCGGCTTCCCGGCGCGGGCGAACCGGCACCGCTGCGCAGCTACTCGCTGTCGGGCGATCCCGGTGCGGGCGTCTACCGGATCAGCGTCAAACGCGAGGACCGCGGCGTGGTGAGCAATTGGCTGCACGCCCATGTGCGGGCGGGGTCGGTGCTCGAGGCCGCCGCGCCGCGCGGTGAGTTCTGTCTCGCCGACGACCGCAATCCGGTGGTGCTGTTGTCGGCGGGGATCGGGGCCACCCCCGTGCTGGCGATGCTGCACGCGCTGGCGAATGCCGGTAGTGTTCGCGACATCTGGTGGTTGCACACCACGCGCAACCGCGAAACCGAGGCCTTCGCAAGCGAAGTCGACGCCCTCATCGCGTCATTGCCCCATGCGCGCCGGCGGGTCTTCTACACCCAAACCCAGGGTCGCCTCGCCCAGGCGTCGATCGCGGCGCTGGGCCTGCCGACCGATGCCACTGTGTACCTTTGCGGCCCAACGCAATTCATGTCCGAGGTCCGCGACTACCTCGTTGCCGGCGGCCTCGACCCCGCCCGCATCCACAGCGAACTGTTCGGCGCGTTGCCGGCGATCAACCCGGGCGTCGTCGAGACGGGGCCGCGCACGTCGCCCCACCCGCCCGGGACGGTACCCGGCACCGGACCGTCGATCACGTTCGCGCGCAGCGGGCTGACCGTCAACTGGTCGCCTGCCTACCGCAGCATCCTCGATCTCGCCGAAGCCTGCGACGTGCCAACCCGTTTCTCGTGCCGCAGCGGGGTCTGTCACCTGTGCGTCACCGGAGTCGTCGCCGGGGCGGCGACGTACGTGCAACCGCCGCTGGAAAAGCCCGGTGCGGGCGAAGTGCTGATCTGCTCGGCCGCGCCGGACGGCGATCTTGTCCTAGATCTTTGAGTGTCTTACGGGGCCAGGCAGACCGACGCCTCGGCGGTGTAGCACAGGAACGTCAGCGTCTCCTGCAGATACAGCTGCACGGTCTCGGCGTCGTGGCTGAGGTAGCCGATCGCGACGTCGGTGCCCAGCTGCAGGTCGAAGTCGCCGCCGCGGGTGGTCAGCACGAAGGCGCCGTCGATGGCGGGCGCCCAGATGATGTCGCCGTCGACCAACCGGTTCAGGTGCTCGCGGATGGGATAGCCGTGGGCGGTGGTCTCGCTGACCTTGGTGTAGGTCTCGGCGGACAGCAGCACCGAATACGGGCCGTCGACACCGGCCAGCCGCAGCCCGGTCAGCGCGTGCGAGATGGCGTCGGGCATGTCGCGCGGGTCCTCGGGCAGCGTCAGCGCCGGGTTGGAGCTGCAGCTGCGGATGCCCTCGATCGACGCGGCGGCGTAGCCCTCGAAGATCGTGCGGTCCTCGACGAACGCCAGCTTCTTGGCCGCGACCTTGACCGGATCCCAGTCCGAGTCGTTCGAACCGCGCTCGACGTCATCGATCTCCGAGCGGGACAACGTGAACGGAACCCGCAGCCGGACAAGCGGTTTGCTGGCCCGCAGGTGGGCCTGGACACCCTCGGTGGGCGCCTCGACATCGACGAGCCGGCCGGTGCTGACCGAGGCCGCGACCGGCCCGCCCGGCTCGCTGACGTCGACCACGCGCCGCCCGGCGATATGGCGCTTGAAGGTCCGGGTGGCCTCCAATTCGATTTCCGCCCAAGCGGCTTCGGTGATCGGTGCCAGATCGCGGTAGAGGTTGTTCATCGAGGGGTTCCTTTCAGGCTGCCGATCGCCAGTGAGCCATCGTCGGGTGCTGGTGTGACGGGCCGCGCCGTGACCGATGACGCGGGCAGGGGCGGTGGGTCGTCGAGGAAGTCGACGGTGGGCGAGAAGAAGAGCCCACCGGTGACCGCGGTGGAGAAGTCCAGGATGCGGTCGGTGTTGCCCGGCGGGTCGCCGAGAAACATGTTCTGCAGCATCTGCTCGGTGACCCGCGGCGTCCGCGAATAGCCGATGAAGTAGGTGCCGTATTCGCCCTTGCCCAGCTCGCCGAACGGCATGTTGTGCCGCACGATCTTCAACTCGGTGCCGTCGTCGTCTTCGATGACGTTGAGGGCGATGTGGGAGTTGGCGGGCTTGGCGTCGTCGTCGAGTTCGATGTCGTCCAGCTTGGTGCGCCCGATCACCAGTTCCTGCTCGGTGGCCGACAGCGAATTCCACGACGACATGTCGTGCACGTACTTCTGCACGTGCACATAGCACGAGCCGGCGAAGTCAGGATCCTCGTCGCCGATGGCGGTGGCGCTGACCGCCAGTGGGCCGTCGGGGTTTTCGGTGCCGTCGACGAAGCCGAGCAGGTCGCGGTTGTCGAAGTAGCGGAAGCCGTGCACCTCGTCGACCACGGTGACCGCACCGGCCATCGCGCGCAGGATGCGGTCGGCCAATTCGAAACAGACGTCCAGGCTCTCGGCCCGGATGTGGAACAACAGGTCCCCCGGTGTGGCGGGGGCGGTGTGCCGCGGGCCGTGCAGCGGGACGAACGGATGCAGTTCGGCGGGCCGCGGGCCGGAAAACAGGCGATCCCAGGCCTCGGAGCCGATGGAGGCGATCGCGGACAGCCGCTTCGGGGGCTCGCGGAAACCGATCGCGCGCACCAGCCCGGAGATGTCGGGCAGGGCGTCGTGCACCGTCGCCTCTCCACCGTCGTCGATGGTCAATACGAGGAAGATCGCGGCCGGGGTCAGCGGCTCGAGGATGGGTTGCGGCTGCACCGTCGGCACTCTGCCGACCCTATCGTGGAGTCCGGCGTCCCCGACAGCCATGATGTTCACATGCCGGCCAGCGCCACGGGTCTCTGCGATTTCATCGACGCGTCCCCGTCGCCGTTTCACGTCTGCGCCACGGTGGCCGCCCGGTTGGCCGCGGCCGGATACGCCGAACTCACGGAAACCGACCGCTGGCCCGAGCGGCCGGGGCGCTACTTCAGCGTGCGGGCGGGCTCCCTGGTCGCCTGGAATTCCGCCGGTGGCGACGGGCCGTTCCGGATCGTCGGCGCGCACACCGACAGCCCCAACCTGCGGGTCAAGCAGCATCCGGACCGGTTGGTCGCCGGGTGGCGCGTGGTGGCGCTGGAGCCGTACGGCGGAGCGTGGCTCAACTCCTGGCTGGACCGGGACCTGGGGATCAGCGGGCGGCTGTCGGTCCAAGACGGTGCCGGGGTCAGCCACCGGCTGGTCCGGATCGACGACCCCATCCTGCGGGTGCCCCAGCTGGCGATCCACCTGGCCGAGGACCGCAAGTCGGTGACGCTGGACCCGCAGCGACACGTCAACGCGGTGTGCGGCGCTGCGGAACAACGGGGTTCGTTCGTGGACTACGTCGCCGGCCGGGCCGGGGTGGCGGCGGCCGACGTGCTGGCCGCCGACCTGATGACCCACGACCTGACGCCGTCGGCGGTGATCGGCGCCGAGGGCGATTTGTTGAGCGCCCCCCGGCTGGACAACCAGGCCAGCTGCTACGCCGGGCTGGAAGCGCTGATCGGGGCCGAACCGCGGGGTTTCCTGCCCGTGCTGGTGCTTTTCGATCACGAGGAGGTCGGGTCGTCGTCCGACCACGGCGCGCAGTCCAACCTGCTGGGCACCGTCCTGGAGCGGATCGTGCTCGCCGCCGGCGGCGGCCGGGACGACTTCCTGCGCCGGCTGCCGGCCTCGATGCTGGCCTCGGCCGACATGGCCCACGCCACCCATCCCAACTATCCGGAGCGACACGAGCCCGGCCACCTGATCGAGGCCAACGGCGGGCCGGTGCTCAAGGTGCACCCGAACCTGCGGTACGCCACCGACGGACGCACCGCGGCGGCCTTCGAGCTGGCCTGCCGGCAGGCCGGGGTCGGGCTGCAGCGCTACGAGCACCGCGCCGACCTGCCGTGCGGTTCGACGATCGGGCCGCTGGCCGCGGCGCGCACCGGCATCCCGACCGTCGACGTCGGCGCCCCCCAGCTCGCCATGCACTCCGCGCGGGAGTTGATGGGCGCGCACGACGTGGCCGCCTATTCCGCTGCGCTGCAGGCGTTCCTGTCGCCCCGCTGACTTACGAGCCGGTGCCCCCGGCGAGTGTGAATCTGGCGACGGACCCGCGGCGTGTCGCGTCGCCAGATTCACACTCGCGGGAGTCCCTAGACTGTGTGCGTGACTGACACCGTCGAGCACGCCACGACCACGCCCGACCAGCCGCAACCGTTTCACGAGCTGGGCCTCAAAGACGACGAGTACCAGCGCATCCGCGAGATCCTGGGCCGCAGGCCGACCGACACCGAGCTGGCCATGTACTCGGTGATGTGGAGCGAGCACTGTTCCTACAAATCCTCGAAGGTGCACCTGCGCTACTTCGGTGAGACCACCACCGACGAGATGCGCGCCGGGATGCTGGCCGGCATCGGCGAGAACGCCGGCGTCGTCGACATCGGCGACGGCTGGGCGGTCACGTTCAAGGTGGAGTCGCACAACCACCCGTCCTACGTCGAGCCCTACCAGGGCGCGGCCACCGGGGTGGGCGGCATCGTCCGCGACATCATGGCGATGGGCGCGCGCCCGGTCGCCGTGATGGACCAGCTGCGGTTCGGTGCCGCCGACGCGCCGGACACCCGCCGCGTGGTCGACGGCGTGGTGCGCGGCATCGGCGGCTACGGGAACTCGCTGGGCCTGCCCAACATCGGCGGTGAGACGGTCTTCGACGCGTGCTACGCCGGCAACCCGTTGGTCAACGCGATGTGCGTGGGCGTATTGCGCCAGGAGGACCTGCATCTGGCGTTCGCCTCAGGGGTGGGCAACAAGATCATCCTGTTCGGCGCGCGCACCGGTCTGGACGGCATCGGCGGGGTGTCGGTGCTGGCGTCGGACACGTTCGACGCGGAGAATTCGCGCAAGAAGCTGCCCTCGGTGCAGGTGGGCGACCCCTTCATGGAGAAGGTGCTCATCGAATGCTGCCTGGAGCTCTACGCGGGCGGGCTGGTGATCGGCATCCAGGACCTGGGCGGGGCCGGATTGGCCTGCGCCACTTCCGAATTGGCCTCGGCGGGCGACGGTGGGATGGCGATCCAGCTCGACACCGTTCCACTGCGGACCACCGAGATGACGCCCGCCGAGGTGCTGTGCAGCGAGTCGCAGGAGCGCATGTGCGCGGTGGTCGCGCCGGAGAACGTCGACGCCTTCATGGCGGTGTGCCGCAAGTGGGAGGTGCTGGCCACCGTGATCGGCGAGGTCACCGACGGCGACCGGCTGCGGATCGCCTGGCGCGGCGAGACGGTCGTCGACGTGCCGCCGCGCACCGTGGCCCATGAGGGGCCGGTGTACCAGCGTCCGGTCGCGCGTCCCGACGCGCAGGACGCCCTGAACGCCGACCGGTCGACGCGCCTGCCGCGGCCGGCCACCGGCGACGAGCTGCGCGCGACTTTGCTTGCGCTGCTGGGCAGTCCGCACCTGTGCAGCCGCGCGTTCATCACCGAGCAGTACGACCGCTACGTGCGCGGCAACACCGTGCTGGCCGAGCACGCCGACGGCGGCGTGCTGCGCGTCGACGAGTCCACCGGCCGCGGCATCGCGGTGTCGACCGACGCCTCCGGGCGCTACACCCTGCTGGACCCCTACGCCGGTGCCCAGCTCGCGCTGGCCGAGGCCTACCGCAACGTCGCCGTCACCGGCGCCACCCCGGTCGCGGTGACCAACTGCCTCAACTTCGGTTCCCCCGAAGATCCCGGGGTGATGTGGCAGTTCTCCCAGGCGGTGCGCGGCCTCGCCGACGGCTGTGCCGCCCTTGGCATTCCGGTGACCGGCGGCAACGTGAGTTTCTACAACCAGACGGGGTCGACGGCGATCCAGCCCACGCCGGTGGTCGGGGTGCTCGGCGTCATCGAGGATGTCGGCCGCCGCATTCCCACCGGGCTGGGCACCGAACCCGGGGAAACCCTTGTCCTGCTGGGCGATACCCGCGACGAGTTCGACGGCTCCGTCTGGGCGCAGGTGACCGCCGACCACCTGGGCGGGCTGCCGCCCAGGGTCGACCTCGCCCGCGAAAAGCTCCTGGCCGAGGTGCTGACCTCGGCGTCGCGCGACGGGCTGGTGTCCGCCGCCCACGACCTGTCCGAGGGCGGTCTCGCCCAGGCCGTCGTGGAAGCGGCGCTGGCCGGTGAAACCGGTTGCCGCATCGTGCTTCCCGAGGACGCCGATCCGTTCGTGATGCTGTTCTCGGAGTCGGCGGGGCGGGTGCTGGTGGCGGTGCCGCGCACCGAGGAGAGCCGGTTCCGCGCGATGTGCGAGGCGCGCGGGCTGCCCGCGGTCCGCGTCGGCGTCGTCGACCAGGCCTCCGACGCGGTCGAGGTTCAGGGCCTGTTCACGGTGTCGCTGGCCGAACTGCGCGAGACGTCCGAGGCGGTGCTGCCGCGCCTCTTTGCTCAATGACTCTGCGCTGATGGCGCGGGCTACTCGCACTTGTTCGCCATGAACGCAGAGTCAGCGGCCAAGCCGCTCGCGTTAGCCGCCGCGCTGGTCGGCTGGAGCGTCGTCAGCCCGCGGCTGCCCGGCGTGTTGCGGGTGGCGGCGCAGGCTGCCGCGGGCGCGCTGCTGGTGTTCGTCACCCGCGCGCCCCTGGGTCTTCGCCCGCCGCGCCTGAAGGCCGGGATAAGGCTGGGGTCGGCGGCCGGTGTGGCAGCGGCGAGCGCAATCGCGGCGACCACAGCGGTGCCCGTGGTGCGCGCGGCAATGGCCGCACGCCAGCCGCCGGCGTCGGCCCCCGCATGGCTGCTGTTGCGCATCCCCGTCGGCACCGTCTGGGCCGAGGAGGCGGCGTTCCGCGGCGCGCTGGCCACCGTCGGCGGCCGCGCGTGCGGAAGGCCCGCCGGAAGGGCGCTGCAGGCCATCGCCTTTGGGCTGTCGCACATCGCGGACGCGCGTGCGACCGGTGAGCCGGTGGCGGGCACCGTGCTGGTCACCGGTGTGGCGGGCTGGGTGTTCGGCTGGCTGGCCGACCGTTCCGGGAGCCTGGCCGCGCCGATACTGGCGCATCTGGCCGTCAACGAGACCGGTGCGATCGCCGCGCTGGCCGTGCGACGCTGAGGCATGCCCGCCCGCCACAGCGCCGACCCGGTCAAAACCCGGCAGGCGGTGCTGGCCGTCGTCGACTGGCTGCGCGACGAATCGCGTCCGCCGCCCGACCGGAACGCCCTGGCCGCCGCGGTGCGGCTCACCGCGCGCACCCTGGCCGCGGTGGCGCCCGGCGCCAGCGTCGAGGTCCGCGTCCCGCCGTTCGCCGCGGTCCAGTGCATCGCGGGTCCCCGGCACACCCGCGGCACACCGCCCAACGTGGTCGAGGCCGATCCGCGCACCTGGCTGCTGCTGGCCACCGGGCTGGTGCCGCTCGACCAGGCGCACACCACCGGGGCGCTGACGCTGTCGGGGTCCCGGGCGGGTGAAATCGGCCACTGGCTGCCCCTCGTCGACGTCGGCCGAGATAACCCTGAACTGCACGTTTAGGCTTTTCGGCAGGTGAATTCGGCGTCCAACACGCGCGACGGATTGGGCGCGCCGCCCGTCGTGCCCGTAGACTCCGTTAGGTCACCAGCCGTTCGCCAGGGAGCCGCCGAACCGTGACCGTCCGGGAACTCGATCAGGACCTGAACTCCCCCCGCGAAGAGTGTGGCGTATTCGGGGTCTGGGCCCCGGGCGAGGAAGTCGCCAAGCTCACTTATTACGGCCTGTACGCGCTGCAGCATCGCGGGCAGGAAGCCGCGGGCATCGCCGTCGCCGACGGGTCGCAGGTGCTCGTCTTCAAGGACCTCGGTCTGGTCAGCCAGGTGTTCGACGAGCAGACGCTGGCCGCGATGCAGGGCCACGTCGCCATCGGGCACTGCCGCTACTCCACCACGGGCGACACCACGTGGGAAAACGCCCAGCCGGTGTTCCGCAACACCGCGGCCGGCACCGGAGTCGCGTTGGGGCACAACGGGAATCTGGTCAACACCGCCGAACTCGCCGCTCGCGCCCGCGACGAGGGGCTGATCGGCACCCGCATCCCGGCCCCGGCCACGACGGACTCCGACATCCTGGGCGCGCTGCTGGCACACGGCGCGGCCGATTCCACCCTCGAGCAGGCGGCGCTGGAGCTGCTGCCGACCGTGCGCGGCGCGTTCTGCCTGACCTTCATGGACGAGAACACGCTGTATGCCTGCCGCGATCCCTATGGGGTGCGGCCGCTTTCGCTCGGGCGGCTGGACCGCGGCTGGGTGGTGGCGTCCGAGACCGCCGCGCTCGACATCGTCGGCGCCTCGTTCGTCCGCGACATCGAGCCCGGCGAATTGCTGGCCATCGACGCCGACGGCGTGCGGTCGACGCGGTTCGCCAACCCCGAGCCCAAGGGCTGCGTCTTCGAGTACGTCTACCTGGCCCGGCCGGACAGCACGATCGCCGGCCGGAGCGTGCACGCCACCCGGGTCGAGATCGGTCGCCGGTTGGCCCGCGAATGCCCTGTCGAGGCCGACCTGGTGATCGGCGTGCCGGAGTCGGGCACCCCGGCGGCCGTCGGGTACGCGCAGGAGTCCGGCATCCCCTACGGGCAGGGCCTGATGAAGAACGCCTACGTCGGGCGCACGTTCATCCAGCCGTCGCAGACCATCCGCCAGCTGGGCATCCGGCTGAAGCTCAACCCGCTGAAAGAGGTGATCCGCGGCAAGCGGCTCATCGTGGTCGACGACTCGATCGTGCGGGGTAACACCCAGCGCGCGCTGCTGCGGATGCTGCGCGAGGCCGGCGCCCTCGAGGTGCACGTGCGCATCGCCTCGCCGCCGGTGAAGTGGCCGTGCTTCTACGGCATCGACTTCCCGTCGCCGGCCGAGCTGATCGCCAACGCCGTCCAGGACAAAGAGGAGATGCTCGAGGCGGTGCGGCACGCCATCGGGGCCGACACGCTGGGCTACATCTCGCTGCGTGGGCTGGTCGCGGCCTCCGAGCAACCCGCCTCGCGGCTGTGCACCGCCTGCTTCGACGGCAAGTACCCGATCGAGCTGCCCGGGGAGACGGCGCTGGGCAAGAACGTCATCGAGCACATGCTGGCCAACGCGGCGCGCGGGGCCGGGCTCGACGATCTTGCGCCCGATGAAGTGCCGATCGTGCGCTGACCGAATTCGCCTGGTGCTTCAAAGACGTTTGATACCGGCGCGAAGCGGCGCCCGGTAGCCTTTATCGCGATGACGGATCCCGGAAAAAGCCCCGGACGAAACCCGGGCAGCCAGGGCATCACCTACGCGTCGGCCGGGGTGGACATCGAAGCCGGTGATCGCGCCGTCGCTTTGTTCAAGCCGTTGGCGACCAAGGCGACCAGGCCGGAGGTGCGCGGCGGCCTGGGCGGGTTCGCCGGGCTGTTCGCCCTGCGCGGCGACTACCGCGAGCCGGTGCTGGCGGCGTCGACGGACGGCGTCGGCACCAAGCTGGCGGTCGCCCAGGCGATGGACAAGCACGACACGGTCGGCCTCGACCTGGTCGCGATGGTGGTCGACGACCTCGTGGTGTGCGGCGCCGAGCCGTTGTTCCTGCAGGACTACATCGCGGTCGGCCGGACCGTCCCGGAGCGCCTGAGCGCGATCGTCAGCGGCATCGCCGAGGGCTGCGTGCGCGCGGGCTGCGCGCTGCTCGGCGGCGAAACCGCGGAACATCCCGGCCTGATGGAACCGGACCACTACGACATCTCGGCGACCGGTGTGGGCGTCGTCGAGGCCGACGACGTCCTGGGCGCCGACCGCGTCAAGCCCGGCGACGTCATCATCGCGATGGGCTCCTCGGGCCTGCACTCCAACGGATACTCGCTGGCCCGCACGGTCCTGCTGGAGATCGACCGGATGAACCTGGCCGGTTATGTCGAGGAGTTCGGCCGCACCCTCGGGGAAGAGTTGCTGGAACCGACCCGCATTTACGCCAAGGACTGCCTGGCGCTGACGGCGGAGACCCACGTCCGCACCTTCTGCCACGTCACCGGCGGCGGGCTGGCCGGCAACCTGCAACGCGTCATCCCGCCCGGGCTGGTCGCCGAGGTGGACCGCGGAACGTGGACGCCCGCGCCGGTGTTCGCCATGATCGCCCAGCGCGGCCGGGTGACGCGCGAGGAGATGGAAAAGACGTTCAACATGGGCGTCGGCATGATCGCCGTCGTCGCCCCCGAGGACACCGATCGCGCGCTGGCGATCCTGACCGCGCGGCACCTGGACTGCTGGGTGTTGGGCACCGTCGGCAAGGGCGGCAAAGATGGGCCCCGGGCCAAGCTGGTCGGGCAGCACCCGAGGTTCTGAGGGCCGGTCCTAAAGACTGTGCCGATGCTCAGAGCATCGGCACGGGGTTTGGGTTCTAGCGACGCCAGCCGTCGTGATCGTCCCAGGAATTGTCCGGGCCAGAATCCTCGGAGTCGTCCAGCCCGTCGGATTCGTCTGCGCTCGTTCCCGACAGCTCGCGCTGTAGCCGCTGGAAGTCGGTCTGCGGGGAACTGTATTTGAGTTCTCGTGCAACCTTGGTCTGCTTTGCCTTAGCCCGGCCGCGGCCCATGGGGGAACCCCCTCGCGCAATAACGGAGCGGCCTAACGAGTAGGCGGCTCCGATCTCTTGGTGTCGTTTTTGTCCTGCCGACAGTTTACCGTGCCTCATGGCCGGGCGTCGGCGGCCCCTATCCGCTGTGGCGGACGTCGCCGACCATTATCCCGCACCGCCCCGCAACCGTTCAACGGCCAACCGCCCCGCCCCGACGTGGTCGGCGACGGGCAGGGAATCGGCGTCGATCGCCGCCGCGACGGCCGCCTCGGGGCCGGTCGCCACGGGCGTGTCCGCGGGCAGCCCGCGCTTGACCAACGCCAGCGCCACCGGCCCGAGGTCCACGTGGTCGACCACGGTTCCGAGGCGCCCGACGGCTCGACCGCCCGCGACCACCGCGTCACCCGTCGAGGGCCGCTCCACCGAGCCGTCCAGGTGCAGCAATACCAGCATCCGCGGCGGTTTGCCCAGGTTGTGCACCCGCGCGACGGTTTCCTGCCCGCGATAGCAGCCCTTGTCCAGGTGCACGGCCCCGCCGATCCAGCCCACCTCGTGGGGAATCGTGCGCTCGTCGGTGTCGACGCCGAGCCGCGGGCGCAGCGCCGCCACCCGGTGGGCCTCGAAGGCCCACACCCCCGCGGCCCGCACGCCGGCCCGCGCCAGGCGGTCGCGCCACCCGGCCGATTCGTCCCGCGGGACCAGCAGGTCGAGTTCGATCTGCCCGGCGGGCGCCCCCGGCATCCGCCTTAGAAAGCCGTCCGGGCCGACGGGGACCGCGGTCGCCTCGGGCAGGGCGTCCAGGCCGAGCGCGTCGAGCACCGCCCGGTCGGCCAGCCGCGGGCCCAGCAGCGACAGCACCGCCAGCTCCGAGCCGGCCGGGGTGACCTCCGACCAGAAGACCATCTTGCGCAGGTACTCCAGCAACGGCTCGCCGCGCCACGGTTCGGTGTCGAGGTAGGTGATGCCGCCCAGCTCGGTCTGGATCCAGTGGTCCTCGACGCGGCCCTGCCCGTCGAGGCTGAGGTTGTGCGTGCTGGCACCCTCGTGGAGTTCGCTGACGTGCTGGGTGGAGATGCTGTGCAGCCAGCTCCGCCGGTCTTTGCCGGCCAGGGTGAGCACCGCGCGGTGTGAGCGGTCGATCACCACGGCGTCGGTCTCGGCCGCCCGCTGCTCGCCCAGCGGATCGCCGTAGTGCCAGACCGCGCCGGCATCGGGTCCGGTATCGGGTGCGGGGACGGCGTTCACCTGGTCAACTCTACGTACCGGCGGCGCGCTCTCACCCAAAGTGCGGCCAGGCGCACACTCGACCACGACGGTGCGGCCGGCCGCACACTCGCCACTAGGCTTGCTGTCCATGGCCGACCCGATGGGCGTGATCGTCACGCTGGACGGCGAGACACATCCGCCGGGGGAGCCGCTACTGCACGCCGATGACCTGGCGGCCGTCCGCGGCGACGGCATCTTCGAGACCTTGCTGGTGCGCGCCGGCCGGGCCTGCCTGGTCGAGTCGCACCTGCAGCGGCTGACCCAGTCGGCCAAGGCGATGGACCTGCCGGCGCCCGACCTGCCGAGCTGGCGGCACGCCATCGGCGAGGCGACCCGGCGGTGGGCCGCGGGTGCCGCCGACGAGGGCGCCATGCGGTTGATCTACAGCCGCGGCCGCGAGGGCGGTTCGGCGCCGACGTCCTACGTGATGGTGACCGCCGTCCCGGACCGGGTGACCGCGGTGCGCCGCGACGGGATCTCCGCGATCACGCTCGACCGCGGGCTGCCCGCCAACGCCGCCGACACGATGCCCTGGCTGCTGGCCGGCGCCAAGACGCTGTCGTACGCGGTCAACATGGCCGCCCTGCGCCACGCCGCCCGGCAGGGCGCGGGCGACGTCGTCTTCGTCAGCTCCGACGGCTACATCCTGGAAGGCCCACGCTCGACGGTGGTGATCGCCACCGACTCGGACGCGGGGACTCCGTGCCTGCTGACGCCGCCGCCGTGGTATCCGATCCTGCGCGGCACCACGCAGCAGGCCCTGTTCGAGGTGGCCCGGGCCAAGGGCTACGACTGCGACTACCGCGCGCTGCGGGTCGCGGATCTGCATGCCGCCCAAGGCATTTGGCTGGTGTCCAGCATGACCCTGGCCGCCCGGGTGCACACGCTCGACGGGCGGGCACTGGGCCGGTCTCGGATCGCCGCCGAATTCGCCGAACTGGTCGACGCCGCCATCGCCGGTGATCGCTGAGCGCTGAATTCAGTTGTGGCCCTGCGGGATGGCAGGTAGCGTCGGCCGTACACAAGGAAGGAGGTGGTCCGCGAAATTGATAGCTTCATGGACATGTGAGGTGGCTACGCGCTAAGCAGCGCGGCTCGGAAGAGTCAGCGAGCAACGCAGCTGGCGAATTCCCCGTAGCCACCCGGCCCCCGAGTTCCGGTCAGTCCAACCGGAGATGCGCTCGGGGGCCGCTCCATGTCAGGGCACCCAACCGCTATCCGACGAACCGCGACAGCCGCGCCGAAAGGTGCGGCACCAGGCCACCGTCGGCGTCCACCCGTTCCTCGACGTAGGCCAGGTCGCCGCCCTCGACGATGCCGTAGAGCCGCTTGGCGCCGCCGACCAGCACGCCCGACCGGCTGCGGGCCAGCGCGTCGGTCACCAATTCCCACGACGACTGGGTGCGCGGGCGCCCGTAGAACAGCTCGACGTAGCCGGCCGAATGGGCCAACAGCAACTCGATTGCCTGCGACTCGCTCGGATCGTCCGGATCGGTGACGAAGCGCCAGAAGCCCGCCTCACGTAGGCCCGGCTCCTGGTACTCGCCGTTGTCGTCGAGCCGCCAGGACCGCGCTTCCCAATTCAGGTAGTCGCCGCCGTCGTGGGAGACCACGATCTGCTGCCCGAACCGGTAGTCCCCGTCGGGCCCGCGGCCCTCACCCTCGCCGCGCCACACGCCCACCAGCGGCAGCAGCGCCAGCAGCGCGTCGTTGAGGTTGGCGCCTTCGCGCAGGTTCGCGGTGTCGGCGGGGACCGGCAGGTCGTCGAAGGCGGGAATGTTGCGGGAGGCGGTCACTTTGGCGCGCTCGGCGGCGGCAGCCACGGCGCGGTCGCCCGAACCCGCGGGACCGGCCGGTCCGTCGGGGCCCTCGCGGGAGGTCACGATTCGTCGGTGATGAGCCGGTAGAGCGTGTACAGCGCGAACCAGGCGATGACCACGACGGCCACGACCAGCATGATCTCGAAGAACAGCACCACGGGGACGAGTCTATTCGCCCCCGCCCGTCAGGCGATCTTGACGTCCACCTCGTGGATGCCGGCGCCGGACGGGGTCACGACGGCGTCGCCGTTGCCGACCGGGGACAGCGCGCGCAGCGTCCAGGACCCGGGCGCGGCGAAGAACCGGAAGTCACCGGTGGCCGACGCGACCACCTCGGCGGTGAACTCGTCGGACGAGTCCAGCAGGCGGACGAACGCGCCGCCCACGGCCTGGCCGTCGCGGTCGACGACGCGCCCGGTGATGACCGTCTCCTTCTCCAGGTCGACGCTGGCGGGCAACGTCAGTCCTTGCTTCGGTCCAGAGCACATATCAGCTTCCCAACTCGATCGGGGCCCCCACCAGGGAGCCATATTCCGTCCAACTGCCGTCGTAGTTCTTGACGTTCTTATGCCCGAGTAATTCCTGCAGCACGAACCAGGTGTGCGACGAGCGCTCCCCGATCCGGCAGTACGCGATGGTTTCCTTCGTGCCGTCGAGCCCGGCGTCGGCGTAGAGCTTGGCCAGCTCCGCGTCCGACTTGAAGGTGCCGTCCTCGTTGGCCGCTTTGCTCCACGGCACGTTGATCGCGCCGGGGACGTGGCCGGGGCGCTGGCTCTGTTCCTGCGGCAGGTGCGCCGGCGCGAGGATCTTGCCCGAGAACTCGTCGGGGGAGCGCACGTCGACGAGGTTCTTGACGTTGATGGCCCCGATGACCTCATCCCGGAAGGCCCGGATGCTGTTGTCCGGCGGGGCCGCGGTGTAGGTGGTGGCCGGCCGGCCGACGGGGTCGGTGGACAGCGGGCGCCCGTCGAGCTCCCACTTCTTGCGGCCGCCGTCGAGCAGCTTGACCTTGTCGTGGCCGTACAGCTTGAAATACCAGTAGGCGTAGGCGGCGAACCAGTTGTTGTTGCCGCCGTAGAGGATCACCGTGTCGTCGTTGGAGATGCCGCGGTCGGACAGCAGCTTGGAGAATTGCTGCGCGTCGACGAAGTCGCGTTTGACCGGATCCTGCAAATCGGTGCGCCAGTCCAGCCTGACCGCGCCGGCGATGTGGCCGGTGTCGTACGCGCTGGTGTCCTCGTCGACCTCTACGAAGACGACGTTCGCGGCGTCGAGATTGCTCTGGGCCCAGTCCGCGGAGACCAGGACGTCGGAGCGTGCCATGGTGGGTGTTCCTTTCGATTGCTGCTGACGAATCGGGGTTAACAGGTAGTCGGACGAAAGCGTGCGACCAGCGGATACAACTGGCAGCCCAGGCAGATGCCGAAGGCCGCGTTCAAAAACGCCGCGACCAGCGCGGCCGCCGTAGCGATGACGCCGACGAGCAGGGCGCCGGTCGCGAATCCCGCCACGCCGACGACGGCGAAGATCAGGCCGACGAGCTGGGCGAACTTCAGCGGGGCGACGGGTTCACGCTCGGTGACGGGTCCCAGCCGGGGCGCCACGACGGCGGCGTACACCCGCCCATAGGGGTGCCGGCGCGGCCCGCCGACGGCGCCGACGGCGAAGATCGCGGCCTGTACCCCGAGAATGGCCGCAGCCGCCAGGGGGCTGGCGGCTGAGGCGATGAGCGCGAGTACCAGGACCGCGGTCGTGACCCAGGCGGCGAACCTGGGTCCGCGGACGTCGACGCGGTCCGGCGCCACGGCGGTGTTGCTGCTCGGCACGGTTGTACTCCTAGAAATCTTGTTGCGCGGAAGACCGGGGGACGCACGCCTATGGGAATCCGGTGGGGTCCCAAGCTGCTCCGAGTGCGCGCAGGGGCGCCGCTACTCAGCAGCTACAGCAACAGCGACAGCCCGCGAGCCGGCACAGATCGACTGCGCGACGCTTGGTGAGCAGGGGCTCGAGGGGGGCTGACACGACGGCTAGCTTACCCAATGACGCCGCGCTCAAGCCAACAGCGGTAGCAGCGCCGAGCGCAGGTCGGCGGCCTTGGGCACGCCGGAGGCCCGGTACCGCTGGCGCCCGTCGACGTCGAAGATCAACGTGGTGGGCAGCGACAGCACCGAAAACCGCCGGGCCGTGGCCGGATTCGCGTCGAGGTCGATCTCGACGTGCGCGACGTCGCCCATGTCCTCGCACACCTGGCCGACCACGCGGCGCACCCGGTCGCAGGGTCCGCACCACGGGGCGCTGAAGTGGACGATGGTGGGCCCGCTGCGAGAAAGGCCCAGGTCGGCGGTGTCGGCGGCGGCGCCCGGGCCAGGGTCGATCGCGCGGACGCGTCCCGAGCGGCGCGTCAACAACCATCCGGCCAGGCTCGCCACGACGAGGGCCGCGACTATCGCGACCGCAACGGTGATCACGACTGCTTGAACCCGTCGAGCCGCAGCGTTACTCCCCGGGCTACGCCCTCGATGATTACGTCGGAGCCGCGCGCGCCCTCGGAGGTGGGCGCGGCGCCGAACGGGAGCCGCTGCTCGGGCAGCCGGGCGCTGAAGGCGTGCAGCACCGCGTCCCGCTTGTCATCGGGGACGGTTTGGTCGGCGGTGTCGGGCCCGGTGAGGACGCCGGTGGGGGTGATCACCAGCGCCGCGGGGTCGTCGGGGGCGATGGAGAGGTCCACCGAGACGCTGACCCGACGCTCGAAACCGGCCGTGTGCGGCGTGCCGCTGAACACCAGGCCGTGGCTGTCGGAGATCCCCGACGCGGTCACCCCGCCGGTGGCGGTGTTGGTTTCCCGCGGCGGTGCCTCGACCATCAGGTCCGGGATGCCCAGGTAGCGGCCCAGGTGGGTCGAGTCGATGATGATGCGGCTCTCCAGCCTGCCCACCGGGAGCTTGGCGTCGGGCCTGATCAACCACGACGCATCCGTCAGGTCCACCGAGTACATCGTGGCTTCCAGCGTGGCCGTGCCGACCCGCGCCTGATCCACGGCGTTGGCCTTGATCTCCAGCTGGTTGTAGTGGCGGCGGACGGCCTGCGGGATGAAAGGGAAGGCCACGATGGCGACGAACGGGTCGGTCCCGAGATTCGCCACTTTGCGCACGGTGGTCGACAGCCGGTACTCGGCGTAGATGCTGGTCCCGTAGTCGACGCCGACGGCGCCGACAACGGCCACGCCCGCGGCGACAGCTGCCGCCGTGACGCCGATCAGCACCTTGCGCATCGGCACATTGTCCCGTAGGCGCCCGGCCGCCGCGCCGCGGACCGCCTGGTGGCGGCGCTCACACCTCCGCTCGCAGCGCATTGTCGCCACGCGGAAAAACCGGATGTCAAGTTATCGTTAAATACCTGGCAACCAACGCGGCGTGGCGTTACGAATTTGGGAGATGCCTTCCCCCCGAGCTGGAGGGGCTTGTTGGAGCTACTACTGCTGACCTCGGAGCTGCACCCCGACCCGGTCCTGCCGTCGCTGTCGCTGCTTCCCCACATCGTGCGGACGGCGCCGCCAGAACCTTCCTCGTTGCTGGAGGCCGGAACCTCGGACGCCGTGCTCGTTGACGCGCGCACCGACCTGTCCTCGGCGCGCGGCCTGTGCCGGCTATTGAGCACCGCGGGCCGTTCGGTCCCCGTCCTGGCCGTGGTCACCGAAGGCGGGCTTGTGGCCGTGAGCTCCGACTGGGGCCTCGACGAGATCCTGCTGCCCAGCACGGGGCCCGCCGAGATCGACGCCAGGCTGCGGCTGGTGGTCGGCCGGCGCGGCGGGCTCGCCGATCAGGAGAGCGCGGGCAAGGTGAGCCTCGGTGAGCTGGTGATCGACGAGGGCACCTATACCGCCCGGCTGCGCGGCCGCCCCCTCGACCTGACCTACAAAGAATTCGAGCTGCTGAAGTACCTGGCCCAGCACGCCGGGCGGGTGTTCACCCGCGCGCAGCTGCTGCACGAGGTGTGGGGCTACGACTTCTTCGGCGGCACCCGCACGGTCGATGTGCACGTACGACGGCTGCGGGCCAAGCTCGGGCCCGAACACGAGGCGCTGATCGGCACGGTGCGCAACGTGGGTTACAAGGCGGTCCGGCCGGCGCGCGGCCGCGTGCCGATCGCCGAGTCCACCGACGCCGAAGCCGCCGACGACGCCGAGCCGGACGTCGAGGAGTTGCAAGAGCCGCTGCGCGACCCGTTGCGCAGTCAGTGACCCCGCCGGACTGGCGCGCCGGCCTGACCGCCGACGAGCAGCGGGCGGTGCGCGAACTCGTCTCGGCCGCAACCGAATTCGACGGCGTGGCGCCCGTCGGGGAACAGGTGTTGCGCGAACTCGGGCACGACCGCACCGAGCACCTGCTGGTCACCGGTTCGCAACCGGGCGCGGTCGTCGGCTACCTCAACCTCAGCCCGCCCCGCGACGGCGGGGCGGGGATGGCGGAACTGGTGGTGCACCCGCAGTCCCGCCGGCGCGGCATCGGCGCGGCGATGGGACGCGCCGCGGTGGCCAAGACCGCCGGGCGCAACCACTTCTGGGCGCACGGCACCCTCGAGCCGGCCCGCGCGACCGCCGCGGCGCTGGGCCTGGTGGTGGTGCGCGAACTGGTCCAGATGCGGCGCACCCTGCGTGACGTCCCCGAGTCCGTGCGCCCGGTTCCCGGGGTGCAGATCCGCACCTACGACGGCACGGCCGACGACGCGGAGCTGCTGCGCGTCAACAACGCCGCCTTCGCCTACCACCCCGAGCAGGGCGGGTGGACGGAAGCCGAGCTGGCCGAGCGGCGCCGCGAACCGTGGTTCGACCCCGCGGGCCTGTTCCTGGCGGTCGGCGCCCCCGGCAGCGACGAGGCGGGCAGGCTCCTCGGGTTCCACTGGACCAAGGTGCACCTCGACCAGCCGGGACTCGGCGAGGTCTACGTCGTCGGCGTCGACCCGTCGGCGCAGGGCCGTGGACTGGGGCAGGCGTTGACGGCCGTCGGAATCCGGTCACTGGCCGACCGGCTGGCCGCGGCGGCCGAACCGACCGTGCTGCTGTACGTCGAGTCCGACAACACGGCGGCGCTGCGGACCTACGAGCGCCTGGGCTTCACCACCTACAGCATCGACACCGCCTACGCCCCGGCGCCCTTCGCCGGCTGATGGGGCCGCGTGAACCCGGTCGTTCACAATGCATTCATCTGTGCCGGGTTCTCTAGGTGCGGTCGGCGCATACTTTCGCGGTGCCCTGGAAACCTTCCTTGGGGAAGTCGGCCGCGATGTGTCAGAAAGCGAGATCGGTGAGGCTCGACAGGCAGGGCAGGGCGCTGGCGGCCGTGGCGTTGGCGGCGGCGATCTGCGCGGGGACGGTGACCGCCTGCGGCGGGGACGGCGGCCGCCGCGGCGGTGCGGCGAGCGCCAAGCCCGGAAGCGCCGGCCCCGCGGAATGCGGCGGCAAGAACGCGCTGACGGCGGAGGGCTCGACCGCGCAGCAGAACGCGATGTTGGTGTTCACCCAGGCCTGGGGGCAGTCCTGCCCGGGTAAGGGCGTGTCGTACAACGCGACCGGGTCGGGCGCCGGCCGCGAGCAGTTCATCGCGGGCCACGTCGACTTCGCGGGGGCCGACTCGCCGCTGGTCGCCGACCAGATCGGCCCCGCGGCCAAGCGCTGTGACGGGAACCCGGCCTGGGACCTGCCGCTGGTCTTCGGGCCGATCGCGCTGGTGTACAACCTGCCGGGCCTGCCCAAGCTGGTCCTCAGCAGTGACGCCCTGGCCAGAGTCTTCAGCGGCAGGATCACCGCCTGGAACGACCCGATACTGCAGGCGCTCAATCCCGGCGTGGCTCTGCCCGACACGAAAGTCGCGCCGATCTACCGCGCGGACTCGTCGGGAACGACCGACAACGTGCAGAAGTACCTGACCGCCGCGGCGCCGCAGAGCTGGACCCGGGGGGTGGGCACGGAGTTTCAGGGCGGTGTCGGGCAAGGGGCCACCAAGTCGGCCGGCGTGATCGACGCCGTCCGAGCCACCCCGGGCGCCATCGGCTACGTCGAAAAAGGGCTGGCCGACCACGCCCGGATGCCCTACGCCCAGCTCGACACCGGCAACGGCGTCGTCGCGCTCACCAACGACAGCGCCGGCAAGGCCACCCAGGCGGCCGGCTTCCTGGGTGACGGCAACGATCTGGTGCTCGACCTGAACGCGATGTACGCGGCGCGACAGCCGGGCGCTTACCCGTTGGTGCTGGCCACCTACGAGATCGTGTGCTCGAAGGGCTACGACCCGGACACCTCCACCGCGATCAAGTCGTTCCTCGGCGTGGCCGCCGGCAACGGGCAGTCCGGACTTCCGTCCGCCGGATACGTCCCGCTGCCGGATAAAGTCAAGGAGCGATTGGTTACCGCGATCGACGCCATCCAGTAGCCAATGGGCACAGGAAGTAGGTAGGAGCAGTAGTGGCCAAGCGGTTGGACCTCAAAGCCGTCAACATCTACTACGGGGCGTTCCAGGCGGTCGCGGATGTGACCATGTCGGTTCTGCCCCGCAGCGTGACGGCGTTCATCGGTCCATCGGGATGCGGCAAGACGACGGTGCTGCGTACGCTCAACCGGATGCACGAGGTGATCCCGGGCGCCCGGGTCGAGGGCAGCGTGCTGCTCGACGACCAGGACATCTACGGGTCGCGTATCGACCCGGTCGGGGTGCGGCGGGCGATCGGGATGGTCTTCCAGCGGCCGAACCCGTTCCCCGCCATGTCAATTCGCGACAACGTGGTCGCGGGCCTGAAGCTGCAGGGGGTGCGCAACCGCAAGCTGCTCGACGAGACGGCCGAGTCCTCGCTGCGCGGCGCGAACCTGTGGGACGAGGTCAAGGACCGGCTGGACCGGCCCGGCGGCGGGCTGTCCGGCGGTCAGCAGCAGCGGCTGTGCATCGCCCGCGCGATCGCCGTGCAACCCGACGTGTTGCTGATGGACGAGCCGTGCTCGGCGCTGGACCCGATCTCGACGATGGCCATCGAGGAGCTGATCAGCGAGCTCAAGCAGGACTACACCATCGTGATCGTCACCCACAACATGCAGCAGGCGGCCCGGGTGAGCGATCTGACGGCGTTCTTCAACCTCGAAGCGGTGGGAAAGCCCGGCCGGCTGGTCGAGATCGACGACACCGAGAAGATCTTCTCCAACCCGACCCAGAAGGCGACCGAGGACTACATCTCCGGCCGCTTCGGCTAACCCCCGACGGGCGGGTCGGGGGCGCCCGCGTCCGGCTTGCGGACGTTCTTCGGGTCCTCGCCGGGCAGGCTGCCGGTCGCCTGGAAGATGACGCGCCGGGCCACCTCCACCGCGTGATCGGCGAAGCGTTCGTAGAAACGGCCCAACAATGTCACGTCGACGGCCGCCGCCACGCCGTGCTTCCATTCGCGGTCCATCAGCACCGAGAACAAGTGCCGGTGCAGGTCGTCCATGGCGTCGTCTTCTTCGCGAATCCTGGCGGCCTTCTCCGGATCCCGCGACAGCACGACCTCTTGCGCGGCGTTACCCAATTCGACTGCGATGCCGCCCATTTCGGCGAAATACCCGTTGACCTCTTCGGGCAGCGCGTGTTGGGGGTGCCGGCGGCGGGCGATCTTGGCCACGTGCAGGGCCAGCGCGCCCATCCGGTCGATGTCGGCCACCATCTGGATCGCGCTCACGATCGACCTGAGGTCACCGGCGACCGGCGCCTGCAGGGCCAGCAGCACGAAGGCGCTTTCCTCGGCGCGGGCGCTGAGCGTCGCGATCTGTTCGTGGTCGGAAATCACCTGTTCGGCCAGTACCAGATCGGCCTGCAGCAGGGCCTGGGTGGCCCGCTCCATGGCGATCCCGGCCAGCCCGCACATCTCGCCGAGCAGCTCCGATAACTCGGAGAGCTGCTCGTGGTAGGCAGTCCGCATGCCGTTTAGCGTACGTTCTCACCGCTGAAAAGACGCGCAGCGGTACGCCAAAAACCTTTATTCGCAGGTGGTGTCGGCGGCGTTGGTGACCGTCAAGTCGTCGGGCAGCTTGGGCGGCGCGCTGGCCGTTCCCCGTTCTATCTGCATGTTGATCGCCGAGCCGCTGGGCGCGGGGGTGGCGACGGAGTTGAAGTCCGGCCCCAGCACCACCTGAATGACCTGCCCATAACCCGAGACCCGCTGGACCCTCGCGTTGGCGAACGACGACGCCACCGTGGCGGCCGCCTGCTCGTTGCCGGGCGAGAACAACACCGTCGTCGTGTTCACCGAGCTCGGGTAGTCGTCCGGCGTCATCACGTTGAAGCCGTTGCGCTTGAGCTGACGGGTCGCGGTGGCAGCCAGCCCGCTCTGCGCCGTCGCGTTGGATACCCGCACCGTGACGTCGCCGGGCGAGGTCGTCGTCACCTGTTGGTGTTGTGCCTCGGGAGTTGGCGCCGGGGTCGGCGCCTTCTTGGTGGTGGGCGCCTTGGTCGCGGTCGAGTTTTGCGAGGAGCCGCCCAAAGCCGTGGCGTTCTGGTCGTTTTCCTCGGGCAGCGGGTCGTCGTTGATGATCGCGTCGAACAGCGCGCGCATGTCGGCCATCCGCGGCGGCTCGTCACCGTTTTGGTCGGTGATGCCGGTCGGCACGGTTACAAATGTCATGTGCCCCGCGGCCATGCCCTGCAACGACTGCCCCAACTGGACGAGGTCTTTGGTCTTGACGTTGTCGACGTAGGTGTCGCCGATGACCAGATTCACCACGTTGTTGAGCTTGTTGAGGTCGAGCAACGTGTCCTCGGAGATCAACGCCCGCAGCAGCGACGACAGGAACCGCTGTTGGCGCTTGATCCGGCCGTAGTCGCCGTTGGTCTCGGTGGTGACCTGGCGGGCCCGCACGTAGTTCAAAGCGGTTGAGCCGTCGACGACTTGGCGTCCGCCGCGTTCCAGCACGGTGCCCAGCTCGTAGTCGTGCAGCGGCGTGCTGCTGCACACCTCGACGCCGCCGAGGGCGTCGACCATTTTCGCGAAGCCGGCGAAGTCGACGGCGATGAAGTGGTTGATGTTCAGTCCGGAAAGCTTCTGGATCTGCTTCACCAGACACTTCGGCCCGCCGAAGGAAAACGCCGAGTTCAATTTGGTCTCGGTGTAGACCATCTTGGGGCCCCAGCTCTTGGTCTTCTCGTCGAAGATGGGTCCGTACTTACCGGTGTTCGGGTTCCACGCCTCGCACTGCAACGGGGTGATCGCCAGGTCGCGCGGGAACGACACCGCGACCACGCGTTTGCGGTTGGCCGGGATGTTGACGAGCATGACGGTGTCCGAGCGTGCGCCGTCGGCGTCATCGGTGCTGCCGGCGCCCATGTCGGCGTTCTCCCCGGCGCGCGAGTCGACACCGACGATCAGGAAGTCTTCATCGCCGTACTGCCCACCGGGGTCGCGGACGTCGCTCGAGTTCGGGTCGAGCGCGCTGATGATGTTGAGCCGATGGTTCTTCGACGCGCTCCATTGCCACGCGCCACCGGTCATGACCAGTGCCAGCACGGCGAGGAAGGCGGCCAGCGAGCGCGCGGCCAGCAGTATCGGTCGGCGCCGCGGCCTGGGTTCGGATTCGCGTTTCCTCGTGGCCTCGTCGGATTCGAAGTCGCCGTCGCTCGGGTAGTTGGCGGCCTCGAGGTCGAGGGCCTCCGAAGCGGGGTCGAACGAGTAGGCCGGGGTGTCGATCACCTGCGTGTCCCGCAGGTCCACGGCAGGCTCCGGCGCGACCTCGGGCGGTTCGTCGTCGGGGGCGCCGTGCCTGCGACGGGGCCGGGTGGCGGTCGGGGCCCCGACCTTGGCGATCAAATCGGCGACGGTGAGCCCGCCCTCGGTGTGGCTTCCGGCCCGCTCGGTGTCGTCGGCGGCCGGGTCGACGGGCGCGATCAGGGCCGGTTCGGCCTGCCACCGGTGGACGCTGCCGTCGGGCGGCGGCTCGGCGAACCGCTCCCAGGGAGCGGCGCCCAGCGTGGACTGCCGACTGCGCCGATGGTCAAGAGTGGCGTCGGTGCCGCCATCACTCATGTCCTATCGGCCTCCAAAGCTCTCACGCAATCCGGATGCGACGTCAGGGGTAACCGTCCGCACAGTGTCAGCGCAACGCCGCCGTTAGCAGTTCTCGCGCCCCGCGACCGAGGCGCAATGCGGCAAGGTCCACATCGTACTGAGTTATCGCGCCGGAAGCGATTTCGAGTTTGTAAACCTTCAGCCGCCCGAGTGCATGACGTCCGCCCCGGCGGGCACCGTGCAGTCATCCGGGTCGGCCAGCCAGCCCTCGGGCAGGGCCACGCGGGCGGGTGAGCCCTGCCGGCCCCGCGGACCGGTGGCGGCGTCGGGGAAGGGGACGGCGCCGTCCAGCCGGTCCAGCAGGCAGTCCAGTTCGTCGAGCGTCTTGACCATCGCGAGCGCGCGGCGGAGCTCGGAGCCCGCGGGAAAGCCGTGCAGGTACCAGGCGATGTGCTTGCGGATGTCGCGCATGCCCTTGTCCTCGCCGAAATGCGCGGCCAGCAGCCGGCCGTGCCGGCGCACGATGTCGGCGACCTCGCCCAGCGTCGGCGGGACCGGTGCGGTTCCGCCGGTGAACGCCGCCGAGAGCTCGGCGAACAGCCACGGCCGGCCCAGGCAGCCGCGCCCGATGACCACCCCGTCGCAGCCGGTGCTGGCCATCATGGCCAGGGCGTCGCTGGCGTCGTAGATGTCGCCGTTGCCGAGCACCGGGATCGTCCGCACCTGCTGCTTGAGCTGCGCGATCTGCTCCCAGTCGGCGGTGCCGGAATAACGCTGCGCCGCCGTGCGCGCGTGCAGGGCGACCGCGGCCGCTCCCTCGGCCTCGGCGATGCGGCCGGCGTCCAGGTGCGTGTGGTGCTCGTCGTCGATGCCGATGCGGAATTTGACCGTCACCGGTATGCCGGTGCCTTCGGTGGCGCGCACGGCCGCGGCGACGATCTGACCGAACAGCCGCCGCTTGTAGGGCAGCGCCGCCCCGCCGCCGCGCTTGGTGACCTTGGGCACCGGGCAGCCGAAGTTCATGTCGATATGGTTGGCCAGGTCTTCGTCGGCGATCATCCTGGCCGCGGCGTACGTGGTGGCCGGGTCGACGGCGTAGAGCTGTAGCGAGCGCGGCGACTCATCCGGGGAAAACGTCGTCATGTGCATGGTGACCGGATGGCGCTCGACGAGCGCACGCGCGGTCACCATCTCGCAGACGTACAGTCCGCTGACCGTGCCGACCTTGGCGAGCTCCAGTTCGCGGCACAGCGTCCGGAAGGCGACGTTGGTCACCCCGGCCATCGGGGCCAGCACCACCGGGCTGGCGAGCGTGATCGGACCGATGCGCAATGTGTTCCCGAGCCGGATTACCGGCGGCTCATCGCCAGCTTGCCCGCGGTCTTGTGCAGTTCGACGGCGGTGGCCCGCTTGCCGGTCCGGGCTTCCCGCTCGAGTTGGCGCTGCTTGGACACCTCGAACTTGTCGCAGGCCTGCTCGAGCTCCTTGATCAGCAGGCCAATGTCGTCGCGCAACGCGGCAGCCTCGCCGGTGAAGTCCTCGCGCTCGAAGATGCGCCATTTCTTCAGGATCGGCATCACGACCTCGTCGAGGTGGATGCGCGGGTCGTAGACCCCCCCGACGGCGATGAAGACGGCCTTGCGGCGGAACTCGGGCACCTGGAAGCCGGGCATCTGGAAGTTGCGCAGGATCAGGTGCAGCGACTTCATCGCCTTGTTGGGCGCCAGGTCGAACGCGGCCTCGCTGACGTCGCGGTAGAAGATCATGTGCAGGTTCTCGTCGGCCGAGATCTTGGCCATCAGCTGGTCGGCGATGGGGTCGTTGCAGGCCCTGCCGGTGTTGCGGTGCGAGATCCGGGTGGCCAGTTCCTGGAAGCTGACGTAGAGGACGGAGTGGGTCAGCGTTTCGGCGAAGTACTCGCCCTGGTGGTTCTGGCCCGGGCTGAAGCCCCGGTTGACCACCTCGATGCGAAGCTTCTCCAGCTCGACGGGGTCGACCGCGCGCGTCACCACCAGGTAGTCGCGCAGCGCGATGCCGTGCCGGTTCTCCTCGGCCGTCCAGCGGTTCACCCACTGCCCCCAGGCGCCGTCCATGCCCATGTTCATCGCGATCTCGCGGTGGTACGACGGCAGGTTGTCCTCGGTGACCAGGTTCTGCACCATGGCGACTTGGGCGACGTCGGACAGCTGGCTCTGCTCGGGGTGCCAGTCCTGGCCCCCGAGGGCGTAGTAGTTCTTGCCGTCCGACCACGGGATGTAGTCGTGCGGGTTCCACGGCTTGTGCACGCTCAGGTGCCGGTTCAGGTATTTCTCCACCACCGGCTCGAGTTCGTGCAGCAGCTGTAGGTCGGTCAGCTCGGCTGACATAAAGCCTCCAGTTATCTGTGTCGGCGGGTAGCACTCAATATATCTGTGCCCCCCGGTAGCATCAAGTTTGTTCGGCGCGCGGCATGTCACAGATCGACACATCGGACGGTCGGTGCGGTCGATGCGGATTATGCCTGGTCGGCAGGGGCGACGTACGGCGCCGCCGCGGTGAACAGCATGTTGACGCAGTAGTCGATGAACTGTTTTCGAGTCGCCCCGAGCTGGCCGTTGAGGTAGGCGGTGAACAGGCTCGTCAGGCCGCCGACCAGGCTGGTGGCGATCATTTTCTGCAGCACCGAATCCCCGATCCGGGACAGCTTGCGCTGCAGCAGGTCGATGAAGTTGGGCATCCACTCCGCGCCCGACTGGGTCAGGATCGGCTCCACCGCGGGCGCCACCAGCAGCACCCGCCCGCGGACCGGGTCGTCGACCATCAGCTCGACGAATTGTTCGACGGCTTCGCGCGGCGTCTTCGCCGAGGTAAGCGTGTTCATCGCCCGCGTGCACACGTCGTCATAGACCGCGCGCACGAATTCGTCTCGGTCGGAAAAGCTTTCGTAGAAGTAGCGCTCCGTGAGCGCGGCCTTGCGGCACACCGCCCGGACGGTCAGCGCGGGACCGCGGTCGCTGCCGAGCAGCTGCACGCCGGCGGTGATGAGATTGTCGCGGCGGAGGGCGGAGCGACTCTCGAGGGGGACGCCGGTCCAACGGCCCCGTCGTTGACCGGTTGGCACTTCCCTCCTAAGCTGAAAACTGACAACGCTTGTAGTCAGAATTGCCGATACTCACCAGGAATCTAATAGTGACCCAAGATACGTCCGCAGCCCGCCCGCTGACCACCGCCGGGCCGGAGGGCGTGGCCTCCGGTTGCCCGGTGTCGCCGCTGGGCTACGCGGCGCCGCCGACCCCCCTCGGCCCCGACTCGTTGACGTGGCGGTACTTCGGGGACTGGCGCGGCATGCTGCAGGGTCCCTGGGCGGGTTCGATGCAAAACATGCACCCGCAGCTGGGCGCGGCGGTCATCGACCACTCGACGTTCTTCCGGGAGCGCTGGCCGCGCCTGCTCCGCTCGCTCTACCCGATCGGCGGGGTGGTGTTCGACGGCGACCGGGCCCCGGTCACCGGCGCCGAGGTGCGCGACTACCACACCGACATCAAGGGCGTTGACGAACGGGGCCGGCGCTACCACGCGCTGAATCCCGACGTCTTCTACTGGGCGCATGCCACCTTCTTCGTCGGCACCATCCATGTGGCCGAACGGTTTTGCGGCGGGCTGACCGACGCGCAGCGGCGCCAGCTCTTCGACGAACACGTCGACTGGTACCGCATGTACGGCATGAGCATGCGGCCGGTCCCGGCGTCCTGGGAAGAATTCCAGGTCTACTGGGATCACATGTGCCGCAACGTGTTGGAGAGCAATTGGGCCGCACGTGCGGTCCTGGACCTGACCGAGCTGCCCAAACCGCCGTTCGCGCAATGGCTTCCGGATCCGCTCTGGGCGGCGCAGCGCAGGCTGCTGAGCCCGTTCTTCCTGTGGCTCACCGTCGGCCTCTACGATCCGCCGGTGCGCGAGTTGATGGGCTACCGGTGGTCGCGCCGTGACGAATGGCTGCACCGGCGCTTCGGTGACGTCGTCCGTCTCGTGTTTGCCTGCGTCCCAAGGCGATACCGCAAACACCCGCGGGCCCGCGCCGGCTGGGATCGGGTCGCTGGGCGCATCCCGGCCGACTCGCCGCTGGTGCAGACGCCCGCGCGCAACCTGCCGCCGGTGGACGAGCGCGACAACCCGAAGCACTACTGCCCGAAGGTTTCCTAGTCGGCCGCCTCCCGGGCGAGACGCGCGGCCCTACCCGTGGGCGTGGGCGTGCACTCCCTCGAGATCGGACTGGTGCACGTGCTGGTGCGTGTGCTCGGTTCCGTCCTCGTGGGTGTGGGAGTGCTCGTGCGCGACGTGGTCGTGCTCGTGCGTGGTGTGCGCGTGTGAGTGCGCGCCGTCGGCGTGGCGGTGTTCGTGCGCGTGCGGTGCCTCGTGGCTGTGCTGTTCGGTCATGATCTCACCTTCCTGAAATGTGATGGGGTGCTTGGCTACTCGGCCACCTTCAGCCCGCCCTCGCGGCGGTGGTGCGGCGGGACTCCGGGGCCGGCGTGCTCGGCGTTGCGGACCGCGTCGATGACGAGCTGGCGGACGTGGTCGTTCTCCAGGCTGTAAAAGATCGTGGTCCCGTTGCGCCGGGTGCGGACCAGGCGCGCCATGCGCAGCTTCGCGAGGTGCTGGGAGACCGACGGCGCGGGCTTTCCCACGTGTTCGGCGAGCTCGTTGACCGACATCTCGCGATGCGTCAGCGACCAGAGCACCTGCACGCGGGTGGCGTCGGCGAGCATCCGAAAAACCTCGACGACGAGACTGGCCTGGTCGTCGGGCAGGCGCCCTTCGCCATTATCTGCATGCATACGCAGATATTAGCGAACGACCGGTGCAGGGGCAATGCCGGCGCGCTCAGCCCGGCGGGACGGCCGTCGACCGGCGCTGGCCGCCGTTGCGTTCGTTCCACAACCGGTAGACGTCCACCGCGTCGTCACGGGGCTGGTAGCGCATCGGCAGGCGGCGGTGGTCCCAGGGCTTGGCGAACTCGTCGTAGAACGTGGAGACCTCGAAGTACTTTCGGTCGTCGAGGTAGTACTGCTCATACGACTCGCGGGTGATCAAGAAGACGACTTCTTTGGGCGAGCAGTAATACAGCGAGCCCAGACACATCGGGCACGGGTGGGCCAGCACGTAGATGGTGGTGTCGACCAGGTGCTCGGTGCCCAGCTTCATGCAGGCCTCGCGGATGGCCAGGATCTCCGCGTGCGCGGTCGGGTCGTTGGTCTGGGCCACCCGGTTGGCGCTCTCGGCGAGCACCGCCCCCTCCTTGACGATCACGGTCGCGAACGGGCGGCCGCCTCCGGCGACGTTGCGCCGGGCGAGGTCGATCGTGCGTTGGGCGAAGTTCGTCACGCGCTCCGAGCGTAGTCCGGACGAGCGGCGATCGGCGCTGTGATAGTAACTAGACTAACTATATTTCTCGGCTCGATGAGGGGACACCATGGCGCGCACCGATCGTGATCGTTGGGATCTGGCGACGAGCGTGGGTGCGACGGCGACCATGGTCGCCGCCCAGCGGGCGCTGTCGAGCGACGAGAAGTTGATCGACGACCCGTACGCGGCGCCGCTGGTGCGCGCGGTCGGAATCGACGTCTACGTCCGGCTGGTGAACGGCCAGATTCCGGTCGGCGGGGACTCGGAGTTCGATCCACGGCGGATGGCGCAGGGGATGGCGTGCCGCACCAGGTTTTACGACCGGTTCTTCCTCGAGGCGGCGCGGAGCGGCATCGACCAGGTGGTCATCCTCGCATCGGGGCTCGACGCGCGGGCCTACCGGCTCCCGTGGCCGGCGGGCACCGTCGTCTACGAGGTCGACATGCCGGAGGTGATCGAGTTCAAGACGCTGACGCTCAGCGACCTGGGCGCCGAGCCGACCGCCGAGCGGCGCGCCGTCGCCATCGACCTGCGCGACGACTGGGCCGCCGCGCTGCGGGACGCCGGCTTCGATCCACAGTCCCCCGCGGCGTGGAGCGCCGAAGGCTTGTTGGTGTACCTCCCCGACGAAGCCCAGGACGCGCTGTTCGACAACGTCACCGCGCTGAGCGCCCCCGGCAGCCGCCTGGCATTCGAATTCGTGCCCGACACCGCCGTTTTCGCCGACAGCCGGTGGCGCGCACACCACGACCGGATGAGCGAACTCGGGTTCGAGATCGACTTCAACGACCTCGTCTACCACGGCCACCGCAGCCACATCCTCGACTACCTGACCGAGCGCGGCTGGCGGACGTCGTCGCAAACCGTCAAGGAGCTGCACGCGGCCAACGGCTTCGTCTACCCCGACGACGAGGTCGCCGAGGCCTTCGCCGACGTGACCTATAGCAGCGCGGTGCTTACCGGCTGAGCAGGTCGTCCTTCAGGCGACTGGTGAGCATCTCCTGGAACACGGTGCGAGCCGGGTCGTAAAGGTCCTGGAAGGTGGTCAGCACGGCATTCCGGTCGTACTCGGGAATGGCGCCGGTCGGCGTCCAGAAGCTGTCGATGTCCATCAGGAAGAACGGTCCCTGTGCGGCCGGCATCGTGCGGCGCAGGTGGTAGCTCGCGTCCAGCGCCTGACCCACGCCCGGGCCGTATCGCACGATCATCGACTTGCCGGGTTGCGCCTCGCGATAGACCGCCGCGCCCTGCCATTCGGTCAGGACAAGGCCGGCCGGGGCGATGCGTTGCGGTCCGAGCAGCGGCTCGGCGATCCAGTTGCTCCATTCGATCCGGCCGTCCACGCCCTGCGGGACGCGGATCTCCAGGACGTAGCGCAGTCCGAGCCGCTCCACGCCGACGATCGAGGAGAACTCCGAACGGGCGTCGATGACCCGCATCGCCACGTCCACCAGCGCCTCGAAGTTGGTGTACGCGGTGGTCTCGATGACGACGGCCTGGGTCTTCATCGAGGCGGCCAGCGTGTTGTCCCGGTTGACGTACCGAACGAAGCGCTCGGCGGCCGGCTGAGGTTGCCCGCCGGCCCCCATCGCCCAGGCCACGTCCTGCGCCTGCCGCTCGATGGGCAGCAAGTCGGCGAGCAGGCGTCTGAGCTCCGCGCTCGATGTCTCGGTGAGGGAATCCGTTGCTGGGTGACGGATTTCCATGGTTACCAGGGCTACTGGCGCATTGGGGTAAGCCGCATCGACACTCATCCTGCGAAGCATAGTCAAGGCGTTCTTCGGCCAAAACGGGGCCACGCCGCGCACCCGCCGCCAGCGATCCGGGGGAGCGCGGTCGGCGACCGCACGCTTCGCGCCGCGGGCATTTTCGGTGCCCCCACTAGGACTCGAACCTAGGACCTGCGGATTAAAAGTCCGTAGCTCTACCAACTGAGCTATAGGGGCGCGAAGGTTCAGGATACTGTGCCTGAGGCGGCCCCCGGAGGGCGCCCGACGGCGCTCGTTTGAGGATTTGGCCTGCGGTGACCTAAGCTGGCGTGGCTCCCAACGGTAACTGCGTTGCGAGTACCCCGGAGAGATTCGGTTCTGGCCCCCTTCGTCTAGCGGCCTAGGACGCCGCCCTTTCAAGGCGGTAGCGCGGGTTCGAATCCCGTAGGGGGTACCTGCGACGCGGTGACGCGGAGCAACGAGTGAGGCCCTGTGGCGCAGTTGGTTAGCGCGCCGCCCTGTCACGGCGGAGGTCGCGGGTTCGAGTCCCGTCAGGGTCGCCAGCACGGCGAGGCACTTTCTGCCTTCCGGCCAGGTAGCTCAGTCGGTACGAGCGTCCGCCTGAAAAGCGGAAGGTCGGCGGTTCGATCCCGCCCCTGGCCACCAAGATCGGTCAATTGGCAGCCGGCAAGCGCAACTAGCGACCGCAAGCGCGCTCACGTTGGTGTTGGGCGGCCCGCACGATCGAGCCCGCGGTGAGGAATGCGGGTTTGTCGCGGTCCGCGGCGGCGACGGGGAGGTTCGCCGCGCAGCGCATCACCATCAGGGCCAGCGCGCTGTGGGTCGCATACGAGATGACCAGCAGGTTGACGCAGGCGTTCGTGCCGCCGACGGTCATGACGTGCTGCAGTTTGCGTTCCCAGCCGGGCCAGTTGAGGTCGGGTGGTCGTTGCAACGGTGACCAGTTGACGTTGATGGTGCTGACTTCACCCAGCAGCGGCGTCAGGGTCGCAATGAGGTTCGGCAATTCATTGGTGATGCGATCGGCGCGGGGCCACCACGCGCCGTCGATGTCGCGGCCGAGCTCGCTGGCCACCGACACCCGAACGGGATTGGCCTGGCGACGGACTCCGATCGGATACATCATCGCGATTCCACTACGGCGGGGTATTCACCATTCACGGGCGGATCCTTCACGGTCGGCATCGTGCGCCCCGCAAGCGGGGCGGACGCGGAGGAATCACGATTGCCCGTGGGCTAACCCGTGGCGAGTCGCGGTGAACCAACGCTGAAAACGAAGCGGCTCAACTCCGAGGCTACGCCACCACCGGCGCTGTGCTGACGCGTGTGGCAGCGAAGTACGAGAATGGGGGGTAGCGTGGCGCCCACACATATGAGAACAGGTGGGCAAAGTCATAGCCATACACAATCCCGGCGACGCAACGCAGATTCATCCATCGAAGGTCCGGGTCGGTGACATCATCGGAACGACGCAGCCTGCCGGGCTGCGCTACGCGGTCAAGCTGATCAGCGAGCCGCACACAACCCCCCGGCGCTGGACTTTCTTCGGCCGCGACGCCAATGGCCTGCAGCACACGACGACGTTCGGCGAAGACGACCTGGTCCACAGGTACCGCTGACCCCGTATCTGTTGGGGGGCAAGGGTTTTCGCGCCGATCGGCTCCGGCGGTTCACGATCGTCGGGTCGCGGCTCCCGCGTCGGTTTCGGGCCGGTCCGAAAACTTCGGGTACTCAACCGGTTTTGCCGATGTGTCGCGCGACGCGACATATTCCGGTGCGTCGGGATGGGAGAACAAGTTCGAGTTGTCCATGTGGTGTCCTTACACAAAGGATGAAGTCGGCCGGTACGCACGGTGATGGACGCACGGACGACGATCGAATCGGACGCTTCTCTCTGGCAATGCGTTGACAATTCGCTGACCGCTAGAGCGCGGTTCACCCTCGACTGTACAGGTCGCGCGGGCGCCGCCGTCCGGCATTGCCCGGGCCGGGCTTACGTGCTGCTATGCTGGTGGGCAACGTTGGCCGTCTGAGTCGATGGCCGGCACGTCGTGACATCCTCCCCAAGCTTTTATCGCGGCGATCGATTTTGCCTACCGGCAATCTCGCCACCTTGTGCTGACCGACCGCGCGTATCGCGCCGCCCGCTCGGCACAACCGATGCTGAAAGACATCAAAGTGAATACTGGCAAGACTTTTGCCGACCTCGGCGTGGCTGAGCCACTCATCGGAGTGCTCGCCTCATGCGGGGTCACCCATCCGTTCCCCATCCAAATCGCAACCCTTCCCGACACCCTCGCCGGACGTGACGTCCTGGGCCGCGGCAAGACCGGAAGCGGCAAGACGCTGGCCTTCTCCATCCCCATGGTCAGCAGGCTGGCCGGACAGCCGCGCCGGGCGTCCCGGCCGTCGGGCCTGGTCCTGGCCCCCACCCGGGAGTTGGCCACCCAGATCACCGCGACGCTTCAGCCGTTGGCCGCCGCCCACGGCCAGCGCGTGGCCACGATCTTCGGCGGGGTACCGCAAAGCAGGCAGGTGGGCGCGCTGAAGTCTGGCGTCGACATTGTCGTGGCCTGCCCCGGCCGGCTCGAAGACCTGATGAAGCAAGGCCTGATCAGCCTCGACTCGGTCGAGGTCACGGTGATCGACGAGGCCGACCACATGGCCGACCTCGGCTTCCTGCCCGGTGTCACCCGCATCCTGGCGGCCACGCCGGGCGGCGGTCAGCGGCTGCTGTTCTCGGCGACGCTCGACAACGGCGTAGACAAGCTCGTCAATCGGTTCCTGCGCGACGCCGTGCTGCACTCCGTCGACGGCTCCAACTCGCCGGTGTCCGAGATGACCCACCACGTGTTCCACGTCTCCGACGCGCAGGCCAAGAAGGAACTGGTACACCGGCTCGCCTCGGGCAGTGGCCGCCGAATCCTGTTCATGCGCACCAAACATCAAGCGCGCAAGCTCGCCCGGCAGCTCACCCAATCCGGTGTGCCGGCTGTCGATCTGCACGGCAACCTGTCCCAGCCCGCCCGCGACCGAAACCTCGCCGCCTTCAGCACGGGCGAGGCGACGGTGCTGGTGGCCACGGACATCGCCGCGCGCGGCGTGCATGTCGACGGCATCGAATTGGTGGTGCACATCGACCCGCCGGCCGAGCACAAGGCCTACCTGCACCGCTCCGGACGAACGGCGCGGGCCGGAAACGCGGGCGACGTCGTGACCGTTGTCCTGCCCGAGCAGCGCAAGGACACGCATGCGCTGATGCGCCGCGCGGGCATCCGTGTCACTCCCCAGGAGGTCACCGTCGACTCGGCCGCGGTGCATGCGGTGGCCGGTGAGGTGGCGCCGTATCGCGCTCCGGCGCCGCAGAAAGCGGCCGTGCCGAATCCGCCGCCGCGGCCGCGCCGGACAGGCTCCAGCCGCGGACGCGGTCGGCGTTCCGGCTCTGCCAGACGCTGATAACACTGCCGCACAACAGGTTTCGATATATTTCGGCAAGATGACCCGCCCGTGCTAGCCTGATCGCGCGGATGTTTTTGGTACATCGGCATTTTGAATGAGAGAAGTAATCAAATGGCACAGGGAACTGTGAAATGGTTCAACGGTGACAAGGGCTTCGGCTTCATCACCCCCGACGACGGTGCGAAGGACGTCTTCGTCCACTACTCCGAGATCCAGGGCAGCGGCTACCGCACCCTCGAGGAGAACCAGCGCGTTCAGTTCGAGGTCGAGCAGGGGGCGAAGGGCCCGCAGGCGGTGGGAGTCACCGCCGTCTAGGAATTTCCAGCGACGTCGCGGTGGGCTGGTGCGGTCTCTCGCACCAGCCCAGCCTTCAACAGGGCGTAGCTCAGGCTAGGCGCTCGTCCGGCATGTCTTCTGCCACAAGGGCTTTCACCTGCTGGTGATAAACGACTTTTCCGCCGCCTGCCCAATTGCCCTCGGGGATCTCGTGGATCAACGTCCACACGTGAAACGCCCGCGAACCCTGCGGCTCGATGCCCGCCGCTGCGCAGACCGCGGCGTGCACGTCGGCGGCCAGTTGCTCCTTGCGCTGCTGGTCCAACGCTCCCTGGAACACCGTCAGATCGACCCTGAACCGAGGCTCGCCGGATTCCCGGCCGCCCACCAAGAGCTCGCCGGCCTCCGTCGGATGCAGGTAGACCCACGTGTTGTCCCGCAGGAAAGCGGTGTCCGGCGCGCGTTCGGCGCGCAGCAGCGCGGCCACCAGCTCGTCGGCCAGCCGGTGGAGCGCTCGATCGTCGATGGAATCACGCACGAACGTCAGGTCGATCATCGGCATCGCAGCACCACACCCGCCCTCTTCGAACCCGCAACCAGACGCTAGCCGATCGGCTATCCGGGACGACGATAGATCACCGGCCCATCGATGGCCACCCGAGCGCCGGGATCATCGGCGTGGTTCCCGCCGGCGAACCGCGACAACGACTTAAATGCGTCCCATGCGCCCGCTCCTCGCGCTCGCGGTAGCCGTCAATGCGGTTGCGGCCTGCTGCGCCGCCACCGCCCGCGCCGGCCCCGAGGTCCCGCCCGTGAGCGACGCGGCGCGCGCGGCCGGATTCGTCGACGTCCGCACCGTGGTCCCCGACGCCATCATCGACCTGCGGTATGCGACCACCAACAACTTCACCCACACCCAGCTGTATCCCTCCGACGCCCGCTGCCTGGTGCATCAGGATCTGGCTCCGGGGCTGGCGGCCGCCGCGACGGCGCTGCGCCCGCAGGGCCACGTGCTGGTGTTCTGGGACTGCTACCGGCCCCACGACGTCCAGGTCAAGATGTTCAGCGTGGTCCCCAACCCCGCCTGGGTGGCCCGCCCCGGCCCCTACGCGCACAGCCACGAATCCGGCCGTTCGGTCGACGTGACCTTCACCGCCGTGCAGCCGCAGTGCCCGACCCAGCGGCAGGTCGACGGGCTGTGCATGGCCGACATGGGTACCGACTTCGACGACTTCTCCTCGCGCGCAACGGCATTCGCCACCCAGGGCGTCAGCGCCGACCAGCAGGCGAACCGCGCCCGGTTACGGGATGCGATGAAGTACGGCGGGCTGGCCCCGTACTCGGGGGAGTGGTGGCACTTCGACGGCCCGGGCGCGGCAGTCGACCGCCCGATCCTGAACGTCCCGGTCGACTAGCTCGTAAGCTTCGATCCGTGAACGACGCGGACCCGGCCAGGTACACGCACGGCCATCACGAGTCGGTGCTGCGCAGCCATCGGCGACGCACCGCGGAAGACTCCGCGGGCTATTTGCTGGCCCACCTGCAGCCCGGGGTGTCGGTGCTGGACATCGGGTGTGGCCCCGGGACCATCACCGCCGACATCGCCGCGCGGGTCGCGCCCGGGGCGGTCCTGGCGGTCGACCGGTTCGCCGACGTCCTCGACGCCGCCCGCGCCGAAAGCCTCCGGCGCAACCTGTCGAACGTCACGTTCGCGATTGCCGACGTGCACCGGCTCGACTTCCCCGACGACGCGTTCGACGTCGTCCATGCGCACCAGGTGCTGCAGCACGTCGCCGACCCGGTGCGCGCGCTGCACGAGATGCGGCGGGTGTGCCGGCCCGGCGGGATCGTCGCGGCGCGCGACGCCGATTACGCCGGCTTCATCTGGTTCCCACGGCTTCCCGCGCTGGATCTGTGGCGGGACCTGTACCGGCAGGCCGCACGCGCCAACGGCGGCGAGCCGGACGCCGGCCGGCGGCTGCTGTCCTGGGCCCTGCAAGCCGGTTTCGACGACGTCACCCCGACGGGCAGCGCCTGGTGCTACGCGACGCCCGAAACCCGCGACTGGTGGGGCGGAATGTGGGCCGACCGCATCCTGCATTCGGGTGTGGCGCGCGACCTGCTGGACCGGGGTCTGGCCACGGCCGCGCAACTCGAGGAGATCGCCGCGGCGTGGCGGGCCTGGGCGGCGGCCCCGGACGGCTGGCTGTCGATCCCGCACGGCGAAATCCTTTGCCGCGCATAGGCTTAGTCGAGGAAGAGGTCGGGGATCGGCTGGTCGCCGCCGCCGTATCTGGACAGGTCCGCAACCCCGGCGGACTGCAGCACTGCGGCGTCGATGTGGCAGGCGCCGGTCGCCTCCCGGGCCGGTCGGGAGATGATCTCGACGGCGGCGTCGGCCATGATCTCGGGGCTGCGCGACGACGCGGCCAGGCGATCACCGTCGGCCATGTTCGCCACGGCGGCGGTCGCGATATAGGTCTGCGGCCAAAGGCAATTCACCGCTATCCCGTCTTCGGCGAATTCGGTCGCCCAGCCCAACGACAGCAATGTCATCCCGTATTTGGACAGCGTGTAGGAAGGATGGGCACCGAGCCAGCGGGGATTCATGTTGACCGGCGGCGAAATGGTGAGCACATGCGGATTGGCCGACGCGCGAAGATGGGGCAGACACGCCTTCGTCAGCAGGAACGTGCCACGAATGTTGACCTCCTGCATCAGGTCGAACTTCTTGGCCGACAGCTCCCCGGTCGGCTGGGTGGCGATCGCGCTGGCGTTGTTCACACACACGTCGATGCCGCCGAACCGCTGCACCGCGGCGTCGACCAGCCGCTGCACGTCCTCTTCGCGACGGACATCGCCGACGACGGCCAGGGCCTTGCCGCCGGCGGCCTCGACGTCGGCGGCCGCGGTGTGCACGGCCCGGGCAGGCGGGGATGCGGGGTGTCGGTCTTGGCCAGCAGCACCACATTGGCGCCCTGCCTGGCCGCCGCCACGCCGATCGCGAGGCCGATGCCGCGGCTGCCGCCGGAGATGACGACGGTGCGGTCGGCGAGCATACCGTTGGGCATTGGTCTCCTTTTGCCTGGTCAGAGTGCGGTATTGGCATTCTCTTTTTTTGCAAGTACGTTATCAGTCGATGGACAACGCTGCTCAGACACCGTCGGGTATCCCGCTGCAGCCCGTGTACGGACCAGGGGATATAGCCGCCGAACCGCCGGCCCCCGGGGAATATCCGTTCACCCGGGGCAACTTCGCATCGGGCTACCGGGGCAAGCTGTGGACCTTCCGGCAGTATTCCGGCTTCGGCACCGCCGAGGAGTCCAACCGCCGGTACCGATACCTGCTCGAACAGGGCGGGACGGGGCTGTCGGTGGCGCTGGACCTGCCGACCCAATGCGGATACGACTCCGACGATCCCGACTTCGGGGAGGAGGTCGGCCGCGTCGGTGTCGCGGTGGACACCCTGGCCGACTTCGAGATCCTGTTCGACGGCATCCCGCTGGACAAGCTCAGCACCAGCATGACGATCAACGGGACGGCGGCCATCCTGCTGGCGTTCTACGTCGCCGCCGCCGAGCGCAAAGGCATTCCGCGTGCCAAGCTCACCGGCACCATCCAGAACGACATCCTCAAGGAGTACGCCTCGCGCGGCACCTGGATCTGGCCGCCGGAGCCGTCGCTGCGGCTGATCGCCGACACCATCGAGTTCTGTGCGGCCGAGGTCCCCAGGTTCAACGCGATCTCGGTGGCCGGCGCGCACTTCCGCGACGCCGGGGCCAACGCCGTGCAGGAGATGGCCTTCACCCTGGCCGACGGCGTCACCTATTGCGACACCGTGGTGGAACGCGGCCGGATGACGATCGACCAGTTCGCCCCGCAGATCTCCTTCTTCTTCTACACCCACGGCGACTTCTTCGAGGAAATCGCGAAATACCGTGCCGGACGGCGCCGTTGGGCGACGATCGTGAAAGAACGCTACGGGGCGGAGACGGCCAAGGCCGCGATGTTCCGCTTCGGCTGCGTGTGCGGCGGCGCGTCCCTGTATGGGCCGCAGGCCCACAACAACATCGTCCGCGTGGCGTACGAGGCCATGGCCGCCGTGCTGGGCGGCGTCCAGTCGATGTTCACCGCGGCCTGGGACGAGCCGTTCGCCCTGCCCACCGAGGAAACCACGACGCTGGCGTTGCGCACCCAGCAGATCCTGGCCCACGAAACCGGGGTGGCGAGCGTCGCCGACCCGCTGGGCGGCTCCTACTTCGTGGAGGCGCTGACCGACGCCACCGAGGCGCGCATCCTCGAGATCATGTCCGACCTCGAGCGCCACGGCGGCATGGTCCAAGCGATCGAGGACGGGTACCTGCAGGGCCTGATCGCCGACGAGGCCTTCCGCATGCACAAGGACATTGAGGCGGGCACCCGCCCCGTCGTCGGGGTCAACCGATTCGTCTCCGAAGAGCCCGAGCCCGATGTCGTCACCTACGAACTCGACGCCGAGGGCCGCGATCTGCAGCTCAAGCGGCTCTCCAAGGTCAAGGCCGAAAGGGATTCGGCCGCTGTGAAATCCACGCTCGCCGAGCTGTCGCGCGCGGCCGAAGGAACCGACAACCTGATGCACAAATTGATCGACTGCGCCAACGCCTACTGCACGGTCGGGGAAATGGTCTCCGCGCTCAAAGGGGTGTGGGGCGAATTCCAGCAACCGGTGGTGTTCTAGATGGCCGTTCGCATTCTGGTCGCCAAGCCCGGGCTTGACGGGCACGACCGCGGCGCGAAGATCGTTGCCCGGACCCTGCGTGACGCCGGCTTCGAGGTCATCTACACCGGCATCCGGCAGCGCATCGAGGACATCGCGTCCATCGCCGTCCAGGAGGACGTGGCCGTCGTCGGCCTGAGCATCCTGTCCGGGGCGCACGTGACGCTCACCGCGCGGACCATCGAGGCGCTGCGCGCCGCCGACGCCGCCGATATCGCCGTCGTCGTCGGTGGCACGATCCCGCACGCCGACGTGCCCAAGCTGCTCTCTGCCGGCGCCGCCGCGGTGTTTCCCACCGGGACGCCGCTGGACGTGCTCGTGCGCGAGATCCGCGCCCTGACCGGCACGCCAGAACCAGTCACGGAGGAACCATGCGCGTCGGAGTAATGATCGGCGCCGAGCGCGGCGACATGGCCCGCAAGGTCAGCAGGCTGGCCTCCGACATCGAATGGGCGGAATCCGCGGGCCTGGACACCGCGTGGATGCCGCAGGTGCCCAACGACTTCGACTGCCTGACCATGGTGTCGCTGATGGCCGCGCACAGCTCGCGCATCGAGCTGGGCACCGCGGTGGTGCCGCTGCAGGCCCAGCATCCGATCGCCCTTGCCCGCCAGGCGCTTTCGACGCACGCGGTGGCCGGCGGGCGGCTGGCGCTGGGCGTCGGGCCGTCGCACCACTGGATCATCCGGGACATGCTCGGCCTGCCGTATGACAAGCCCGCCGCCTACACCCGCGACTACCTGCAGGTGCTCAACGCCGCCATCGCCGGGCCCGGATCCGTTGACGTCGAGAACGATTCGTTCACGGTGCACAACCCGCTGGCGATCGGGGCCGACACCCCGATGCCGGTGCTGGTCGCCGCGCTCGGCCCGGTGATGCTGCAGCTCGCCGGTGAACTCGCCGACGGCACCGTGTTGTGGATGGCCGACGAGCGCGCGATCGGCGATCACATCGCGCCGAAGATCACCAAGGCCGCCGCCGACGCCGGGCGGCCCGCGCCGCGGGTCGTCGCCGGCATCCCGGTATGCCTGTGTGCCCCTTCGCAAGTCGACGAAGCCAAGGAGCGGGCCAACCGCATCCTGGGCGAGGCCGAGGTGTCGCCCAACTACCAGCGCCTGCTCGAACGCGGCGACGCCCGCGACGTCGGCGACCTGTGCGCGGCCGGCGACGAGGAGCAGATCCTGGCCCGGATGCGCCGCTTCGCCGACGCCGGGGTGACCGACCTGTCGGTGCGGCTGCTGCCGATCGGCGACAACCGCGACGAACTGGTCGCCTCCAAGCGTCGCACCCGGGAGATGATCGCCGACCTGGCCAAGGAATTGCGGTGACGGCCGGCGGGCCGTTGGCGGGAATCCGGATCCTCGAAGTCGGCACCATGCTCGCGGGGCCGTACGCCACGATGCTGCTCGCCGACCTCGGCGCCGAGGTCACCAAGATCGAGCCGCGCGGCGGCGAGATCTCCCGCGGGGTCGGGGCCAGCTACTTCGCGAGCCTCAACCGCAACAAGTCCAGCATCTGCCTGGACCTCAATTCCGAAGCCGGACAGGGTCGGTTGGGCGAGCTGGTCGCGGACTCCCACGCGCTGCTGGTGAACCTCAAGCCGTCGGCCATCCGCCGGCTGGGGCTCACCTACGAGCAGTTGCGGCGTCACAACGAGCGCATCGTCTGTGTGGCGATCACCGGCTTCGGGCTGTACGGCGGCGACGATCCGGCCTTCGACTACGTGGTTCAGGCCGGTGTCGGCACCGCGGCGTTGACGGGCGACCCGGAGGGCCCGCCGACGTTGCCCGGCTATTCGTCGGCGGACAACTCCACCGGGATGTGCGCGGCGCTGGGGCTTTTGGCCAAGATCATCTCCGGCACCGGCGGGCAGGTGGACGTGTCGCTGCGCGATGTCATGATGTCGCAGCTGAACTACCACGCGTCGGCCTATCTCAACAACGGCGTCGAACCTCAGCGCCGGCCATACGGGGCGCACTCGTATTACGTCCCGGCGCAACTCTTTCCCACCGCCGACGGATACCTGGCGCTGTTCATCACGCACGACGGATTCTGGAAATCGTTCGCCACGGAGGCGGGCATCGGCGGATTCGAGACCATGGCCGAGCGAGTCGCCCGCCGCGACGAGGTGCTCGCAGTGGTCACCGCGATGCTGGCGACCGACACCGCCGCCGGATGGGAACGACGACTGCGTCCCCTCGGCGTCCCGGCCGCGGCCGTTCGCACGCTGCCCGAGGCGCTGAAGGCGACCCCCGAAGTCGTTGTCAGCGCGGGCGATTTCCGCCTCGTCGGCAGTCCCATCCACGTCTCGGGTTACGCGCCCGAGTACCGACCGCCACCGGAGCTGGCCGAGTAGCCCCCGCCGCCCGAGCTGCCGGACTAGCCACCGCCGAACGTCGAGTTGTGGCGGCAGAATCGCTCGCTTTCGCCCAACAAGTCGACGTTCGACGTCACGGGGCGGGCGTGGCCAGCTGCTTTTCCTGGTACAGGCGCGCCCATTCGGCTCGGGGCCGGATGGAGGTGTCGACGTCGGCGCCCTGGGCCCGTAGCGCGCCGACCGTCGCCTCGGCTTTCGCCTTGCGCGCAAAAGGATCCCACGAGAAGAAGCGGCAGGAGTTCTGCCAGGTGATCTTGTTGATGTCCGAATCCGACGCCCCCGCGGCGTTGAGCTCGGCCAGCACCTGCTCGGGTGCGTCGGGCCAAAAGCAGTCCGAATGCGGGTAGTCGCACTCCCAGGCGATGATGTCGATGCCGATCTCGTGACGCAGCTTCAGCGAGGTCTTGTCGGTGACGTAGCACGCCAGCGAGTGTTCCCGGAACACGTCGCTGGGCAGCTTGTCGCCGAAGTCGCGGCGCAACCACTTCTGGTTGGTGTAGTGGCGGTCGCTGCGGTCGAGATAGAAGGGAAGCCAGCCGATTCCGCCCTCGGAGAACGCGAACTTCAGGTCGGGGTAGTCGCGCATCGCGGGGCCCCACAACAGATCCTGGGCGCACATCGCCGAGACCTGGGTGGCCAGGATGATCAGGTTGTCGATCGGCGCGTCGGGGGCCATGCTGATCGCCCCGAACCCGGTACCGATGTGCAGGCACATCACCACGTTCTCCTCCGACAACGTGCGAAACACCGGACCCCAGTAGCCGCCGTCGTGGTAGCTCGGAAGCCCTTCCAGGTGAGGCAATTCCGGCATCGTCACCGCCCGGCAGCCCTTGGCCGCCACCCGGCGGATCTCGGCGCACATGGCCTCGGGATTCCACGTCGGCAAGATGGCGATGGGGATGAACCGGTCCGGATACGAGCCCGCCCACTCGTCGATGTGCCAGTCGTTGTAGGCCGACACCATCACCAACGTCGCCTCCTCGCGGTGCATGTTCAGATGCCGCGCGGAGAAGCCGGTGAACGTCGGAAAGCACATCGAAGCCAGGATGCCGTTGCGGTTCATGTCGCGGACGCGTTCGTGGACGTCGTAGACGCCGGGGCGCATTTCGGCGAAACCGGCTGGGTCGCGGCCCCATTCGTCGGCCGGCCACGAGACCACGGCGTTCAGTCCGCTCACGCCCTGCGGGCGGCCCTGGTACATCCATTGGTCGACGCCCTTGTCGTCGACCACGACGATCGGGGCCTCGTCCCTGTATTTGGCCGGCACGTGGCGCAGGAACATGTCCGGCGGCTCGACCACGTGGTCGTCGATGCTCACCAGGATCAGGTCGTCGACATTCATCGGTCAGCTCCCGCACTCGGTGGTGGTTTCGAGCAGCCGGGGAACCGGCGCCGGGTCCAGCTGCAGCGCGTCGGACATGTGTAGCTGCCCGGCGTTGGCGATCATGTTGTCCAGGACGGCCTGCAGGTCGTCGCCCTCGATCTCGTAGATGGCGACGTAGGGACCGTTCCCGTCGACCGGGCGCAGCCGGCGGGCCGAGACGATTCCGTCGAGCGCCAGAAGTTCGGGCAGATGCACTTGGTCGTACCAGGTGTTGTACTCCTGCTCGCGGTCGGGCGAGCTGGGCTGACTCTCGACGTACATGATGCCCTTGGCCATCTGCGCCGCCTCTCGTGTGGCTACTCGTAGCGCACCGTGACCGACGGGGTGTCGGGTACGCCCTGGCACGTCAGAATGTAGCCCTCTTCCACCTCGTCCGGATCGAGAGCGTCGTTGACCCGCATGGTCGCGTGGCCCTCCTCCAGCTTGGCCATGCAGGTGCCGCAATTGCCGGCCTCGCAGTTGAACGGCGGCTCCAGGCCTGCCCGTCGCGCGGTCTCCAACAGGGTCTCGCCGGGGACCTGCGGCACCGACACCTTCTTGCGGTCCAGGTGGATCGTCACCGTGCCGACGTCCGCGTTCGGCGCGGAGTTGGATCCGGGATCTGTCACCCGCGGAGTCTCCTCGATGATCTCGGTGACCGTCACTTGACCGCCCCCTCCCGTACTTGCATTCTTCAGTATAGAGAATACTATTCTCACAAAGCGATAGGGACTTCTCAAGACGCTGGGGAATGCTGGAAGGAACTGGGACGTGGCCGAGCCGGCGGCGCTCGTGTTCGAGGAACGGCGCTTCAGCCTGCCCGAGCTCGACGCGCTGGCCGACGGGCTGGCGGCGACCCTGACCAAACGGGGCGTCACCGCAGGTCAGCGCGTCGCGGTCATGGCTTCCAATCGGCCGGAGTTCGTGGCCCTCCTGCTGGGGATCTGGCGGCTCGGTGCCACCGCGGTCCTGATCAGCCCCGCGTGGAAGCGCCACGAGGTGGAGCACGCGCTAGCGCTCACCGATCCCGCGCATGCCGTCGGGGATCAACCGGTGCTGGCCGGACTGATGCCCATGCTGCACCTGGACGAGCCTGTCGCTCCCGGGTCGCCGGTATCGCGTGCGCTCCCGCCGCGGGCCGACGCCGTGCTGGTGTTCAGCTCGGGCACCACCGGCCTGCCGAAGGCCGTCCGGCACACCCATGCCGCGTTGGACGAGGCCGTGGGGCATTGGCGCGCCGCGCTCCAGCTGACCCGTCGCGACCGGATCCAGGTCGCCACGCCGCCGTCGCACATACTCGGCCTGCTGAACATCCTCACGGCGCTGCGGACCGGTGCGTGGATGCGGCTGCATCGCCGGTTCGACATCGAGCGGATGCTGCGGCACATCGAAAGCGACCGCGTCACAGTCGAAATGGCGGTTGCGCCGATCGCGCTGGCCATCGCGTCGCACCCCGAGCTCGAATCCTTCGACCTGTCGTCGCTGCGCTTCATCATGTGGGGGGCGACGCCGGTCAGCCCCAACGTCGCCGAGACGGTGACCCGGCGGACCGGCGTCGGTTGGGTGCCCGCCTACGGGACCACGGAATTGCCCGTCATCGCGTGTAATCCGTTGCGGGGGGCCCGGCTTGACTCGGTCGGGCGCCCGGTGCCCGGGGTGGACGTGCGGGTGGTCACCCTGGACAGCGGCCGGCCGGTGGGGCCGGGAGAGGTCGGTGAAATCCAGGCCCGGTCACTGTCGATCATGGCCGGCTACCTACCGGACGAGGCGACCGCCGAGGCCATCTGCGACGGCTGGTATCGCACGGGCGACGTCGGCTGGCTGGACCACGACGGCTGGCTGCGCATCACCGACCGTCTCAAAGAGATGGTCAAGGTGCGCGGCTTCCAGGTTGCGCCGGCCGAAATCGAGACGGTGCTGCACGGTCATCCGGCGGTCAAAGACTGCGCGGTGTTTGGCGTGCCCGACGGCATCAACGGGGAGGCGATCGTTGCCGCCGTCTCCGTGCACGTCGCTGTCGATGCGGGCGACCTCACCGCCCTGGTGGACGAGAAGCTAGCGTCCTACAAACACCTGAGCCGCGTCGTATTCGTGGACGACATTCCTCGCCTGCCGTCGGGCAAGGTGCTGCGCCGAGTTTTGAAGGAGACCTATGGATGTACGTCTGACGTCTGAACAGCAGCAGCTTCGGGACGCCGCGGCCAAGCTGGCCGACGACCTCGGCCCCGGAGCGGTTCAGGAACTCGACGACGAGTCCCGAATCGCGCGGCTGGACAGGCAGATCGAGACGACGGGGTGGCGGTCGCTGCGGTCCGACGGCGCCTCCGGCGTCGAAGTCGCCATCGTCGCCGAGGAATTCGGTCGCCGACTGGTCGACGCACCGTTCCTCGGACCGGTATTGGCCGACGACCTCGCCCGGCACGTCGGTGGCGACGCCGCGGACGCGACCGTGTCCGTGGACGACCGCGTGGTCGACGCCCGCGGTGCCCGGCGGGCCCTGTCGCTCTCCGGTAACACGGTCCTGACGGCCGACGTCGACGCCTGGCGCGCCGGCGCCGACCTCACTCGCGCCGAGGCCGACATCGTCGGAACCCCAACGACTCTCGGCGAGGTGTCCGCCGACGCCGCCGCGCGCTGGCTGGCCCTCGCGCTCGTCACCACGTCGGCGGACCTGGTCGGCATCGCCCGCGGCGCGCACGCCGTCGCGTGTGACTACGCCAAGATCCGCGAGCAATACGGCAAAGCGATCGGGTCCTACCAAGCCATCGCGCACCTGTTGGCCGAAAGCCTCGCCCTGATCGAAGGTTCGGTGAGCGTGTCGCGCCATGCCGCGTGGGCCGTCGACGAACTGCCGCCGGGCGAGGCCGTTCGGGCCGCCCAGGTGGCCAAGGTCTACTGCGCGCGCGCCACGCGCACCGTCTGCGAGACCGCCGTGCAGGTGCACGGCGGCATCGGCAACACCTGGGAGTGCCTGGCTCATGTCTACCTGCGCCGTGCGCTGACATCGACCGAGCTGTGGCCCGTGACGCTGAAGGAGATCGACTTTGGACTTTCGTGACTCACCCGACGAGGCCGCCTTCCGGGAGCGGCTGCGCTCCTGGCTTTCGGTGCACGCCAAGGAATATTCGGGCTCCGGAGATGAGTATTGGGTTCGTATGGCCGACTGGCACCGGGCCCTGTACGACAACGGCTTCTTCGGGCTGTCCTGGCCCCGCGACTACGGCGGACAGGACCTGCCGCCGGTGTACGACGTCATCGTGGACGAAGAATTGGTCCGCGCCGGGGCCCCGCCGCGGCCCAGCGTGGGCTACCTGGTCTTCGGCATCGGGCGGCACGGCAGCGACGAGCTGCGCAAGCGGTTTCTGCCGGGCATCATCAGCGGCAGCGAGCGGTGGTGCCAGGGCTTCAGCGAACCTGGCGCCGGCTCGGATCTGGCGTCGCTGACCACCACCGCCACCCGTGAGGGCGACAACTATGTGGTGCACGGGCACAAGATCTGGACGAGCTACTCCGATGTCGCCGACCGGTGCCTGTTGCTGGCCCGCACCGATCCCGAGGCGAAACGCCATCGGGGCCTGTCGGCGTTCGTGCTGGACATGAAACAGCCTGGGGTGCAGCAGCGCCCGCTGCAGATGATGAACGGCGTCACCAACGAGTTCGGCCAGGTGTTCTTCGACGGCGCGACGGTGCCGGCCGACCGGATGGTCGGCGCTCCGGGCGAAGGCTGGGCCGTCGCGATGACCGTCGTCGGCCACGAGCGCGAGCCGTCCACGCTGGGCTACGCGGCCAGGTACGGAAAACTGGTCCGAAATCTCTACCAGCGCAACGAAGGACAGGTTCCCGAAGAGCTCGCGTGGGCGGCGGTCCAGTCGGAGATGCTGACCCATCACGTGCGGCGGCGCCTGTCCGAGCAGCTGGACGGCATCTCCCACGGCCCGGAAGGGTCGCTCGACAAACTCCTGATGACCTGGGTCGAGCAGTCGGTCGGGCACGCCGCGCTGGCGGTCACCGGGACCCGCGATCCGGACCTGCTCAGCGCCTACCTGTACAGCCGCGCGCAGAGCGTGATGGGCGGTACCTCGCAGATACAGAAGAACATCATCGCTTCACGCATCTTGGGATTGTCGGAGTGATCGCGAACGCGGGCGAAGCCCGGGTGAAGCGGGTCACGACCATTGAAGGAGGAGTGATCGCGAACGCGGGCGAAGCCCGGGTGAAGCGGGTCACGACCATTGAAGGAGGAGTGATCGCGAACGCGGGCGAAGCCCGGGTGAAGCGGGTCACGACCATCGAAGGAGTCTAAATGTACGACATGCCAGCCGAAATCGACGTCCGCGCCGACGGACCGCTGCGGATCATCACCCTGAACCGGCCCGACGATCTCAACGCGGTCAACGACAACCTGCACGTCGGGCTCGCGCGGCTGTGGCAACGACTGACCGACGACGCCACCGCGCGCGCCGCCGTCATCACCGGCGCGGGCAAGGCTTTCTCGGCCGGCGGCGATTTCGCGTACCTCAAGGAACTGTCTCAAGACGCCGACCTGCGCGCCAAGACCATCCGGGACGGGCGCGAGATCGTGCTGGGCATGGCGCGGTGCCGAATTCCGGTGGTGGCGGCCGTCAATGGGCCCGCGGTGGGGCTGGGTTGCAGCCTGGTCGCGCTCAGCGACATCGTCTACATCGCCGAGGACGCGTTTCTCGCCGACCCGCACGTGCAGGTGGGCCTGGTGGCCGCCGACGGCGGACCGCTGACCTGGCCGCTGCACATCAGCCTGTTGCTGGCCAAGGAGTACGCGCTGACGGGCACCCGGATTCGCGCCGAGCGCGCCGTCGAACTCGGGCTGGCCAACCACGTGGTCGCCGACCCCGTCGCCGAGGCGATCGCCTGCGCCAAAAAGATTTTGGAGCTCCCCCAGCAGGCGGTCGAGAGCACCAAGCGGGTGCTCAACATCCATCTCGAGCGCGCGGTGCTGGCCAGCCTGGACTATGCGTTGTCCGCCGAGCACCAGTCGATGACGACTGACGACTTCCGGACTATCGTCACCAAGCTGAACGAGGGCAAGAACTGAGTTGCCAAATGCCGCGAGCGTAACCTCACTGCGAATTCCAAGCCTCGTTTTCGCAGTGCCGTTACGCTCGCGAGTCGTTTGACCGTAGGAAGTCACGCATCACCCGATCGAACTTGTCCGGCTCCTCGATGAACGGCAGGTGAGCGCTCGACTCGAACAGCTCGAAGCGCGAGCTGGGTATGCGCCGGTGGATTTCCCAGGCGTGTTCGGGCACGCATTCGTCGAAACGGCCGGCCAGGACGAGGGTCGGCAGCGCGATCTCGCCAAGCCGGCCGAACACGTCCCAGTTGCGGATGGTCCCGACGATGTGAAAGTCGCTGGGGCCGAACATCGTTTCGAAGATCTCGGCGCCCATGCGCCGGAACGCGTCCTCCAGTTCCCTGGGCCACGGCCGAACGCGGCAAAGGTACGTCTCGTTCCAGGTGCGGATGGCGGCCTGGTATTCGGCCGAGTAGGTGGTGCCCGCCGCCTCGTGCCAGTCGATCGCGGACTGGGTGGCCGGGTCCAGCTCGGACTTCAAGCGCGCCACCATTTTCGAGAATTCGGGTATCGACGCGATGCTGTTCGAGATGGTGAGGCTGGCGGCCGCGGACGGGACGTCGAGGACGTACTGCTGGGCAAGCATGCCGCCCCACGAATTACCGAAGATATGAAAACGGGGCAGTCCCAGCGCCCGCACGACCGCGTCCATCTCGGCCACCGAGCGCTCCATCGTCCAAAGCGCGGCGTCCGGCGGGCACTCGGAATGCCCGCAGCCGAGCTGATCCCAAAAGATCACCTCGCGCTCGTCGGCCAACCGTTCCAGCGAGCGCAGGTAGTCGTGCGGTAACCCGGGCCCACCGTGGACGGCGAGCAGTGGCAGGCCTGCCCCTCCGCCGACCCGCTTGAACCACACCTTGCCCCCGGGGACCGCAATCATTCCCTGACTCATTGCGCCCGCCATTCGAGCAGTGTAGGCAGGTGACGGGTATCCACCACGACCGCGGGCCACATTCGAGAGGAGCGGCCATGACGACCGTCGCGAACCCGGTTCCACCGCAGGACTTTTCGGGAATCGTCGGGCATCGCTTCATCTACACCTACGCCAACGGGTGGCAGTACGAGATGTACGTCAAGAACGCCACCACCATCGACTACCGGATCCACTCCGGACATGTGGGCGGCCGCTGGGTCAAAGGCCAGCGGGTGAACCTCGTCCAACTCGACGAAGGCAGTTTCAAAATCTCGTGGACCGAACCCACTGGTACGTGTGTGGCCGTCAACGTTCTGCCCGCCAAGCGCCGCATCCACGGCGTGATCTTCTTTCCGCAGTGGATCCGCATGCACGGTGAGCGCACGGTGTGCTTCCAGAACGAACACCTGGACCAGATGCGCGCCTACCGCGACCAGGGGCCGACCTACCCCATCTTCGAAGTCCCCGAGTTCGCCTACATCACCCTGTTCGAATACGTCGGGGCCGACGACGAGACCGTCATCGACACCGCACCGGAAAAGCTGCCGCCGGGGTGGTCCGACCGCTCCAACTGATCGGCGACACCGTTGTTGCAACTCGTACTCTCGAAATGAGAGAATAAGATTCTCTTGTTGCGAAACGTTCGTCGAACTGGGAGAAGACCCGTGCCTGAAGCCGTCATCGTGTCCGCCCTGCGTACCCCCATCGGCACCGCCCGCAAGGGCACGCTGCGCGACACCAGCGCGTTCGACCTCGGGCACCACGTGGTCGCCGAGGCGGCGAAGGACCTGGACCCGGCGCAGGTCGACGACGTGATTCTGGGCGAGGGGCTCTACGGCGGCGGTGTCATCGCCCGCCACGCGGCCATCACCGCGGGGCTGCCCCACGTCCCCGGCCTGGCCAACAACCGGCACTGCGCGGCGGGTCAGGCGGCCGTGCAGAGCGCGGCGGCGAGCGTGCGCGCCGGGATGGACCAGCTCGTCATCGCCGGCGGCGTCAATTCCGCGTCCACATCGCCGCGATCGCGCGTCCAGGCCGACGGCGAATGGGTCGACTGGTTCCCGCCGACCCACCCGGACCGCCCCGACGCGCCGAACCTCGACATGTCGATCACCGTGGGGTGGAACGCTGCGGTCAAGGCGGGCGTGACTCGCGAGGAGATGGACGCGTGGGCGCTGCGGTCACACCGCAACGCGATCGCCGCGATCGACGAGGGCCGCTTCAAAGAAGAGATCGTGCCGATCGAGACGCCGCATGGGCTGTTCTCCGTCGACGAGCACCCACGCCGCGATACCAGCCTGGAGAAGCTGGCGGGCCTGAAGCCGCTGCACCCGGAGATCGAGGGCTTCTCCATCACCGCCGGCAACGCGTGCGGCGCCAACGACGGTGCGGCCGTGCTGACCATCGCGAGCGACGCGCTCGGGCTGCCCGCGCTTGCCACGGTGCGGTCCTGGGCCTCGGTCGGGGTCGATCCCGCGATCACCGGTCTGGCGCCGGTGGAGGCGATACCGAAAGCGCTTGCCCGCGCTGGGCTTTCGACCTCGGATGTGGACCTGTTCGAAATCAACGAGGCCTTCGCGGCGATGTGTGTGGCCACCATCAAGTTGCTCGATCTGGACCCCGGCAAGGTCAACGTCAGCGGCAGCGGCTGCGGGCTGGGCCATCCGGTGGCGGCCACCGGGGCGAGGATGCTGGTCACCCTGGTGCACGAATTGCGCCGCCGCGGCGGCGGAATAGCCGTGGCGGCCATGTGCGCGGGCGGTGGAATGGGTTCGGCGACGGTCATCGAGGTCGCTGCGCCATAATGCGCAAATGACGATCGCCGACCTGATTGCGCGAGCGCGCAAGGGATCTCCGCGCGCGGCGGGTCGGCTGCTCAGCCTGGTCGAAGGCGAGCGTCGCGACGAGGTGCTGGCGAGCATCGGACCATCGGAGGTCCGCGTCGTCGGCATCACCGGGCCGCCGGGCGCGGGTAAGTCGACGACGGTGGGTGCCCTGGTCGGCGCCTACCGGGAACGTGGGTGCCGGGTCGCCGTGCTGGCGGTGGACCCGTCGTCGCCGTTCAGTGGCGGCGCGCTGCTGGGCGATCGGATCCGAATGACCGCGCACATCAACGACTCCGAGGTCCTGATCCGTTCGGTGGCGGCCCGCGGTCACATCGGCGGACTGGCCGCCGCGGTCCCGGCGGCCATCCGGCTCTTGGGCGCGATCGGCTATGGCGTGATTCTGCTGGAGACCGTCGGGGTGGGGCAGTCGGAGATCGAGATCGCCGCCGTCGCGGACCCGACCATCGTGGTCCTCAACCCGGGGGCCGGCGATGCGGTGCAGGCGGCCAAGGCCGGCGTGCTGGAAGTCGCCGACATCGTGGCCGTCAATAAGGCCGACCGGGAGGGTGCCGAACAGACGGTGCGCGACCTGCGCGCCGAAACCAAGGCCCCGATCGTCAGCCTTGTCGCCGTCCGGGGCGAGGGCGTCGCGGATCTGGTGGCCGCCATCGACGACCACCACCGCACCGACAGCCGGGAGCGCCGGCTGGCGCGGGCGCGGGCGCAGATCCTGTCGCTGGCCCAGACCCGGCTGCGGACCCAGCCGGATCTCGACAAGCTCGCCGAGGCCGTGGTCGACGGACACGACGATCCCTATGCGGCGGCCGAAAAGCTGCTCTCTCCCACGTCTGAGTAGGACCGGGCATCGGGTGTGAAGCTATGGCTTCGAGCGTGAACGTAGGGCGGGACTTCGGCGATTTCTCCGCCCTGGATTCACTGCCGAAGCCATGGCTTCACAGCGACATCCCTTGATTTGCTTCCCGTCGCTGTGTTGCATGAACGCATGACACGTTCTGCCGACGAGCTGGTGACCGAATTCTGCAAAAAGTGGGCCTCCCCCGATCCGGACGAGATCGCGGGCTATTTCACCGAAGACGCCGTCTACCACAACATCCCGATGGACCCGGTGCGAGGCCGCGACGCGATACGGGAATTCATCGCCGGGTTCGTCGCCGCGTTCGACGGGATCGACTTCAACGTTCACCGTCAGGTCAGCGACGGCGCACTGGTGATGAACGAACGCACCGACGTGATGCGCCGCAAGGACGGCGGGACGATCCCATTGCCGGTGATGGGCGTCTTCGAGGTGCAGGACGACCGGATCGTCGCGTGGCGCGACTACTTCGACATGGCGGCCATCACCAGCGCGTTCAGCTGACCTCTCTCGCATTGACTCTGCGGCCATGGCGGGGCTCACTCGCACTTTTACTGCGTGAGTGCAGAATCAACTCGCTTAATCGCTGACCAGAAGGCGGTAGCCGGCGTCGATCCGCTCTTTCTCGAGAAGGTCCGCATGGTGTCGATGCCATCGCCTTGAACGGACGTCGCTTGCCAGCCGCGTCAAGCCCTCGTCGAGGTCGGCGTCGCCGGCGTATGCCAGCATGGAGATGCCTGCGCGGACCGCCGGATTGAGGTAGGCCTCCGGTCGTCGCCAATAGGAGGCGCCGAAACCGTCGGTGCAGTCGTGCGGCACCGGGACCGCCTGCACCTGTGCGCCTCCCAACAGCTCCACCAGTCGGTCTACCGGCACGTATAAGGCGTCGTTGATTCGCGCGGCCGCGGGCAGGTATTCGCGCAGCAACCAGAAGTCGCGGAATACCGTTTGGTCCCACGTCAAGATGACTATTCTGTGTCGGACTATGCGGCGCAACTGGTCGATCCCTGCGGCGACATCGCTCCAGTGGTGCACGGTAAGAATCGCCATTGCGGCGTCAACGCACTTGTCCCGCAACGGCAAAGCCTCCGCGACGGCCCGTAGACATGGGGCCGATCCGGGTGGCCGCTGGGCGATCATCACCACGCTGGGCTCGACGGCGGCGACGGTCTGAGCAGGTTCGTAGGAGCCGGCGCCGGCGCCGACGTCGACGACGCTGCCCATCGTGGACAGCGCGGAGTGAATCTGCGAAGCGATCCGCGGATCGGGGCGGCGTGTCGTGAGATATCCGGTGCCGATCCGGTCGTAGGCAACCACCGATTCAGAATGACGGAATCACAACGAACTCCGCCACTAGTGTTTGGACCATGCCCGATCGCACCGCTGGGCTCACCGCCGCCGCGCAGCACGCCCACACGTTCCTCGGCTCGCTCGACGAACGCCCGGTCGCGGCCCGAGCCGATGCGTCCCGTGTCCGCGCGGCTCTTGGCGGGCCCGTGCCGGAGCACGGCGAGGATCCGACCGCTGTCATCGATGCGCTGGCCGCCGGCGCTGAGGACGGTCTCGTGGCCAGCGCCGGGCCGCGCTACTTCGGCTTCGTCACCGGCGGCGCCTTGCCCGCCGCGTTGGCGGCGGACTGGTTGGTCTCGGCGTGGGATCAGTGTGCGGCCGTCCATCCACTGTCGCCGGCAGCCGCCGCCATCGAAGAAGTGACCTCCGCGTGGGTACTCGAATTGCTCGGTTTGCCCGCGACGGCGACGGTCGGCTTTGTCACGGGTGGCCAGGCCGCTAACACCACGTGCTTGGCCGCGGCGCGCCACGCGGTGCTGGCCCGGGCCGGTTGGGACGCCGAAGGAGACGGGCTGATCGGCGCACCGCCGATACGCATCCTGTGCGGTGAGCGGGCCCACGACACCATCGACAGCGCATTGCGACTGCTCGGACTCGGGTCCAACACGCCCATCCGCATCGCCGCCGATTACCAGGGCCGGATGAAACCCGACGCGCTGCGCGACGCGCTCGCGCAGGCCGACATACCCACGATCGTGTGTGCGCAGGCCGGAAACGCCGCCACCGGCGCCTTCGACGCCTTCGAGCCGATCGCCGACGCCTGCGCCGCCCACAACGCCTGGCTGCACATCGACGGGGCGTTCGGCCTCTGGGCCGCCGCCGCACCGGCGGCCCGACACCTGACCCGCGGCGTCGAGCGAGCCGATTCCTGGGGCGTCGATGCGCACAAATGGCTCAACGTGCCCTACGACGCGGGCATGGCGATTGTCGTCGACCCCGAAACACACGTCGCCGCAATGCGATCGGCGGGGCACTACTATGTGCTCGATGCCGGCCAGCGCGACAGCACCAACTACGTGCCCGAAAGTTCCCGCCGCGCCCGCGCAGTGCCGGTCTACGCCGCCATCCGATCGCTGGGTCGCGCCGGTATCGCCGAACTGATCGAACGCAACTGCGCGCAAGCGCGGCGCATGGCCGAGCGGTTGGCCGCCATTCCCGGCGCCACTGTCGTCAACGACGTCGTCCTCAACCAGGTGTTGGTGCGCCTCCCGGGTGGAGACGACGCCAATCGGGCCGCGCTGGCGGCCATCCAGCGCGACGGGACCTGCTGGCTGGGCGGCATGACCTGGCAAGGCCGGGTCGTGCTGCGGGTGCCGATCGTGAACTGGTCGACGACCGACGCCGACATCGACCGCTCGGCGGACGCCATAGCCCAAGCGGCACGGGCTATTTCGGCGACTGATTAGGTGGGTCGGTAAATGTGCGCGCGGTGCTCTACCCGACCGATGAGGAGCACGTGGTCGTCTTCGAGGATCCGAAAAGTGACGCGATAGTCGCCTCGCCGCGCAACCCGCCAGCCGGTGAGCTCGTGGCGGAGCGGCTTGGACATCCGGTAGGGATCCGCAGGTAATGTTCCGGTAACGAATTCGGCGATCGCGGCTGCAACCTTATGTGGAAGTCGATCAAGCGCCCGGACCGCGCTCGGTGCCACTCGGGCTGTCCATGACTGGTCGCCGCTCACGGCAGACCGTAGCGTTTACGCAATTCCTCGCCGGTGATGGTGTTGCCGGTGGCGTAATCGGCGTCTGCATGGTTGAGTTCGTCGACGAGGCCCGGTATGCGCAGCGCGTGCAGCGTTTCGTTGAGTGAGTCGAGGTCATCGGCCGACATCAGGACGGCGACGGCGCGGCCGTGGCGCGTGATCTGGATGATCTCGTGGGTGGCGTCGGCCTCATCGACCAATGCTGAGAGTTTGTCTTTGGCTTCGCTGAGCGGCACCGTCTTCATGCACCCATATTAGCCGGAATTCTAGCCTACAACTAGCTTACTTTTCGGCTAATAAACAGCCGCGGGCAGCGGGCGCAGAGCGCTTGGAAGGCAGTCGATTGCGGCGGGCTGATCAGGCGTGCCAGGCCTGCCGGGCGACGCGATGGAAGTTCCCGCCGAGCACGGCTTGGATGTCGGGATTGCTCCAGCCCCGTCGGCGGAGGTGGTCCTCGAGCCCTAGGAAGGTTTCAGGCGGCATCCACTGGATCGGTCCCCAGCGGGTGTAGCTGTCGTCGAACAGGTGGGGGTTGCGCATGAGCTCGTCGTGGAAGTCGGCGAAGTCGAAGGAGAAATCGGTGCTGACGCCGACGTGGTCGACGCCGACGAGCTCGACGGCGTATTCCAGGTGCCGCGCCATCGCCTCCAGGCTCGGAGTGTTGGGCCCCAGGAAGATTCCGACGCCGGTGATTCCGATGACGCCGCCGGTGGCGGCACAGGCGCGGGCCTGGTCGTCGGTGATGTTGCGCGGGTGATCCCACACCGCGCGCATGCAGGAGTGACTGTAAACGACTGGACCGCTAGATATCTCGCACATGTCGAGTCCCGTGCGGGGGCTGCAGTGTGATCCGTCGGGAACGATGCCGACGCGGTTCATCTCGGCAACGATGTCGCGGCCCCAGCCGGTGAGGCCGCCGTCCACCGTATCCAGGCAGCCGCTACCGGCGCGATTGGCATGGTTGTACGTCGGCAGCAGCGTGCGCACGCCGAATCTGGCCAAGGTGGCCAGGTTGTCGAGATCGTCGTCGAGGGGGCCAGAATCTTCCAGGTCGAACGCCACTGCGATGCGGCCGGCACCGGTGATCGCATCGACATCGCTGAGGCCGTCCGCCAACTCCATGTCCGGGTGGGCGTCCACCGCGGCGCGGTAGTGCCGCAGTAGCGTGATCGCGTCGTCGAAGGAGTGCGGCGAATACCCCGCATTGACCGACACAAATGCGCCACCGCCGCGCCGGAATCGCGTTAAAGGATCGACTGGCGCGTCCGGCCGTAGCGGCAGACAGGTGTGTTGGTCCCACAGCAGCAACGGCATACACCCATAGTGCCAACCGTGAGCCTTCACCCGGTGTCCTGGCCGCAAAGTTGACTCTGCGCCTATGGCGGGCCCTACTCGCACTTCTGCTACGTGGGCGCAGAGTCAACTGCCACGACTACTTCAAATCGACCGACTTCCCGGTAGCAGCGGCGTGGCCAGCGCGGTAGCCGAAAACCATTGCGGGGCCGATGGTTCCGCCGGCGCCGCCGTAGGCGCGCCCGGTCGCGCCGGCCATGGCGTTGCCGGCGGCGAACAGGCCCGGTATCGGCTCCCCGTTGACGTGCAGGACGCGGCCGTCGGGATCGGTGCGCGGGCCGCCCTTGGTGCCCATCGCGCCGATGCTTACCGGCACGGCGTAAAACGGCGCGGTGTCGATCGGGCCGAGGGTCTTTCCGGCGAGCGTGGTGGCGCTGTCGTCGCCCCAGTAGCCGTCGTAAGCGCTGGAGCCGCGCCCGAACTCGGGGTCGACGCCGGCCGCCACGTAGCGGTTCCAGTCCTCGACGGTGCGGGCGAGGCCGTCGGCGTGGATGCCGGTCTTGGCGGCCAGCTCGGCGAGGTCCGCCGATTCGCAGAACCAGTCGGGGGCGGGGTGCCCGGGCGCGATGCCGAGAAACCCGTAGCGCTGCAGGTGAACTGAGTCGAAAACGATCCAGCCGCGGTCGTTGACGTACCCTCCGCGGGGATCGAGATAGTGGAACGCGCCGGCCATCGAGTTGTAGTCGCATGCCTCGTTGACGAACCGCCGCCCGGCGGCGTTGACGATGATGCTGCGCGGCCGGGTGCGTTCCAGGCGGACGCTGCGGCTGCGCTGCTTGCCCGCGATGGTGTCGCCCGGGATCTGCACGATCGGTACCCACCAGGCCTCGCCCATGTTGGCCAGGTCCGCGCCGTGCGTCATCGCCATGCGCAGCCCATCGCCGGTGTTGTTCGGCGGCGAGACCGACCCGTGCATGGGGCCGCGCAAAAACGCTTGCACCAGAACGGGATCCCACTCGAAGCCGCCGGTGCCCAGAATGACCCCGCGGCGGGCGCGCACGTCAACCCTTCGGTCCGGCAACGCCACCCGCACCCCGGTGATCTCGCCGCCCTCGGCGACGAGCTGCTCGCCCCGCGCGTTCACCCGCGGCGTCACGCCGGCGTCCAGCAGCCCCTTGAGCAGGCCCGCGATCAGGGCGGTGCCGGCCACGCACAGGTGGCTGGTTCGCTCATCGATCGCCGCGTGCAGGCGGGCCCTGGTTTCGGCGTCGAAACCGACGTTGGACCAATCGGCGGGAAACGACGTGATGCGCGTGCCCCACTCGCCCAATTCCGTCAGGTCGAACGGCGCCGCGCTGAGCGACCTTCCCCCACCCGGCTGCCCGCCCGGCAACTCCGGCTGATAGTCGGGGAAGCCGGTCGCGATCTCGAAGCGCAAACCGCTGTGCGCCTCGACGAAGTCGAGCATCGCGGGCCCGGTCCGCACGAACGTCTCGACCAGGGCCTCGTCCATCGAGCCCAGCGACTGCGCGTGCAGGTAACGCAGGGCGTCGGCGACGGTCAATTCCCCTTCGGGAGAACGGTTGTGGGCGGGGATCCACGCGATGCCGCCGGACACCGCGGTGGTGCCCCCGACGGTCGCGGCCTTCTCGAAGACCTCCACCGAGGCGCCGGCGGCCGCGGCCGTGAGTGCGGCCGTCAGCGCGGCGGCGCCGCTGCCGAGCACGACGACATCGACTTCATGGTCGAAAGGCATGCACGGGTATCCCTTCAGCTCAGTAGTTCGGACAACTGCCGGGCGGCGTTGATGACCGCGTCCTTGCCGCGCATCACGACGTCCTCCCGATGGGAGATGAGGTTGATGCACGTCGGCGGGGACGGCGCCTGGCGGCGGACCCCCACCGCCAGACCGTAGGTGTTGGGTTCGATCTCCCCGTGCGTCACCACCCACCCGCGCTCGCGGGTGCGCGCGACGAGCTCTCGTTCCCCGGGGCGCGGCGGCATGCTCGCGAGCAAGGCGATCCCGGCGGCGCCGCGGTCCAGCGGATACCGGCTGCCTTCATGGAAGGAAAGTTGGTACGCGACATGACTGGGCACGATCACCGCGATCGCCACCTGCTGATCGCCCTCGGCGACGAGCAACGACACGGTGGCGCCGAGCTCGTCGGCCAGCGCGCGCAGCGTCGGCACACTGAGCAGGCGCACGTTGCGGTCGAACGACGCACCCAGCACGGCGAGGCCGGCCGCGGGGCGGTAGCGCCCGTCTTCTCCCTTGGCCACCAACCGGAACTGGGCCAACGTCGACAGCAATCGATAGGCGATGGTGCGGTGCACCCCGACTTGGTCGGCGAGCTGTTGCACGGTCATCCCGGTGGGGGAGTCGGCCACCATTTGCAGCGCCGTGAGCCCCCTGGCCAGCGTCTGAGAACCCGTTCCGGAACCGGTCACAGCCTTGACATACCCGGACGCGAGAGCGAAGCTCTATATATAACGCACATTAGTGTGCGATATTAGCACAACGATTCCACGCGTCTAGGGTCAGAGAGGAACCGTGGCGGAGTTCGAGAGCATCTGGAGCGACCTCCAGGGCGTCGCGTTTGAGCAGGGCTACCTCGAGGCGGGGGGAGTGCGGACGCGTTACCTGCGCGCCGGCGATCCCGGCAAGCCGGTGCTGGTGCTGTTGCACGGGTCCGGCGGCCACGCCGAGGCCTACGTGCGTAACCTGGCCGCGCACGGGGAGCACTTCTGGACGTGGTCAATCGACATGCTCGGGCACGGCTACACCGACAAGCCGGGCCACCCGCTGGAAGTTCGCCACTACGTCGAGCACCTGATGGCCGTGCTGCGCACCATGGGCGTCGACCGCGCCTGTTTGAGCGGCGAGTCGCTCGGGGGCTGGGTCGCCGCGCGCGCGGCCGTCGACCACCCCGACGTGGTCGACCGGCTCGTGCTCAACACCGCCGGTGGGTCCCAGGCCGACCCCGCGGTGATGCAGCGGATCATCACGCTATCCATGGCGGCCGCCGAGGACCCGACCTGGGAAACGGTGCAAGCCCGGATCAAATGGCTGATGGCCGACAAGTCCAAGGACTATGACGACCTGGTCGCCAGCCGCCAGCGGGTATACCGACAGCCGGGGTTTGTCGCGGCCATGCGCGACATTATGGCGTTGCAGCATACCGAGATTCGCGCGCGCAACCTCCTCGGTCCCGACGAATACGGCGCCATCACCGCCCCGACACTGGTGCTGTGGACCAGCGACGACCCCACCGCCGACGTGACCGAAGGCCGCCGGATCGCATCGATGATCCCCGGCGCCCGGTTCGAGCTGATGCCGGGCTGCGGTCACTGGCCGCAGTACGAGGACGCCAAGACCTTCAACCGCCTGCACCTCGATTTTCTGCTGGGCCGGTGATGGACGCCACTGGCCAACCGGCGGACGTCGACGTCGTCGTCGTCGGCGCCGGCCCGGTCGGCCTGACCTTGGCCAATATCCTTGGCCTGCAAGGGGTGCGAACGCTGGTCGTCGACGAACGCGACACCCTGATCGACTACCCGCGCGGCGTGGGACTGGACGACGAGGCGTTGCGCACCTTCCAGTCGATCGGCCTGGTGGACCAAGTGTTGCCGCACACCGTGCCCAATCAGATCCTGCGCTTCGTCGACGCCAAGCGCCGGGTGCTGGCCGAAATGGCGCCGCCCGACGCGCGTTTCGGCTGGCCCAAGCGCAACGGCTTCGTGCAGCCGCTCGTCGACGCCGAATTACTCCGCGGTTTGGACAGGTTCGACCACGTCGAGGTGCGCTGGAACCGTCCGATGGTGTCGTGCGCGCAAGACGACGACGCGGTGACCGTCGAATGCGGCACCGACGGCGACGCCGCCACCGTGCGGGCGCGCTACGTCGTCGGATGCGACGGCGGCCGCAGCATGACTCGCCGCATGATGGGCGTGTCCTTCGACGGGACGACGTCCTCGACGCGCTGGCTGGTGGTCGACATCGCCAACGATCCGCTGGGCCACCCCAACAGCGAGGTCGGCGCCGACCCGGAACGCCCGTACGCGTCGATTTCGATCGCGCACGGAATTCGCCGGTTCGAGTTCATGATTCACGCCGACGAGACCGACGAGCAGGCCGAGGATCCGGCGTTTCTGGAGCGGATGCTGGCACGGATGGTCCCGCATCCCGACCGGGTCGACGTGATCCGGCGCCGGGTCTACACGCACCACTCGCGGATCGCCGGGGCGTTCCGCAGCGGGCGCCTCTTGCTGGCCGGAGACGCGGCTCATCTGATGCCGGTGTGGCAGGGCCAGGGCTACAACAGCGGCATCCGGGACGCCGCCAACCTGGGCTGGAAGCTCGCCGCGGTGGTGTCCGGCCGCGCCGACGACCGCCTGCTGGACACCTATGACATCGAGCGCCGCAAGCACGCGCGGGCGATGATTGACCTTTCCACCATGGTGGGCCGCGTGATCTCACCGACCGACCGCCGCATCGCCACCGCGCGGGATCTGCTCGTGCGGTCGGCGTCAATCGTGCCCTCCCTCAAGCGATATGTGCTGGAAATGCGGTTCAAGCCGATGCCGCGCTACGAGCAGGGCGCCGTCGTGCACGCGTCACCGCGCCGGGCCGAATCGCCGGTGGGCACGCTGTTCATCCAGCCCCGGGTGGACACCCGCACCGAGCGGGACGTGCTGTTGGACGACGTGCTGGGCGACTGGTTCGCCGTGCTGTGCTGGAACAACAACCCGCGCCAGATCCTCGGCGAGGAGGCGTTCGCGAACTGGAAAGCGGTGGGGGCGCGCTTCGTTGCGCTGCGGCCGCTGACGCAGCTGCACTGGCCCGGCCACGACGATCCCGATGTCGTGGTGGTCGGGGACCGCGGCGGCGCCGTCAAGGCCTGGTTCGACACCCATGCGGAGTCGGTGCTGTTCTTGCGGCCCGATCGGTGCATCGCGGGCGCCTGCATCGCCCAGCTGGCACCCGAGCTGAGCGCGTCGGTGCTCGACGCCCTCACCCTCACGCCGGGAGGGGGTGATCGTCAAAGTGTCACTGGCTCTGTGCTGTATGTCGCACAGCCCGCTGCTGAATCTTCCGGGGCCGTCGCGGGACCTGCTTGACGACATCGAAGGCGCGATCGCGCGGGCGCGCGACTTCGTCGAGGATTACGACCCGGAACTCGTCGTCATCTTCTCGCCGGACCATTACAACGGCTTCTTCTACAAGGTGATGCCGCCGTTCTGTATCGGCATGCGCGCCAACGGGGTCGGAGACTACGGCACCCACGCCGGTCCGCTCGACGTTCCCGAGGACCTCGCGGCCGACTGCGCGAAGGCCATCCTCGGTGCCGGTGTCGACGTTGCGGTATCGGCCAGCATGGACGTCGACCACGGCACCGTGCAGCCGCTGGAGAAACTCTTCGGCGACGCCACCGCGCGCCCGGTGATCCCCATTTTCGTCAACGCGATCGGCGTGCCGCTGGGCCCGTTGCATCGTTGCCGCGCACTGGGAACCGCCGTGGGCGCCTATCTGGCCACCCTGGACAAGCGGGTGCTGGTGGTGGGATCCGGCGGGCTCTCGCACAGCCCGCCGGTGCCGACCTTGGCGACGGCGGCCCCCGCCGTGCTGGAGCGGATCGTGCAGGGACAGCCGATGACGATCGACCAGCGGCGGGCCCGGCAGGAGGCCGTCATCGAGGCGGCCAAAAAATTCGCAGCCGGCGACAGTGACCTGCAACCGCTCAATCCCGCGTGGGACCACCGATTCCTGGAGATCATCGACGACGGAAGGCTCGCCGACGTTGACCAGTGGTCGAACGCGTTCGTGGTCTACGAGGGCGGCAGCTCGGCGCACGAAATCAGGCCGTGGGTGGCCGCCTTCGCGGCGCTGGAAGCCGCGGGCCCGTACCGGACGGAGCTGCGCTACTACAAGCCGGCGGCCGAGCTGATTGCCGGCTTCGCCATCCGCGCGGCGGTGCCGAAATGAGCGCCTTCGACCACGAAGTCGACGTGCTCATCGTGGGGTCCGGCGGCGGGGGCATGGCTGCCGCGCTGACGGCCCAGGCATCCGGGCTCGACGTGCTGGTGGTGGAGAAGTCGTCGTATTTCGGCGGTTCCACGGCTCTTTCGGGCGGCGGCATCTGGGTGCCCGGGGCGCCCGCGCAACGCAGGGAGGGCTACACCCCCTCGGCCGAAGGCGTCGTCGAATACCTGCTGAAGATCACCGACGGCCTGGTCAGCGAGGCGCGGATACGGCAGTACGTCGAGTCCGCGCCGCAGATGCTCGAGTTCCTCGAAAACCTCTCGGGATGGTTCGAGTTCGTCTGGAAGCCCGGCTATGCCGACTACTACCCGGAACTGCCGGGCGGCTCCGAACTCGGCAGCACGATCAACGTGCCGCCCATCGACCTGCGCACGCTGGGCGACGACGAACAGCTGCTGCTGAAGCCGCTCGCCCTCGCACCCAGGGGAATCTGGCTGGGCCCCAAGGAGTTGCGCACGTTCTACCGGATCAGGCAGTCGTGGGCCGGCAAAGGCATGCTGCTGAAACTGATCTCGCGGATGGTGCGGGCCAGGGTGTTCGGCGAGCGGATGGCGGCCATCGGGCAGTCGCTGGCGGCGCGGCTGCGGCTGGCCATGAGGGAACGCGGCATCCCCCTGTGGCTGGACTCGCCGATGGAGGAGCTGCTCACCGATGCCGACGGCTCGGTGACCGGCGCGGTGGTGCACAAGGGCGGGAGGCCACGGCGGATCGGCGCGCGCCACGCGGTCATCCTGGCGTCGGGGGGCTTCGACCACGACCTCGCCTGGCGCAAGGAACAGCTGCCCGTGGTCGACCAGGACTGGAGCTTCGGCAACCCGGCCGCCACGGGCGACGGCATCCGCGCGGGCGAAAGGGTGGGCGCCGCAACCGAGTTGCTCGACGAGGCGTGGTGGTTCCCCGCCATCCAATGGCCGGACGGGCGCATGCAATTCATGCTCAACGAACGGATGATGCCCGCGCAATTCGTCGTCAACGGCGACGGGAAGCGCTTCATCAACGAGGCCGCGCCCTACATGGACTTCGGTCACGCCATGATCGACGGCCAGAAGTCCGGCGTCACCCACATCCCGTGTTGGCTCATCACCGACCACAGGTCGTGGAATCGCTACGTCGTCGCCGGTCATCTGCCGATACCGAAAGTCCCCGGGGCACCGGTTCCCACCGGGCGCAAGGTTCCGCAAGCCTGGCTGGAATCGGGCGTGGTCAAGGCGGCAACGGGTTGGGACGAGATGGCGGCCAAGATCGGTGTACCGGCGCGCCAACTCGCCGAAACTGCCCGCCGTTTCGACGAACTCGCGCGCAAGGGCCACGATGACGACTTCAACCGCGGCGATAGCGTCTACGACAACTACTACGGCGATCCGACCCTGCCCAACCCCAACTTGTATCCGCTGGGCGACCCGCCGTACTACGCGTTCCGGATCGTGCTGGGCGATCTCGGTACGTCGGGCGGCCTGCGCACCGACGAACACGCCCGGGTGCTGCGGGCCGACGGCACCGTGGTGCGGGGACTGTACGCGGTGGGCAACACCGCCGCGCCGGTCATGGGCCGCAGCTACGCCGGGGCCGGGGCAACCATCGGCCCGGCCATGACGTTCGGTTTTGTCGCAGCGAAACACGTTGCGGCCCAGACTGCGAAGCAGACCCTTTAGTTCTCATAGGAGGTAACCATGAAGATCTCGCTGTTCTACGAATTCGCCCTACCTCGGCCCTGGGTCCCCGATGACGAGCGGATCCTGTTGCAGGACTGCCTGAACGAGGTCGAGGCCGCGGACAAGGCGGGATTCTCCACCGTCTGGCTCACCGAGCACCACTTCCTCGAGGAATACTGTCATTCCACCGCGCCGGAAATCTTCTTGGCCGCGGCCAGTCAGCGGACCAAGAACATCCGGCTGGGCTTCGGAATCATGCACCTGCCGCCAGCCGTCAACCACCCCGCCCGGGTGGCCGAACGCATCGCTACCCTCGACCTGCTGTCCAACGGACGCGTCGAGTTCGGCACCGGGGAATCCTCCTCCGTCGGTGAGCTCGGTGGATTCAACATCGACCCCGCCGACAAGCGCGCGCAGTGGGAGGAGGCCCTCGAGGTCGCGATCCGGTGCATGATCGAGGAGCCCTTCTCCGGTTTCCAGGGTGACCACATCCAGATGCCGGCCCGCAACGTCATCCCCAAGCCGATGCAAAAGCCGCACCCCCCGGTCTGGGTCGCCTGCACGCGGCCCGCCAGCGTCCAGATGGCGGCCCAAAAGGCCATCGGCGCACTGAGTTTCGCCTACACCGGTCCCGGGCCGCTCACCGAACGGGTCAACGGCTACTACAAGGAGTTCGAGGAGAACGGGGTGCCCGTCACGCCGCGGATCAACCCGAACATCCTGGCCATCGGCGGCGACCTGTCGATGATGGTCGCCAAGAGCGACGACGAAGCACTGAAACGCCTCGGCCAGGGCGGCGGATTCTTCTCGTTCGGGATCATGCACTACTACATGACCGGCGTGCACACCCCCGGCCGGACCGGCGTCTGGAAGCGATATCTCGAAGAGGTCGAGAAGGACCCGACGCTGGCCTACGGCCCCGGGCGCGGCGCAATCGGGTCGCCCGCCACGGTGCGCGAATTCCTGCGCGGCTACGAGGAAAGCGGTGTCGACGAGATCATCCTGCTGCTCAACCCGCGCAGTCACGAGGGCACCATGGAATCGATCGAGCTGATGGGCAAGGAGGTGCTGCCGGAGTTCATCGAACGCGACGAGAAGGCGGTCGCCGACAAGGCCGCCCGGCTGGCGCCCGTCATCGAGAAGGTGGAGGCGCGCCGGCCGCAGTCGACCGCACCGCAGTTCGACGAAAACTACTCGTTCGGTGGCCTACCCACCGGCCGGGGCGGTAAGTTCACCGCCAGTGAGATCCCCGAGGCCATGGCGGAAATCAACGAGGGACGCGTCCAGGCGGCGCAGCGCCTCAAAGAGGAACAGCAGGCCAAAGAGCAGGGTAAGTGACGCCGGAGGCCCTCCCGATTTAGGACGAGCGGTGCGACGATTCGACGAGCTGTGCCGCTACGACGGCCGCCGCGCGGTGGTGACCGGATGCGCGTCGGGCATCGGCGAACACGTGGCGCGGCAACTCGCCGAACTCGGGGCCGACGTCGTCGGGCTGGACAAGTTGCGCCCGGGCTACGAACTCAACGACTTTCACGAGCTCGATCTCGCCGACCCGGCCTCGATCGATCGCGCGGCGGCGTCGATCGACGGTCCGGTCGACGCGCTGTTCAATATCGCCGGCGTCTCGTCCGGAATCGGCAACCCGACTCTGGTCGTCACCATCAACTTTTTGGGAACGCGGCACCTCACCGAGGCGCTGATCCCGAAGATGGCCGCCGGATCGTCCATCGCCAGCGTGTCCTCGCTCGCGGCAGCCGGCTACCGCGAACATCTGCCGGAGGTGGCCCCGCTGCTGAAAACCGCGACGATGCAAGAAGGTATCGACTGGTGCCGCCGGCATCCCGATGCGGTGGGAACCGGCTACCAGCTGTCCAAGGAAGCGATCATCCTCTACACCATGCGCGGCGCCACGCCGCTGGGCGCCCGGGGCATCCGGATCAACTGCACCGGCCCCGGGGTCACCGAGACTCCCATCCTCGACCAGCTGCGCACGGCCTACGGGCAGGGCTTCCTCGACGACATACCCAAGCCGCTGGGCCGCGTCTCGCGGCCCGAAGAGCAGGCCGCGGTCCTATTGTTTCTGAACAGCCCTGCGGCCAGCTACATCTCGGGTCAGGTGCTGTGGGTCGACGGCGGAAACGTGGGCGCGGCGATCGCCCGTGAACTCGAGGAAGGACGGGCTCCGTGGCCAGCTTGACCGACTTTCGGAAGGTCGCACGCGACGTCTCCAACTGGGGGCGGTGGGGCGACGACGACGAGCTCGGCACGCTGAACTTCATCACCGCGGACAAGGTCGCCCAAGCCGCGGGCCTGGTCCGGCACGGCAAGGTGTTCCCGCTCGGCGTGGACTTCGGCGCGTCCGGCCCGCAGGGCGCCTTCGAGTTTCGGCACAACCCCGTGCACGTCATGACCGTGGACGGCGGCGACGTGCACACGCTGGCCAAATACGGCCCGGATTGGGCGCGAAACCCGTTGGCCAAGCAGCTGAGTGGCTACATGACGGCCGACAACCCGTTCCGCTTCAACGACGACATGATCATCATGCCGCTGCAGGCGGCCAGCCAGTGGGACGCCCTGTCGCACGTCTACTACGACGACCGGCTCTACAACGGCTTTCCGGCGGATTCGGTGACCAGCATGGGTGCCTTCCACTGCGGCATCGACAAGGTCGACGTCAAGGGCATCACGTCGCGCGGCGTGCTGCTCGATCTGGTTCGGCACCGCGGCGCGGACGTCTTCCTCGAAGCCGGGAACCCGATCACCCCCGAGGAGCTCGACGACGTCGTTCGCGCGCAGGGCGTGACGGTCGGGTCCGGCGACATCGTGTTGATCCGGACCGGTTGGTGGACAAGGTTTCTGCAGACGGGCAACAAAACCGAGGGCTACTCGGGGCTGGACTGGCGCTGCGCGTCGTGGCTGCACGATCGCGAGGTCGCGGCGGTCGCGGCCGACAACCTGCAGGTCGAAGACCTGGTATCCGCCGTCGAGGGAATAACCTTCCCCCTGCACCTGCTGTGCCTGCGCGACATGGGGATGATCTTCGGCGAGTACTGGGACCTCACCGCGCTGGCGGAGGACTGCGCGGAGGACGGCGTCTACGAGTTCCAGCTCATCGCGCCGCCGCTGAGAGTCGTTGGCGCCGTGGGCTCCCCGGTGAACCCGATCGCGCTCAAGTGATGGGCCTTGAGCGCAAGAGCACGCTGGTCGACGGGCTGACGACCAGTTACCTCGAGGCCGGCGAGGGCGACCCCGTGGTGCTGCTGCACGGCGGCGAGTTCGGCGGCAGCGCCGAACTCGGCTGGGAACGCAACATCGCCGCGCTCGCCACCCGCCACCGGGTGCTGGCGCCGGACCAGCTGGGATTCGGCGAGTCGGCGAAGGTCATCGACTTCGTCGACGGCCGCGGCATGCGGATTCGACACGTGGCGCGGTTCTGCGAGGCGCTCGGCATCGACTCGGCGCACTTCGTCGGCAATTCGATGGGTGCCATCAACCTACTCACCGACATCACATCCGACACCCCGCTGTTGCCGATACGCACCCTGGTGCTGATCTGCGGCGGCGGCGAGATCCAGCAGAACCGGCATTTCGACGCGCTGCAGCAGTACGACGCCACGCTGCCGGGGATGCGGCGCATCGTCGAGGCGCTGTTCCACGATCCGGGCTACCCGGCCGACGAGGACTACGTGGGGCGCCGCTACGCGTCGAGCACCGCGCCCGGCGCGTGGGAAGCGGTGGCGGCGGCGCGTTTTCGCCGCCCCGGCGCGACGGCGTCCGCGACCCCGCCGAGCAGCCGGGCGTACGAGCGCATCGGCGTGCCGACCCTGGTCGTCGAAGGGGGCGAGGACAAGCTCCTTCCCTCCGGCTGGGCCGCATCGATCGCCAAACAGATCGACGGTGGTCGCTCGGTGGTGGTAGACAACGCCGGTCATTGCCCCCAGATCGAGCAGTCGTCGACGGTCAACGAGTTGCTGCTCGACTTTTTCGCGACGGCTCAGAACACGTAGTCCAGCCGGGTCTGCATCCCGGCCTCCTGGTGGTAGGTGTTGTGGCAGTGCAACATCCACAGGCCAGGGTTGTCGGCTACTAGCACCGCGCGCATCCGCTGCTTGGGCAGCACGATGACGGTGTCTTTGCGCGGGCCGAGACCGCCGTCGTCCCTGATCACTTGGAAAGTGTGGCCGTGCAGGTGAATTGGATGGTACATCATCGTCGGATTGTCGAAGGTGATGGTGGGCCGTTCGCCTTGCCGGATATGCAGCGGGTCAGCCTTGCTGCTGTAGGCCTTGCCGTTGATCGTCCAGTTGTATTGCGCCATGTTGCCGCCCAGTACGACGGGCAGGTCGAGGCCCGGCTGCGGGCGACCCAGGTTGACCGGCGTTGTGGCCGTGAACATTTCCACGGTGCCCACCCGCTGGCTGAGCTGGTCCGGCTGAAAATCGGGGTCGGGCGAGCTCCCGGCGGCGGTTGACAGCAGCGCGCGCGCCACGGCGTTCTTGCCTTCCGCAACCGCGACCAGCGGGAAGACGCCGTCGGCGGCGGTAACCATGACGTCGTAGCGCTCGGCCATCCCGATGAGCAGTGCGTCGACCTCAGTGGGCACCACGGGGTAGCCGTCAGTGTGGGTGACCGTCATCGAATGGCCGGCCAGCGCGACGCGAAACGCCGTGTCCGAGCCGGCGTTGATGAAGCGGATCCTGATGCGCTGGCCCGGCTTGGCGTTGAAGGTGGTGGGAGCCGCCGCAATTCGGCCGTTGACCAGGTAGTACGGGTAGTCGATGTCGCCGGCGTCGCCGCCGAGCAGCTCGCTCTTGCCGCCGCCGTTCCCGGACATCCCGGGCATCCCGGACGGCGCAGTGGTCGACGAGGTTGGCGAGCTCGGTGTCGTCGTCGGCGCGGGCATGCTCGACATGCTCGGCTTGTTCGGGCTCGTCAGTTCGTCGTAGAGCTGCTGCGGGCTTTTTCCGGCGCCGTCGGTCCAATCATCGAGGACGACAATCCATTCGGTGTCGTAGTTGCCTTCGGTCGGGTCGTCGACGACGACCGGCAGATACAGACCCATGTCCGCGTCGAGGCCGGTGTGCGGATGGGCCCAATAGGTGCCCGCATTCGGGACGGAGAAGCGGTAGGTGAAGTCTTGGCCCGACGGGATGTTCGGGGTGGCGGGCGCGGCGCCGTCCATGTCGTTGCGCAGTGCTACGCCGTGCCAGTGCACCGACGTCGGATGGTCGAGACGGTTCGAGACGGTGACGACGAGTTCGTCACCGATCTTGGCGCGGATCAGCGGTCCCGGGATGCTGTTGCCGTAGGCCAACGTACGAACCACCGGACCACCGAGGTCGACTTGCGCCTGCTGCGGCGTCAGGCTGGCGGTCACGGTGCGCCCACTGTGCGGCCGGGCCGCCTCGGCCGCCGCGATGGCGGCGGCCAGCTGAGCGGAGACGCCGGATACCTGGGACTTCGATTGGCCGCACGCCGCCAGCGCCATCCCGCCGGCCACTCCGGCGGCCAGGAAGCCGCGCCGGGTGAGACGCGCCCGGTCGAAGGGGGCGCCGCTCGCGGGCTGCACAGGCATTCAACACTCCTCGTCTCCGGTCGGTTCGCCCCCGCGCCTTACACCGTGCAGGGCCGTTCGCCGGATGGCAAGCACCGGCACGGCCAAACATCGCATGGCTATGCATTGCTCGCCGCGGAGGGGATCCGAGATGCCCTCGGGCACAGTGACGTCGACCCGAATCGAGACGGCGCCGTCGAATGCGCGGCGCTACGTGTTCTGCGAGGCCAGCCAATCGTTGAAGCGGGTGGGGTAAATCGTCGGGTCCTCGCCCTCGATCGGAACGATGGTGTGCTCATCGAGCCGCGTGCCGAAGTAGCGGGCGTCGGGGTCACCGACCACTCGGCGTGGATCGCCGGATGCGGCGAGCGCCGCGCGGATGAACTCGTCCATGCCACGCTTTTCGGGGCCGGCGATATTGGTGAAGCCGTTGGTGGGACCGCTGATCGCCGCGCCGGCGACGGCCGTGGCAACGTCCTTGGCGGCGATGGGCTGGAACGCCCCCTGCGGCAGGCGGACCGTGTCGCCCTCGGTGGCCGAATCGGCGATGGCGGTGACGAATTCGAAGAACTGCGTTGCCCGCACGACCGAATAGGGGATCGCCGATTCCTCGATCAACTTCTCCTGGGCAACCTTGGCCCGCATGTAGCCGCTGTCCGGGGCACGGTCGGCACCGACGATCGAGAGCGCGACGTGGTGCCGCACGCCGGCCACGCCCTCGGCGGCGAGCAGGTTCTTGGTCGACGCCGTGAAGAAGTGCAGCACGGGTTCGTCGTCGAACGAAGGCGAGTTGGACACGTCCACCACCGTGTGCACGCCCGCCACCGCTTCGGCGAGGCCTTCGCCGGTGACGCTGTTGACACCCGAGCGCGGTGAGGCCGAAAGGGCCTCGTGCCCCAGCTGCGCCAGATTGGCGATGACCTGCGAGCCAATGAGTCCGGTGCCGCCGACGACCAGAATTTTCACTATCGAGCCTCCCGAATTGTGTGATGACTGGCCATCACAGCATCGTCCCCGGCGCCCCGGCAATGGAACCGGGGTGGAAGACGGCGCGCCCGCCAGCTTAAATCAACTGCTTGACTTAACGCCGCCGCCACCGATTAACTCGTCGTGTGGTCAACGAACTCGCGGGCAAGGTAGCCGTCGTCACCGGCGGTGCGTCCGGTCTGGGCCGCGGCATGGTCGAGAGATTCGTCGCCGAGGGCGCGCGTGTCGTCATCGCCGACGTCGAAACCGATCAGGGTGAAGCCCTCGCGGCGGGACTGGGGGCCGACGCCTGCTTCCGCCGTACCGACGTGTCCGATCCCGAACAGGTGAGCGCGCTGGTGGCGGCGACCGTCGAGAAGTTCGGTGGTTTGCACGTCATCGTGAACAACGCCGGGGTCTCGAGCAAGATGCATCGCCGGTTCTTCGACGACGACCTCGCCGATTTTCACCGCGTCATGGGGGTCAACGTCCTCGGCGTGATGGCGGGCACCCGAGAAGCCGGCCGGCACATGGCCGAACACGGTGGGGGATCGATCATCAACGTGACCTCGATCGGCGGGATCCAGGCCGGCGCCGGCGTGATGACGTACCGCGCATCCAAGGCCGCCGTCATCCAGTTCACCAAGTGCGCGGCAATCGAATTCGCGCACTACGAGATTCGGGTCAATGCCATCGCGCCGGGCAACATCCCCACGCCGATCGTGTCGAAGTCGGCGTTGGACATGGATCCCGAGCAACTCGTGCGGTTCGAGGCGCAGATTCGTCAGACGATGCGCGACGACCGCCCGCTGAAGCGCGAAGGCACGCCCGACGACATCGCCGAGGCGGCACTGTATTTCGCGACCGACCGGTCGCGCTACGTCACCGGGACCGTGCTGCCGGTGGACGGCGGGACCGTCGCCGGCAAGCCGATCCGCCGTCGCAGCGAGTCACGCAACGCTGGCTGATCAGGGTCCGAGAACCTCAATCTGGCAGACCGGCCCATGCGCACGGGCCAGGCGCGCGTCGAGCGTCAGGAGCGTCGCGTCGAAAGCTTCGGCCAATGCCACGTAGAACGCGTCCCAGCCTCGGACCGAGTCGCGCAGCTGCCACGCGCGCTCCAACAGCGGACGGTGGCCGAATCGCTCTCCGGGCCAGTCGCGCAGATCGGCGACCGCCTGCGCGGCGGCTGTGCCGTCCAACTGTCCGCGCAAGTGCTGAGCGCGGATGACGCCCATCACCTCGACGTCGATTACGTGTGGCGCTACCTGGTCGACGTCGGTTGCCAGGCGGGCCGCGATGTCACCCGACCGCGGCGTGTCCGCGACGACTTCAAACAGGCAAGATGCGTCAACGACCAGCATCGGGCCAGTCGCCCCGCCACTCGTCCAATGTCGCCAGCACCTCGGATGTGGATACCGCCGACGGGCGGCGGCCGGTGCGCGCCAGCCACTGTGCAACCGACGGCCGTGCGGCCAACCGGGCAGCCTCCCGGCGCAGCAGCTCGGGAACCGAAATGCCCTCTTCTGCCGCGCGCCGTACCAACGCCGCGTACACCTCGTCGTCGAGGTCCCGGATCTGGACCGTTTTGGGCATAACCGCATCGTATCATGCGTAGATGCAACTCTACATGCGCTATCGATGCCGGCTGTCGGCACTTTAAATCAAGCGCTTGACTTAATGCGAGCACCGCGGTTGACTAGCGGAATGACCACCGCAGGCCGGGCCGTCCGCACCGAGCGGGCCAGCTCCACCCAGGAGGCGATCCTGGTGGCGGCCGAGCGCCTGTATGCCGAGCACGGCATGTTCGCGGTGTCGAATCGGCAGGTCAGCGAGGCCGCCGGGCAGGGCAACAACGCCGCGGTGGGCTACCACTTCGGCACCAAGGCCGACCTGGTGCGCGCCATCGAGCAGAAACACCGGGGCCCCGTCGAGCGGCTTCGCGAACAGATGGTGGCCGAGCTGGTGGACTCCGGCGGTCCCGTCGAGATGCGCGACTGGGTGGCCTGCCTGGTGCGGCCCCTCACCGACCATCTGGCCGACCTGGGTAACCCAACCTGGTATGCGCGCTTCGCGGCGCAGGCGATGACCGATCCGGCGTACTACAACATCATCGTCAAGGGCGCACTGAGCTCCCCGTCGCTGGTTCAGGTCGTCGACGGCATCAACAGCTGCCTGCCCAACCTGCCGGCCGAGGTGCGTTTCGAACGCAACATCATGGCCCGCAACCTGTTGATGCACACCTGCGCCGACCGCGAACGCGCGTTGGTGACGGGTTCATCGATGCACCAATCGTCCTGGCGGGCGGCCGCTTCCGGCCTGATCGACGCGATCGTGGGCCTGTGGCTGGCGCCCGTGACGCCGTACGAGTAGGACGTCTGCAGATGAAAGTGACTGTTGACCAAAACATTTGCGCATCCTCGGGGAACTGCGTCATGAACGCGCCGGAGGTGTTCGACCAGCGCGACGACGACGGTGTGGTCGTCCTGCTCAATCCGAATCCCACGGCCGAGCAGGCCGAGGGCGCGCGCCGCGCGGCGGCGGCGTGCCCCGCCCTGGCCATCCACATCGAGGAATGACATGTCGGAAACGTTGACGAGCATCACCACCACCGAGGCCGAGATCCCCGACTACCCGATGGCCCGGAATGCGGGCTGCCCCTTCGCCCCACCGCCGGACGTCATGGCGCTCGCCGAGGCCAGGCCACTGTCCAGGGTTCGGATCTGGGACGGCAGCACACCGTGGCTGATCACGGGCTACGAGCAAGTGCGCGAGCTGTTTTCGGATTCCCGCGTCAGCGTCGACGACCGGACGCCGGGGTTCCCGCACTGGAACGCCGGCATGTTGTCCACCGTGCACAAGCGGCCGCGGTCGGTCTTCACCTCCGACGGCGAGGAGCACACCCGATTCCGGCGCATGCTGTCCAAGCCCTTCACCTTCAAACGCGTGGAAGCGTTGCGGCCGACCATCCAGCAGCTCACCGACGAGCACATCGACGCGATGCTCGCCGGGCCGCAACCGGCCGATGTCGTCACCGCGCTGGCGCTGCCGGTCCCCTCGCTGGTGATCAGCCAGCTCCTCGGCGTGCCCTACGAAGACGCCGACATGTTCCAGCACCACGCCAACGTCGGGCTGGCGCGCTACGCCACTGGTGAGGACACCGTCAAAGGCGCGATGAGCCTGCACAAGTACCTCGCGCAGCTGGTCGAGGCCAAGATGGAAAACCCCGCTGAGGACGCGGTTTCCGACCTGGCCGAGCGCGTCAAAGCCGGCGAGCTCAGCGTGAAGGAGGCCGCGCAGCTGGGCACCGGGCTGCTGATCGCCGGGCACGAGACCACTTCGAACATGATCGGGCTCGGCGTGCTGGCGTTGCTGGAAAATCCCCACCAATTGGCCGTTATCCGCGACGCCGAAGATCCCAAGATCGTGGCGAACGCGGTCGAGGAGTTGTTGCGCTACCTGAGCATCATCCAGAACGGGCAGCGCCGCGTCGCCCTCGAAGACATCGCCATCGCCGGCGAGGTCATCCGGGCCGGCGAGGGCATCATCATCGACCTGGCGCCCGCCAACTGGGATCGGCACGCCTTCACCGAGCCCGATCGGCTGTACGTGCACCGGTCGGGGGCGGACCGCAACGTCGCGTTCGGCTACGGCCGGCACCAATGCGTCGGGCAGCAGCTGGCGCGCGCGGAGCTGCAAATCGTCTACCGCACGCTGTTCCGCCGCATCCCGACGCTGGCGCTGGCCATCCCGATCGAGGACGTGCCGTTCAAGGACGACCGGTTGGCCTACGGCGTCTACGAACTTCCGGTGACCTGGTAACGCAGGCTGACTACTCTCGAAGAAGCCGATCCCGAATGGAGGGTCAATCATGACGACTCAAGCAAGCACCGTTTCGCTCTATCCGCCGGGAGGCTTTGGCGCGCCGAAGGATCGCCGTGGGCACGCGAGCGGCAGCAACGTGGGACTGCCCGACGGCACCGTGGTCTTCTCCGCGGACAACCACATCTCGCTCGCCGCGGACATCTTCTACGAGCGTTTCCCGGACGAGCTCAAGGAGAAGGCGCCGCGGATCTGGTACGAGGAAGGCGCGTATCAGGTCGGCCGGAAGGGCCAGTCGTTCCTGCCGGGTGACTTCAGCGCGGTGCTGATGCAGTACGACGACCTGCCCGGCGCCGCCAGTACCAACATCGAGGCCCGGATTCAGGAGCTGCACGACGACGGCGTGGACAAGGAACTGGCCTTCCCCAACGCGGTGCTGGCGCTGTTCCACTACCCCGACAAGAAGCTTCGCGAACTCGCGTTCCGCATCTACAACGAGTACATCGCCGAGCTCCAGGAGCGCTCCGACGGCCACTTCTACGGCGCCGGGCTGATCAACTGGTGGGACCCGCAGGGCACGCGGCGCACGCTGGACGAGCTGAAGTCGTTGGGGCTCAAGACGTTCCTGCTGCCGCTGAATCCCGGCAAGGACGACGACGGCAACATCATCGACTACGGCAGCGCCGCGATGAAGCCGGTCTGGGACGAGATCGAGGCCGCCGGACTCCCGATCGCCCACCACATCGGCGAAACCCCGCCGAAGACCCCGTGCCAGTACAACAGCGTGGTGGTCGGCATGATGATCAACATCGACGGCTTCCGCGAACAATTCGCCAAGTACCTGTTCACCGGCATTCTCGACGACCACCCGGGCCTGCGGATCGGCTGGTTCGAGGGCGGGATCTCCTGGGTGCCGTGGGCGCTGCAGGACGCCGAGCACCTAGTCGCCTCCTACCAGCACATGTTCAACCGGCCGCTGGAGCACGACGTGCGCTACTACTGGGACACGCACATGAGCGCCTCGTTCATGGTCGACCCCCTGGGCCTGCAGCTGATCGACAAGATCGGCGTGGACAAGGTGATGTGGTCCAGCGACTACCCGCACAATGAGAGCACGTACGGCTATTCGGAGAAGTCCCTGGCCGCCGTCGTCGAGGCCCTCGGGCCGGCGGACGCGGCACGGGTCGTCAGCGGCAACATCACGGAATTCCTTGGCTTGTGACCACTTTCGCTCAGCCGGGTGGCGCCACCAGTAGTGCGCTGGTGATTCCCGAGACGCCCGACCTGGCGCGCATGCGCCGCGAGACGGGGGCGCGGCTGCGTTCGGCGATGGCCGAACGCGGCATCGACGCGATGGTCCTGCTGGGCAACAACGCGGTGGTGTATGCGACGGGTACCAGTTGGCCGCTGGGCGACGCCGGGCTGTCCTACGTCGAGCGGCCCGTGGCGGTGGTGGTCGCCGGCGACGAGTCGCCGCATTTGTTCCTGCCGTTTCGCGAGGGTGCTTCGCTGGAGTCGGACCTGCCCACCGATCACCTGCACGGGCCGGTCTACCTCGAATTCGACGAGGGCGTCGAGAATTTCGCCCGCACACTGGCCGACCTGATCCCGGCCGGGGCGAAGGTCGCGGTGGACGAGTTCACCGGCGCCATGTCCCGCGCCCACAAGGTGCTGTTCCCCGGCGGCGCCCCCGCGGACGCCAGCGCCGTCGTCGCCGCCGCCAAGGGGATCAAGACGCCCGACGAACTGTCGTGCATGCGCACCGCCATCCGGATCACCGACGAGGCGATGGTCGACGTCTACCAGGCGCTGGCCCCCGGCATCCGCCAGATCGACCTGTCGGCCAGCTTTTTGCGGCGGGCGTTCGAACTGGGCGCCACAGCCAGCATGCTGGAACCCATCTGGCAGGTCATGCCGCCGAGCAAGGCCGAGGGGGTGTGGACCACGCACGGCGACCTGGCGCTGCCGCTGCTGAGCACCGAACGCGAACTCGCCGAAGGCGACGTGCTGTGGACCGACGTCAGCATCACCTATCACGGCTACTGCTCGGACTTCGGGCGCACCTGGATCGTCGGCCGCGACCCATCGCCGCGCCAGCAGGCGCAGTTCGACAAATGGTTCGAGATCATGACCGCCGTGCTGGACGTGGCCAAGGCCGGTGCCACCGCGGCGGATCTGGGCCGGGCCGCAATCAAGGCCAACGGCGGCACCAAGCCGTGGCTGCCGCACTTCTACCTCGGCCACGGCATCGGCGTCAACGCCGCCGAAATGCCCATGATCGGAACGGATCTCGGCCAGGAGTTCGACGAGAATTTTGTCCTGCAATCCGGGATGGTGCTCGTTCTCGAGCCCGTGGTGTGGGAGGACGGCACCGGCGGCTACCGCAGCGAAGAGGTTTTGGTGATCACCGACGACGGCTGGATCAAATTGACCGACTACCCGTACAACCCCTATGGCCACCATGTCAGTTGAGGTTCGCCCAGACGATCGCACACTGCGCTCCGGGCGCCGCCAGCGGGCCCTCGAGCAGATGGCGGCGCACGGCCTCGACGTCCTGGTCCTCGGCCGGCAGGCCAACGTCCGGTACGTGACCGGCGTGCCGCAGCTGTGGGTCGCCGGGACCCGGCCCTTCGGGCCGACCTGCGTGCTGGTGCGCGAAACGGGCGCGATCCATCTGCTCAGCACGTGGGACGAGGGCGTCCCCGACGACATCCCCCACGAGAACCTGTACGGCATCTCGTGGAACCCGATGAATACCATCGCCGCGCTGCAGCGCATCGACGGCGCGCCCACCGCGCGCCGTGTCGGGACCGACGCGCTGTCACCGGCTTTCGCGCAACTGCTGCCGACGGCATTCCCGAACGCCGACCTGGTCGACGGGGAGCTCGCCATGCGCGCCGCCCGGCGCGTCAAGACGGCCGACGAGGTGCGGGCCCTGCGGGAGGCGATCGCGGTCGCCGAGTCCGGCCTGGCCGCCGCGGTATCCGAGCTGCGGCCCGGCGTGAGCGAACAGCTGCTGGCCGGGGTGCTGCTGGAAGCGGTGGCGGCCGGCGGGGTGAGCACCCCGTCGAATCAGGATGTCGCGTGGGTGACTTCGCATGAACACCCATGGCGCGTCGCCCGGCGTGGCGGCGACCGCCGCGTCGGCGAAGGCGACCTGGTCGCCTTCTCGGCCGGCGTGCTGGCGGGCGGCTACGTCGGCGAGGTAGGCCGGACCTGGCCGGTGGGCAACGCCGACGGGGCCGCCCTCTACCGGCGCTGGGATAGGTTGTGGGCCAGCCTGTTCGCGGCCTGCCGGCCCGGCGCCGCGGCCGACGAGCTGCTGGCCGCCTACGCGGCGGTGGGGGAGCCCGCGCCGCCGATGCCGGTGGCCCGCGGCCTGGGCATGGGCTTCGACCCGCCCGTCGTCACCCAGCACCTGCCCCGGAGCGCGGCGGCCGAGCGATTGGAGCCGGGAATGGTGCTGGCGGTGACGGGCTACGTCTGGGAACAGGGCGTCGGCGCGGTCTTCGGCCGGGAAGCGGTGTTGATCAACGCCGACGGCCCGGAAGTGCTGACCTCGAGCCCGTCATGGCAGGCATGAGTGAAGGGCCGCGCGTCGATCCACCCCTGACCGGCTACACGGTGGTCGACCTGTCCACCGGAATAGCGGGCGCCTACTGCACCAAACTCCTCGCCGACGGCGGCGCCGAGGTCATCAAAGTCGAACCGCCCGAGGGTGATCCGCTGCGGCGGTGGTCCGCGTCGGGCGCCGCCATCCCCGCCGGCGCCGACGGCGCGCTGTTCAGCTACCTGTCCGGATCCAAGCACAGCGTGGTCGCCGACCCCGACCTCGGCGAAGACCTCGAGATGGTCACCCGATTGCTGGCCGCGGCCGACGCGGTGGTCTGGACGCGGGGTTCGATGCTGGCCGAACACGCGCGAATTACCCCCGCCGCCATCCACCGTGACCACCCGCACCTGACCGTCGCCTCGATCACGCCGTTCGGGCTGGAGGGTCCGTGGAAGGACCGGGCGGCAACCGAATTCACGCTGCAGGCGTGGTCGGGCGGGATCGTCGGGCTGGGACGTGGATTGCCCGAACGGGCGCCCGTCTTCGTCGGCGGGCGCGTCGGCGAGTACATGGCGGGAGCCTACGCGAGCGCCGCGATCATGGCCTCGCGGTTCGGTCGCGGTGATGCGACGCAACCAGGGGAACTGATAGACCTGTCGATGCTGGAATCCCAAATCCTTTGCCTGACTTACTATCCGGTGACCTACTTCGAAATGCTCGGTCGGCCGTGGCGCGACGCGAGGCGGCTCACGGTGCCGGGCGTGGCCCAGGCGAAGGACGGCCTGGTCGACCTCGGCTGCGGCACCGCGCAGCAATGGTTCGACCTGTGCGCGATGGTCGGTCACCCCGAGTGGATCGACGAGGAATCACCGCTGACGATCACCGAGCAGGCCAACGTCCACGCCGAAGACATCTACGCCTGGGTCGAGGCCAACCTGGTCGACGAGATCCGCGACCTCGCAACGGCGTTCCGCATTCCCAACGCACCGGTCGCCAACGGCGCCAATATCGCGTCATTGGATCACTTCGCCGAACGCGGCTCGTTCGTGCGCAACCCTCGCGGAGACTTCCACCAGCCCAACCACCCCTACCGGATGCGGCCCGCGGCGCTGCGCCGACCGGGTCCGGCGCCGCGGCTGGGCGAACACACCGCCCTGCACCGCGACGCGCAGCCGTCGCCGCGCCCCGCACCGACGGCCCCCGAATCACCGGACCGATTGCCCTTCAGCGGTCTTCGGGTCTTGGACATGACGACGTTCTGGGCCGGGCCGTGCTGCACGCACTTTCTGGCCATGCTCGGCGCCGACGTCATCCACGTGGAGTCGGCCCGCCGCCCGGACGGCACCCGGCTGATCGCCGGAATACCGGTCAGCGAAAGGCAATGGTGGGACAAGTCGCCGATCTTTGCGGCGCTGAACACCAACAAGAGGGGCCTGGCGCTGGACCTGCAGAAGCCGCGGGGGCGGGAGCTGTTGCTGCGGTTCATCGCGACGTGCGATGTGATCGTCGAGAACTTTACCCCCCGGGTGCTGGACCAGGTCGGGTTGGATTTCGCGGCGGTCCAAGCGGTTCGGCCCGACGCGGTGATGCTGCGCATGCCCGGGTTCGGGCTCGACGGGCCGTGGCGCGACAACCCCGCGTTCGCGTACGCGATCGAGTCGGCGTCGGGCCTGAGCTGGCTGACCGGGTATCCCGACCGCTCGCCCTACGAGCCGTATTCGATCGGCGACCCCAACGCCGGCGTGCACGCGCTCAACGCCTTGATGCTGGCGCTGGAGCACCGCCGTCGCACCGGGCAGGGGGTGCTGGTCGAGGCGGCGATGGTGGATGCCGCGCTGAGCATCTCCGCCGAGCAGATCATCGAGCACACCGCGTACGGCGCGGTGCTGCAACGCGCCGGCAACCGCGGACCCACCGCGTCGCCGCAGAACCTCTACCGCACCTCCGACGTCGACGAATTCGGCCGGGTCGACTGCTGGGTCGCGATCGCGGTGGAATCCGACAGCCAGTGGGAACGTTTGGGGGACGCGCTGGGATCACCCTCGTGGGCAACGGATCCCGCGCTGTCGACCGAGGCCGGACGTCGCGCGCGTCAGGACCTGATCGACGAACGGCTCGCCGCATGGTGTGACCACCGCAGCGCTGACGACGTCGTGACCACCTTGTGGAGCGCGGGCGTACCGGTGGGCAAGGTGATGCAACCCCACCGCCAAACCGAGCTCGAGCAGCTCGCGTACCGGAACTTCTTCGAGGAAGTCGACCACCCGCTGAGCGGCAAGGCGAGGCTCAGCACCGTCCCGATGCGACTCTCCGGCGGCCCGGCGCTGTTCCACGCCAGTCCCGCCCCGACCCTCGGGCAACACAACCACGAATTGCTGTCCGAGCTTGGCCTGAGCCCCGCGGAGATCGCGGGCCTGGAAGCCGACGGCGTGATCGGCAGCGCACCGGCCATGCGCGCGCCCACCTGACGGGCTCGGTGTGGCGCCGCAGCACCCGGGGTTGACTTGGCCCCGAGTTTGTTGCGGCGGGCGAGTGGGCGGCATTTGCGATGGTTTGCGCGGCGATGCGATAACTTGCGGTATCGATTTGGCCCCGATTTCCGCCTAACTCAGCGCAATTCGCCGCTTTTTCAGTGCCGCGAATACGTAAATGACGTTCGCGAAAAATCCTGACAATTCGACACGGGTCTCATACAGTTTCTTGGCATCTGGTGCGTCAATTGTCGACCGGGCGCCGAGGGTTCTCGGCGAGCGGGGCCGAGAAATGCAACAGGGAAAGGACGGGCGTGATGAGTTTCTTGACGTCGTCGCCGGAGATCAATTCGGCGCAGATGTATTCCGGTGCCGGCTCGGGGCCGATGCTGGCCGCCGCGGCGGCCTGGGATGGGCTGGCCGGTGAGCTGGGCTCGGCGGCGGACTCGTTCTCGTCGGTGACCTCGGGATTGGTGGGTGCGTCGTGGCAGGGGCCGGCTTCGCAGGCGATGACGGCCGCGGCGGCCCCGTACGCGCAGTGGCTCGGCGTCGCCGCGGCCCAGGCCGGAGGGGTGGCCGCCCAGGTCAAAGCCGTCGTCTCCGCGTTCGAGGCCGCGCGCGCCGCGGTGGTGCATCCGCTCGCCGTCGTGGCCAACCGCAATCAGCTGGTGTCGCTGGTGGTGTCGAACCTGTTCGGGTTCAACGCCCCCGCGATCGCGGCGAAAGAGGCCGAATACGAACAGATGTGGGCCCAGGATGTGGCGGCGATGGTGGGTTACCACGGCGGGGCGTCGGCGGCCGCCGCGCAGCTGTCGCCCTGGCAGCAGGCGCTGCAAGCCCTGCCGGGTCAGGTGACGGCGGCGGCCGCGGCCAGCCCCGCGGCCACCTCGATCGAGTACGGGTTGATCGCGTCCCTCATTTCCGTGACCATCATCAGTGCCGTCAAGCCGATGGGCGCGCAGCTCGCGACCACGCTCGGCACGGTCGCCACCACCATGTCCACCGGCACCGCAGCGGTCGCGAAGGTGGCGACGACGGCGTCGGGCGAGGTGGCGAAGGCCGCCGCGCCCGCGGTCAAAGCGCTGAGGGAAACTCCGGTCGGGGCGGCCATGGCCGCGGGCGCCAAACAGGTTGAGACCGCGGTCCGTCCCGCCGTGGCGGCCATGCGACAGGTCGCCACCGGCGCCGTCGCGACCGTCGCGCATGCGGTCGACGGCGCGACCGCGGCCGTCGGGCAGGCCGCCGACGGCGTGGTGGCCCAGGGAATCGTGGCGCTGGCCGGGAATCCGACGGCGTTTGTCGACGCGATAGGGACGGTTGCGGCCAATCCGACCGTGTTGAACGACGTCGTGACGTTGCTCGCGGGCAATCCCGCGGTTTTGAACAACCTGGTGACGACGGTCGCGGGCAATCACACGCTATTGGCCGGCGCATTGGGGCTATTGCAAAATCCCGTGGTCTTCAATGACATATCGACGTTGTTGCTGAACAATCCGGCTTTAGTGCAGGACTTGGTGAACCTGGCGCAGAACAATCCGGCGCTGGTGCAAGAGCTGATGACGATATATTCGCAGTTGCCGCCGGGGCTGCAGGAGCAACTCGCGCAGTTGGCTGCGCAATTGGGGAACCAGGATGGGATCGTCCCGCCGCCCACCGCTAAGCCCGAGCCTAGTTATTAGCTAGTGCCGCCAGCCCTCGGCGGCCTGGTCGTCGAACGTCCGGTCGATCCGCTCGAAGCGGCGCTTGACGGAGCCCCGGGCCGCCTCGTGCGGCAGGACGTACAACCGGTTCGCCAGGATCGCGTCCGCCGTCAGCCGGGCGACGTCGTCGACGCCGACGCTGTCGTCCTGCGCAGGCAGGCCGAAGCCCGCCGTGACGTCGGGCGTCGAGGCCAGCCCGTAGTCGGCGCCGCGGATGCGTTCCGAGTTGGACACCAGCTTGGTCTCGACGACCATCGGGCACAGCACCGATACGCCGATGCCGCTGTCCTTGACCTCGCGGGCCAACGTCTCGGCCAGGGCGACAACGCCATACTTGGCCACGCCGTACGCGCCGAGCCCGGCGTTGGGCACCAGACCGGCGAACGACGCGGTGAACGCGATGTGGCCGCCCGTGCCCTGCTCGAGCAGCCTCGGCACGAACGCCTCGACGGCGTGGATGTTGCCCCACAGGTCGATGTCGATCACCCAGCGCCAGTCGTCGTGGGTCATCTGCGCGATCGGGCCGGCCACGACGATGCCCGCGTTGCTGAAGACCACGTCGACCTGGCCCAGCAGGCGGAACGCCTCGTCGGCGAGGTGCGCCATCTCCTCGAGATGCCGCACGTCGCACATCACGCCGTGCGCGTCGAAACCCTCGTCGCGCAGCCGTGCCACGGCCTGTTCCAGCGCGGGCTGATCGACGTCGGCGAGCACCAGCCGCGCGCCGCGGCGGGCAAACTCGGTGGCGGTGGCCAAGCCGATGCCACTCGCTCCGCCGGTCACCACCGCCGCGCGCCCTGCAAAACCGTCCATAGGACGGAACCCTATTTCAAGCAGCTGCCCGCATCGATGGGCAGGGTGACGCCGGTGACGTAGCGGGACTCGTCGGAGGCGAAGAACAGCACCGCGTTGCTGATGTCGATGGGATCGACCCACGGGACCGGCAGCGTGTGGAACATCTGGCAGATCGGCGCCATGTCGTCCGGGCCGGGGTTCTCCAGGTCGGGCCGGAACATCTTCCACGTGCCCTCGTTCATGATCATCGCCGTGCTCACATGCGTGGGGTGCACGGAGTTCACGCGAATCATGTGCTGCCCCAGCTCAACTCCGAAGGCCCGCATCAGCCCGACGACCCCATGCTTCGCCGCGACATAGTGGCCGGTGTGCGGATAGGCCTTGAGTCCGCCGACCGAGCTGGTGAGGATGATCGACCCGCCACGGCCACCGGCCAGAATGTGTGGGACACCGGCTTTCACGGACTTCCACACTCCGGACAGGTTGACGTCGATCATCTCCGTCCAGTCCTCTTCGCTGGTCTTGTCCAGCGTTTCGCCGCCGTTGCCGATGCCGGCGTTCGCCACGATGATGTCCAGCCGGCCCAGCTGCTCGACGCCGCTGTCCACGGCGGCCTTCAGCGCGGCGAAGTCACGCACGTCGACCTCGGCGGTGACGATCCTGCGGTTGTGGCCCTTGACGAGGTCGGCGGTCTCCGCCAGGTCCTCGGGCGTCGACGCGGGAATCGCCGTGTCCGTGAGGCCTTCACGGATGGGCTTGCAGATGTCGACGGCGATGATGTCGGCGCCCTCCTCTGCCAACCGCACCGCGTGGCTGCGGCCCTGACCGCGTGCCGCCCCGGTGATGAAAGCGACCTTGCCCTCAACACGTCCAGTCATTGGCTACCTCAATTCGTTGATCGAACCGGCACGTTCAGCGCAGAACGGCCGGCATTGACTCCCAGCCCCGCACGGTGGACGTCGGGGAGAGCTTGGCCTCGGTGAGGTCGACGTCCCACTCGGGGAAGCGCTTGAGGATCTCTTCGAGGGCGATGCGGCCCTCGAGGCGCGCGAGCGCGGAGCCGAGGCAGTAGTGGGTGCCGAGGCTGAACGTCAGGTGTTGGCGTGCTTCGCGGCGGATGTCGAAAACGTCGCCGTCCGGCGGGAATTGGCGGTGGTCGCGGTTGGCCGCTCCGATCAGCATCATCATGACGCTGCCTTCGGGCACCCGCTGGCCGTAGTACTCGATGTCGCGGGTGACATAGCGCGACACGTGCGGGGCCGGCGGCTCGAAACGCAGCAGCTCCTCGATGGCAGCGGGAATCAGCGATCGGTCTTCCACCAGGGCACGCCGCTGATCGGGATGCTCGGCCAGCACCTTGCCGGTCCAGCCGATCAGGCGCGTCGTGGTCTCGTTGCCGGCGCCGGACACCACGCTGACATAGGTGAGCAGTTCGTCGCGGGTTAGCCTGCGAACGGTCCCGGTCTCGTCCTCGAACTCGGCGTTGAGGAGTTCCGTCATGATGTCGTCGGAGGGGTGCTCGGCGCGCCAATCGATGAACTGGCCGAAGAATTCGGGGTTGACCATGCCCTCGGCGCTGGTATCCATCGGCTTGCCGGCCTCGGTGCGCATCTGCGCGTTCGCGAAATCGCGTGCGGCTTCTTGATCTTCCTCGGGAACGCCGAGCAACATGCCGATCACCCGCATGGGCATTTGCGCGCCGAGGTCGGCAACGAAGTCGAACCGGTCCGCGCCGATCAGCGGATCCAGACTACGCGCGCAGAATTCGCGGATCTTGGGCTCGAGCTCGTTGATCTTGCGCGGGGTGAACATCCGCGACAGCAACTTGCGGTGGATGTCATGGATCGGAGGATCCTCGAAAATGACGGTGCCCGGCGGGATGTCGATATTGGCCTTGATGATTTCCAGGATCGCGCCCTTGGCCGAGCTGAAGGTCTGGTAGTCGACCAACGCGTCGTCGACGTCGTCGAACCGGCTCAGCGCGTAGAAGTCGTGCTGCTCGTTGTAGTACAGCGGCGACTCTTCGCGCAGCCGGGCAAACATCGGATACGGGTCGGCGTTGAGTCCCACGTCGTACGGATCGAAGTAGATTTCGCTGGCCGCGCTCACTGTCACGGGTAATCAATCACCTCTCGGGAACCGCGTTCGCCCGGGATCGCGGATCGTGCCGCCTGTGAACTCTGTCATCGGTCACCAACAGGTGTCAACGACGAATCCGTTTCGGCTAGTTCTGGTTCTAGATATTAGAGAATATGATTCTCGTGAGGCAACCGCCGTGCGCTATTTGCTCAGCTCAGCGATGGCGAGCGGCGCAGCGAACGAACTAGCCGACGAATCCGCGCGAGCAGAAGTCCCACACCTCGTCGGCGGTGATGGGGTGCACCGTCGCGTCGTCGGAGCCGCCGCTGGACTGCGCAATGAACATGACCGTCTGCATGGTCATGGCGGCCACCCGCTTCGGGTTGATCTCGGCGCGCAGCTTCCCGCCGGCGGCGGCGGCCTCCATGAGCTCGGTGAGCAACGCCAGCAGCGGTGCGTGGGCGATCTTGACCTCGGCGGGGTGGGTGACCAGCAACCGTGGCGCAAAGTCGGTGAACAACGGGCGCTTGGCGCTCGGGTCGGGGCGCGAAGCCTCGTACAACAGCTCGACGGCGACTTTGAGCCGCTCCAGCGGGTCGCTGTGACTTTCGGTGGCGGCGCGGATCTGGTCGGCCGACCGGCTCAACGCGTCCTCGAACAGGGCGAGCAGCAACTCGTGTTTGCCGTCGAACTGCAGATAGAAGCTGCGCAGCGACTGCCGGGACCGGTCCACGACCTCCTGCACGGTGAAGTCGGTGCTGCCCTTCTCGATGATGATCGCCTGCGCCGCGTCGAGGAAGCGCTGAACGCGCTGCGCGGCGCGCAATTTCGCGGTCTTGATGGATCTTTCGACGGCCCGTTGCTTCCAGGCCGGTTCCTCGCTCGGGCTGGTCACAGGCGGCTCGGACGATTGCCGCGTGGGGAGAACATGGTTGGACTCTACCGGAGAACGCCGTGCCATCGGTGCGCTCGACCCCCTATGGACGTCGTGTCGGAGATTGTAACTTTCTCACGACGAGAATACTATTCTCTTACACGTGTGTATGGAAGCGAAATCTGCAAGAGCAGAACGCGCCATCCCGGAGAATCCGGAAACCACCCCGCAAGGAGCGCTGTGCAGCTGACGTTTGACGCCGACGTCGAGGCGTTCCGCGCCGACTTCGTGGCGTTTCTGGACGCCCACCTGCCCTCCGACGCCGAGGCCCTCGAGCGACCGCGCTCGAGCTCGCACATCCCGGACTGGGCGCGGCGCTGGCAGCGGCTGCTGTTCGACACCGGGTGGCTGCTGCCCGGAAACCCGCCCGAATTCGGTGGCCGCAACGCCACGCTGTTACAGCAGTACGTGTACATGGAGGAGTTGGGGCGGCGGCGCATCTATCAGAGTTTCAATCCCCAGGGTGTGGGCATCATCGCCGCGTCGCTGTTGACGTTCGGCACCCCGGAGCAAAAGCGGCGGTGGGCGGTGCCGATTCTGCGGGCCGAGATCACCGCGTCACTCGGAATGAGCGAGCCCGGCGCGGGATCGGACCTGGCGTCACTGAAGACACGGGCGGTGCTGGACGGAGACCACTTCGTCGTCAACGGACAGAAGGTGTGGACGTCGGGCGCCCACGACGCGGACGTGTTGTTGACCTTCGTGCGCACCGACCCCGAAGCCCCAAAACACAAGGGCATCAGCGTTTTACTCATTCCGACCGACACCCCGGGCGTGGTCTGCCGCCCGTTCGCCTCGGTGTCCGACCGCGAGGATGTCGACTTCAACGAGGTGTTCTTCACCGACGCGCGTGTGCCGGCGGAGAACCTGGTCGGCGAGCTCAACGCCGGCTGGCGGGTGGCGACGGGTTCGCTGGGGCACGAACGCGCGATGCTGTGGATGGACTACGCCGAGATGTTGCACGCGATGACCGTCGACTTCGGCCCGTCGGGGGCCGTGCAGCGGGATCGCTACGCCACCCTGGTCATGGACTGTTACGCGGTGAAGCTGATGGGATCGGCGACGCTGGCCCGGGCCGCCCGCGGCGACGAGGACGTGCCCGCCCAGTCGGTGCTCAAGCTGCTCGGTTCGGAGGCGCTGCAACGCGCCTGCGAGGACGCGCTCAACGCCGCGGGCCCAGAGGGTCTCGAGTACCACGCGGTCACCGCCCCGTTCGCCGCGCTGAACCTGGACAGCCACTACCGCAGCTGGTTCGACCGCTACGCGCGGACTTTCGCCGCGACGATCGCCGGCGGCACGTCCGAGATCCAGCGGAACATCATCGCCGAACGGGTGCTCGGCCTGCCGCGCAACTAGCGGGCGTCCGACCACGCGTAATAGCCGATCGCGACGAGCCCCAACGCGATCGACACCGCCCCTAACACCATGCCGGCCATTGCGATTCGCGGATTGTTCGCTTCGCCACGCTGCACCCTCCTGCGGGCGACATCGCCGGTGATCACCGCCGCTATGCCGAATGGCACCCCGATCAGCAGCCAGCAGGTGAGCAGCGCGACCAGGCCCACGAGCAGCGAGGCGACGCCGACCTCGTTTCGGGGCGTGCCGGGGTGACTCATCGCGTCCCATCCTCGTAGTTGCAGACGAGTCTACGCGTGCGGTCGGGCCCCTCCGTTACAGCTGCGCCAGCCTCGGCGCAAATCCCTTGGCGCGCAGCGTGGCTCCGGCCTGGTGGGTGAGTTCGCGCGCGCTACCCAGGAGCCCGTCGAGGATCAGCGACCGCTTGACGTGGTGGTGCAGCGGATGCTCGGCGGTGAACCCGATGCCGCCGAGCACCTGCTGACAGTGGCGCGCGGCGGTCAGCGCCGCCTGCCCGGCCGCGGCCTTGGCGAGCAGTGAGGCCAGCCCGTCGGCGTCGTCCGGGACGCTGGTGGTGGCGTTCAGGGTCGCCTCGGCGCCCTCGATGGCGACGAGTGTTTCGGCCAGCCGGTGCCGGATCGCCTGAAACGAGCTGATGTGCCTGCCAAATTGGACGCGGTCCAGGGCGTGCTGGCGCGCCAGCGACAGCATCGCGCGGCCGGCGCCGACCAACCACCAGCCCAGCGCCCGACGCCCCGCGTGCAGCGCGTCCGGTGCCAGCGGATTGCCTTGCGCCACCCGATGTATCGGCAGCAGGTCGTCGATCGCCGAGTCGCAGCCGTCGCCGCGCTCCCACACCACCCAGGAGCCGCCGGCGAACGGCAGCGTGGCGGCGCCCCCGGGCGTCTCTCCGTTCGCGCGCAGCACCACGTCGTTGAGCACGCCGGCGTGCGCGCCCGTCTCGCCGAGCAGTCGGAACACCAAAGGGATTGCGATGTCGGGTATTTCGTCCAGCATGTCGTGCCAGCCGAGTTCGGTCAGCGCCGCGTCGAGCTTGGCGCCGGAGGCGACGTCGGTCATCGTGGTGCGCAGCGAATCGGCCAGCAGGCGCAGTGACTCAGGATCGGTCGAGGGGTCCACGGTTCACTCCTTCCCGAGGTCGAGCAGCCGGCGGGCGATGATGTTGCGCTGGATCTCGGCGGTGCCGCCGTAGATGGTAGAGGCGCGCGAGTACAGGTATTCCGAACGCCACGGTGTGTCGTCGAGCTCCAGCGTCCCGGGCAACAGGTCACGGACGGTGTCGTAGAGCCGTTGTTCGGCGCTGGCGAGTAAGACCTTGTCGATGGAGGTGTCGGGCCCCAGTCGGGCGCCGGCGCCCAGCCGGTGCTGGGTGTCGCGGGATCGGCAGCGCAGCGTGTGCAGCGCCAGATAGGCGGAGCCCAGGGCGGATTCGTCAGGGTCGGACGCTGCTGAAGTTTCGCTGATGAGTTCGTCGAAGCGGGAGTACAGGTAGGCGATGCGCTGCCAGAAGCAGGTGGAGCGCTCGTAGGGCAGCAGGTCCATCGCGAGCCGCCAGCCGTCTCCCGGCTTGCCGAGCATCCGGCTCGCGGGGATCACCACGTCGTCGTAGTACACCTCGCAGAACTCGTCGACGCCGTGCATCGTGCGCAGCGGCCGGATGGTGATGCCGGGCGTGTCCAGGTCGACGAAGAAGGCGGTGATCCCGTCGTGGCCGGGCGCGGTACGGGTGAGCAGGACGCAGCGCGTGGAAAACTGCGCGAAGCTGGTCCAGACCTTCTGCCCGTTGACGATCCAGTTGTCGCCGTCCTGGACCGCCCGCGTCGTCAGCGAGGCCAGGTCGCTGCCCGACCCCGGTTCCGAAAACCCTTGGCACCACTGCTCCTCACCGCTGAGCAGGCGCGGCACCATCTCGGCGGCGAGTTCGGCGGGGGCGTAGTCGATCATGGTGGGCGCCAGCACCTCGAGCATCGAATAGGGCCCGGGCTCGGCGAGCCGGCGGCCGACCACCTCTTCGCCGACGATCGCGCGAAGCAGCGCCGGCCCGCCCAGCCCGCCGACTTCGACGGGCCAGCCGTAGCGCATCCAATCGGCGTCGTAGAGCGCCCGGCTGACCCGGGCGAATTGCCGCATGTGGTCCTGCAGCGAGTGGTCGGGTCCCGGGGTCAGGTCGTGCTGATCGAGCCACGCCCGCAGGCCCGTCCGGAACTCCTCGACATCCACGGCTCGGCTTTTCAGGGCTGCGGACGGCCCACGGCGTGCGGGCGGCCGGAATCGTGCACGCCGCTGCGGCGGATGAACGTCATGGCACGGGTCTTCAGCCGCCACCCGTCGGCGGTGCGGGCGTAGGTGTCGCGGTAGTAGCCGATGCGCATGTCGTGGGTAGCGTGGTCGATGAAGCACAGCGGCTGGGTGCCGCTCGCCGCGTCGCCGTCGATGTCGACCAGCGCAGTTCCGGTGAGAAACAAGCCCTTTGGCGCCGCGGCCACCAGCTCGGGGAACCGGTCGAGCCGGTAGGTGTCGCCGAAGGCGCTGTAGGTTCCGTCCGGCGTGAACACGCCGATCAGGCCGTCGATGTCCTCCTGGGTGATGGTCACCGCGTAGCGGGCGAGCAGCTGCTGGATCTCGACGAGGTCGTCAGTCCTGCTTGGCTGATCCGTCGACATAGACCTTGCCGCCTTTCATGACGAAGCTGACGTTGCGGGTAACGGTGATGTCGTCCAACGGGTTTCCCGGCACCGCGATGATATCGGCAAGCTGGCCCGGCGCTAGTCGGCCGCGGTCGGTCGCGTTGATCAGCTCGGCGGCGGTCACCGTCGCCGCGCGCAGCACCGCCAACGGCGGCAGGCCCCACTCGACGAGGGTGACCAGCTCGTCGGCGTTGCGGCCGTGGGGGATCGCGGGCGCGTCGGTGCCGACCGCGATCTTCACGCCGGCTTCGTAGGCGGCCAGTATCGAGGTGCGCGACTTCGGGAACATCTCGGCGGCCTTGGCCTGCAGTTCGGGCGGAGCGTGCGAGACGTCCATCCCCTCGGCCAGGCGCCGGGTGGACACCAAGAAGGTGCCGTGCTCGACCATGCTGGCGATCGCGTCGTCGTCGATGAGGAACCCGTGCTCGATGCAGTCGATACCGGCCGCGACCGCGTGCATGACCGCCTCGGCGCCGTGCGTGTGCGCGGCGACTCGCAGGCCGCGGCGGTGCGCCTCGTCGACGATCGCGCGCAGTTCCTCGTCCGAATAGTGCTGCGCGCCAGGGGGGCCCGTCAGCGACATCACCCCGCCCGAGCAGCAGACCTTGATCAGCTCGGCGCCGTGCTTGATCTGGTAACGCACGGCCCGGCGGATCTCGTCGATTCCGTTGGCGATGCCCTCCTCGACCGTCAGGTCCAAGACGTGCGGTGCGAACGCGGCGAACATCGTCGGGTCCAGATGCCCCCCGGTGGGGGTGATGGCGTGTCCGGCGGGCACGATGCGGGGCCCGTCGATCCAGCCCGCGTCGATGGCCTTACCCAGCGCGACATCCAGCAGGTAGCCGCCGGTCTTGACGAACAGGCCCAGGTTGCGCACGGTGGTGAACCCGGCGCGCAACGTGCGACGGGCGTTGCCGACCGCACGCAGCATCCGCGTCGGCGGGTCATCCTGAACCTGGGACAGCCCGGGCTTTTCCCCGCGCCCGCCCATCAGGAGGTTGACCTCCATGTCCATCAGGCCCGGCAGCAGGATCGCGTCGCCCAGATCGATGGCGGAGTCGTCGGGGCCCGATTCGCCGACACCGACGATCCGGTCGCCGTCGACCCGCACGATGCCGGGCCGCACGATCTCGCCGGCGTCGACGTCGAGCAGCCCGGCGGCCTTGAGCGTTACCACCTCTTAAATCACCGGTTCCCGAATCAGTTCCACCCACGCCGCACCGCTGTCGGGCACGCGCGGCTGCTTCCAGGCCTCGATCGGAAACGAGACCATGACCAGCGACTGCATCATGTGCATCAGTGTGCGCGCGTCGTCGGGCAGGTCGTCGAGCGGGAACTTGTCGCAGTAGGCGATGGCGTCGTTGAGGCGGGGGAACGCCACGTCATAGAACGCCTGCATCTCGGCCATCGTAGACGCCAGCCGCTTGGCGTAGCGTTCGGGTTCGGTGGCAAGGTCCCACTCCAAATACGGTTCCAGGTCGGCAAATTCGCCGGGCAAACTAGTTGTGGCCATTGTGGCTGAATTCCTTTACGTAGTCCCTGTTGACCTTGTGCAAGTGGCGGATCAGGACCTCCTGATCGCACAGCAGGAAGTCCTTGACGGCCCGGGTGCCGATCATGGTCTGGGTCGCTTCCAGCGTGTTGGCGTCCTGCAGCGCGTATTCCTTGAACGTGACCGCGGCCAGCTCCTGGGCCAGCCGCTCCCGCGCGTTACGCGGCGGCACGAAATACAGCGTGCACTCGAAGATGTGCTTGTTCACGGCGGTGGGCCAGTAGTGATAGGTCAAAAACCAGCCCGGCTCCCAGATCAGCAGCATGAAGTTCGGGTAGAAGAGCCACGAGTCGATACCCCACTGCGGCACCTTCTTCACGTTGACACCCGGTGGCAGCTCCAGCTTTTCGATGATCTCCGGCTTGTCCCACGGGCCGAACAGCCCGCTGCGCAACACTTGGTCCATCGGCTTGACCATGGACATGTCCGAAGGCGGTGCCTGACCGCCCCAGGTCGACTGGAGGTTGTGTGGGCCGGCCACCTCGTAGTGCAGCGCCTCGTAGCCGAACTTCTGGATCTTGGCTGCCTCTTCCTTGGTGTACTGCCCCTGGTGCAGGATCGGCGCGTGGTAGAACTCGATGAAGGCGTCGATGAACAGCTTCCAGTTGCTGCCGACCTCGGCCCGGTAGGAGTAGGTCTCCGTCATCTCGCCGAAGGGATAGCCCTCGATGCTCTTGGCCAGCGGTCCGAGGTAGTCGACCAGCGGCGCCGCGTTGTCGTCGAAGTTGATGAAGATGAAGCCTTCCCACACTTCGCAGCGCACCGGTGCCAGGCCGTAGTCGGCCTTATCGACGTTGAAGAACTCTTCTTCCTGCTGGATGAAGGTCAGGTCGCCGTCGAGGCTGTAGCGCCAGGCGTGGTACTTGCAGGTGAACTGCCGGCAGGTACCGGAGGTCTCCTCGTTGGGAAAGTCGTTCCACACCAGCTTGTTTCCGCGATGTCGGCAGACGTTGTGATACGCCTTGACCGACCCGTCCTTGGTCTTGACGATGATCACCGACGTGCCGGGACCCGCCGAGGGCAGTTCCCTGGTGAAGTAGCTGCCGGTGCGGGGCAACCGGTTGACCCTTCCGACGTTGAGCCACGTGCGCTTGAAGACCGCCTCGCGCTCGGCGTCGAAGAATGCGGGATCGATCGAGTCGCTGTAGTCGACCGGTTCGGTGCCCAGTTCGGGATAGTTCTCTGTCCAGCTGCCGGCGGCCGGCTTCGGGAAGTGGGGCAAGGCTCTAACCTTTCTCGTTCTCGAGCTGTACGCCAAAAGTGTTGAAGGCCATGGCCAGCAGGGTGTAGCAGCCGACCGTGAAGACGAAGTCCATGCGCTGGCGGTCGTCCAGGCGCTCGCCGAGCGCCGCCCAGGTCTCGTCGGACAACACAGACTTGTCGATGAGTTCGTCGACGCCGGTGAGCACCGCTTGCTCGAACGTGTCGAAATGGTCGCCACCACTTTGCACCGCGGCGATCTCGTCGTCGGTGATCCCCTCGTCCTTGGCCATCGCCACGTGGTGGGTCCACTCGTAGGCGCAGTCGCAAAGATGCGCCACCCGCAGGATGGCCAGTTCACGGATGCGCGTCGGGAGCGTCGAGGACATCAAGAGGTGGACGTTGAATCGAAGGAACGCCTTGGCCAGCGCCGGGTGGTGCGCCAGCGTGGAAAGGGCGTTGTTGGTGTCCGCGTTCCGCATGGCCGAAAGCGCCTGCTGGGTAGCCTCGTCCCACCGCTCAGCGGGTAGCGGCTGCAACCGCATCAACGGGCTCCTCTCGGCGTACTCTCGACTAGCTCTCGGTGAAAGAGAATCATATTCTCATTTCCAACCAATAGAGTTGCACGATTCGCTCGCCTGGTCAATGCCGGCGGGCTGGGGCGGCCGTCGGGGGCCGCGCGGCGAGCGTTCATGTTTGCACGGCCGCGCGGAGGCGCGCGTCCGCTCGCGTTTGTCGCCGTAGTCCCTGCGTGGGCCCCGCAATCCGACTGGTCGCCGTCGTCGCTGGTCAGGCTCGCGTCGTGGGCCGGCGGCGCCGATGGATGTTGATTCTCGCTCCGCGAGAAGATAGTTTTCAAAATAGTGATCTTGGCGCCGGGCGGTGGTTCGCCGAGGCCGCGCGGGAGCGGCGCGTCCCAGTTGGAGAGGAATGCCATGAACAAAGAGGACATGATCCTGATCAGCGTGGACGACCACACGGTCGAGCCGCCGAACATGTTCAAGAACCACCTGCCATCGAAGTACCTGGACGACGCGCCGCGGCTGGTGCACAACCCCGACGGCTCGGACATGTGGAAGTTCCGCGACACCGTCATCCCCAACGTGGCGCTCAACGCGGTCGCCGGGCGGCCCAAGGAGGAGTACGGCATCGAGCCGACCGGGCTCGACGAGATCCGGCCGGGTTGCTACAACGTCGACGAGCGCGTCAAGGACATGAACGCCGGAGGCATCCTGGCCTCGATCTGCTTCCCGTCGTTCCCCGGCTTCGCCGGGCGGCTGTTCGCCACCGAAGACAACGACTTCTCGATCGCGCTGGTGCGGGCCTACAACGACTGGCACATCGACGAATGGTGCGGCGCCTACCCGGCGCGGTTCATTCCGATGGCGATCCCGGTGATCTGGGATGCCGAGGCGTGCGCCGCCGAGGTGCGCCGGGTATCCAAGAAGGGCGTGCACGCGCTGACCTTCACCGAGAACCCGGCCGCGATGGGATATCCCAGCTTCCACGACGAGTACTGGAACCCGCTGTGGAAGGCCTTGGTGGACACCGACACCGTCATGAACGTCCACATCGGCTCCTCGGGCCGGCTGGCCATCACCGCACCCGACGCGCCGATGGACGTGATGATCACGCTGCAGCCGATGAACATCGTGCAGGCCGCCGCCGACCTGTTGTGGTCGCGGCCCATCAAGGAGTACCCGGACCTCAAGATCGCGCTCTCCGAGGGCGGAACGGGCTGGATCCCCTACTTCCTGGAGCGCGCGGACCGGACCTACGAGATGCACTCCGCCTGGACGCATCAGGACTTCAAGGGCAAGCTGCCCAGCGAGGTTTTCCGCGACCACTTCCTGACCTGCTTCATCAGCGACAAGGTCGGTGTGGCGCTGCGCAACGAGATCGGCATCGACAACATCTGCTGGGAAGCCGACTACCCCCACAGCGACTCCATGTGGCCCGGTGCGCCCGAAGAACTTTGGGACGTCCTGTCGCTGAACAACGTGCCGGACGACGAGATCAAGAAGATGACCTACGAGAACGCCATGCGGTGGTACTCGTTCGACCCGTTCACTCACATTTCGCGCGAACAGGCGACCGTCGGTGCGCTGCGCAAGGCCGCCGAGGGGCACGACGTGTCCATCAAGGCGCAGGGCCACGAAAAGGACAGCCGAGGCGGCGCGTCGTTCGCGGATTTCGCGGCCAACGCGAAAGCGCTCACCGGCAACACAGACTGAGCAACACTGGCGCCGAGCAGACGCAAAAGCACCCGACACGCCAACGGATTAGGTGCTTTTGCGTCTGCTCGCGCTGAGGAAGAAAGGTGCCACCAGTGGGTGGAATGAATTTCGAGCTGACCGAGGACCAGGAGCTGATCCGCCGGTCTGTCGCCGAGTTGGCCCGCAAGTTCGACGACCAGTACTGGATGGAAAAAGACCAGGCACACGAGTTTCCGACCGAGTTCTACAAGGCCATCGCCGACGGCGGCTGGCTGGGCATGACGATCCCGACCGAGTACGGCGGCCACGGCCTCGGGATCACCGAGGCCACCATCCTGCTCGAGGAGGTCGCCAAGTCCGGCGGCGCGATGAACGCGGCCAGCTCGATCCACCTGTCGATCTTCGGCATGCAGCCGGTGGTGGTGCACGGCTCCGACGAACTCAAGGCCCGCACCCTGCCCCGGGTCGCTACCGGGGAGGTGCACGTCTGCTTCGGGGTCACCGAGCCCGGCGCCGGGCTCGACACGTCGCGCATCACCACGTTCGCCAAACGCGACGGCGACCGCTACATCGTCAACGGCCGCAAGGTGTGGATCTCCAAGGCCATGGAGTCCGACAAGATCCTGCTGCTGACGCGCACCCAGAGCTATGAGGAAGTCACCAAGAAGACCGACGGGATGACGCTGTTCATCACCGACCTCGACCGCAGCCGCGTCGACATTCGCCCGATCCGCAAGATGGGCCGCAACGCCGTCAGCTCCAACGAGCTGTTCATCGACAACCTCGAGGTGCCCGTCGAGGATCGAATCGGCGAGGAGGGCAAGGGATTTCAGTACATTTTGGACGGTCTCAACCCCGAACGGATGCTGATCGCCGCCGAGGCGCTCGGCATCGGGCGGGTGGCACTCGACAAGGCGGTCAAGTACGGCAATGAGCGCGAGGTCTTCGGCCGGCCCATCGGCATGAACCAGGGCCTGCAGTTCCCGCTGGCCGACTCGCTGGCCCGCCTCGACGCCGCCGAGCTGATGCTGCGCAAGGCCACCTGGCTCTACGACAACGGCAAACCCTGTGGGCGCGAGGCCAATACCGCCAAATACCTGTGCGCCGACGCCGGCTTCGCCGCCGCGGACCGCGCGTTGCAGACCCACGGCGGCATGGGCTACGCGGAGGAGTACCACATCACGCGCTACTTCCGCGAGGCCCGGCTGATGAAGATCGCACCGGTCAGCCAGGAGATGATTCTGAATTTCCTGGGAGCTAACGTCCTGAAACTGCCGAGGAGCTATTGATGACCAATCCGCTGTTCGACCTCACCGGCCGATCGGCGTTGGTGACCGGGGCCGGGAGCGGGATCGGGGCGGCGGTCGCGCGGGCGTTGGCCGACGCCGGCGCGGCGGTGCTGGTCACCGACGTCGACGGCGACGCGGCTTCGGTTGTCGCGCAAGCCATTTGCGACAGCGGGGGCAAGGCCGACGGAGTCGCGCTGGACGTGCGCGACCGGCAGGCGGCCGACGCCGCGGCCGGACGCGCCGCCGGGCTCACCGAGGGGACGCTGCACATCCTGGTCAACAACGCCGGCGTGACCGCCCCGGCGATGTTCGCCGACCTCACCGACGAGAGCTTCCACCGGGTGCTCGACATCCACCTCATGGGCGCGTTTCACTGCACCCAGGCCGCGCTGGGCTTCCTGCCCAAGGACGGCACCGGCCGAATCATCAACGTCGTCTCGTCGGCCGGGATCACCGGCACCCTGGGCCAGGTGAACTACTCCGCGGCCAAGGCCAGCATCATCGGGTTCACCAAGTCGCTGGCGCGGGAGATGGCGCGCAACAACATCCTGGTCAACGCGCTGGCGCCGCTGGCGGCCACGCGCATGACCGAGACCATCCGCACCAACGAGAAGTTCGCCGCCAACATGATGACCCGAATTCCGTTGAAGCGCTGGGCCGAACCCGAGGAGGTGGCGGGCGCGTTTGTCTTTCTGGCCTCCGATGCCGCGTCGTACATCACCGGGCAGGTGTTGCCGGTCGACGGCGGCATGGTGATGTGACGCCACCGCCCGGGACCGACGGGCCGGTCCTGCTGTCCGACGACCGCGACGGCGTTCGGACGCTGACCCTCAACCGTCCGCACCGCAAGAACGCGATCAACCCCGAGTTGTGGATCGTGTTGCGCGATGCGATCGACGACGCCGGCCGCGACGGCGGCGTGCGCGCGCTGGTGATCACCGGTGCGGGCGGGAGCTTCTGCTCCGGCGCCGACATCTCGGTGCCCGACGACGTGCATCCGAAACACAAGCTGCAGCGCCTCACCGACGTGGCGCTGGCGCTGCACGAGCTGCCGATCCCGACGGTCGCCAAGGTGACCGGGGTGGCCGTCGGCGCCGGATGGAACCTGGCGCTGGGCTGCGATCTGGTGGTGGCGACCCCGGAATCGACGTTCTGCCAGATCTTTTCCAAGCGGGGCCTGTCGATCGACCTCGGCGGTTCGTGGCTGTTGCCGAAACTCGTTGGCCTGCAACAGGCGAAGCGGCTCGCGTTGCTCGCCGAGACGATCGACGCCGCCGAAGCCCAGGCCCTGAACCTGGTTACCTGGGTGGTGTCCGCGTCGGAGATCGACGCGTTCGTCGACGAAGTCGCCGACCGGCTGGCCGCCGGCCCGCCGTTCGCGCTCGCCCAGACCAAGGCCCTGCTGAACGAGGGCGCCGACCGCACCATGCGCGACGCGCTGGCCAACGAGGCCCGCGCCCAGGTCGGCAACTTCGCGACCGCGGACGCCGCGGCCGCCTATGCCGCCTTCGCCGAGCGACGGGAGCCGTCGTTTACTGGTCGGTGGGCGGTTCCAAGACCCAGCGAAGGGAATCGGAGTACGGATGCGTGAGACAGTCATCGTCGAGGCGGTACGGACGGCAGTAGGGAAGCGCAACGGGGGGTTGTCCGGCATGCACGCCGCCGACCTGTCCGCGGTCGTGCTCAACGAACTGCTGGAACGCGCCGGAGTCGGACCGGAGGTCGTCGACGACGTGATCTGGGGGTGCGTGTCCCAGGTCGGCGACCAGTCCAGCAACATCGGCCGCTACGCGGTCCTGGCGGCCGGCTGGCCGGAAACCATCCCCGGGACCACGGTCAACCGGGCGTGCGGTTCCAGTCAGCAGGCGCTCGATTTCGCCGTGCATGCGGTGATGTCGGGCCAGCAGGATGTCGTCGTCGCCGGGGGTGTCGAGGTGATGAGCCGCGTCCCGTTGGGCGCCGCCCGGGCGACCGGCATGCCCTACGGGCCGAAAGTCCTTGCGCGCTATGACGATTTCTCCTTCAATCAGGGCCTGTCGGCGGAGATGATCGCCAAGAAGTGGGGCTTCTCCCGCGGACAGCTCGACGAATACTCGGTCCAGTCCCACGAGCGCGCGGCGGCCGCCCAGGACGCCGGCGCCTTCACCGATCAGATCGTCGCGGTGTTCACCGACGATGGCACCGTGGTCGCCGACGAGGGCGTGCGCCGGGGCACCACGGCCGAGAAGCTGGCGGGTCTCAAGCCGGCGTTCGTCGAGGACGGCGTGATCCACGCGGGCAACTCCTCGCAGATTTCCGACGGCGCGGCCGCACTGCTGGTGACCACCTCGGAGCTGGCCGTCGAGCTGGGTTTGACGCCGCTGGTGCGCTATCGGGCCGGCGCCGTCACCGGCGCGGACCCGGTGCTGATGCTCACCGGGCCCATCCCGGCGACCGAGAAGGTGCTGACCAAGGCCGGCGTCTCGCTCGCCGACGTCGGGGTCTTCGAGGTCAACGAGGCGTTCGCCCCGGTCCCGCTGGCCTGGCTGGCCGAAACGGGGGCCGATCCGCGGGTGGTCAACCCGCTGGGCGGCGCCATCGCGCTGGGCCATCCGCTGGGCGCCTCCGGCGCGGTGCTGATGACGCGCATGGCGCACCACATGCGTGACAACGGGATCCGCTACGGCCTGCAGACGATGTGCGAGGGCGGCGGCACGGCCAACGCCACCCTGGTCGAGCTCGTCGGCTGACCCCCGCCGCAAAAACGGCGTCCCTGAGACCCTTGTCACAGCGGTCAAACCAACCTACTGTGTGTTCACTAGGTTGGTTCACGCCGCCAATCGACAAGGAGTCCGGTGGCCGTCGCACGGCGATACGACACGCTTCTCGCTAAGGGTGAGGACCGCAAGCAGCGCATCCTGGACGTCGCGCAGCGCCTGCTGACGCGCAACGGGTGGCGCAACACCACCCTGGCCCAGATCGCCGGCGAGGCCGGGGTCACCCCGGCCGGGCTGCTGCACCATTTCGAATCCAAGGAGCAGCTGCTGCACGCGGTGCTGGACGCGCGCGACCTCGACGACGACTCTCATGCCGACCGCACCGGCGACCTCCTGGTAGAGATCGCCCGGGTCGCCGATCGCTTCAACCGCGCGCCCGAAATGGTGGGCACCTTCACGGTGCTGCTGGTCGAAAACATCCTCCCGGACGCTCCGCTGCACGACCGCATGCTGTCGCGCCAGCAGGAAGCCATCGACATCGTCGCCGAGCTCATCCGGCGCGGTCAGGCCGACGGCCGGTACCGCACCGACATCGAGCCCGCCGTCAAGGCGCTGGAAATTCTCGCCTTCGTCCACGGAATGGAAACAATATGGTTGCTCGACCCTTCGATACCCCTCAGCGATGTGTTCAAGGAGTACGCGGAGGCGCTGGCCCGGGACTTCGCGACGCCAGGGACGATGGGGCCGACGGGGACGCAGACATGAGGTACCGGCTCGACGTCGTCGCCGCCGGCGTCGTCGACGTGGTGCGGTTCGCCGGCGGCTGGCTGTTCGACCGGGCAATGGCGGGATGGGACGTCACCGTGCTGCTGACGGAGGCCGACGGTTCCGACTCCCGGCCGCTGCAGATCCTCGGCGCCCGGACCCTCCACCTGGAGGACGCCCTGGCGGCGACGGAATCCCGTCCCCGTCCCCAGGCGCTGGCGGCCGCCGCGGATCTGTTCGGTTGCGACCCGCGGGTGCGCCAAGGCCTTTTGCAGGCGCTCGATCAGGGCGCCACGGAGGTCACGCTGTGGGGCGAAACGTGGCCCGCCGAGCTCGACGACAGCCTCGGCCTGGTGCAGCACCGGCTGAGCATGGCCGCTAAGAACTTCAAAGCGCGGGCGCTCGCCGCCGCCCTGGGCGTCGAGGCGGTGCCGCTCGGTTCGATCGGGGACGCCGAAAGCTTCCGGAGCGGACTGCTGGCGCGCCCGTCGGTCGCCGCGGATCTGGTTCCGGCCGGGTAGGTAGCCGCAGCCACCCCCTTCGTTGACGCCGGCGACGGCGTGTGAAAATGTAATACTCATCTCTGAGAGGCACATTCTCACTAGTAGAGATTCGAACGGAGCTAGATGGTGAACGATTTCACCGAGATGGACTTCTTCCGCGGCAGCGAGCTCATCGAAGACCCCTACCCCTACTACGAGGCGCTGCGGCGGCGGTGCCCCGTGACCCCCGAAGCCCACCACGGGGTCACCATGGTGACCGGCTGGGACGAGGCGTGCGCCGTGCTGAACGACGCTGAGACATGGTCCTCGTGCATCTCGGTGACGGGCCCGTTCCCCGGCTTTCCGGTGCCCCTCGAGGGTGACGACGTGACCGAGCTGATCGAGAAGCACCGCGACGAACTTCCGTTCAGCGACCAGCTGCCCACGCTCGACCCCCCGACCCACACCAACCACCGCTCGCTGATGATGCGGCTGATCACCCCCAAGCGCCTCAAGGAGAACGAGGACGCCATGTGGGCACTGGCCGACCAGGCGCTCGACGACTTCCTGGCGCCCGGGCGCGGCGAATGGATCAAGGGCTTCGCCGGCCCGTTCACGCTGCTGGTCATCGCCGACCTGCTCGGAGTGCCGATGGAGGACCGCGACAAGTTCGTCAAGGGCATCGCCGAGCATGCGGGCGGCGGCATCGGGGGCACCAAGGGATCGCTGGCCCACAGCCCGCTGGAATTCCTTTACGGCCTGTTCTCCGACTACGTCCGCGACCGCCGCCGCGAGCCCCGCGACGACGTGCTGACCGGCCTGGCGACCGCCACCTTTCCCGACGGCACGATTCCCGACGTCGAAGACGTGGCGCGAGTCGCCAGCAACGTCTTCTCCGCGGGCCAGGAGACCACCGTGCGGCTGCTCGGCGCCGCGTTGCAGACCATCGCGGAGCGGCCGGACATCCAGCAGCGGTTGCGCAAGGACCGCGGCCTGCTGCCGAACTTCATCGAGGAGTCGCTGCGCCACGAGAGCCCGGTCAAGGGCGACTTCCGGATGAACCGGGTGCCCGTCAACGTCGGTGGGGTCGACCTGCCGGCGGGCACCACCGTGATGATCGTGCAGGCGGCCGCCAACCGGGATCCGCGCCGCTTCGAAGACCCCGCCACGTTCGACCCGGCCCGCAAGAACGCCCGCCAGCACATCTCGTTCGGGCGGGGAATCCACAGTTGCCCCGGCGCACCGCTGGCGCGCGCCGAGACCCGGGTGGCGCTCGAGCGGCTGCTGGACCGGACGTCCGACATCAGGATCGACGAGAACGTTCACGGTCCGGCGAATGACCGCCGCTACCAATACGTTCCGACGTACATCCTGCGCGGCCTGACCGAGCTGCACCTGGAGTTCACTCCGGCATGAAGGTCTGGGTTGACGATCAGTGCTGCCGCGGCCACGGCGTGTGTGTGACGTTGTGCCCGGAGGTGTTCACCCTGACTGAAGACGGTTACTCGGTGGCGATCGACACCGATGTGCCGCCGGAGTTCGAGGCCGCGACCCGCGAGGCCATCGAGTGCTGCCCCGAGCAGGCCATCAGCGAGAAACCCAGCTAGCGAAGGAGATTCGAGTGCCCAAAGGCTACGTCATCCTGACCGAGGCGATCAAGGATCCCGAGGGCATGAAGGCCTACGCCCAGGCGGCGGGCGCGGCGATGGGCGGCGTCAAGGTGCTCGCGGTGGACACCAAGCCCGCGGTGCTCGAGGGCGGCTGGCACGGCGACCAGACCGTGGTGCTGGAATTCGAATCCGTGGACGCGGCCCGTGCGTGGTACGAGTCCGAGGCCTACCAGAAGGCGGCGAAGCTGCGGCAGGCCGCGGCCGACTGCAATGCGGTCATCCTCAGCGGGTTTTGAAATGCCCTCGGCCAGAGGCTGAATCGCTACTCGACGATCGAGATCGCCTGCCGGGGGCACTGGCGGACGGCCTCGCGCACGTCCGACTCGATCTCCGGGGTGACCTCCGGCTGCAAGACGGTCAGCATGTCGTCGTCACCGAGATGAAAGACCTCGGGATTGATGCCCATGCACACCCCGTTGCTCTCGCACAGACCCCAGTCCACTTCGATTCTCATGGCAGCACCCTCACCGGTACGTGTTTCCATCCTGCGACGTTCTGCATCTGGACGCGTTCGCATGCCGACCAGTCCACTTCGTAGCGCGGCATGAAGTCGAGCAGCTTGTCCAGCGCGATCGCGCTTTCCATGCGCGCCAGGGCGGCGCCCAGGCAGCTGTGAATCCCGTAGCCGAAGCCCATGTTCTGCGCCTCGGTCCGGTCGCGATCGATGTCGAACTTGTCGGGATCGGTCCAGGCGTCGGGGTCGCGGTTGGCCGCGCCGTTGATGAGGAAGATCGGCTTTCCGGCCGGAATCGTGACGCCGTGCAGGTGAACGTCTTTCATCGAGCGGCGGACCTGGTATTGCGACGGTGCCTCGTAGCGCAGCAGCTCCTCGACCGCGGCGGGGATCTTGCTGCGGTCGTCGAGTAGCTTCTGCCACTGCTCGGGGAAGCGGGCGAAGACGACGGGTGCGTTGCCGACCAGCTTGGTGACGGTCTCGGCGCCGGCGCCGCCCAACAGCGTTGCGAAACCGGCTATTTCGAGGTCGTCGAGCTTCCGCTTCTCCCCGTTCTCGCAGTCCATCTCCGCCTCGATGAGCTTGGTGAACAAATCGTCGCGCGGCTCGGCGCGGCGCTGCATCAGCAGGTCGTAGTAGAGCATCGCGGTGTTGATGTTGGCCTGCATGCCCTTCTCGCCGACTTCGACCTGGCCGGGTTCGCGGGTCAATCCCTCGTCGATCCAGTGCCGCACCTGCTGCGCGTGCTCCTCGGGCACCCCCAGCATGGTCGTGATCACCTCGACGGGGAACGGGCCGGAGAAGTTTTGCACCACGTCGAACCGGTCCGGATCGGCCGCGGAGAGGTACTTCTCGATCTTCTCGGTCACCATCTGCCGCTGCGATTCGATGGCCCGCGGCGTGAAGACCTTGTTGAGCAGGCTGCGCATGTGGCGATGGTCGGGGGGATCCATGAAGATGATCGACTGCGGGGGCCGTTCCCCGGAGCGCACCATCGACAGGTCGATGCCGTAGGCCGACGAATAGGTTTCGAAATCCTTCAGGCCCGCCGCCACGTCGTCGTGCCGAGTCAGCGCATAGAAGTCGTATTCCTCGCTGTAATAGACCGGCGCCTCTTCCTGCATCCGCCGGTACGTGTCCCACGCGCCATCGAAGAATTCCTGGGAAAACGGATCGAAGACGACCTTGGCTCTGGTCATTGCATCCTCCTCGGCGGCGGGCTGGAACCGTTACAGCGGATTGCCTGACTGTAACGCTAACGGTAGCGGTTTCATGACGGGGCGAAAAGACCGAAACGCTGTCATCTCATCGTGGGTGACCCATCGACGCCAGCGTCGCGTCGGCCGCGTCGAGCACGGCCCCCGGGTTCGTCGCGGCCCGTTCGGCGAGCTCGGCGATCAACCGGACGTCCTTTCGCAGCAGCGTGCCCGCCAACCCGGCCAGGCGATCCAGGCCGCCGACCCCGCCAAGCGCGTTGAGCGCGAAGCTGTTCCCGCTGCCGCGCGAGACGACCTCGACCAGCCGATCCGCGGCGATGCCCAGCGAATCGGCCAGCGTCAGGGCGGCGGCCGCCGTGCCCAGGTTGGCGGTGAACAGCAGGTTGTTCAGCAGCTTGGTGGTTTGTCCGGTTCCCACCCCGCCCAGGTGAACGACGGGGTCGGCGTAGGTTTCGAAGACCGGACGGCAGCGCTCGACGGCGTCGGCGTCGCCGCCGACCATCACCAGCAGCCGGCCGTCGCGTGCCGCCGGGCCACCGCCGCTGACCGGCGCGTCGACGACCGAAACGCCTTTGCGCTTAGCCCTTTTCGCCAGCTTCTGGCACGTGTCGGGGTGCACGGTGCTATGTATCGCGATGATGCTGCCGGCTTTCATCGCCGCCAGCAGCCCGTCCTCGCCGCCGGTGATTTCTTCGATGTCGGCGTCGCCGACGACGCACAGGCAGACCAGATCGCTGGACGCGCCGAGCTGGGCCGGTGACGCGGCGACCGCCGCCGGGGTATCCGCGAACGGCTCGAGGGTCGCGGGTCTGCGCGCCCACAGCGTGGTCTGGTAGCCGCCCCCGACGATCCGCCGCGCCATGGGGCTGCCCTGGCTGCCCAGCCCGATGAATCCGACTTTCACCCGGTCTCCAGGTCGCCCGCTGCGGCTTCGGTTTCAGCGGGGTTCGCTCGGGCGGCGACGCATTCGTCCGCGAACGACAGGATCTCCGCGTGGTAGTCCAAGGCGCTGTGCCCGAGGCTGACGTTGTGTCCCGCTCCGGCCTGCCGGTGGACGGTGAACCGCGGCGAGCCGGCGAACAGTGCCGTGATCTCGTCCATGGCCGAATCGTCGGTCTGCCAGACCTTTTCGTGCTCGGCGATGCTGAAGTGCACCGGGACGCGGATCGCGGGGGCCAGCGTCGGGAAGGTGTGGCGGGCCCAATCCGAGACCATCTGGTCTTCGTACGAGGGGGCCGTCGGGGACACGGTGGCGCCGTTGAGGACCTCGGGCGGGTACAGCCGCTCCGGGTGCCACAACAGCTCGCGCAGGCCCGCCGGGCGGCGTTCCCGGGTAGCGGTTTTCAGGATTTCCCGGGCCGCGGGGTGGTAGTGCCGTCCGGTGCCCGCCAGCTCGACGCCCAGCAGGTCGGCGCCGCGCTCGTCGGCGGCCATCCGCATCGCCAGCTCGCAGCCGCCCGAGTGGCCCATCACGAACAGGCCGGCGCCGCGGGGCTTTTGCCCGAGGATGCGATCCACCGCGCCGTAGGCCAAATCGACGCGCTGTTCGGGCCGGGCCATCGCCTCGGGATACGGGGCGGAGCTGCCGTAGCCGGGACGATCGAGGGCCACGACCGTGAATCCCGCTGCCGCGCCGGACCGTAACAACGAGAAGGACGGGTGGCCCGGGCAGTCGAAGTAGACCGCGGTGGTGCCGCCGCCGTGGATGGCCACGATCACGGCCCTCGGATTGTCCGCCTCGGCGACCAGTGCCGACATCGGCACGCCGTCGACGATCACCAGCCGGGGCCGGACCGTCATGTGTCGGCCCGCAGCAGGAGCACGCCGCTGGGGGTGAGGCCCCCGCTGCTGACCACGCCGACGCGGGCGCCGGCGACCTGCCGGTCGCCGGCCTCGCCGCGCAGCTGGCTGACCGCCTCGTGCAGCAGGCCCATGCCGTGGGTGCGGCCGTGCGACAGCTGGCCCCCGTGCGTGTTGAGCGGCAGTTGCCCGTCGCGGGCGATGTTCTTGCCGCCGTCGAGAAACTCCTTCGCCTCGCCGATCCCGCAAAAGCCAAGCGCCTCAATCCAGGACAGGCAGTTCATGGTGAACCCGTCGTACAGCTCGGCGACGTCGACGTCGGCCGGCCGCAGCGAGGTGCGCGTCCACACGTGCGCGGCCTGGCCCAGCACCTGCGGCTCGTGGGTCAGGGTGCTCTGGTCCCAGTCGATCCGCTCGACGATCTGCGTGCCGACCGCCTCCACCAGTACGGGCGGCTTGGCCAGATCGCGGGCGGCGTCGACGGCGGAGACGATCACGGCGATCGCGCCGTCGCACGGCACGTCGCAGTCGTAGAGGCCGAACGGGGTGGTGATGGGCCGCGCGCTGAGGTAGTCGTCCATCGTCATCGGGGTGCGGTAGATCGCCGACGGGTTCAGCTCGGCGTTGGCGCGCTGGTTCAGCGCGATCCAGCCCAGCGTCTCCTTCGTCGTGCCGTAGCGATGAAAGTGCCGCTGCGCGTTCATCGCCAGGGTGTGCGCGGCCGACGTGGCGCCGAACGGGAAGGTCCACCCGGCGGTGCGGCCCATCGAGGGGGCGATCTTGCCCTGCTTCATCAGCTCGCCGTGGGTGGCCTCCCACAGCGTCCGGAAGCACAGCACGTGACGCGCCAGCCCGCAGGCGACCGCGAGCATCGCGGCAATCACCGAGCCGCCCGGGCCGAACGTCTCCATGGCGCCGTTGTGCCACGCCGGGCGGATGCCCAGCGCGGCCTCGAGCGCGGTGACGCCGCCCTCCCCGAAGCCGGCGACGTTGATCGCGCCGGGGTAGGTGGACAGGCCGTCGATGTCCGCGTACGTCAGGCCGGCGTCGGCGATCGCCGCCTCGCACGCCTGCACCGTCAGCGCCAGCGGCGGCTGCATCAGCCGCCGCCCGATCGGCGACATGCCGATTCCGGTCAGGGCGACCTTGTCCTCGAACTTCTCCGCGGTCAGCATGGGCCGGACGTGTTCGCCGAAGCGCTCCGGCGCGATCTCGTCGGCCGGCAGCGGGCCGGGCTCGGCACCCGGAACCGGCCGGAACAGCGGCAGCCAGACGTCCTCGATCTGCTCGAAGGTGACCTCCACCTGCTGGCCGAGCTCGAGCCGGTCCGGATCGCACTCCACGATGTTGGTGGTCAGGCGGACCCGCGGATCTTCGGCGATCGCCACCTGCGCGACGACGTAGGGCGCGGGCATCCCAGGCAGGCTGAATCGGTGGTTGACGGTGAACCCGGCGAGCGTCGCCTTGCCGGAGACGGCCCGCACGCCCAGGTCTTGGGACCGGCAGTACCGGCACACCGGGGCCGGCGGGTGGATCAGCGATTGGCAGCTCGTGCATTCCTGGAACCGCAGCGTGCCGTCGGCCCCCGAGGTCCAGAAGAATTCGTTGTCCAGCGTGATCAGGGGCAGCGGTCGTCCCGGTGCTGCGGACACGTCACCTCCTGGCCGGTAGGCCCGTTATACAAATCGGAGAATTACGTTATCATCCGCAAGCAGGCATGATCCAGGCCGTCGACCGGGAGGGCTGGTTGCTCGACGCACAGAAGATCCTCGTCACCGGGGCGACGGGCAAGATCGCGTTCCCCATCGCGCGGGCCCTGGCGGCGGCGGGAAACGAGGTGTGGGGCGCGGCCCGCCTGAAAGATCCCGCGGCGCGGGAACGCCTCGTCGGCGCGGGCATCAAACCCGTCGCTCTCGACATCGCCGCGGGTGACTTCGCCGACCTCCCGCACGACTTCGACTATGTCTTTCATGCGGCCGTCGACGCGGGCACGGACGACTGGGGCCGGTGCGTGGAAACCAACGCGCAGATGTCGGGCGAACTGCTCTACCACTGCCGCGCCGCAAAGGGTTTCGTGTTCTGCTCGACCGGGTCGATCTACGCCTACCAGGGCCAGCGGCCGCTGACCGAGACTGATCCGCCGGGGGCGCCGTTGCGCGCGAACTACAGCTTCTCGAAGGTTGCCGCGGAGGCCGTCTGCACGTGGATCGCGCGGCACCATCGGATTCCGCTGACCATCATCCGGATCTGTTCGACGTATGGGCCGGAGGGCGGCGCGCCCGCCGATCGGCTGGATGCGATGTTGGCGGGCAAGCCGATTCGGCTGCATCCCGACAAGCCGAACAACTACAACCCGATCTATGAGGACGATTACGTGGAACTCGGTATCCGCGCCATGGAAGTCGCCGCGGTGCCGCCGGTCGTGGTGAACTGGGCCGGCAGTGAGACGGTCAGCGTCGAGGAGTACTGCGCCTTCATGGGCCGTCTTGTCGGGGTCGAGCCGGTGTTCGAATACACGACCGACGCGCACACCCCGCTATGGCCGGATGTCGCCCACATGCACGACGTCCTCGGAACCACGAAAGTCCCGTGGCGCGAAGGCTTCCGGCGCATGATCGCGGCCCGCCACCCCGAAATACCGCTGGCCGAACACGATTCGACACGATGAGGACGGATGCGATGCAGCTTCCCGGGTTGCCATCGGACGAGGTCCCCGGCGTCCTCGCCGTTGGGCGCGGCGAGATCACCACGCTGTTCGTGTCCATGGCGACCCGCCATCCCGACGGGATAGACGCCGATTACCTGCGCTGGCACACCCTCGACCACCGCCCGGAGCAACACCGGCTGGCCGCGGTGCGCGCCTCGTTGCGGTTGGTGTCCACGCCGGCCTGCCGCGCCGCGCGTCCCGTCACCGACGGGCCGTTGGACGCGGTCGACCACGTGATGACGTACTTCTTCACCGACGCGGCCGGGTTGCGCGGGTTCAACGAGCTGTCCACGGCGCTCGGCGACGCCGGCCGCAAGCTGCCGCTGCTGCCGCCGGTGGAACGGGGCGTGTACGAGGTGCGCAGCAAGGCGGCCGCGGCGCGGGTCAAGGTCGGGTCGGACGTGCTGCCGTGGCTGCCGGTGCGGGGCGCGTTCCTGATCGTGGAGCGGGGCTCGGCGCCGGTGGACTCGCTCGTCGCGGTCGACGGCGTCGCCGGTGTCTGGTCGGCCGTGTCGCGGCGGGTCGACGCGAGCCTGGCCAGCGCGCAAGGGGGACAGTCGATCACGTATTGCTTCCTCGACGACGACCCGGTCGCCACCGCCGAACGGCTGCGGCCCGTGCTGGCCGACCGGTGGCGCGAGGCGGGCTTCGAACCCGTCTTCGCCGCACCGTTTTTCGCGGTGGTGCCGTACGAATGGGACCGGTATGTCCCCTAGGGACCGGGACACATGCGCGTCGGCGTGATGGTGGGCTCCGACAAGGAGCGCCCGCGCGGGGACCGGCTGCCCGGGCTGGTCGCCGATGGCGTCGCCGCCGAACGCGCGGGTTTCACCACGTTCTGGATGCCCCAGGTCCCCGGCTACCTCGACGCGATGACGGCCGTCACGCTGATCGGGCAGGCCACCGATCGCATCGAACTCGGGACGGCGGTCGTCCCGATCCAGACCCGCCACCCGATGATCATGGCGCAGCAGGCGTTGACCACCCAGGTCGCCTGCGGCGGACGGTTCACGCTCGGCATCGGTCCCTCGCACCACTGGATCGTCAACGGCCAACTGGGATTGCCCTACGATCGGCCCGCGCGATTGATGGGCGACTATCTCGACGTCCTCGACGCATCGTTCTCCGGGCCGGGGACCGTCGATGTCGACAACGCCAACTATTGCGTCCACTCACCGGTGGATGTGACTGACGCACACGGGGTTCCGATCCTGTTGTCCGCGCTCGGGCCGACGATGCTGCAGCTCGCGGGCGAGCGAGCCGGCGGCACCATCCTGTGGATGGCGGACGAGCGGGCGATCGGCGACCACGTCGCCCCACGCATTACCGCGGCGGCCGGCCGGGCCGGGCGGCCCGCGCCACGGATCGTCGCGGGTGTTCCGGTCGCCCTCTGCTCGAACGGCGAGACCGACGCCGCCCGCGCCTACGCCAGCGAGGTGCTCGGGCACGCGGACTTCTCCCCGAACTATGTGCGACTGCTGGAGCACGGCGACGCCGAGGACGTCGGCGACACCATGGCCGCGGGCGACGAGGCGGCCATCCTGGCCCGCTTGCGCCGCTACCGCGATGCGGGCGCCACCGACCTGGCGGCGCGAATTGTCCCGTTGGGCAAGGACGCAACGGAACGCGGCGAGTCGCGGCAACGGACCCAGGAGTTCCTGTCGTCGCTGTGCCCCGATTTGTGATCAGCGCGCGGGCAGGCCCAGCACCCGCTGGGCGATGATGTTGCGCTGGATCTCCGAGGTGCCGCCCGCGATCGTGCCCGCGTAGGAGCTGATGTATCGGCTGAACCAGCTCGCGGTGAACAGGGTTGGGGCATAAGGGTTGTACGCGGCCGTCAGCGCCTTGTCGCGCAGGCCGTCGCAGCCGGCCGCGTCCAGCGCATGGCGCAGCGCGTTCTGTTCGGCTTCCGAACCGAGAACCTTCAGCACGGACAGGCCCGCCACGTCCACGTCGCCGCGGGCCGCGCGGCCCAGCGCCGCAGAACCGAGCAGCCGCAGCGCGTGGTGGTCCATCACGATGGTCGCGTAGCGGTCCCGGTTCATCGCGTCCGCCGGCCGGTAGTCCTCGAGCAGCTGCTCGAGCCGGTTGGCGAAGGCCATCCACATCAGGGTGCGCTCGTGACCCAGCGAGCCGCTGGCGACGCGCCACCCGCCGTTCAGCGGGCCCACGAGGTTGTCCGCCGGCACCCGCACGTCGGTGAAGAACACCTCGTTGAAGTCCAGGTCGTCGCGGTCGTAGACCGATGCGAACGGCCGGCGCACCACGCCGGGCGTGTCGGTCGGGATGAGTAGCGCGCTGATTCCCTTGTGCTTGGGGGCGTTTGGGTCGGTGCGCACGAACGTGAGGATGACGTCGGCGTCGTGGGCGCCGGAGGTCCACACCTTCTGCCCGTTGACCACGAATTCGTCACCGACCGACTCGGCCCTGGTCGACAGCCCGGCCAGATCGGAGCCGGCACCCGGTTCGCTCATGCCCAGCGACGCGGTCAGCTCGGCGCGCAGGATCGGCACCGCCCAGCGGCGCTTCTGCTCGTCGGTCCCGAACGACAGCAGCGAGGCGGCGATGATGCCGACGCCCTGGGGATTGAAACAGTGATAGATCCGCCGCCGCGACAGCTCCTCGCGGTGCACGAACTGCTGCAGGATGTTGGCGTTGCGGCCGCCGAATTCCGGCGGGTTTCCCGGCAGCAGCCACCCGTGGTCGAACTGCAGCGCCTGCCAGCGGCGCGACCATTCGGGCACGTGCGACGTCGAGGACGGCCGCTCGGTGGCCTGCGCCTCCGGGGGCAGGTGCTCGGTCAGAAAGCTGACGAACTCCGCCCGGAAGGCTTCGACCTCGGCGTCAAAGGTGAGTTGCACGGCGCAAACCGGAGCGGGGACGGCTCATCGCGTGAATCCCCACTCCGCCTCGTTCTCTTCGGTTTTGAGATGTTCGGCGGGGTCCTCGGCGTCGGCGAGCGGCAGCTGACGGGCACGGGACGTGCGATCGCCGATCTCGGCGATGGCGTGCACCGGGCAGTCCAGCAGCGCGCGCATGACGTCGTCGCGGTCTTCGTCGGCGACCGTCCCGTCGCCGATGACGCACGCGTAGCCCCAGTCGTCGAGCGAGAAGTACTTCGGTGCGTGCTTGGCGCAGATGCCGAAACCGTCGCAAACGGTGCGGTCCAAACGGATTTTCATGCGTGCCTCACCGGTTCGGCCTCGTAGGGACGATCGGCGCGGAACGCGCCGCGGGCGCAGTCCGGGCAACGACCGTCGAGATGCGCGGCGACGTCGTCCGGGAACTGGTCGAGCAGGCTGGCGGCCACGTTGGTGGCGGCATCCAGGGTCGCGCACGCGCCGCGCCCGCGCAGCACCACCGACCAGCGCCGCAGCCGGTCGATGTCTTCGGTCGTCGCGGCGCCGTCGCGCAGCGCGCCGGCGACGGCGGCCATCGCGGCCGTTCCGTTGAAACACGAACCGCATTGACCGGCGTTTTCCCGGTCGAAATAGGCCAGCACCGACGCCGCCACGGCGACGGGACACTCGTCGGTGATCACCGAGATCGCGCCGCAGCCCAGGCCGCTGCCGAGACCGCGAAAAGTCTCGTGGTCCAGCCTGGTCTCCAGCACGGTGCGATTGAGCAGGCCCGCGAAATAGCCGCCCATCAGCGCCCCGCGCACCCGGTCGGGCGAAACACCGTGCAGGGCAAGCAGTTCGGTGAAGGGCAGGCCGTGCGGAAGCTCGTACAGCACTGGCGGCCGGCCGGCGCCGGTGATGGTGGCCAGGAACGTCCCGGGCGACAGCGCCGTGCCCTCGCCCCGGAACGCGGCCGAGCCCTGGCCCTGCAGGTAGGGCAGGTTGGCCAGGGTCTCGACGTTGCTCACCAAGGTGGGACGGTCGTCGACGCCCGCTTCGAACGGGCGCGGCGGCTTGTCCGTCGGCTTGGCCGGGCCACCGTTGATCGCGCGGACCGCCGCGGTCTCCTCGCCGGCCACGTAGCCGAACGGCACGGTCGACAGGCGCACCGTGAGGCCGCCGAGCGCGTCCGAATCGAGCTCGGCGAGCGCGGTTTCGACGCTGTGCGCCGACTCCGCGTCCGACACGTAGACGTAGGCGAGGTCGGCGGCCACGACCGCGGCGGCGAGCCGCAGCCCGTCCAGCACCAGGTGCGGCCGGTTGCGCAGCAGCCACCGGTCCTTGATCGACGCGGGCTCGCCCTCCTCGCCGTTCGCGACCACGACCGCGCCGCCGGCCAGGCGACCGTTGTCGCGCACCGCGCGGAGCTTCACCGCCAGCGGAAAGGCGGCGCCGCCGCGGCCGACCAGCCCGCTGGACTCGACCTCGCCCAGCAATCCGTCGGGGTCGGCGAGCGGACGGTATCCGCCAAACCGCCGATAGGCCCCAAAGTCCTCGGGCTGGTCGTGCAGCAGCCGGGTTTGGCACCCGGGCGCCGTGCCGGTGCTGATGGTCGTGGATTGCGTGGTGCTCAAGGCCGACCCGCCGTCGTCTTGGTTAGGCTGGCGCCCATGCGAACTGCGGTGGTGCGCGTCAACGTCGACCCGCAGGGCGCGTGCACGCCGGCGCAACTACGAGAAGGCATGGCCGCGCTCCTCGAGCTCGCCGGCGGTGCGGGCGCCGGGGTGGTCGACAACGACCTCGCGGCCAGGCCCCAGGGCCGTCGCGAAGTCGAACTGCTGATCCCGGCGCACGACGCCCCCACGGCCACCAGGGCCGCAATCGAGCTGTGCGCCAAGGTGTTCGGCACCAGCCCGGTCCCCGGCGTGGTCACGTTCATCAGCCGGGGAACCGACGACGACGCGCACGGCGTGCTGTCCGGGTTCGGGCTCACCGGTGACATCGAGCGGCTGCCCGGCGACGACGGCTTCGACGTCGTATACGTGACGCTGCGCGAGGAAGACCTCGAACGCATTCCTCAAAGCCGCGTGCACACGGCCCTGGAGGCCTCGCTCAACTGCGAGGTCCATATTCGCACCAGGTAGCGCCGTCACGAACCCAGGAACTCCAGGATGGCGGGCGCGGCCTGCACCCAGGTGTCGAACATGTTGAAGTGCTGCACCCTGCCCGCCGCGCGGTCCTCCGATGCGCGCTCCCAGGCGTCCTCCGGCCAGGGCGGGTCGATGAGCTTGGACCCCTTGATCAGGCAGCTGACCTCCAGTGAGGTCCGCTTGGGATGGTCCATGTCGTTCTCGCCGCCACGAATGATCAACGTGGGGACCTTGATCCGGTCGAACATCTCGTCCTCGACACCCGGAATCGTCTGCCCGGGCTTGGACACGAACGCGTTGAGCCAGCGCAGCATGACCTTGAGGAACTCATCAGGATCGAAGTCGAGGAAGCGCTGCTTGTTGTTCGGGTTCTCCTCGATGCGCTCACGCCATTCCGAGACCTTGACCACTCCGTCCATTCCGGTGCCGCGGACCGCGAGAATGCTCGGGACGATGTAGAAGGAGCCGAGCACGAACGTGCCGTAGATGCCGCCGACGATGTTCCACACCACGAGCTTGGTGACCATCTCGGGGTAGAGCATCGTGGTCAGCATGGAATCCCTTGCGCCCCCGGATCCTCCGGCGAGAATGCAGCGCTCGAAGCCCAGCCCCGTCACCAGCTTGTGCAGCGTCTCGGCGCGCATGTGCGACTCGCTCTGGCCGTAGAACTGCACGTCGGAGGCGCCGCAATTGGGGCGGTCCCACAGCAGCACCCGGTAACCACCGGCCACCAGCGCGTCGGCCAGCGGGCGCAGGCCCGGGATCTCCATGCTGAACCGGCCACCCGGGGTCAAGGCGATGAGATCGCCCGAGTCACCGAGGATCTCGTAAACAACGTTTCCCCCGTTGATCTCAATAGAAGGCACCCGATTTCTCCTGTGGTTAGGCCTGTACTAAAACGTCGTTGCCGACAACGCGCACCGGATAGGTACGGATACTCCATTCGGGCTTGACCGCGGTCGTGCCGGTCGCCAGCTCGAAACCCCATTGGTGCCACGGGCAATAGATGTATTCCAGGTCGCGCACCATGACCGAGTCACCCGGAGCTGTCTCGTCCACGATCGTGCGCCCGCGCGGCCGGCCCGAGCACAGCGGGCCGCCCTGGTGCGGGCAGTAGTTGGCGATGGCGTAGAAGGTGCCGTTGACGTTATAGACGCCCACGCCGTGCCGTCCGATCGGCACCAACTTGTGTGTGCCGGGCGGGATTTCGTCTACGGTCGCGACGGCGTGCTCACGGCCCTGGGCGAGGCGGGGCCGCTTCGGGGTTTGTTCCGCCAATTCAGAGCACCCGAACCTGTCCCTCGAGCACCGGAACCGTCTCCGGCAGGTGATAGGTCGCGATGCCGTTCTTGTACATCACCGCGTCCCGCGCCGCCTTCGGTAGGTGCTTCACCAGCCAGCGCGGGTCGTCGAACGTCCAGTGCGGGTAATCCGAGGAGTACAGCAGTATCTTGTCGCACTCCATCCATTCCAGCGCGCGGGTCAGCTCGGTCTTGTCCTCTGGGTAGTCCAGCGGCTGCGTGGTGAACTTGATGTGTTCCTTGACGTACTCCGAGGGCTTGCGCTTGATCTCCATCCGCGACTTGCGGGCCTCGTAGATCGAGTCCATCCGCCACATCAGCGGCAGGATCCAGGTGAACGCGTGCTCGACGAACACGATCCGCAGCGTCGGGAACCGGTCGAAGAGACCGTCGAACACCATGCTCATCACCTGGTTTGCGGCCAGCAGCGAGTAGGTGACCATGAAGTCGTGGTTGTAGCTGGGGAAGCCGACCGGCGGCGTCGGCAGCATCTCGTAGCAGCTGCGCGACAGGTGGCAGCTCACCACGATGTCGTGCTTGGTGGCCGCCGCCCAGATGGGGTCGTATTTCGGGTGGCCCCATGACGGCCGCGGCTCGGCCTTGACCAGGATCTGGGCCATGTATGGGTGCCCGGCCCACTTCTCGATCTGCTCGACGGCGCCCTCGGGGTCCTCGATCGCGACGCAGATCGAACCGCGCCAGCGCTCGTGCCAGTTGTTGTGGCTGTCCAGCCAGTGGTTGTCCTGCCAGTCGTTGAGGGCGCTGCAGTACGCCTGGTGGGCCTCCCCGATCCGCGGTGTGCGGCCCGCGGGTTCCAGGATCGCGATGTCGGAGCCGGCCTCCATGATCAGCTGGCGAAACGCCATGTCCGGGTCGCTGCCGGGGAATTCGCCGTCCGGCGGGAAGGTGTCGGTGCGCATCGCGAAGGCGTGCGCGTAGTCGGGGGCGTCGTAGTAGATCAGTTCGCCGACCCGGTGGTCGAGGAAGAATTTGCTCCGCCACGGTTCGGGGATATACGGGGCGATCTCCCCGCGTTTGGGCACCGGGTGCACGTCGGAGTCGACGCACCGGACGGCGATCCGCTCGGCGGCGGGTTTCCGTTCCTGCATGTGGGTGAGCGTCATCTCGACCTCCTCAGTGTCCCTTTCCTCATTCTGCGACTAGCCCGCCGCGAGGTCGACCGAAATGTCGATCCCGTACAGGTCGGCCGCGTTGCGCCAGCACAGCTTGTCGCGCTGCTCGGCGGACAGCGCGCCGGGCAGCTTGCGGGCGTCACCGCACTGCCAGTGCGGATAGCTGGAGCCGAACATCACCATGTCCTGCTTGCCGGTGAAGCCGAACCACTCGCCGGCGAAGTCGGCGTCAGGCGGACCGTCGAGGCTGCCCTGGACGAAATACACATGGTCGGGCAGGTAGTCGCTGGGGATGCGGGGCGCCCACGGCGTCTGCTCCAGGTGGGGCCGGCCGAACGTGTCCATCCGCCACATGAACGGCGTCACGAAGTCGGCGGCGCCGTCGGCCCACACGAATTTCAGCGCCGGGAACCGCTCGAACACGCCCTCGGCGATCATGTTCATCAGGTGGTAGAGGTAGTTCAGCGCCATGAAGCCGACGTATTGCTCGTAGGTCTGGGTGTGCCCGGACGGCGTCGGCGGGAAGCCGATCCCCTCGCCGGTCTCGATGTGCACGGCCACCGGCAGGTTGGCCTCGGCGGCGGCCTCCCACAACGGCCAGAACTGCGGCTTGCCGTACAGCTCGCGGGATTGCAGCGGGACGCCGATCTGCACCACCCGCGGGTGTGTGCGCCACTTATCGATCTCGCGCAGCGCGCCGGCGACGTCGTCGGGGTTGACCCGGATGGTGCCGCGGAACCGCGTACCGAATTCGCCGGAGTCCAGCCAGCGCGACACCATCATCTCGTTGTGGGCGGCGTGCAGCGCGCTGCCCAGGTGCCGGTCCGGCATGATGCCGCGGCCCATCGGGTGCAGGATCGCCACGTCGACGCCGCGCTTCGAAAACAGTTCCTCGGCAACGAATTCCGGGTCCGACCCCGGGTACCGGCGGTCCGGGCCCTCGGTGTTGGGCGCGTACTCGCCGCCCGGCGCGCCGTACCAGTCCATCTCGTAGTCGGGGAAGCCGCGGCTCTTGAACGGCTCACGCAAAAACGAGCGCAGGTCCTTGTTGGACCGACAGAAGATGTGCACGCTGGCGTCGATCAGCGGCGTGCGGGTTCCGTCAGCGTGTTCGATCACGAATGCCACCCTTCGGCCCCGGCAGCCAAAGCGACCCCGGCCGGGCCATCGGATAGATAATCTAACATTCTCGTCGGGGGCCGATCAATGGATTTTCGGTAAGCGTTTCGATTAGTCATCGCGCCTGGTAGTCGCTGGTTTTCGGAACGAAAAAGCAAGTGCCGTTCTTGTCTAGCGATAATATCATTCTCCGGGATGTGCGCCGCCCGCGGCGGGAGAATCGGCGCGACGCCGCGGGGCGATTGCCCAGACGGGGCCGGCGTTCGGCATGGAGCCGCGTCGCCCGGGGACCTAGGCGCGACGGCCGATGCCGAGTGCCGCCGATCTGTCCCTCATGCCACCAAAACCGTCAAAGCGGCGGCCGAGAGGCAATCGCCTTGCGTAACAGGTGCTTTTGGATTTTGCCACTGGCTGTGCGCGGATATTCGTCGACCTGATGAAGTTCCTCCGGCCACTTCTGCCTGGCGATACCAAGTCGGCCGAAGTGGGCGCGGGTCTGTGCCAGCGTGGGCATGGCGTCGCCGCGCTTGATGCGCAGGACGGCCGCGACACGTTCGCCCAAACGTGGGTCGGCTACTGCCACGACCGCTGCCTCCGCGACCGCGGGCATCGCCAGCAGCGTTTCCTCGACTTCCAGTGCGCTGATGTTCTCGCCGCCCCGGATGATGAAGTCGGCCTTCCGGTCGGTGATCGTCAGGTAGCCGTCGTCGTCGATCACGCCGACGTCGCCGGTGCGGTACCAGCCCTCGTCGTCAAACGCGCCACGCGTCAACGCCTCGTCGGTGTAGCCCACGCAGAGATCCGGTCCGCGGCTGTAGATTTCGCCGTCGGATTCCAATCGGATCTCCACGCCGGGCTCCGGCTTGCCGTCGGTGAACAGCCGCTTGTGCTCCGGCGCGGTGTGCGCGGAACGAGTCATCGATGGGTGTTCGGTGCTGCCATAGGCGCGGAACACGGTGATGCCGAGATCGGTTAGCCGTCGGGCGACCGAGGCAGGCACCGCCGACCCGCCGAGTCCGGCGTATTTCAGGTACTGCAGGTGCTCGGGCCGCAGATCGGGGTGGTCGAGCAAGCTCGTAATGAAATAGGGCGGCCCGCCACCGACGGAAAGGCCATCGCTGTCCATCAGCTCCAGCATCTGGGTCGGATCCCAGGTATCGGCGAGGTTCACCGGGGAGCCCTCGAGCACCGGGAGCAGGAAAGCGTTGACCATGCCGATGAAGTGCCCGACGGGCGCCACGGTGAGCTGCCTGCCGCGGTCGGCGGGCAGCGCGCCGGCGAATTGCCGCGCCTCGCAGCACAGCGTCTGATGGCTGTGAATGACGCCCTTGGGCGTGCTGGTGGTGCCGGACGTGAACGCGATCAGCGCCGGATTGCGGGGGTCGGTTGCGATGGTGTTCGCCATCGGCTCGGGGGCAAGCAGATCATCGAAGTCCTGCTCCACCACCCCGACGATCGGCACCTGCGAACACAGGTCGCCGGCGTACGACATCCGGCCGAATTTCTCGGCGGTGACGAAGACCCTCGGGCGCACCGTCGCCAGAATGTGCGCCAATTCCTTTCGGCCGTAAAAGTGGACGATCGGAACCACCACCGCGCCGAGGAACGCCGATGCCCAGAAGGTCGCGGCGGCTTCCATCCAGTTGGGCAACTGGAATGCGATCACGTCGTCGGGACCGACGCCGCGTGCCCGCAATCCCGCGGCGAGCCTGCGTGCGGTTCGCTCGACGTCACAGAACGTCCCCGACCACGGCCGCACCGCGGAATGGACCCGGAACGGGATATCGGAATGGGTCCGGAGCCCGCCGGCCAGCAGTTGGCCTACCGTGTCCGGCGTCCACCAACCCTCTCGCTCGTAGCGCTCGGCGAGCCCGGTCGGAATATTCCTCATATTCGCGTCATGTCGAGTCATGCACCGTCGGCTCAGCGCAGCTGCCCGGCCAGTGCGGCGACCGCTTGTTGTGTCCGGCGCTTCGACGCGAGCAATTCGTCGCGCCCGGTGCCGATGGGCATGAACCGGACACACAGATCGGTGACACCGGCGTCGGCGAACCGACGGAACCGCGCGAGGATGGCGGACTCGTCGCCCGCCGCGAGCAGATCACCGACGTCCCTGGCGTCGCAGTGCTCCAACAGTCGCTGATAGTTCGGCGAGGTTTCGGCCTCGGCGAGAATGCGGTTGGCACGCTCGCGGGCGGCCGCGACCTCCCCTGAGCTACACAGGCATACCGGTAGGCCGGCGACGACACGCGGCGCCGGGCGGCCCGCGTTGTCGGCGGCCTTGGTGATGCGCGGCACGACGTGCTCGCCGATTGCGCGCTCGTCCGCCATCCACAGAACGGTGCCGTCCGCGTGTTCACCGGCCAACCGCAGCATCACGGGTCCCAGCGCGGCGAGCAGGACGGGCAGGCGAGACACCGGCGGCAGGTCCAACGGGTTGTGGACCCGAAACTCCTCGTTCTCGATATCGACGGAGTTAGCGCCGCTCAGGGCGGCATTCAGGACCTCGAGATAGTCACGGGTGTACGCAGCCGGCCGGTCATAGGGCAACCCGAGCATGTCGCGCACGATCCAGTGATGCGAGGGACCGACACCGAGCGTCAGGCGTCCGCCCGTGGCGGCGTGTACCGACAATGCCTGGCGGGCCAGCGCAATGGGATGCTGGGCCTGCAAAGGGACCACGGCGGTGAGGAACTCGATGCGGGTGGTGTGGGCACCCATCAGGGTCACGGCGACCAGCGCGTCGAAGTCGGTGGGCACCTGCGGAACCCAGACCGTGTCGAGCCCCGCGTCTTCGGCCCACGCGATCTCGTCGAGCATTCCGGACACCTTGCGCGCCGAGCCGCCACGCTCAGCGCCGATCATCACTCCGACGCGCACTGTTCAATCACCACCGCACGCCACAGCGTCGTTCATATGGTCACGCGGCGAGATGAGTTGTGCTGATGCGACAGTCGCTTCTCTGGCATTCGGTCTCCCGTCAGATGTTGACGTCGTCGTCGGCCATCCAGTGGACCAGGCGCTGCAGGGGATACATCGCGTCGTGCGGGCTGCCCAGGGCGTGCGCGTTTGCGGTTCCCAAGCGGCACAAGCGTTGCGCACCCGCAGCGGCCAGGCGGTCGCGCAGTGCGGCCTTGCGCTCAAACGGATAGACCCCGATGGTCTGCGTCGCGACGTTGACGTAGCGAACCGCGTCGTCGAGGGAGTCGACCATGACGACATTGGACGTCTTGTTCGAGGGGTGGAAATTCACCGGTGTGTCCGAAAGGACCACTAGTCCGCTGCCGTCGTAGCGGCCCCACACTTTCACATCGCCCATCGCCGAAAGGACCTCGACTTCCTCGCGGACGTCGGATGGTAACGGTTGAGCCACCGCGGATGCGTAGTCGCGATCCACACCCAGACGATCGGCGAACTTGGCGCAGAACGTCTCGATTTCGGTTCGCTCGCCCTCGATAAACACGAACCGACTTGCCAGGCAGGCCTCCTGGTTGAACACGGTCGTGTCGGCCGCAAGCCGTTCCGCGACCTCGTCGACGGCGCCGTCTGCGACGAAGACCTCGCGGCCGATCATGGAGATCGACGATTTGGGATCGAACGACACCAGCTGGATCCCGGGTCCCAGATACCTGATGACGTTGTTGATCGCCGGCCCGCCGCCCCAGGCCACGATCTTGTCGAAATACTGCGGACGATAGAGCGTGCGCTCGATCGACTCGTCGCCGCCCGCCCAGTACACCGCGGTCATCGAGCGGACGACGGGATGCGACGCGTCGACATCGGCCATCGTGCGCAGCACCGCGACGGTGGTGAACGGGTCGCTCGAGGGCATCTTGAACAGGTTCACGCCCTTGACAAGCGCGCCCTGGGCGATCGACGCTATGCAGCCCGCGGGCGCATTGCCGGCCAACATGTGCACGATCCGAGGCGGGAACGCCCGCACGGCCAACTTGCTGCCATATGGGTCGACCCGCTCGACCCAGCCGTCGAGCGCATCGCGATTGGCGAAGTTGGAGTCGACCATGCTTTCCAGCAGCGATCGGTTGAGATAGTAGGGCGCCTCGCGGTAGAGGTTTTCCACGACCCGCCGCGGCAAGGGGTTGGTCGCGGCGATGTACTCCAGACACTCCCGCAGGTACGGGTTGCGCTCGAGATGAAGCCGCTCACCTACCTCGACCAAGAAATCGATGATCTCGGAAGTCTTGACGTCCAGCAGCGGCGGCAGCTGCGAACGCGGCATCACGATGGCGTCGAGGTCGATCGCGGGAGTGGTGAAGTCCGCGCCGAGATCACGGGACCGGTGACGAACTGCATCACCTGTTACGAGACTGCCCTGAACGAAGTGCGGCGCCGAAAGGGGCTGCGCCCCAGGCGCCGTCACGACACACCCCGCACGTAGGCGTCGATGCTGCCGGCGCAGGAGATCTTGTCTCCGTCGGGCAGGTCGGCGAAGCGCATGATCTCCCGCGCTACCGTGGGCCCCTGGTGCCCGCAAGCGCACCGGGCGAGGCTGACGCTGATCTTGTCGCCGCTGATGATGCCGCCCCATCGGCCTTCGATCGACAGGTCCATGAATGCGGCCCGTGCCTCGATGTCACCGCCGTCAGCATCAAGCAGATTCTCGCCGCTGACGTCTAGTGGCAGCATGATCACCCATGGTGAGATGTGGTAGCGCTCGGCGCTGCACAGGGGGAAGGTCGAATTGAGCTCGCGCATGCTGTACATGTGGTACATGCGCTCCTCGGTGACGTTGAACGTTTCGAGGATGTATTCGCGATAGTTCTCCGGCAGCACCGCTCCCTTCAGGCCGCCGGCGACAAACATCGTGTTTTCGGGGTGAAAGGCCGTGCCGCTGAAGCCTTTCGCCCGAACCGCCTCGGCGATCGGGTACAGCTGCCCGAACATGCCGCTGATCATGATCGGGCGCGTGCGCGCTTCGATCAGCGCGTCGACGGACTTCTCCGACGAGTCGGCCATCTCCGCCGCGCGCTTCGTCGCGAGCTGTTCGAACGCGGTTAGTTCCGAGGGCCTCGCCGTGCCGTCGGCGATCTTGCGTCGCAGCACAATCATTTCCACCATCGCGCCCACGGTGATGGGTTCCGACCCGAATTGGAACGGTTCCACGTCAGGGGCGATCGCCGCGATCATCGAGTCTCGGATGGCATTCTCGCGCGGGGCCGCAAATTGTGGTCCGATACCGAAGAATTTCCGTTCGCTGCTCGGTTTGAGGCCGAGCGCCCAGACGATCCCCGCGGCGTTGGCCCTGGCCGAGAAGTCGATGTCGCCTTCGGTGCCGCTGAGCATCGCCGGCTTGCCGGTGGTCCCGCTGGAGCACGACAGGTAGTGGCCGATGCTCTCGAGCTGTTTGATCCAGCCATCGAGGGTGTCGACACCGTCGACGTTGACGTTGTCGACCGGGCGCGTCGATACGGTGTTGAGCCACCTGCCCATGCGGTCCCACTGGCCCTCGGTCAGCCAGCTTTCCGAGTAGCTCTTGTACGCGGTGTGCGCGAATAGCAACGGGACGAGGTCGGCCGGCTCCTCGATCTGACTCACGTCGCTCGTCTCGGCCCGGTTCCGCAGCAGGCCGATCTTGTCGATCTGGGCGGCCAGTCGTTCGTTCGCCGCCTCGATCTGCAGCGGCAACAGATCCGCGGGCGCGACGTCGTAGCAATCTTCCTGCCCCATGAGATCCATCAGGCGCTCAACCGCTGATGCCATCGTCTTCTCCTGTTTCGTGGATGCCGCGGTGCGCCGTGCACAGCACACCACAAAGTAAACATATAAGTATATTTTTGCTCAGGCAATGAGGTGATGCGACCGCCGCGGCCGAGAAAGGAAGGGTCTGGTTGTGCCGCGGCGGCCGCATTGCCGGTTATGGATGGGGCGTCGGGACACCCTGTTGTTGCGCGGCGTGCTGGCGGGCGATCCGCTCGTCGTGGATCCTGACCAGCTCCCGGAAGCCGAGCCTCGGGTACAGCGGCTTGGGCTGAACTCCCCACTGGTCTTTGGCGGTGTCGACACCCGCCGCTTCTGGCGCCCCTCCCCACGGGGGACCGGGGAACGGGTAGGGATACTGACACTCGAGCGACTCGTTGCTGTATCGCACCTTCATGAGCTCGCTGCAGATGTCGCGGAATCCCAGGGTGGGGTAGCCGTACCAGATCGCGAGGAACGGCAAGGTGAACGCGCCTTCGAGAACAAGGCCGACCAGGCAGACCAGGATGCCGCGTTTAAGCCACTTGTGAAGGCGTGCAGTTTCTTGCGTGGTGCCCAGGGGAAGGTCCTCGGCCGACTCGCCAGGTGCCGACGAGAGATCCTCGGTGCTCGACTTGGTCATTCCAGTGCTCCTTAGTCCGCGAATATTTCGCGGTTGACGGTGTGTAGATAGGGGATGGCCAAGAACGGCGTGATGTACATGATGTCGTAGATCCACCATCCGATAACCGGGAAAACCGTTCCGGTATAACGCAGGTCGGCGAAGACCGTCATATTCATGACATAGCCCACCCAAATCACCACGCCGAACCAGCAGGTCACCAGCAGCCATTGGTAGCCCCACCGCTTCATCTTCAGGAAGGCGATGGAGGCGGCGATCCGCATGGGGAATACGACGAGAACCAATGCGACTTCCCAGCTCTTTTCGCCGGGCGCGCTCGCACCGCCGATCCACAACTGGTTGTAGTGCCAGAAGTAGCCCATGTCGAAGGCGTTTCCCCACGCCGTGTAGAGCACTCGGTAGACCAGAGTGTGGTTGCCCACCAGGTCGAGAATCCAGCCCTGCAGGTTGAGTCCGGCATCCAGGATGACCAGGTAGCCGATCAGGGTGACCATGATAGGTCGAACCGACAGCCCGGCCTTGGTTGCCAGCCGCAGCTTGCGCAGTCCCCACAGGAAGAGCGGCAGACCGAAGATGCCGGCCGCATTGGTGCCCATCAGAAGTGTTCCCGCGATGAGCCACTTGTCCGCGCCCCATTGCGCCTTGCGGCTTTCCTCGTGCTGATCGTCGAGGGTGGTGAGCCCGCAGTCGCCGGTCGGGACGGCCCCGGTCTTGCCGTTGCCAGAACGGCGATTGATCAATGGCAGATTCATGGTGTGTCCTACCAGTTCCGGGTCGCGTACATATACATCTGGATGCCGAACTGCAGCGCCAGGTAGCCGTAGATGACGATCTGGAAGACCATCAACGCCCGCCGCCGCTTTCGCTGTGCCTGATTCATCAATCCGCTCCTCTCGTAGGTGATAAGCGATTTACGCCGTGGTAGGAACCAGAATGGCGGCGGCCGCTTCCCGCAGGCCGTCGGTGACAGCGCCATCGGTGGACAGCGGTGTCAAAACGCATGCGTCGACGGCCTCGACTTCGTCTGCACCCGCCGCGATCAGTTGTGCGGCCGTGACCAGAACGCGGGTGGATGGCGGCTCGAAATGGAACACGTCATCGGCATCACGAATACCGTTCGCGCACTTGACAAGCCGTGCGGCGACCGCCGAGCTGATCCCCGCCTCGCTGACCAATACCTCTGCCTCGCGATCCGGCGGCAGATAGTCCATCGCAATGGTGACGAATCGCTGGCGGAACGAAGGCTTCAGCTCCTTCAGCGAGCTGCGGTAGGCCGGGTTGTAGGAGCACACCACCATGAACGAATCCGGCGCCTCGACAACCTCATCCGCACGATCGAGATAGAGTGCGCGCCGATGATCGGTGAGCGAGTGCAGGATCGCCAGCGAGTCATGACGGGCTTCGACCACCTCATCGAGGTAACAGATCGCGCCGGCCTTGACGGCGCGGGTCAGGGGGCCGTCGTTCCAGATGACGTCGCCGCCCGAAACCAGGAACCGGCCGACCAGATCCGAACTGGTCAGGTCGTCGTGGCAGCTGATGGTGACGACCGGGCGGCCAAGCAACTCGCCCATATACTCCACGAATCGCGTTTTGCCGCAACCGGTTGGGCCCGTCAGCATGACCGGCAGCCGTCTGGCGGATGCCCGCTCGAACAGCGCTACCTCGTTACCCTGCGCCTGGTAGAAAGCGGCTCTCATCTCACTCCTGGACATCGGGGACCTACGCCGCGACAAGTTCGCGATGGACATGGGCCAAGACATTGGGCAGCTCGTCGACGTGCCTGATCCGCGTCGACCGGCGCGGCCCGAACACCTCTGGCAGCGGATCCACCCGGGTCGGGCCGAGTCCGATGTAGTAGATTGCGACACCGGCCTCTTCGGCCTCCTCAACCGCATGCGCCACGTCGGCCCATGCGTACCGCCCCTCGTAGCCCTCGTCCGACATCAGGCCGTCGCCGATCACGATCAGCAGCCGTCGTTCTGACGGCTGGCCCAGCAGCCGATTCGTCAGGTGCCGCAACGGTGCGCCGAGTCTGGTGTAGCCACCGGTCGCCAGGCCCGCCGCGCTGGGGACGGCGAAGTGGGGCTCGTCGAAATCCTTCAGACACTGCACGTCGACTCGGTGCCGGGTATTCCCGCTGAACACGAACACCCCGTGACGCTCGCGAGCAAGCTTCATCGCCCGCGATAGCGCATCCGCACAAGCCAATTCGAGGCGAAATACCCGGCCCTGGTGAACTCCGAGCGACGAGCTACCGTCGAGCAGCAGCGCGGTGGTCACGTCGCGGAACCCGGGCAGTAGATCGCGGAATACGCGCGGTTCGGAGGTATGACCGCAGATCCTGTCGATGTGATAGTCGACGTAGCGATCGATGTCCACGCACGACCCGTCTTCCAATCCGTTCGTCATCACCCGATGCGTGTGTTCCTCGAACCAACGCCGGACTCCGGGCGCCACGGGCCGAAACGTGTTGGAGCGCAACGGGTGCTTGCTCTCGAGGACGGCCACGTGGGCCGGCAGGAAGCTTTGCGTCCAAGCGTTCCACTCCGGGTATGGAATGCCGACACGATGGTCGGAACGGATCTCGATCTCTTCGTCCTCGGGCCGGCTCGGCGGAGGCAGGTTGGGGTTGCGCACACCGCCCTCGCCCGCGACGGGTATCGAATAGCCGATCCTGGTGAACGCCTTCTTCGAACTCCATGGCATCCTGCCGCGCATGCGCAGAGCGCGCGCCGAAAGACCGAGACCTCGCGGCGTCGACGGAGTCAGCCGACCCAGCAGCGGATAGCGGCCCAACTGTTCGCGTGACCTCGCCAACTCGATGGCCATTTCGAGCATCGCCGCGCCGTCGAGATCCTCGCCGAGGGGATTGAGGTCACCAAGGTGCCGTCGCAGTTCCGGCAGCAACCCCGGCCAGTGCTCGGAGACCCAACCCAGCGCGGCGCGGCCTTCGACGAGCGCCAGCGCCCGGAGCTCTCGTGGGGTGAGCTCGTGCAGGGCGTAGCCATTGAGCAGGTCCTTCGACGGCGCGCACTGCAGGGCCACGCCACACGTCAGGGTGCGACGAGTCCAATCCGATGCAAGCGCGGGGTAAGGAACCTCGATCACGGTCCGGCCGTCGTTCATGCCGAATGTTCGCCGCTCGCCGGACACCAGGCGGGCGCCCCGCCGGCGGCCCTGAGAGAGAGCGACAGCCACGAGCGCGCACGAGCGCTCGACAACGAGCGCCGGCGCCGTGGTGGTCGCGACCATCACGATTGCCGCTCGCGACGGCGACGGCCGAGTGCCATTAGAAGGTGCCGATGCTTCCCATCAGCCAGTACCAAAACCACACCAGACCGGCGGCCGCGCCCCATCCGAGACCAATGCGAACGATGTCCTGCCACATGGTTGTGCCTCCAATTCGGTCGGTCGCCACTTAACGGCGTCATTGACGTTCCAGGCCGCGACGGGTGCTCGCCAGAAAGGCGTTCAGCAGTCGGGTGCGAGCGGGCTTGGGCTCGTGGTTCGTGACCAGCAGCGAATACAGGCCGAGGAGAAAGAACAGGGCGCTGTGGACGGCGTCGACGTCGGGATGAACCACGCCCCCTGCTTGTGCCCGCCCGATGTCCTCCGCGACCAGCGCCACCAGGGGATGATCGGTCGACTTGCCCCAGCCCTGGGGGCGGGTCTGCGAAAAATGCAGAGCGAGAACGTCTCTGAATAGCCGCGGCCCCAGCCGCGCCTCGGCCGCGACGACCAGTCGGACCACCTCGGTCAGGATGGACCACAGGTCGTGCGGCGACTCGAGGGCTCGAGCGAGGTCCGCGGCGAGGCGCTTGACCAGATTGCGCTCGACTTCGTCGAGCACGTGCTCCTTCGTCGGGAAGTGGAAGTAGAACGTGCCACGCGCCACGCCGGCGCTGGAGACGATCTCCCCGATGTCGGCGTCGGCGACACCCGAGCGCTTGAACTCGGCTATCGCCGCGGCGTACACGCGCTGGCGCGTCTCGAGCCGTTGCGCCTCGCGTCCCCGCGGCTTGTCGTTCACTTCGGCGGTCATCGCCAGTATTGTCAGCCTATTCACTGACAAATGTCAATGAGATTTTTCAATGAGCGCCCAGGCGCTCTACGTATTCGTATACTTTCGGTGACGCTTCGGCAGGGACTACGGATGGGAACAGGCCATGGCATTGACGACGCCGCGGGGGCCGCTCGGCGCGAGCCCCGCGGGTTGGTTCTCCGAGCCCCTGCCGGCCGGGGCGGTGTACGTCGAGCCGCATCCGCGCCGCATTCGGGCGGTGCGGGACGGCCGCACCGTGATCGACACCGAGCGGGCGGTGATGGTGCACCGCCCCGATCGCATCCACCGATACGCGTTTCTCGCTGACGAGGTCGGCGACCTGCCCCACAAGCCCGAGCCGGCCGCGCCGGGTTACGTTGTCGTCCCGTGGAGAGCCGTCGACGCCTGGTTCGAAGAGGGACGTCAACTGGTCCACTACCCGCCCAACCCGTATCACCGCGTCGACTGCCACCGCACGAGGCGCGCGTTGCGCGTGGATGTCGCCGGCGTGACGCTGGTGGACACCGACGACACCGTGATCGTCTTCGAGACCACGCTGGAGCCTCGGCTTTACGTGGACCCCACGCATGTCCGCACCGACCTGTTGCGGCAATCCACGACTTCGAGCTATTGCAACTACAAGGGCGTCGCTACCTACTGGTCGGCGGCGATCGGTGATGCGGTGATCGAAGATGTCGCATGGAGCTACCAGGATCCGCCACCGGAGAGCCTGCCCATCGCGCGGCACCTCAGCTTCGAGGTGGGCGCGTGCACGATGGTGGCCGACCTACCCTACGCCGGCGGCCAGCGCTAGACGGGCGTGGGATCGAACGACGAAATCAACCATTTGCCATCGACTTTCGCGAGCCTGACCAGCACGCTGCTCGCCGCCACCGTCGGCTCCGGCTTCTCTTTGGTCGTCGTGGTCTGGTCGATGTACTCGAGCACAACCGCAGAAGTCGGGCGAAGTTCGCATACTGCGGCTCGCGGCACGACCGCGGATGTCTTGACACCCTTCTGGGTGGCGGCGGGGCGCAGGACCCGCTCACCGAACTGCGCATAGTAGGTCAAGAAGTCACCGGTCAACAGTGCTTTGGCGGCCGTAAAGTCCCGGTCGAAAGTTTCGGGTGAATAGGACAACAGGCCAATTGTGCCGGCCTTGGCGTCCGCGAGCACCGACTGTTTGGTCTCGGCGCCGGTCTGCCTGTCCGGTCGGTACTCGAGGTAGAACAGCGTCGCCAGCATTCCAACCGACGCCACCACCGACAGCGCCAAGGCCGCGACCGAGACTCGCCGCGGTGGGCGTCTTAGGACAGCGCGCGTCAGGCGTCGCAGGCGGTGTGTCGAGGAGCTCATGGTACGAACTCGACTTTCGATAACTTGAGCTGCCCGCCGTCGCGCGTGACAGTGACGTTCAGGCGCCACGCACGCGGTTCGCTCTTGGCGCCGGCCGCATTGGTGACCTCTGACGTCGCAGCCACGAGTACCATCGCGGAATCGTCAGTCATCGACTCGACCGCAGCCGCATGGACGGTGCCCTTGGTGACCACCTTTGACTGTTGCACCACGTTGATGAAGTCGTCGGCCTTCTTCTGGAAGTCGTCTTTGAATTCGCCGGTGGCGCTTTCGATGATGCGCTGGACATCGTCTTTTGCCTTGTTGAAGTCCAGCGACGTCATCGTGACCACGCCTTGCCGCGCGGCGGCAACGAACTCCGCCTCGTGCCGGGCTTGCTGGGAGAGTTTTCGATGTTGCCAAGCGATGTATCCACTGGTCGAAACCGCGCTTATCACCACGATGACGGCGAGGCCCTTGACGCAAGCGGACCATCGGGGACGTCGGATGTTCGGCCGGTATCGGCGCCACTTCGAGGGCGCCGCTTCGGGTTCGCCGCCCGAGTCTTGCTCTGCCGCAGGGGCTTCTGGCCCGGCCGGCACGGCACCGGTCTCGTCTTCCGTCGTGGCATCGTGCGGTTCGAGATCCTCGATGAGGTCTGCCTGCCGGCGCAGCCGGATGGCCCGGGCGCGCGCGCTGGCCGCGGCCAGCCGGGCTTCTGCTTCGGCCACCTCCGCTTCGGCGAGCTCGACCATCGCCTGGGCGTCCCCGGTGGTGGGTTGCGCCTGGGCGAGAGTCGAGGATGCGTTCCCGCCCGAGCCGTCGGCGTTCGCCAGGGGGGCCATGCGCCGCTCCCGTCTTTTCTGGGCGCCCCGCATCTCGGTCATGCGGTCGGCGCCAAAATCAGGTCTTTCCAGGTCCGAGGGACGGCCGAGGGCACCAAATCCGATTGGCGGTACAACCCTCCGTCCGGGGTGACGTATTCACCGGTGCGCGGATCGTATTGCGCCACACCAACGGACGGTTTGGCTGCGGCGCCGCCGTGGGACGAGCTCGGGGCGGCGGGCGCCGGACCGTGCGAATCCGGCGGCGTCTCGGGGCCGGTGTTTGGCGGGTCGCCTTCTCGTGGAAGGCCCGGCGGCAGAACGGCATTGGACGCGGGCGGCGGCACCAGTAGCGTCATCGGCGGAGTTGCCGGCACCGGGCCGGGCGGCGCGGGCGGCCCCTGTCCGGGCAGGGCGTACAAGCCCTGGTCGGGGAACCATCGAGAGTCCGGTGGAACCCCCTGCGCCTCCAGATTCGGGTCACGCGGATACGGACCGATGATCGGTTGTCGTTGGGCGACGGGTTCGTATTCCTGGTCGCTATTGCAGAGTTCGGCCGTTGGTGCGCGCTTGCCGGGTTTTGTCGCGCACGGGAAGTTCCTGAGGCCGCGCACCGCGACCGGAGAGTCTTGCGGGAGCTTGCAATAGATGTCGTTCGGCGTATCGATCGTGGTGGTGTCGTAAGCGGGCCGCCAGGAAGAAGGCGGCAGGAAGCCAACCGTGCAGGGCGGAGGGTCCGAGATGCCTGACAGGCGGAAGCTGCCCAGCCCGAGCCCTGATGCGTTCCTGTTGGGTTGGGCTGATTCGACGGCGGAAACCAGCGGCGGAGCCAGTACCAGCAATTGTTCCAAACCCGCGTTGTAGGTGACGGCGAGTTGGCCCAGTGTCGTCAGGTTGGCCAGCAGCACCGGCAGGGTCAGCTTGAGCTGCTCGAGTTGCCGCGCTGTCTCGCGCGCGAAGCCGGGACCCTTGTCCAGCACGGAACGGAACTGCGGGTCGTCGGCGACCAGTTGCCCGGTCACCGACGCAAGGCCGCGCGTCCAGGTGCGGATCGCCTCGGTGCTCTGGGCCTGGGTGTCCAGGAGCGGGGCGGTGTCCCGCGTCAAAGCGTTCGTCTGGTCCTTGACCTGGTTGGCCGCGCCACCGAGCTTGGACGTCGAGTCCAGCAGGGATTGCAGGTCGTAGCCGGCGCCGCCCAGCCCCCTGGACGATTCGTCAAGCAGTTGGTGCAGCTTGTCCTTGGGGATGCTGCCCACCAGCGCACTGAGGTGGTCGAGCATGGGGCCCACCGGTTGCGGAATGGACGCGTTGCGCGCGTCGATCACCGAGCCGTTGTGGAGATACGGCGGGGAGTCCGACCGGGGGGACAGGTCCACATACATTTCCCCCACCGCGGAGACGCTCCGGACGTGTGCCTCCAGGTCGGCGGGAATCTTTTTCGACTCGTCGATCGAGAGCGTGGCGACTACCGCGTTTTTGGTCCCGACGTGTGTCAGGTCGATGTTCGTGACCTTGCCTATGTCGACGCCGCGGTAGGTGACCCGGCCAAAGCGGTAGAGGCCGCCCGTGGCCGGCAGGTCGAGGGTGACGTTCATGCGGCCGATGCCCAGGAAGGACTGCACCTGGATGTAGTCGAAGGCCATCAGCGTGAGCCCGACGAGCGAGGCGATCGAGAAGATGACCAATTGAGTTTTGACCAAGCGGCTCAGCATCAATGGCCTCCCTGATCCAGCGGGGCCAGCCAGAGCGGTGCGCCCGGTTCGGCCACCGCGGGCGCGGGAGCTTGCGGAGGCTCAGGTGCCGCCGGTGGCGCGGCCTCGGTGGCCGGAGCCGCCGGAGCTGTGACACCCACCGCGAGAGGGTTGTTGGTCTGCTCCGCATAACCCGGGTCGCCCACCGCCGCTTGGATCTGCATGTTCGGATTGCCCCAACGGGTGCCCATTAATATCTCGCGCTTGAGCCGGGGAAGGGTGAAGTCGAGGGTGGTGGACAAGTTGATGTAGTCGCCCTTGACACAGCGGTCGATACAGCCCTGCCCGTACGGGAAAACCGTCGTGAAGGCGATGGCTTTGTCGATGTCGACGCCGACGTCAGCGAGCGCCCGCACCGTGGGTTCCAGGTGACGAAGGTTCTCGACCAGGTCGGCTTTGACGTCGTGAATGGCCCCGGCGGCGGCATCACTGAACGCGTGCAGCTTGTCCAGTGCTGTCGTGAGCCTGGGCCGTTCTCGCAGCAGCACTTCCAGCGCCGGAGGCACCTGTTGCAGCGCCCTGGTGACGACGTCGCGTTGGCCGGAGATGGTGGCGGCCAACTTGTTGAACTCGTAAAGGAGCGATATGACGTCGTCGCGCTGACGGTCGAAAGTGCCCAGGAAAGTGTCCAGCTGACTGATCAGGTCGCGAATGGCGCCCTGGCGGCCGTCGAACGCCTCGTTGAAGTTGGCGATGACGTCGCCGATCTGGCCGAGACCGCCGCCGTTGACGACCACGGACAACGAGGCCAGCGTTTGTTCCGTCGACGGGTAGGTCGACGAACTGCTCAGGGGGACAACCGCGCCGGGCGCAAGGCGACCGCTCGGCGCAACTCCGGCGGGCGGGTCCAACGCCAGGTGGCTCGAGCCGAGCAGGCTCGTCTGGCCAACCGTTGCCACGGCATTGCCGGGCACGACGATGCCCGGCTTGATGAGGACCGCGACGTCGGCGTGCCAATTCTGCACCGTCATTTCGCCCACGCTGCCGACCACGACGTCGTTGATCATCACCGGGGAGTTCGATTCCAGGGAACCGACATCGACGATCTCTACGTGATAGGTCGCCGCGTCCGGTACCCGGCCGGGCGCCCCGGGCAGGGGCAACGAGTTGACGCCGTGCCAGGCGCAGCCGGACAGAGCCGTTACGCACACGATGGCCACGGACAAGAAGCGCAGGGCGCGACGGGTCGTCATGGTGAGGGACTCCCTGCCGGCAGCAGCAGGTCCGGCACGGTGGCGGGGGGCGGTGGGCCCGGAGGTGGCTGCACGATTTGCCGCGGATCGAGTTTGGGTTCCGAATAGATCAGATCCTGCGGTGCGGGCACCGGGCCGAGTATCGGGTTCAGCGGAATCGGAAGGTAGTTGAGGTTGACGATGGTCGCGGGGTTCAAGATCCGCAGGATCGGTCCGAGGTACTCGGCGCACTTCTTTACTCCGTCCGCCGGGTTACCAGGGGTGGCCGCCGCCATCGCCGCGCAGATGAATTGGATGGGGTTCGCGAAGTTGTTCATTACAAACACCCCTCCGAAAGTTCCCGAGACGGGGTCGTAGACGTTGTAGAAGTTCGCCAGGCTGCTGGGGAAGATATGCAGCAGTTGTTCGACGTCTTTCTTATGATCGACCAGATTCTGTGTGACGTCGGCCAGCCGCTGCACCTGCTCGCTGGTCTTGTCCCGTGTTTCGGCGATGAACCGCTGAACCTCGCCCACGGCGACGGACAGGTTCTTCAAGGCGGCGTCCAGATCGGACTTGCTGCCGTCCAGCACGCTCGACAACGTGGCCAGCCTGTTTTCAAACTGAACGATCTGTTCGTCGCTGTCGCGCACGGCGGTGACGAACTTCTGTAAACCCTTGACGATTTCGACGATGTTGCCGCTGCTGTCCGCCAGAACCCTTCCCACGCCGGATAGTTCATGCAGCGATTGGCGCAGTTTGTCGCCGTTGCCGCTGAGCGCATTCGCCGCGGCCTCGATGAACCGCCCGCCCGACCCGGTCTGCTCCCCGTGGCCGGGGCCGAGTTCGGTCGCCAGGCGGTTCAATTGCTGCTTGACCTCGTCCCATTCGACCGGCACGGCGGTTCGCTCCAGCGGAATGACCGCTCCGTCGGCCATCGTGCGTCCGCCGCCCTTGCGATAGACCGGTGTGAGCTGCACATACCTCGCGGCCACCAGATTCTGCGCGACGATCACGGCCTTTGCGTCGGCCGGAATCGACACAGCGCGAGTCACTTTCATCGACAGCCGGACGTTGCCGGGTCCCGGTTCAATGGAAGTTACCGTTCCTACCTTGACCCCCGCGACTCGTACGTCGTCGCCCGCGTAGATCGCGGTGGCGCTTTGGAAGACGGCGGTGAACGTGCGCGGCCCGAACAGCCGCTGGTGGGCGATGAAGATTCCGGCGCCCACCAGTGACAGCGCCAATACGGCGACGACCAGTCGACCAAGAGCTCGGCGAGAGATCATCGCGGCGCCTGCGGCTCGAGGCTGTTGGGTTTCATCTCTTCTTTGCGGCTGTAGCAGTCGCCGTCGTCCCCGCAGTTCGGGACGGGGAAGAGGGAACGCGGCTGCTGATTGAACAACGAATTGATCAGCGGTTGGATGAATGGTCCCTGGGTGAGGTTGGCGATGAAGGCGTTGTAGTAGCTTCCGCCCGATATCGTTTCGCCCAAGATCTGGGTGTATTTCGTCAAGCCCGGGATGGCTTTCCCGATGTTGTCGCGGTTCTTCTCCAGCATCGCGGTGACCGAGTTCAGCCGGTCGAGCGTGGGAGCCAGTTGGGCCTCGTTGTCGGCGACCAGGCCCGACAACTGTTTCGCCACCGAGGACGTGTTGGCGAGGAGATTCACGATCGCCTGGCGTCGCTCGACAAGCACCTGCAGCAGCGTGTTGCCGTTGAGTAGCAACGTGTTCACCTGTTCACTGCGTTGCGACAAGACCTTGGTGACATCGGCCGCCGAGTTGAACAGGTCGCGCAGTGATTCGTTGCGGCTGTTGAGGGATCGCGACAGGCGTGTCAATCCGTCGAACGCCGGACCCAACTGAGGGCCGATGCGGTCGAGCGTCGTCGACAGCGTGTCGAGCGACCGGTTCAGTTGATCTGTGTCGATGGCGGCGGTATTGGAGGTCAGTTCGTTGACCGCATCCGTTAACGAGTACGGCGACGAAGTGCGCGACAGCGGGATCACGCTGCCGGGCCGCAACGGCCTGTCCCCGCCCGAGTCCAGCACGAGTGCCCGCTGGCCCAGCAACGTTCTCGTCTTGATGTGGGCGGTGCTCTGCGATCCCAGCGCAACCTTTCCCTCGACATTGAAGTCCACGACCACGTCACCGTCGTGAAGCGAAATCTTGTTCACCGTGCCGACTTTGACACCGGATATCATCACGGCATTGCCTTCGGCCAGGCCGCCGGCTTCGGCGAACACCGCCTGGTATCGGGCGGTTGTCGCCAGCGTCACCAACTGCTGCGGGGACAGGCCGACCAAGACGACGAGAACGGCCAGGACAACCCCGATGAAGCCGGCCCGGATAAGGCGTGCGCCACGGTATTTGAGCATCTACTGACACCTGCCGGAATTCTGGTGAATGATCGGCAGTACCAGCACCCGGCCCTGCGGGTCGTTGACCCGCAGCGTCGCATCGCACAGGTAATACTGGATCCAGTTGCCATAGGAGCCCACCCGCGCCAGCTTGCGGAAGTTCTCCGGCGCCCTAGTCAGGGCGTAGTCGAGGCGGTCCTTTTCCTTGTCGAGGTTGGGAGCCAGCCGGCTCAGCTCGCGGATGGTCCCGGCGAGGGGAGCCCGGGCCTGATTCAGCAAGTCGGCAATCGTGGCGGTGCCATTGGACAACGAATCGATCGCGGTGCCGATCGTGTCTCGCTGCTGGTCCAATTCCGTGACGAGACGCTCGACGTGATCGATTGTGTTCGAGAACTTGTCTCCGTCCTTCGACAGCGTGGACAGCACCACCTTCAGGTTGTCGATGAGCTGCTCTACCACTTGGTTGTTGTCCGCGAGCGCTGATGTGAACGACGACGTTTTGGACAGCAGCGAATTCAGCGTGCCCTCTTGGCCCTGCATGATCTGCAGCAGCGACGATGACAGCTCGTTGACCTGCCGCGCGTTCAGTCCCCGGATGACGGGTTTCAACCCACTGAGCAGTAGGTCGAGATCGAGTGCGGGCGCGGTGCGGTCGAGCGGAATCACCGAGCCCGCGGGCAGCAGTCGCGTGGATCCCGGGCCGTCGAGGAGAGCAAGATAGCGATCGCCGACCAGGTTGAGATACTTGACCGCCACCCGGGTGCCGGCCGTGAGATGCACGTTGTTCGCGACGTTGAACGCGACGGTGACGCGGTGGTCGTCGCCGAGGCTGACGTCCGACACCGTGCCGACCCGAACACCGGCCACCCGCACCGTATTTCCCGGACGCAGGTCCGAGACATTGTCGAAAACGGCCGAGTAGCCCGTCGCCGGGCCGGTGCGTGGGTCCGCGAACACCAGGAACAGAAAGCCGGTGAGGATGATCATGACGACCGCGAAGACCACGAACTTGGCACCGGCTGTCCGCAGGACGCTCATCCCGGTTGGCCGATCTGGGCGCTGTTACGGGGCGGGCCGTCGATCGGGCCGAACAGCCACTGTTTGATCAGGTCGCTGTTCCACATCAAACCCTGGTTTCCGTACTTCCACGGGTTGACGCCGGTGTCGGTGACCACGTACTTCGGGTGGGTCTGATATTTGACGGGGAGCACCTCGCAGCGTGGTCCCCCTTTCGCGGCGACCTTGGGCAGATCCTGTGGGTACCTGTACCGTTCGTGTCCCCACACGAAGTTGACCGATTGGAGAACACCCGCGCTATTGAGGGCGTTGACGCTGCCGAGGTCGGCGAAACCGATGAGGGCGCACGTCAGCGCCGGGTTGTAGTCGTCGGTCAAGCGGGTCGTGGGCACCAGGAGATGCATGGCGTCGGTCAGCGGTGCCCGGTTGTCGTCCACGAATGGCTTGCCCACATCCGACAGCCCGATCAGGCTCACCAACAGCGCGTCGAAGTTCTGTTGCTCGGCCACCACGGTCTGACTCAGCCGGGAAGTGTTCTCGAGAGTCTTCAAAAGCTCCGGAGAGGTCTGGGCGTACACCCTGACCACATCCGGTGCGACCGCCAAGTCGTGCGACAGAGCCGGCAATTCCGGATTCACCTTCGCCAGGGCCGCATCGAGGTCGGCCAGCCCCTGGCCGAATTTGTTGCCGCGCCCGCTCAGCGCTCGCGATAGCGCGCCGAGGGTTTCATTCAGCTTGGTGGGCTCGATCTGTGACAGCACCGAAACCACTTGCTGGAACACCGTGTTGATCTCGACGGTGACGTGTTCGCCGTCGAGCACCTGTCCGGCGTGCATGCTCTGCGGCGAAGGGTCTCTGGGCGGCAGCAACTGCACGAATTTGGCACCGAAGACGGTGGTGGACGCGATGTCGACCACGACGTTGGCCGGGATCTTGTGAATCTGGGACGGGTACATCGAAAGGTGAAGCGCCGCTTGCCCAGCCGGGCGCTCCTCGATCGACTCGACCTTGCCGACTTCGACGCCGAGCATCTTCACTTTGGCGTCCGGGTTCATCACCAGGCCGGCGCGGCTCGCCACCACCGTCACCGGCACCCCGGGCGAGAAGCCGCCACTGAACATGGTCGCGGCGATCGCCACGATGCCCACGGCGAACAAGATGGATAGCAGACCCACGAGCGGGCGCACCACGTCGGGGCTCAGCGCCGCCGCGTGGCGGCGGGGCGGTGCGACGTCCGTCATGGCGCTTCAGGCTACGGCATTTCGAGTCAAAAGTATACGGCAAAGTATAATTGTTTAAGCGGAGTGCTTGCGGGGCCGCCACGGGGCCTGACGGTTGACAATATATACGACAATGTGTACTTCTAGGTATGCTTTCATACCGGCGCAGCGATTGGGGACTCCGCATGCCGACGGGCCCTGGGGGCAGCAGTCGATTGGTTCACGCCAGTCGACTTCTCGCCGCGTGTCTCGTGCTCGCCGGCACGCTACTGGCCACCGCACCCGCGGCGTCCGCTGATGTCAAACCGCTCGTGGGTGACAACCAACGCCTGCGCTTCTACGGCACCGAGTTGGACGGGGCCCTTTTCGACGGCCGCAGCCTCATCGGGAAGCCCGCCGTGCTGTGGTTCTGGACGCCCGCACCGTATTGCGGCGTCTGCGCCGCGGAGGCTCCGGTCCTGAGCCGGGTCGCCGCCGTCCATCCGGAGGTGACGTTTGTCGGCGTCGCGGGACGCTGGGATGCGATGTCGATGCGGCGTTTCGTGGCCGACAACAACCTGAAGTTCACCAATCTGACCGATGCCAACGGGATGATCTGGCAGTCGTTCTTCGTGCCATGGCCCCCGGCATGGGCATTTCTTCGCCCAGACGGGACGGGCGATCTGGTCAACAACGTCACCGGGCCGATATCCGAACAAGAGCTGGCGGATCGGGTCATCGCGCTGACCGCTCCGCCTGGGCCGCCGGCGCCATGACGAGGCGGTTCAACGGCCTTGGCGCCGCGCTGGTCTCGATACCGTTCGCCCTCGGCGTCGTCGCTGCGGCGTCTGCGGCTCACGCTGAGGATGGTTTAACCGGCACCTATACGGTGGTCATGAAAGGTGCGCGTTCCACGTGGAAGGTCGAATCGTCCTGCAGTCCCGCGTGTCTCGCGAGCGTCCACAGCTCCGACGGGTGGACTGGATACGCCAGGCCGGGTGCTGGCCGTTGGACGATGGCGGTATACGTCGCTCATTGGAACAAGTCTTCGTATGCGCCCGATCCGGCCGACTGTGTGGCCAACGGCAGCGACCAGCCGGTGAACCAGAACTGGTCGTGGGATGCTGCGACGCTGGTCGGCACGGTCGAGACCATTCGCTCCGATCAATGTGGTGGCCCGGTGACCGTTGACCGTGCGCCGATCCGGCTGGTGAAGGCGGGCGAGGGCGACGGCTAGGACGCGAAAGGTGATGGGGCTCTCCGGGCGAACCGCGTTCGTGGCGCTCGTGATGTCGCTCGCGCTGGCGCCGACGGCTTCGGCCGACAACGAAGACTACTTTCTCAACGAGCTCTACAAGACCCACCAGAAGTGGTATTGGCCGTACGGCGAGCAATACATCGTCGACGTCGGTCATGGTGTCTGCAACGACTGGGCGGCCGGCGTCTCCTACCCTGACGAGGTTGCGTCGCTAGCCATGTCGAAGCAATGGTCACAACGCAACACCCGCTATTTCATCGCCTTGGCGACCGGATCGTTCTGCCAGGGCTACTACCCGACGAAGATCCCGCCGGAGGCCCGTTTACAACCGGGACAACTTCCCGGTAGCTGAGCGTCCCGGCGGATTAGTTGTCCCAGTTGTCGCCGCGGATCCAGCGGCTGTCGGCGCTGCCATCGGGGTTCAGGTGCATTCCGCACAGCAGGAACAATCCGTCTGGGGCTTGGGCCATTTGGTTGTAGGGCTGCGTACAGGTGGTGTCGTATTGCCTGATGCCGGCGAGTGGCAGGGCGCGGAAGTACCTCGGTGCCCCGCCGCGGGCCGAGTCGCAGAACACCACCCGTCCCCAATCGGTGGTGGCGAAAACGTAGTAGATGATGTTGTCGCAATTCGACCCGAGTTGGACCACCCTGTCGATGCCCGGAATGCAACCGGGATCGTCGCAGTGACTTGGTTCGGCCGCTGCGCGAGCCGGCGCCAGGGCGGTCACCCCCAGCGCGATCGCCGCGCACAAGATGGCTCGCATGGGGGCAGCTTAGCCGGGACGCCCCGTCTAAGTAAACGATGTGGTGTATTTAAACATTTCGTAGGCGCCGCGCGCCCTTCACCGCGTCAGGACGCCGTGGAGAAACAGCTTCACCGCGAGCTTGAGGTGTCGCTCCTCCTGTCTCTTGCTGCGGTACACACCGAAATCCGCCAAGCGCGCGGGTAAGGCTTCGACCATCGCGAGGAAGTGCTCGGCTGCCAACTCGATGTCATCGACCTCAATGGCGCCCTTGTCCTGGTGGTGCCGAAGCAGGTCCATGACCTGTCGCTGCCGGCGCGACCACCCGAGCGTTTCGGCGCTGACCGCGAATTCCGGAAAGCGGCCGGTTTCGTTCATCACGACCCGGTGCAGCCGCCTGGTGTCGGGGTCGAGCGCGCGTTTGACCGCGCCGCGCCCGATCTCGGTCAGCGCGGCTTCAAGGTCGTCGTCGTTGGTCTTACGCCTCAAGTCGCGGTCGACGGCGCGGCTGAACGCCCAGGGAATGACGTCGAGGAACACCGCCCGCTTGTCGGGATAACGGGCGTACAGCGTGCGCTTGGTGATGCCGGCCGCCCGGGCGATGGCCTCCATGGTCGCGCCGTCGTAGCCGTATTCGAGGAACGCCGACACTGCTCCTTCGCGCAGCCGCTCCTTGAGTTGTGTGGCTTCCACTCGTGTCGGTCGCCCGCGCCGCGCTGTCGTCATCGTGCAAAGTGTACGGCCAGGTCTACTAAGTGACCGTGATTGGGTGGTGGGACGAGAGCGCGCCGCCGCGTGGGCGCGCGCTACACCGAGGCGCTTCAGGAACGGAGCCGGCAGCGCTCTATCAACACTCGGGCAAGCCATTTCGGGTCGCGGATCATCACGTCATGACAGCTGTCAACGCAGATGAGCGCTAGCACGCCACCAAGCGACCTAATGCACGCCTGCTGCTGGCGGACCGATAGCGCGCGGTCGGCCAGCGTCATGATCCACGTGCGCGGCACCTCATCGGGCATGCCGCTGCGATCGACCGGCTCGAGGATGATGTTCGCGGACTCCAGGCACAGCCGGGACATCGCGAACCTGCGCTGGTCGCGGGTCATCCCGTTGCAGAAGGCAAGACGCGCCGCAGCACCGGGCATGGGGAAAGAACGCTGGATCCGGCCGGCCGCACGCGCCAACGGGACCAGCGGACCACGAAGGGCGTCGGCGACCGAGTTACCTTGTGGTGGAACGAATGCCGCAACAAAGACCGCTTCCCGGACTCGCCGCGCGCCGAGCTTGGCGACCACGCCGGGCACGGTGATACCGGCCAACGAATGCCCCACGACCACCACGTCGCCAAAACCTGCGTCATCGACATCGGCGACGACGGAGTCCACCCAATCGGTGATGCGAACGGCGGACAGGTCCGCGGGCTTACCGGCCCGGCCCGGCAGGTCGACCGCCAGTACGCGCAACTCCGGGGCGTCCTTCGCCAGCTGGGCAACAACCAGGTCCCAACAGCTCGCGGAGTGTGCACCGCCGTGCACCAGGACGAGGTTGGGCAGCGTCATCGGCGGTCAGCCGCGCCTCAGCACGCCGCGAAGGAAGAGGTTCACCGCGTGACACAGGTGACGCTCTTCCTCCTCTTGGGTCCGGAAGATTCCGAAATCGGCCAGCCGTTGCGGCAGCAACTCGATCATCGCGAGGAACTGCCCGGTGCTCACCTCGTAGTCCTCGACGTGAATGTCTCCCGCCTCCTGATGGCGGCGCAGCAGCTCCATCACCTCCCGCTGCCGCGCCGACCATGCCATCGTCTGCGCACTCAGGGCGAACTCCGGGAACCGCGGCGATTCGTTCATCGCAATCCGGGTGAGGCCCAGCGTGTCGGGCTCGAGCGCGCGGGCCAGTGCACCGCGCGCGATCGCGGTGAGCGCTGCGTGGAGGTCGTCGTTGTCTGGCACGGAATGGCCGTCGCGCGCGGTCCTCAGCGTCAGCGCCCAGGGGATGACGTCGACGAATACCGCGCGCTTGTCCGGATAGCGGGCGTACAACGTCCGCCTCGTTATGCCCGCCGCCCGGGCGATCGCCTCCATGGTCGTGCCGTTGTAGCCGTACTTGACGAAGGTGGTCGCGGCGGCTTTGCGCAATTGCTCGTGCAGTTCCTCGGCTTCGGCCTGCGTCGGTCGCCCTCGCCGCGTGGTCGCCATCGCCGAATTATACAAGTTCGTATACTTAACCGTCCCGGCGACGCCAGGAGATGGAATCGCAGTCTCTAGATACCGAGTTCCTGGTCGATCTGCGGCCAGTATTGGAGACCATCCGGAGTCAGCAGGACCCAGTCGTGAATTTGGCCGTTGCCCAGCACGAAGCTGATCGGAGCCCCAGCCGAGGCGGCCTCTTGCTGAAGGACGAGCACGTCGGGTGCGAGTGAATCCAGGTTGCCCGAGTAGACATACGTCTTCGGAAGCCCCTGGAGTGACCCGTTCAACGGACTCACCATGTAGTTGCTCACGGGCAGGTTGCCCGCCCACATCTTGCCGACCTGTTGCCCGGGCCCGACATTGAGCAGGGGATCCTGGACAAGGCCAATATTCGGGTTCGTCAGCCCCGCGTTCAGCCAGGGCGACAGCAGAACCATTGACGCCGGTACGGGCTCATTGTTGGCCACCAGATATTCGACGGACGCCAATGCAAGGTTGCCGCCGGCGGAGTCACCGATCACGCTGACATTGGACGCCCCGTGTTGCGCGATTTCCAACGAGATGAGGCCGGCCACTGCGGGTACCACCGTGCCGGCGGTGCCGCCCTGCTCGACGAGCGGGTAGATCGGCACTTCGATGGTCGCGCCGGTCTGGTAGGCCATCACGGTGTAGTAGAGCCAGTGGAAGATCGACGGCGGACTGACGAAGCCGCCGCCGTGAATGGCGACCACGTCGTGGCCGGACGGATTCGCCGGCGTGATCTGCACCACCTGCATCCCGTCAAAGGTTGTCTGCTGGACCGTCTCTCGCAGTAGCAATGTCAAAAATTGCGGTGGGGTATTACCGCCAACCGGCGCCAGCAAGAGCGACAACAACGGGTTGTTGACGGTCACCGACCCAAGCGAAGTCGTGAGGTCCAACCCGAAAAAGCCGAAGACATTTTTCACCTGCCACAGCGCGGCCTCTTCGACCCTGGTGACCAGCGACGGTGTGCCGGTGAAAGTACCGGTCTGTGTCGCCCCGAATGGCGGAGCCGCAGGTGATCCGAAGATGCTGGTGACGACGGTGTTGGCCGCTCCGGTGATCCCCGTGGCCAAAACGGTTGGTGCCTGCTGGATCTCCCGCTGGGCCAGGGCAAAACCGTTGCCGAGGGCCGTGGCGAATCCGCTGGGAAGCCCCGCCAGGTTTTGCAGCGCCTGCTCCCAGTTCCCCAGCTGCGCGACGGTGGCCGACGCGCTGGCGTGATACCCGCCCATCGCGGCGACGTCCTGGGCCCACATCTGCTCGTAGGCGGCCTCGGCGGCCGCGATCGCCGGCGCGTTCTGGCCGAACGGGTTCGACAGCACCAGCGACACGAACTGCCCGCGGTTGGCCGAGATCAACGCCGGATCCACGATCGTGGCCAGCGCCGCCTCATACGCGGTGGCCGCCGCGCGGGCCTGCGCGGCCGACTGCTCGGCCTGAGCGGCCGCGCCCCCCAGCCAGTCGACATAGCGGGCGGCCGCGCTCGTCATCGACGCCGACGCCGGGCCCTGCCAGGCCTGCCCGGCCAAATCCGACGTCACCGAAACGAACGCGTTGGCCGCCGAACTCAACTCCGCGCCGACCCCGTCCCAGGCCGCCGCCGCCTCCAGCATCGGCGCCGGCCCCGGCCCGTCGAGCAACAGCACCGAATTCACCTCGGGCGGTGATACCAAAAAGTTCACGAGTGCTCCTTGTCGATGAGCCCCGCAGCACCCCATTGCCGCAGCGTGGATCCGCTCAACCGTCCACCGTTCGTTAATATACACGCGAAAGTATATTTACCCCTCAACTTGACAAAAATATACGTGGATGTGTACTTGTAGGTGTACCGGGAACCGGTTGACGGCCCGGGTACTTCTGATGTCCCACGAGATGAGCTACCTCACCCGGGAGGGCATCGGCGACACGGCGGCCGTGGTACCCAAGCGACAGGTCGAAGGAGCTCAAAGTGCCGGTCACACAGTCATTTATCGACGGCCAGTCGGTCGCCTCGGCGGAGGTCTATGACAACATCGACCCGTCATCGGGCCGGTCGCTCGGAGCGGTGGCGCGCGCCGGCGACGATGAGGTCGACCGCGCCGTCGCCGCGGCGAAGCGGGCGTCGAAGTCGTGGCGTGCGACCGCGCCGGGTGAGCGTGCGAAGGTGCTCACCCGCATCGCAGACCTGATCGAGCGCGACCAGGAACGCCTTGCGCTCCTGGAAAGCCAGGACTCCGGGAAGCCGCTGTCCCAGGCGCGCAACGACGCGCTGGTATCGGCGCGGTACTTTCGTTTCTACGGCCATGCGATCGACAGCTACTACGGCCACGCCATTCCGTTGTCGACCGATCTGCACGTGTACACCCGACGCGAGCCGCTGGGCGTCACCGGCCACATCGTCGCCTGGAATTATCCGATGCAGTTGCTGTCCAGGGGGATCGCACCGGCGGTCGCGACGGGCAATTGCGCGGTTGCCAAACCGGCGAATGAAACGCCGCGGACCGCAGTCGCCATCGCGGAGCTGGCGTTCGAGGCGGGCTTGCCCGCGGGCGTGTTCAATGTGGTGACCGGCATCGGTGCGGAGGTCGGGGCGGCCCTGTCGGCCCATCCCGGGGTGGACCACATCGGGTTCGTCGGTTCCACCGAGATCGGCTCGGTCGTCGGGCATGCCGCCGCGGAGCGGGTCGTCCCCGTACTTCTCGAACTCGGCGGCAAGTCGGCCCAGATCGTCTTCGCCGATGCCGACCTGGCGCGCGCGACCGAGTTCGTCGCAAAGGCGATACTGCAGAACGCGGGCCAAACCTGTTCGGCCGGCTCGCGGTTGCTGGTTCAGGAAAGCGTCCACGACGAGTTGGTCGGCCTGGTCGCCGAGCGCTTTCGGCGCGTGTCGATCGGTCCCGGTGTCGAGGACAAAGAACTCGGGCCACTGATTTCCCGAAAGCAGCAGCGCCGAGTTCAGGCGATGGTGTCGGCCAACACCAAGGGCGAGGTCGTCTGCGGCGGTGACACACCGTCGCACGCCGGATTGGCCGACGGGTCGTACTTTGCGCCGACGTTGATCGACGACGTCGACCCCGCCTCCGAAATCGCTCAAGAAGAAGTCTTCGGACCCGTGTTGACCGTCAACAAGTTCTGCGACGAGGAGGAGGCGGTGAGCCTGGCCAACGGCACCCCGTACGGGCTGCTCGGCGCGGTGTGGACCGCCGACCTTTCGCGCGCGCACCGGCTGGCCGCCGAAGTCGAGGCGGGACAGGTTTATGTCAATACTTACGGTGCCGGCGGGGGAGTGGAGTTGCCGTTCGGTGGCTTCAAGAAGTCTGGATACGGCCGCGAAAAGGGCTACGAGGCGCTCGACACGTTCACTGCTACGAAAACCGTTGTGGTGCAACTCTGATGATGCGGAAGCAGAGGAGCATCGGATGACCGATTTCGATTCTGTCGATTACTTCTCCGATCAGACCCTGGTCGCCGATCCCTACCCGTATTTCGATCACCTGCGCTCCAAATGCCCGGTGCACCAAAATGACCGCAGCGGCGTGGTCACCGTGACGGGGTATGAGGAGGCGCTCTCGGTATATCGCGATGCCGATGTGTTTTCGTCGTGCACCTCGGTGATCGGACCACTCGCTGGGCTGCCGTTTGAGCCGGAAGGCGACGACATCGCGGGGTTGATCGAGCAGTACCGCGATCAGATCCCGCTGAGTGAGCACATGGTCACGTTTGACCCGCCGCAACACACGCGGGCACGGGGCCTGCTGAGCAGGTTGATTACTCCCAAGCGGCTCAAGGAGAACGAGGAGTTCATGTGGCGGCTCGCCGATCGCCAATTCGACGAGTTCATCGGCAGCGGAAGGTGCGAATTTCTGCAGGACTACGCCAAGCCGTTCGCCACCCTCGTCATCGCCGACCTGCTTGGCGTTCCGGACGAGGACCACAGGGCGTTCCGGTCCCGGCTGGCGGCGGCCAGCGTCGGCGCGATCGAGGATGACCCGAAGTTGTCGCACAATCCGCTCGAGTTCCTCGACAACCAGTTCACCTCCTACATCGAAGAACGGCGAAGCGAGCCGCGCGGTGACGTGCTAACGCTGTTGGCCGAGGCCAAGTATCCCGACGGTTCGACCCCGGACGTCATCGACGTGGTGCGCCTTGCGACGTTTCTCTTTGCCGCCGGCCAGGAGACCACCACCAAACTGTTGTCCGCCGCGGCCCGGATAATTGCGGAGGAGCCTGACCTGCAGCGGCTGCTGCGCGAGGATGCCAGCCGCGTGCCGCTGTTCATCGAGGAGACGCTGCGCACGGAGAGCCCGGTCAAGAGCGACTTCCGCCTGGTGCGCAGGTCCACAACCCTGGCGGATGTCTCCGTGCCCGCCGGCGCCACCGTGCTGCTGCTGCCCGGCGCCGCGAACCGCGATCCCCGGCGGTTCGACAATCCCAACGAGTTTCAGATCGAGCGGCGCAACGCGCGTGAGCATATCGCCTTCGGCCGTGGCATCCACACCTGTCCCGGAGCTCCCCTGGCGCGGGCCGAAGCCAGGATCACCATCGAGACCTTCCTGGGCCGCGCGGACGACATCAGGATCAGCGAAGCCGAACACGGACCGGCAGGTGACCGCCGCTATGAATATGAGCCGACATATCAGCTTCGCGGCCTTACCGAGCTGCACCTCGAGTTCGATCCAATCACCCACCCAGGCGCGCTACATGGTTGAGACGGTCGCCCTGAGCCCATCCCTGGGCGTCGAGGTCAGGGGTGTCGAGAATCTGCTTGACGACGCGGTGATCGCCCGCTGCCTGGAGGCGCTGAAATGGCGTGGCGTGCTGCTGCTCCGCGGACATCACCTCGACGACGAACAGCAATTGACGTTCTCCCGCAAGCTCGGGACCGTGCTCGCACCGGGTGGACAGGAGATATTCAAGGTCAGCCTCGACCCGTCCAAGAACCGTGCGGCCGAGTACCTCCGGGGCACCTTCAACTGGCACATCGACGACACCACCAACGATGTGCCGGCCAAAGCGACCATGCTTACCGCCCGGCACGTGGCGATGGTCGGCGGAGGCACCGAATTCGCGAATACGTATGCGGTGTGCGAAAACATGTCCGAGCACGAGCGCAAGCTCTATGAACAGCTACGCGTCGTGCACAGCTTCGAGGCCGCACAGCGGCTGCAGGTCCCCGATCCAAGCGACACGGAACTCGCCTCTTGGCGCACGCTTCCGACTCACGAGAGCTCGCTGGTCTGGAAGCGCCGCGATAATCGCTGCTCGCTGGCGATCGGGGCGACCGCAGACCACATCGTGGGCATGCAGCCGGCCGAGAGCCGCGCGTTGTTGGACGAATTGCTGGCCTGGACGACCCAGGAACGGTTCTGTTACACCCACGATTGGCAGGTCGGCGACCTCGTAATATGGGACAACACGGGGATCCTGCACCGCGCGCTGCCCTACGATGCCTCCTCAGAACGTACGCTGCACCGCACCACCATCGCCGGCGACGAGCCCTGGTCGTAACGAGGAGAATCAGTTGAGCCAAGATACTTTCGACAAGGGCCTGCAGATGCGGACCAAGGTGCTGGGCCGGGAGTACGTCGACAAAGCCGTCAAGGGAGCCGACGATTTCACCCGGCCGTTCCAGGACCTTCTCACCGAGTACTGCTGGGGAGCCGTGTGGGGGCGCGAGGAGCTGCCGCTCAAGACGCGGAGCATGCTCACCCTGTCCCTGATCGCGGTGCTCAATCGACCGCAAGAACTGCGCACCCACCTGCGGGCGGCGTTGACCAACGGCGTCACCCGCGACGAAATCCGCGAGATATTCATGCACGTGGCCATCTACGCCGGAATGCCGGCCGCCGTCGACAGCTTCCGGATAGCCCGCGAGGTCTTCGCGGAGCTGGATCAGGGCTGAAGCATCATGCGGATCGGATTTATCGGCTTGGGCCACATGGGTTTTCCGATGGCGCGCCGCCTCGTCGAGGCGAGCCATGAAATTGTCGCATTCGACAGCCGGCCGGAGGCCGTTGACCATCTCGTCGAACTCGGCGCCCAGCCGGCATCCTCCCCCAGGGATGTCGCGGATCGCGCCGAGACCGTTATGGCGAGTTTGCCGTCGCTGCAGGCGTCCCTCGACGTCGCTACCGGTGCAGGCGGTGTCATCGAGGGCGCGCTGGTCAAGCGCTTCGTGGACTTTTCCACCATCGGCAGTAGAACGGCACGGCAGGTTCACGACCGCCTTGCCCAACGCGGCATCGTTGCGATCGACAGCCCGGTCAGCGGGGGGGTTGCTGGCGCCGAGAAAGGCACCCTTGCGCTGATGGTGTCGGGTCCGCGCAACGAGTTCGACGCGCTCTCGCCGGTGTTGGAGTCGATCGGCAGGCCCTTCTATGTCGGCGACCAACCGGGGTCGGCGCAGACGATGAAGCTCGTCAACAACATGCTCGCGGCCACCGGCCTCATCGCGACGTGTGAAGCCGTGGTGATGGGCGTCAAGGCGGGACTGGACCCCCAGGTGATGATCGACGTCCTCAATGCCGGTTCGGGCGGCACCAACGCCAGTCGCGACAAGTTTCCGCGCTCGATCCTGCCGCGCACGTTCGACTTCGGGTTCGCGACCGGGTTGATGGTCAAGGATGTTCGGCTCTATCTTGAAGAGGCCGAGGCTCTGGAGGTCTCCAAGGAAGTCGCCGAGGCCGTTGGACGGCTATGGGAGAACGCAATTCGCGAGCTGGGACCCGACTCCGACTTCACCGCCGCGATCAAGCCGATTGAGCGCGCCGCCGGCATCGTCGTGGGATCGGCCGAACGGGGGTAGGTCGTCCTCGCGAGCCGAAAGTTGTCCGATCGGCACGCCCGCGCCGAGGGCGAAGAGGGTCTCTGCGCATCCGACGGAGCTCGAGGAAGCCCTGGCGGCGGCGAGCGCCTCCTTCTTGAAGGCCCGGGCAGCGACGGTGAGCCGATGTTCCACCGGCCGCGCAGCTCCCCGGATCTCGCAAGGCGGGCCGTCGGCCCACATCATGACGTGAGTACGTCCGTTGTCGATCGTCTTCAAGACTGCTTGCCGAACGCGCGTGTCGTGCCGAAACAGATTGGCGCACACCACGAGCGTGTGCGGATGTCCGTGGTGGCCCTCCGCCGCAAGCGCGGGGTCGAGCTCGATCACCGCGGCACCCAGGATGCGCAGTGCGCGGTCGTCAACGTGGTCAGTGCCGGCTACGGTGGTCCTCCACCCCGCCACACGCTGATCGAAGAGCCAGCCGCCGACGGCGCGCACCACACCAATCGCGCTGTCGGAAAGAACGACGCACTGACCGGTGATGTCGCGTCCCGGCGGCCGAAGCCATGAAAGGGCGCCGGCGTCGTTGTCGTCGATGGTGAGCCCGGACATGAGGTCTCCGTTCTGCCGCCTCGCGAGCAACGCCGGTGGCTGGTTGACAAAAATATACAGTCACGTGTAATTATAAGTACACGGAACGGTGTCATTGCAAGCCCCGGAAAGACGTTTCGTCGGTCCTCGGTGAGGCGCCGCACAGGAGGTAGAGGATGCGCTATTTCGCGAAGCCCGCCGAGGGCAGCTGGACGATGCGTTACCCGGAGCTGGGAACCGGTCCGATCGACTACGCCGACTCGATCGATCCGGATTTCTTCGAGGCCGAACGGGACGCGATCTTCAAACGCACCTGGCTCAACGTAGGTCGGGTCGAACGGCTACCCCGTACGGGCAGCTACTTCACGAAAGAGCTCGCCGTCGCCAAGACCTCGGTCGTCGTAGTCAAGGGCGGCGACGGGGAAATCCGTGCCTTCCACAACATCTGCCGCCACCGGGGCAACAAGCTGGTGTGGAACGACTATCCCAACGAGGAGACCTCAGGTAGCTGCCGTCAATTCACCTGCAAATATCACGCCTGGCGTTACAACCTCGAGGGCGATCTGACGTTCGTTCAGCAGGAAGAGGAGTTCTTCGACCTGGACAAGAGCCGCTACGGGCTGAAGTCCCTGCGATGCGAGGTGTGGGAAGGGTTCATCTTCGTCAACCTCGATCCCGATGCGGAGCCCCTCCGCGACTACCTGGGGACGCTCGCCAAAGGCATTGAGGGCTATCCGTTTCACGAGATGACCGAGGTCTATCAGTTCCGATCAGTCATCGGAAGTAATTGGAAGCTGTTCATCGACGCCTTCGCCGAGTTCTACCATGCCCCGATTCTGCACAACAAGCAGTACACCTCCGAGGAGGCACGCAAGATCGCCCAGCACGGCTTCGAGGCGTTGCACTACGAGATCGCTCACCCGCACGGGATGGTGTCGTGTGCCGGCGGCCAGTCTCCCCCCAAGGATCTGAGCATGGTCAAGCCGATGGACCGGGAGCTTCGCAGCGGACTGTTCGGAAACTGGGATCGCCCCGCCATCGAGGGGCTCGACCCGCTCCCTGCCGGCATCAACCCGAGCGGCAGCAAGATCTGGGGAATTGACTCATTCCATTTCTTCCCGAATTTCATGCTGTTGTTCTGGGCACCCGGCTGGTACCTGACGTATCACTACTGGCCGACGGCGGTTGACACCCACATCTTCGAGGGGACAATGTATTTCGTCCCGCCGAGGACCGCGCGTGAGAGGATGGGTCACGAGCTGGCCGCCGCGACGTTCAAGGAATTCGCTTTGCAGGACGCCAACACCCTGGAGGCCACGCAGACCATGCTCGCGTCGCGCGCGGTGGCTGAGTTCCCGCTCAACGACCAGGAGATCCTGCTACGGGCGTTGCACAAGAATGCCGGCGATTACGTCAGGTCATACCGTGAAAACGCCGCCACCGTGTCGGGCGCCCGGACTGCCCTCTGAAATTATGTCAGCAACTGATGGCTCGGCGTCCGGCGCTCGTGAGCTCAACGTCAACCGCCGAATGCTCGTCGACGGGAAGTTGATCGACACCGACCGCGCCTTCGTTTCCACCAATCCCGCCACTGCCACCGCAATCGGCCACGCACCTGACGCGGGCCTACCGGAGGCGCACGCGGCGATCGCGGCGGCGCGCCGCGCATTCGACACGACCCCCTGGGCCCGCGACGTCGAACTGCGCATCCGCTGCCTCGGACAACTGCACCAAGCGTTGCTCGACCACCTCGAGAACCTGCGCGAGCTCACAATCGCCGAAGTAGGAGCCACCCGCACGCTGACGCACGGGCCCCAGCTGGAAGGCCCGATCGAAATCGTCGAGTACTACCGCGATGTGCTGGGGGACTATTCGTTCACCGAAGACCTTGGCAGCAAGGAGATTAGGGGTGTTTTGCACCACCGCTGGGTAGAGCGGGAGCCGGCGGGCGTTGTCGCTGCGATCATCGCCTACAACTATCCCAACCAGCTCGCGCTGGCGAAGCTGGCGCCGGCGCTGGCTGCCGGCTGCACCGTGATCCTGAAGGGCGCACCGGATACGCCGTTGATCACCCTCGCGCTCGGCGAGATCATCGCCAACCACACCGATATCCCGCCCGGCGTGGTGAACGTGTTGAGCTCATCCGATGTTGTCGTGGGCCGGGAACTGGCGATGCACCCGGACGTCGACCTTGTCACTTTCACCGGTTCCACACCCGTCGGTAGGCACGTCATGGCCGCGGCGAGCCAGACCGTCAAACGCGTCTTTCTCGAACTGGGCGGGAAGTCGGCCGTGATCATGCTCGACGACGCGGATTTCGTCTCCGCTGCCCAGTTCGCGGCGTTCTCGATCGTCACCCACGCGGGCCAGGGTTGCGCGCTGACGTCACGGCTTTTGGTCCCGCGCGCGCACCACGACCAGATCGTCGAGTTGATCGCCGCGAACTTCGCCAAGGTGCGCTACGGCGACCCGTCGAATCGCAAGACCTACATGGGTCCGCTCATCAGTGAGGGGCAGCGCGACAAGGTCGACGCCATGGTGCAACGCGCCGTCGAGGCCGGCGCCACCCTGGTCACCGGCGGCACCCGCGCGGGCCCCGGCTTCTTCTACACGCCGACACTCTTGACCAACGTGTCCGCCGATAGCGAGATCGCGCAGGAAGAGGTGTTCGGCCCCGTCCTGGCGGTCATTGCGTTCGACGATGACGACGACGCCGTGCGCATCGCCAACAATTCGATCTACGGCTTGGCCGGCGCTGTGTTCAGTGGCGACCAGGACCGCGCAGTCGCGCTCGCGCGGCGAATCAAAACGGGATCGTTCTCGATCAACGGCGGCAACTACTTCCAGCCCGACAGCCCATTCGGCGGTTTCAAGCAGTCGGGTGTCGGCAGGGAAATGGGTGTCGCGGGACTAGAGGAGTTCTTGGAACGCAGGACGTTCGCGACCGTGATCGGATAATCGATGGGCCACAAGTGGAGCGCCGTCGATGTGCCCGGGCAGCGCGGCCGGGTCGCCGTGATCACCGGTGCGAACACCGGCATCGGTTTCCAGACCGCGGCCGTGCTCGCCGAGTGCGGCGCTCATGTCGTGCTGGCGGTTCGTGATATCGACAAGGGTCGCCGGGCCGCATGCCGCATCAGGGCGAAAGTCCCGCACGCCGATCTCGCAGTGCAACAATTGGATTTGTCGTCGCTGGACTCCGTGCACGCCGCCGCTGCTGCGCTCAGGGTGGCGCATCGACGGATCCACCTGCTGATCAACAACGCCGGCGTGATGTTCACCCCGGAACGCTGCACCAAAGATGGCTTCGAACTGCAATTCGGCACCAATCACCTCGGGCACTTCACACTGACCGGCCTGTTGCTCGAGAGCATGCTGAGCGTGGCGGGCTCGCGTGTGGTGACGGTCAGCAGCCTGGCGCACCGCGTACGTGCGGGGATCAACTTTGACGATCTGCATTCCCACCGCGGTTACGACCCCGTCATGGCCTACGGCGCATCGAAGTTGGCCAACTTGTTGTTCAGCTACGAACTGCAGCGCCGGCTGGCCGCCAAGGGTCGCGCCACCATTGCCGTGGCCGCCCACCCGGGCAGCTCGAGAACCCAGCTTTCTCGACACTCCTCTGGCTGGATTGGCTTGGGGTTCAGGGTCATTGGTCCGCTGCTGTTCCAGAGCGCCGGGATGGGCGCCCTGCCCATCCTGCGGGCCGCCACCGATCCGACATCGCATGGCGGCGACTACTACGGTCCCGGCGGCATCGGCGAACTCCGCGGCCACCCGCGGCTGGTGAAGTCGTCGGGCCTGTCGCACGACGAGCGACTACAGCGCCGGCTGTGGGCAGTCTCCGAGGAATTGACAGCCATCTCCTACCCCATCTGAGAGGAACGACGTGAGCAACGGGTTCACGGGTCGGGTCGCCCTGGTCACCGGCGCCGGCTCGGGCATCGGCAAGGCGATGGCGGCCGCATTCGCGATGGTCGGCGCGCGCGTCGCCGTCGCCGACGTCAACCTCGAGGGTGCGCAGCTGACGGCGAGCGAAATAGGCGAGGCGGCAACCGCCTTCGCGGTCGATATCTCCGAAGAATCGTCCGTTGACGACCTTGTGCGGCGGGCGATCGACTCGCTCGGCCGGATTGATGTGCTGTGCAACAACGCGGGAATCCTGGACAAGATGTCCCTACCGGCGGATACCTCGATCGCCGAGTGGGAACGCGTGCTGCGGGTCAACCTGACGGGGACGTTCCTGGTGACCCGCGCGGTGCTCCCGCAGATGCTCGAGCGCGGCTCCGGCGCGATCGTCAACACCGCTTCGGAGGCCGGCATCCGTGGCGGAGCGGCCGGTGCACCGTACACCGCGTCCAAACACGGCGTCGTCGGCCTGACCCGTAGTGTCGCTTGGGCTTACGCGAACGACGGCATCCGCTGCAACGCGATCGTGCCCGGGCCGGTGTTCAGCAACGCGGCCGGCAGCGTGGCGGGCTTCGACGAAAAGGGCGTCGAGCGCCTGCGCCCGGTGATCGCGCTGAACCAGCACGTGGCGCTGCCCGAGCAAATCGCCGAGGCGGCAGTGTTTCTGGCCTCCGACGCCGCCTCGTTCATCAACGGCGCGATCATGCCGGTCGACGCCGGCTGGTCGGCGGGATGACCATCGGCCGATGAACCTGAACGACGAAGAGGCCATGCTCGTCGACACGGTGCGCGCGTTCGTCGACCGCGAGGTGAGGCCCGCCGTGCGCGAAGTCGAGCACGCCAACGAATACCCGACGGCGTGGATTGACCAGATGAAGCGCATCGGCATCTATGGGCTGGCAATTCCCGAGGAGTACGGCGGCGTGCCGGTGTCGACGCCCTGCTATGTCGAAGTGACGCAGGAGCTCTCGCGGGGATGGATGAGTCTCGCCGGTGCGATGGGCGGCCACTCCGTCGTCGCGAAATTGCTCACGGCGTTCGGGACCGAAGGGCAGAAGTGCAAGTATCTGCCGGTGATGGCGACCGGCCAGGTGCGCGCGACGATGGCGCTGACCGAGCCCGGCGGCGGCTCGGATCTACAGAACATGACGACCACCGCGGTGCGCGACGGCGACACACTGGTCATCGACGGGTCGAAGACGTGGATCAGCAACGCTCGCCGCGCCGGGCTCATCGCCCTGCTGTGCAAGACCGACCCGGCCGCGACGCCGCGCCACACGGGAATCTCCATCGTGCTGGTCGAACACGGCCGAGGTCTCACGGTGTCGCGAGACCTGCCCAAGCTCGGGTACAAAGGCGTCGAGTCGTGCGAGCTGAGGTTCGACGGCTACCGGGTGTCCGCATCGGCGATACTGGGCGGATCGCCCGGTCACGGATTCGCGCAGATGATGAAAGGCCTTGAGATCGGCCGCATTCAGGTTGCCTCGCGGGCGCTCGGGGTGGCGGCGGCCGCGCTGGAGGACGCGCTGCGTTATGCCCAGGACCGGCAGAGCTTTGGCCGGCCGATCTGGAAACACCAGTCCGTCGGCAACTACCTGGCCGACATGGCGACCAAGCTCACCGCCGCGCGTCAGCTCACCCGGTATGCCGCCGAGCGCTACGACAGCGGCCAGCGCGCCGACATGGAGGCCGGCATGGCCAAGCTGTTCGCCTCGGAGGTGGCGATGGAGATCGCGCTGAACGCCGTGCGCATCCATGGCGGCTACGGCTACTCCACCGAGTACGACGTCGAACGCTACTTCCGCGACGCGCCGCTGATGATCGTCGGCGAGGGCACCAACGAAATCCAGCGCAACGTGATCGCCGCGCAGCTGATCGCCCGGGGCGGAATCTGACGCGACCTGTGCCGCTCAGGCCCGCGTGCCTCCGGCGGCGTCGCGTTAGGTTGCAGTGAGCCGTGCGGGCCGAGGATCGGAGAGGGAGAAGCGATGACGCAAGCAACCAGCGACGTCTGGGAAGTGATGTCGACCGCGCGGACGATCCGGCGCTTCACCGACCAGCCCGTCGACGACGCGACCCTGGCGCGCTGCCTCGAGGCGGCCCGCTGGGCCCCCTCGGGCGCCAACGCGCAGGGCTGGCGATTCGTCGTGCTGCGATCCCCCGAGCAGCGGGCCGTCGTGGCCAGGGCCGCGGCGCACGCGCTGGAGGTGATCGAGCCGGTGTACGGGATGAGCCGGCCCGCCGCCGACGACGACAGCCGCCGCGCCCGCACCTACCGCGCGACCTACGAATTGCACGACCGCGCGGGCGAATTCACGTCGGTGCTGTTCGCGCAGCAGCACTACCCGACGGCCTCCGAGCTGTTGCTGGGCGGGTCGATCTTTCCGGCGATGCAGAACTTCCTGCTGGCCGCGCGCGCCCAGGGGCTGGGGGCCTGCCTCACCAGCTGGGCCTCCTACGGCGGCGAGCGGCCGCTGCGCGAGGCCGTGGGCGTGCCCGACGACTGGATGGTCGCCGGCCACGTCGTTGTCGGATGGCCCAAAGGCAACCACGGGCCGCTGCGCCGCCGGCCGCTGGCCGAGTTCGTCAACCTCGACCGCTGGGACCAGCCGGCCCACGGCCTGGTCTCGGGTACCCCATAACCGCTTTTCGAGATTATTACTTCCGCGATGGAGAATGCTATTCTCGCGGTGGCGGTGACGACAGGAGGCGGCCCGGATGCTGTTGGAGTTCGATGCTGATCAGCGGCTGTGGCAGCAGACCGTTCGCGACGCCGTCGCCAAGCAGTGCCCGCCCTCGCTGGTGCGCAGCGTGGCCGAGGACGGCGTCGACCCCAGCCCGTTATGGAAGTCCTATGTGGATCAGGGCTGGACGGAGCTCAACGATCCGGACAGCGCCGTGGAGCTCGCCATCGTGCTCGAGGAGCTGGGGCGCGCGACCGACCCCACCCCGTTCCTGGCGACGATGAGCCAGTTCGCGCCGCTGGCCGCCGACCGGTTCGACCCGCACGAGTCGGGCACCGCCGTGCACACCGGGGTGTCGGCGCACCGCGACGCGGACGGCTGGGTGCTGCACGGCACGGCACGCCATGTCCTCGACGGCGACCGCGTCGACCGGCTGGCCGTGTCGACCGACGCCGGCGTGTTCGTCGTCGCCGCCAACCAGGTGTCGGCCCGCCGCTCGGCCGTGTTCGACCCCGTCCTGCACGTCGCGGACCTGTCCTTCGCCGACGTCCGGTTGCCCGACAGCGCGCGGCTGGCCGTCGACGCCGAGCGCGCGCACCACATGGCGCTGACGGGCATGGCCATCACCATGGTCGGGGCCTGCCAACGCATCCTCGACCTGGTGCTCGAGCACGTCAAAAGCCGCCAGCAATTCGGCGTCCCGATCGGCTCGTTCCAGGCCGTCCAGCACAAGGCCGCCGACATGCACGTGGCGGTGGAGCGTGCCCGCGCGCTGGCCTACTTCGCCGCGCTGACGATCGCCGCCGACGATCCGCGGCGGCGGCTGGCGGCCGCGATGGCCAAGGCGTCGGCGGGGGAGTGCCAGTCGGTCGTATTCCGGCACGGCTTGCAACTGCACGGCGCGATGGGATTCACCTGGGAGAACGACCTGCAGTTCGCGCTCAAGCGGGCCAAGGCGGGCGAGCTCATGCTCGGTGGCGCCGCGGAGCACCGGGCGCGGATCGCGGAGGAGTACCGTGCAGCTGACTTTTGACGCGGACGTCGAGGCGTTTCGGGCGGAGTTTGCGGCATTCCTCGACGAAAACCTGCCTGACGCAAGCGAAACCCTGGAGCGGCCGCGCTCGGTCTCCCACATGCCGGCCTGGGCGCGTCGCTGGCAGCGGCTGCTGTTCGACAACGGCTGGCTGCTGCCCGCCCAGCCTCCGGAATACGGCGGCCGCAACGCGACCGTCATCCAGCAGTTCGTCTACCTCGAGGAACTCAGCCGCCGCCGGATCTACCACAGCTTCAACCCGCAGGGCGTGAATATCGTTGGCGCGTCGCTGTTGTCGTTCGGCAGCGACGAACAGAAGCGGCGCTGGGCGGTGCCGATCCTGCGCGCCGAGATCACCGCCTCACTCGGGATGAGCGAACCCAGCGCCGGCTCCGACCTGGCGTCGCTGCGCACCCGCGCGGTGCTGGACGGCGACCACTTCGTGGTCAACGGGCAGAAGGTGTGGACCTCGGGCGCCCACGACGCCGACGTCTTGCTGACCTTCGTCCGAACCAACCCGGATGCCCCGAAACACAAGGGAATCAGCGCGCTGATCATCCCCACCGACACTCCGGGCCTGGTGCGCCGGCCGTTCCCGTCGATCTGCGGCGCCGACGACCTGGACTTCAACGAGGTGTTCTTCACCGACGTGCGGGTGCCGGCGGAGAACCTGGTCGGTGAGCTCGACCAGGGTTGGCGGGTGGCCAACGGCTCGCTGGGCCACGAACGCACCATGATGTGGCTGGGCTTCGCCGATCGCCTCGAGAACATGATCGACGACTTTCGTCCCGGCACCGAGGTCGAACGCGATCAGTACGCCAGCACGATCATGGACAGACAGGCGCTGCGGTTGCTGGGTTCGGCGGCGCTGGCGCGCGCCTCGCGCGGCGAAGACGACGTGGCCGCGATCTCGGTGCTCAAGCTGCTCGGCTCCGAAGCCGAGCTGCGGGGGATGGACCTTGCGCTGACGGCCGCGGGATCCGACGGGCTCGTCCACCCCGGCCAGACCGGTCCGTACGCACACATGAACCTCGACCACTACTTCGCCAGCTGGTTCGAGCGTTACGCCCGAAGCTTTTCCGGCACCATCGCCGGCGGCACCTCGGAGATCCAGCGCAACATCATCGCCCAGCGCGTGCTCGGTCTGCCGCGCGGCTAGCCCGTCTGGCCCCGTGCCGAAGCGCTAACGCCGGTCGTGGATGGCGACCTCGGTGCCGTCCGGGTGCGCGGGCTCAGACGCCGTGGCGGGCAATGGAATCCGGGCCACGCCCGGAGTTCCCAACTGGCCGGCCAGCCAGGGCAGGGCCGTGGCGAAGACTGTGCCAGCGGTCGGCCAGTCGTGTTTTCCCGGATGGGCGACCACCGCGCAGTCGATGCCGTTCGCCCGTCCGAGCGCGCACAGCGAAGACGCTGCCGCGGTCTGGTTGCCCGGGTTGGCGGCGGCCCCGTGGCGGGCACGGTCGATCGCCGCGGTATCGACAGCCGTGACGTCGTGACGCGGTGCCGGCGAGCCGCCCGATGTGATCGCGAACCAACCGGACACGCCGGAGTAGCGGCCGTGCCGGCTGATCACGGTCGTCGGGTCGAATGCCGCCCACGCCTCGGCGTCACCGCCGAACAAGCTGGCGACGGTTTCCGCCTTGCTTCCCGTGTTGGGGCCCAAGTCGCCCTCGATGTCGACAAAAGCGCTGAACAGCGTCGGATGCATGACGGTCAGGCTCACGGAGCACGTCCCGCCCATCGAAAAGCCCGCGACGCCCCAGTGGGACGGGTCGGGGCTGACCCCGAAATTCGAGATCATGTAGGGTACAACGTCTTTCGTCAGATGGTCGGCTGCCCTGCCGCGGCTTCCGTTGACGCATTCCGTGTCGTTGTCGAACGAGCCGCCCGGGTCGACGAACACGAGCACCGGCGCGTTGCCGTCATGCGCGGCCGCGAAGGCGTCGACGGTGGCCATCGCATTCCCGGCGCGCACCCAGTCGGCGGGCGTATTGAGCATGCCGCCGATCATCATCACCGTCGGCAGCTGCGGCGGCGGATGGCTCGCAAACCAGGCCGGTGGCAGGTACACGAGCTCCTCGCGGTGCTGGAAATGCGATGCATCGGCGGGGATCAGCACCGGCACCAGGCTGCCGCGGGGCGGCTTGGCGCCCTTCGCCGCCATCGCGACGACGGTCGCCCTGTCGGTCTGGCCGGGCAGCGGACGGGAGGTGAGCTGGTCCCAGGTGCTCTGCACGGTCTGGAAGTAGCCGACCCATTGGTTGAACACCAGCAGCGAGCAGAGCAGACACAGCGGCACGGCCAGAACCGATACCGCCCGCCGCCACCAGCGCGCACCGCGCCAGCCCAAGATCAGGACGGCCGCGGCCGTACCGAGCAGCGCGATCCAGACATACAGCGCGCGCGGCGCCGGTTCGGTGCCCGAAGTCGCGGCGGTCGTGACCCAGTGCGCCCCGCCCGCCGCCACGCCTCCCACGACGGCGGCGAGAGGCAGCCACAGCAGGCGCCAGCGGCGCGATCGCCACCCGATGGCCAGGCCCAGCGCGATCGCGGCGACGACCTCCACCGTCAGGGGCAGCCAGCCGTGGATCAGGGAGATGTGGTGACTCAGCATGGCGGTTCCTCCTCTCAGCTGCTGGCGATCCAGTGAGAGAAGGATTAGCTGGCGACCTCGGCGAATCCTTGGGAGATTCTCAACGACGAAGCCGACGACCGCGTGCCGGTTTCACGCGGCTGTCCCGTGGCTTCTAGACAGGGTCGAATTTGGTGATCAGCCAGCTGCCGCTGACCCGGGTCAAACTCACCAGCACGCTGCTGGACGCCATCGCGGGGTCCGGGTTGTCCTTGCTGGTGGTGCTCTGATCGACCAACACCAGCACGACGGCCGAACTCGGATGCAACTCCCGAACCGCGGCCGCCACCACCCGGGCGCTCGTCTTCAGCGACCGTTGTTTGGCTGCCGGAGTCACGATCTGCTCGGTGAACTGGTTGTAGTTGTTCAGAAAATCACCGGACAGGTGTGTCTTGGCCGCGGCGAAGTCTTTGTCGAGTGAATCGGGCGAGTAGGACAACAACGCGACCGTTCCGTCGGACGCCGCATTGATGACCGCGCTCGCGACGCCGGCGTCGGTTTCTTTAACGGGTCGGTATCTCTCGAGGTACAGCCACGTCGCCGCGCCACCGGAAATCAGCAGCAGCACAATCAGAATCACCGGAACGGGCTTCACCCTGCGCCGCGCGCGTGGCTCGCCCCCTGCACTGGGTTCCGTTCGTGTGGGCGAGTCGTCGGCGGCGTCGATGCTGTGGTTGTCCTCGCTCATGGCACGAACTCCAGTTTGGACATCTTGTATTGCCCACCCTCGTTGGTGACTGTCACCTTGAGCCGCCAACCGCGTGGTTCGTCTTTGGCGCCGGCCGCGTTGGTGATCCGCGACGACGCCGCGACGAGTACCAACGCGGAATTCGCGTCCATCGATTGCACGGCCGCCGCATTCACGGTTCCTTGGCTGACCACTTTGGACTGCTCGACGACGGTCGTGAAGTCTTTCGCGCGCTGCTGCAAGTCGTCCCGGAACTGGCCCGTCGAGCTGTCGATCACCCGCTGGACGTCCTCCTTGGCCTTGTTGAAGTCCAGGGAGAACATGTTGACGACGCCTTGCTTGGCGCCCGCGATGAAGTTCGCGGCGCGCTGGTTGCGCTCGGTGGCTTGATGGTCCTGCCACACCATGTATCCGCTGGCCCCGACGAATGCGCAGATCAGGACGATGACGGCCGCCTTCCATGCCACGGACAACGACGGCAACCGCACGCGTCGCCGGGACCGGGCCGGCTTGGATTCCGATTCCGCGTCATCGGCGGTTTCGTCGGAGGCTTCTTCCTCGGTCTCCGCGTCGACGGTGTCGACGACGTCCTCGTCGTCGGCCTCCGCTTCGGCGGTGTCGGTTACGTCGTCGTCGGGCTCGGGGCTTTGTTCCGTGACTTCAGCCGTCTCAGCTTCGGCCTCGGTCTCGGTCTCGGCCTGGGCCTGCGCTTCGCGCCGGAGCCGGGCGGCACGGGCGCGCGCACGCGCCGCAGCCGCCAGTGCCTCGGCCTCGGCGGCTTCCGCCTCGGCTTCCGCGATCAAAGCCAGCGTGTCGGCTTTCGAGGTGGCCGAATCCTGCGGCGGTTCCTTGGCCTCACCCATCGCGCTCGTCGCCCGTCACTTCCATGATCGACTGACTCCACGTGTCACGCGGTTACCATCGCATGAGCGAGAACGGGTAACTGTTGGTGCCCCCCGGCCCGCCTCCGCAGCCCGTGTTGAACGTCGAGTCGACCTGACCCGTCAGCGACGCCTCATCCCACGAGTAAACGTCGTGCGAGGGAAAGAACTGGACCACGCAGCGCACACCGTCGGGCACATCGACGGCCATGGTGTAGCGGCCGTTGGACAAATGTGCGTTTGCCTTAAAGGGCGCCGCTTGCCCGTTGGGTGTCGGAACCCCTTGGATGGTCAGGCACCCCGGCCCTGTAGGCACGCACGGGTTGATGGCCCAAAACCAGGTGTGGCCGGGATCCCGGTTTGTGTCCAACCGGTAGTTGCCTAACACCATGTCCGCGTGGGCGGTCGGCGTGACGGTCAGCGCGGCTGTGGCGAGCGCGAGGCTCACTGCGAAAGTCTTCACCGGAGCGTCTCCCATCTCAGTACACGCGTTTGCCTCAAAATATTAGGACGGGGTCACGCTGAACAGGGCTACTCGAAAAATTCGTGAGCGGCTCAGTCGATGACCGCGGCTTCCTTGCGTTCGGTGATCGGCCTGGCGAGTTCTTGTTCGTCGCAGATGCGCTGCAGCTTCTCCAGCGTCTCGTCCAGGCCGGCGCCGACCTTGCGCCCGGGCGTGAAGGTGGCCGGCAGCTTGCGCATGCCCTGGATGACGCCGATCGTCTCGTAGTGGACGGTCCCCTCGGGATCGCACCGGTAGTCGGGCATCCGGTCGAGCACCGCAGTGAGCATGGATTTGAACACGGTGCGCGCCACATTCGACCCGATGCACCGGTGAACCCCCAACCCGAAGCTGAAGTGCCGGTTGCCCTTACGGTCGAGGATGATCTCGTCGGGGTCGTGGAACACCGCCGGGTCGCGGTTGGCCATCGCCCAGGAAATCCACAGGCGCTCGCCCTCTTTGAACCGGGTGCCGTCGAGTTCGGTGTCGTCGGCGAAGGTCCTGCCGTCCCCGGGCGCCGGGGTGAAAAAGCGCAGGAACTCCTCGGTCGCGGGGTCGAGCAGGGTTTTGCGCTCGTCGCTGAGCAGCTGCCGTTGCTCCGGGTGCTCCGACAGCCATTCCAACGAATGGGCGGTCAGGGCGGTCGTGGTGTCGAAGCCACCGCCGATGACCAGTCCGAGGTTTCCGAGGATTTCCAGCTCCGGCGCGGGCTCGCCGTCGATGCGCATCTCGAGAAGACCGTTGACGATCCCGGGTCGCGGGTTTGCGCGGATCTCGATCATGTTGTTGACCATGTCGAGCCCCATCTCCCGGTGCATCGCGGTGACCCGCTCGATGTCGGGGGAGTGCTCGGGCGTGTAGACCGCGGCGTGCACCGGCTCGCTGTACATGTTCCACTTCTTCAGCGGGATGCCCAGCATGGCCAGGGTGAAGACGGCGGGCACGATGTTGGCCAGGTCGTCGACGAAGTCGATGGTGCCGCCCTCGATTTTCTCGTCGAGGCAGGCGCGCGTCACGTCGTCGATGAAGGGCTCCCAGCGCTTGATCGCGGCGGGGGACAAGTACGGGTTGAGCACGGTCCGGTAGGTGCGGTGCTCGGGGTCGTCCATTTCCAGGATGCCGCCGCGAACCGCGCTGACGCGGCTGGCCGTGGGTATCGAAATGCCTTTGTAGCCACGGCGTTCGCCGTGGATGTCGTGGTCGTTGGAGACGGCGGGGCAGCGCGCCAGCTCGAAGACCTCGTGGCTACCGGCCGCCACCCAGTGGCCGCCATAGGTGTCCGTCCAGGCCATCGGGCAGCGGGCGTGCATCTCTTCGGTGATGGCCTTGAACTGCGAGCGGTACTCGGCCGAGTGCCGATCGAAGTGATACCGGTTTTGCTTGCGGTCGCTGTCGCTGACGACGTCGTCGACGCTCAAGGCGCTGTCTCCCTTTAGCTTTCGTCGGTGATCATGATGGCCTGCTCTGGGCACGACTGCGCGGCCTCGCGAACCTGGTCCTCCCGATCGGCCGGCACCACCTCGTCAATCGCCGACGAACTGCCGTCGATGTCGCTGAGCTGAAAAGATTCCGGAGCGATCATCGAGCAGAGGGTGTGCCCCTGACAACGTTCGGGATCAACCCAGACCTTCACGGTGCCTCCTTATTACTAAGTGTTTCGCCCGCCGTTGACGCCCAGTATCTGACCGGTGATGTAACCGGCCTCCTCGGAGACCAGGAAGGCGCAGGCCGCTGCGATGTCTTCCGGCTTGCCGATCCGGCGCACTGGGGTCCGGGCGATGGTCTCCTCGATGTCGCCGAGGAACCCCTTGTTCTCGGCGGCGCGCAGCATCGGGGTGTCGATGAACCCCGGCGGCACGGCATTGACGGTGATGCCGCTGGGCCCGTATTCGAGCGCCAGCGACTTGGTGAGGCCGTTGACCGCGGACTTGGCCGCCACGTAGTGGCTCATGTAGGGCGCGCCGGAATGCGTGCTCGACGACGAGATGTTGACGATCCGTCCCCACCCGGCCTCGACCATGTCGGGCAGCACCGCCTGAATCATGTGGAAGACGCCGTGCAGGTTGACGTCGATCACCCGCTGCCAGTCGTCGAAGGCGATGTTGTTGAAGCGCTTGAAGCCATCCAGGCCGGCGGCGTTGACCAGAACCGTCACCGGCCCCAGCCGGGCGCGGATCGCTGAGAGCGCGGCGTCCACCTGCGCTCGGTCGGTGACGTCGGCCGTAAAAGCGAAATCTGCTTCCGACGGCCTCAGGTCGATGGTGGCGACGTCAAGTCCGTCGGCGCGCAGGCGCTGCGCGACCGCTCGACCGATGCCGGATCCGCCACCGGTGACAACCGCGGTCTTCACGTTTCCGACACCAGGCTGGAGTCGTATCCAAACGGGTCCATCTCAGTCACAAAGAATCTCCCTTGCAATTATGAGAACCCTACTCTCGTCACGAACGCCCGTGCAACATCGTCGAGAAACCGCTTTCAGCCTGCGCGGAGAGGGGCCCCATGGCGCCGATGGGGCGGTAACGCCGCTGGTAGACGGGCCGTCTCGATTCCTGAGACTTTCTTGAATTATCGAGAGGCGAATGTAAGATTCGCCGGTGAGGAGAATGAAGTTATCGTGACGGGCACCACATCAGGGGGAGGACAGGCATGAGGCCGCTCGAGGGCATACGTGTCCTGGAAGTCGCCATGTACGGCTTCGTCCCGTCGGCGGGCGCGGTGCTGGCCGAATGGGGCGCCGACGTGGTCAAGGTCGAGCACGCCGTGACCGGCGACCCCCAGCGCGGACTCCGGCAGACCGGCATGCTGCGCGTCGAGGGCGACCCGAACCCCAACATCGAACACGCCAACCGGGGCAAGCGCAGCATCGGGCTGGACATGTCGGTGCCCGAGGGCAGGGAAGTGCTCTACGAGCTGGCCCGCCGCGCCGACGTCTTTCTCACCAGCTTCCTTCCCGCTCATCGGAAGAAGTTCGGCATCGACGTCGACGACATCCGTACGGTCAACCCGAACATCGTCTACGCCCGCGGCAGCGCGCTCGGCCCGCGCGGCGCCGAGTCGGAAAAGGGCGGCTACGACATGACCGCGTTCTGGTGCCGGGCCGGCACCGCGGCGACCATCACCCCGGCCGGAATGCCCGGCATGATCGCGCCGCCCGGGCCGGCGTATGGCGACACCATCTCGGGCACCAACCTCGCCGGCGGCATTGCCGCGGCGCTGCTCAAGCGCGAACGCACCGGCGAACCGTCGGTCGTCGACGTCTCGCTGCTCGGCAGCGGGCTGTGGTCGATGGGCCATACGGTCGCGCTGACCAAGCATCTGGGTCAGCGGCTGGAATCGCCGCCGCCCGGGGTGCACGGAGCGCCGAACAATCCGTTGGTCGGGCTGTACACCACGTCCGACGGCCGCTACATCTCCTTCGTGATGATGCAGCCCACCAAGTTCTGGGCCGACGTGTGCCGGCACGTCGACCTGCCCGAGCTGGCCGACGATCCCCGCTTCGCCACGGTCGAGACGATCGCCGCCAACACCGCGGAGGCGGTCGAGATCTTGACCAAGGTGATCGCAACCCGCACGCTTGCCGAGTGGAGCGAACGGTTTGCCACGCTCGCCGGGCCGTGGGCGCCCGTCCAAGACACGTTGCAGGCCGTCGACGACGCGCAGATCCGCGCCAACGAGTACCTTGTTCGCGCAGGCGAACTCGACCTGGTTGCCAACCCGGTTCAGTTCGATGTCAGCGCGCCGCACACCGGCCCGGCGCCCGGGTTCGCCGAGCAGACCGACGAGATCCTGATGGAAATCGGACTCGATTGGGACCGCATCATCGAACTCAAGACGGCCGGCGCCGTCACTTGAGCGCTAGAAGGGCCGAGCCGTGTGGAATGCCCGAACCGAATCTCGTCGTGCACCCGACGAGTCTTCCCATAACGGTTGTGCATTTTTCGTTCCGCGTGGGCGCGGCATGAGTCATAATCGCCGGACGCTTCAAGACCTGGGGCCCCTCGTTTTGGAGCGCCGACTCACGCGACGGAGCGGAGGACTGGCGTGAGGATGGTAGCGGTTGTCACGCCGGAGGTAGCTGCCGGAACGTGGCTGGCCGCTACGCATTTCGCCGCCGGCACCAGCCGTTCCTTCCCGTCGGTCCAGCCCAATCCCCAACGCCCGGTGCGGAAAAACAAGACTACCGGTCTGAAAAATGTTGGGAGGGCTGAGATCGATGGCGATTAAGCGAGCCGGCCCGGAGCGATGGACGGGCGGCCTCTCGTTGGGGCGAGGTGCCAAGCCCATGCAGGCGGTCGGGGGATTGTTCGCGATGTCGTTCGACGCGATCAAATTCGTGTTCCACCGTCCCTTCCAATGGCGCGAGTTCCTGGATCAGTCGTGGTTTATTTCGAGGGTGGCGCTGGCGCCCACGCTGCTGGTTGCTATTCCGTTCACCGTCCTGGTGAGCTTCACACTCAACATCCTGCTGCGTGAATTAGGCGCCGCGGATCTGTCCGGCGCGGGCGCCGCATTCGGTGCGGTGACCCAGGTCGGCCCGATCGTCACGGTGTTGATCGTGGCCGGTGCGGGTTCCACGGCGATGTGCGCGGACCTGGGTTCGCGGACGATCCGCGAGGAGATCGACGCGATGGAGGTGCTGGGCATCAATCCGGTGCAGCGCCTGGTGACCCCGCGCATGCTGGCCTCGGGCCTGGTCGCGTTGTTGCTGAACAGCCTGGTCGTCATCATCGGCATTGTGGGCGGCTACGTCTTCTCGGTGTTCGTCCAAGACGTCAACCCTGGGGCCTTTGCCGCGGGCATCACCCTGCTGACCGGCGTGCCCGAGGTGATCATTTCGTGCGTCAAGGCAGCGCTTTTCGGCCTGATCGCCGGACTGGTCGCGTGCTACCGGGGGCTGACGGTGTCCGGCGGCGCCAAGGCAGTCGGCAACGCCGTCAATGAGACGGTCGTGTACGCCTTCATGTCGCTGTTCGTCGTGAACGTGGTTGTCACAGCCATCGGCATCCGGATGTCTTCCAAGGGCCACTGAGGAGGTGTAAGGGCAGACCGTGATTACGCTACGCGCGACTTACCCGCGGCTGACGCGACAGCTCGACAAGCCGGTCGGTGCTCTGAGCCGAATCGGCGATCACACGTTGTTCTACGGCAAGGCGCTGGCCGGGGTTCCCTTCGCGGTGCGCCACTACCGGCGGGAAGTCATCCGGCTGATCGCCGAGATCAGCATGGGCGCAGGGACTTTGGCCATGATCGGCGGCACGCTGTGCATCGTCGGCTTTTTGACACTCGCCGCGGGCGGCACGCTCGCGGTGCAGGGCTACAGCTCGCTGGGCAATATCGGCATCGAGGCGCTGACCGGATTTTTGGCCGCTTTCATCAATGTTCGGATCGCGGCGCCGATCGTCGCGGGAATCGGCCTGGCGGCGACCTTCGGCGCCGGCGTGACCGCGCAGCTGGGTGCCATGCGGATCAACGAAGAGATCGATGCGCTGGAATCCATGGCCATCCGGCCGATTTCGTATCTGGTCAGCACCAGGATCGCGGCCGGGATGATGGCGATCACGCCGCTGTATTCCATCGCCGTCATCCTGTCGTTCATGGCCAGCCAATTCACGACGGTGGTCCTCTTCGGCCAATCGAGCGGCCTGTACCAGCACTACTTCACGACGTTCCTCAATCCGATCGACTTGTTGTGGTCGTTCTTGCAGGCCGTCCTGATGGCCATCACGATCTTGTTGATCCACACCTATTTCGGTTACTTTGCTTCGGGCGGACCGGCCGGTGTCGGCGTCGCGACCGGCAACGCGGTGCGAACCTCGTTGATCGTGGTCGTGTCGGTAACGCTGCTCGTCTCGCTGTCCATCTACGGCACCAACGGCAACTTCAACCTGTCGGGCTAGGGAGGGTGGTGAAAGGACAGTGACGCGCAATCTGGGGCCGGGCCCAATTCACCGCTCCGAAACCACCAGCGCTGCACGGCCTGTCGCGGCGTCACCCGGGCGCCATTTCGGCGCGCAGTCCTACGCACGCCCGCTGGCCGGGTTGGGGACCATAGTCCTGATCGGCATCATCTTCTTTGTCGCCGTGGGCCTGTTCCAGGGGTCGTTCACCCAGAGCGTCCCCGTCACCGTTTACGCGCAGCGCGCCGGGCTGGTCATGAATCCGGACGCCAAGGTGAAGATGCGCGGCGTGCAGGTGGGCAGGGTCTCCTCGATCGATCCGCTGCCCGACGGCCGAGCGGCCATCCACCTGGCGATGGACCCGTCGCAGCTGCGCTTCATTCCCAGCAACGTGCTCGTCGACATCGCGTCATCGACGGTCTTCGGCGCGAAGTCCGTCGAGCTGGTGCCACCCGACCAGCCCTCGGCGCAGCGGCTACGCGCCGGCCAGCAGCTGCAGGGCCAGCACGTCATGGTCGAAATCAACACGGTGTTCCAGCAATTGGTGTCCGTGCTGTCCCACATCGACCCGCCGAAGCTCAACGAGTCACTGGGTGCGCTGGCACAGGCGTTCAGTGGGCGGGGCCCCCAGCTCGGCCAAGCCCTGAGCGATCTGGATTCGTTTCTGGCCAGGCTGGAGCCGAGCCTTCCCGCATTCCGTCATGACTTCGCGGTCTTGCCGGCGGTGTCCAACGCCTACGCCGACGCGGCACCGGACCTGGTGAGGACCGCCTCTAACGCAACCCGCATCAGCAAGACGATTGTCGACGAGCAGCACAACCTGGATGCGTTGTTGATCAGCGCGATCGGCTTGGCCGACATCGGCAACGAGGTGTTGTCGACGAACCGCCAACCTTTGACGAACGTGATGCATCTGCTGGTGCCGACCACCGATCTCACCAACGAGTACGGCCCGGCGCTCACCTGCGGTCTGGGCGGGTTGGTCGGCCTCTCGCACGGTGCGCCGTTGTCGGAGCCGAGCATCAACATCTCGGCGAGTCTCACCTGGGGTGCCGAACGCTACCGGTATCCGACGAACCTGCCCAAGGTTGCGGCGACGGGCGGCCCGCGGTGCGTGGGTTTGCAGAAGGTAAACGATCGCGATGGTTATCGGCTGCCGTTCAACACGAACCCGCCGCAACTGGTTGCCGATACCGGCGCCGACCCGGTGGGGTATGGAAACCCGCAGGTGCTGCTCAACTTTGACGTCCTCAAGCAGCTGTTGTACGGCCCGATCGCCGGCCCGCCACGCAACCCCGCCCAGATCGGACAGCAGGGATGAGGACGCGCGCAACGCTGATCAAGTTCGGCATCTTCGCGGTCGTGATGGCGATGCTGACCGCCTCCCTGTTCTTCATCTTCGGGGAGTACCGGACGGGTTCGACGAATGAGTATTCGGCGGTGTTCACCGACGTGTCGCGTCTCAAGACGGGGCAGTCGGTGCGGGTCGCCGGGATCCGGGTGGGCACCGTCAATAGCGTTTCGCTGCAGCCGGACAAGAAGGTTGTGGTGAAATTCGACGCCGACCGCAACGTCGTCCTCACCGAAGGCACCAGGGCAGCGGTCCGCTACCTCAACCTGGTAGGCGATCGCTACCTCGAACTCCTCGAAGGCCCGGGCTCGCCCAAGCAACTAGCGGCCGGCGGCCAGATTCCCGTCAACCGCACCGCGCCCGCGCTTGACCTCGATCTGCTGCTCGGCGGGCTCAAACCCGTTACCCAGGGCCTGAATGCGCGCGATGTCAACGCACTGACCTCGGGATTGTTGCAGGTGTTCCAGGGCCAAGGCGGCACTATCGATTCGCTGTTCACCAAGACGACGTCGTTTTCGAATGCCTTGGCGGACAACGATCGCACCGTGCAGCAACTGATCGACAACCTCAACACCGTGATCGGCACGGTTTCCAAGGACGGCACCAAGTTCTCCGGCGCGATCGATCGCCTCGAGCGTCTTGTCAGCGGGCTGTCGGATGACCGCGACACGATCGGGTCCGCCATTGACGCCCTGGACAAGGGGACCGCCTCGCTGGCGGATCTGCTTGCCCAGGCCCGCCCGCCGCTGTCCGGCACCATAGCTCAGCTGAATCGGCTGGCGCCGGTCCTCGATGGCGACAGGGACCGCCTCGACACCGCAATCGCCAAGGCGCCACTAAACTACCGCAAGCTGGTCCGGCTCGGCGTGAACGGCGCCACCGTCCCGTACTACCTCTGCCAGTTCGGGATTCGCGGTACCGACCTTCAGGGCAAGACCGTGCGCGCCAATATCTTTAGGTCAGACGCGGGAAGGTGCACGGAACCCTGATGCTCAAGTATCGCGGAGCTGGGCTCGTCAAGGCCGGACTCATCGGCGCCTTCCTGGCGGTGATGGTCATCCTGGTGGGTCTGTCGCCCGAGCGGTTCGTCTCGTGGGCGACGATGGTCAGATACCAGGCGCTGTTCACCGAAGCCGGCGGCCTTGCGGTGGGCAACCCCGTCGTTGTGTCGGGGATGAAGGTCGGCACGGTGTCGGACGTGAAGCTGCGCCACGGCGATGCTCTGGTGACGTTCGCGATGAAGGGCAACATCCTGCTCGGGTCGGAGACGTCCGCGCACATCCGCACCGGCACCTTGCTGGGCGAGCGGATGCTGACAATCGAGTCCGCCGGCAGCGGCACGATGCACCCGATGACTCTCATTCCCGTCTCGCGCACGTCCTCGCCGTATTCGTTGACCGAAGCGGTCAGCGACTTCACCTCGGACACGGCCGGTACCAACACCGCCGCGCTGAATCAGTCGTTGGACACGCTGGCGGCGACGCTCGACCAGATCGCGCCCCAGATGGGGCCGGCCTTCGACGCGATCACCCGGCTGTCACGCACCCTCAACAGTCGTAACAAGAACCTGGGCGACCTCTTCAAAAGTGCCGGCGACGTCACCGGCGTACTTTCCGAACGCAGCCAGCAGGTCAACAAGCTCATCCTCAACTCCGATTATCTGCTCCAAGTTTTGGTGGCCCGGCGACAAGAGATCGTGGACCTGCTGGCCAACACGTCGACGGTGGCCAAGCAGCTGACGGCGTTGGTGCACGACAACGAAAGCACATTGGCACCGACGCTGGAGCGGCTGAACCGGGTGACGGCGGTGCTGGAGAAGAACCGCGACAACATCGGCAAGGCGCTGCCGGGTCTCGCCAAGTTCCAGATCACGGTCGGTGAGGCCATCTCCAGCATGTACGCCTACTCGGCGTTCGTCCCGAACTTCCTTGTCCCGCAACTCTTCCAGGAGTTGTTCGACTACCTCTGGGGATTCCGCACCTTCGACACGGCGCGCGGTCCCGGCTTCCCATCGCCGGTGCCTCGGGCGCTGACCCCCTGGCCGTACAACGAGATCCCGATGTGCCCTGGCTGCACGTTGGGCGGCAGGGTCGGAGGATCGCAGTGACCTCCCGGCTCTCCCGGATGCCGCGCGGCCGGCTGGTGGCCATCGCGGCGGTCGTGCTCGTCGGGCTCATCGTTGCCGGCGCCGCCGTGGTGGTCCGCAATACCTTCTTCGGCCCGCGAAGGATCACCGCCTTTTTCACCACCGCGACCGCGATCTACCCCCATGACGAGGTGCGGGTATCGGGTGTCAAGGTCGGCAACATCAAATCCATTCAGCCGCAGGGCGCACAGGCCAAGATGATCCTCGAGGTCGACCGCGACGTGCCCATTCCGGCGGACGCGAAGGCAATCATCGTCGCCTCGAATCTGGTGGCCGCCCGTTACGTCCAGCTCACACCGGCGTATCGCGATAGTGGGCCGGTCATGCAGGACGGGGCAGTTATCCCGGTCGAACGCACCGCGGTGCCGGTCGAGTGGGACGAGGTCAAAACCCAGTTGATGCGGCTGGCAACGGATTTGGGACCCAAGAGCGGGGTGTCGGGCACGTCGGTGGGCCGCTTCATCGACAGCGCCGCCAACGCGCTCGACGGCAACGGCGACAAGCTGCGGCAAACGCTCAGTCAACTGTCAGGGGTGGGACGCATCCTCGCCAACGGCAGCGGCAACATCGTCGACATCATCAAAAACTTGCAGACCTTCGTCGGTGCGTTGCGCGACAGTGATGTCCAGCTCGTGCAGTTCAACGACCGCCTGGCCACGCTCACCAGCGTGGTCAATGACAGCAAATCCGACCTGGACGCGGCGCTGACCGACCTGTCGACGGCGGTCGGTGAGGTGCAGCGATTCATCGCCGGGACTCGCAACCAGACCAGCGAGCAGATTGCCAGGTTGGCCGATGTCACGCAGAACCTGGTCGATCACCACATGGCCCTGGAAAACATCCTGCACGCGGCGCCGAACGCGTTCGGCAACTTCTTCAACGACTACAACGCCGACACCGGAACCATCGTGGGAGGGTTCGGGCTCATGAATATGGCGAATCCGACATGGGGCGGCCAGATTCTGGTCTCCATACCGGGCTGCAACCAAATCGGCGCCATCGAGAACGTCACCGCGGTCGAAACGGGCAAGCTGTGCTCCCTGTTCCTCGGTCCCGGGCTGCGCCTGCTCAACTTCAACAACTCGCCCATTCCCCTCAACCCACTCCTCGCCAAGTCGGTAGACCCGTCCAAGATCCTCTACACCGAACCGCGCCTGGCGCCCGGTGGCGAGGGCCCGAAACCCGCAGCACCCGAAATCCCGCCGGCGATTTCGGCGTACACCGGCCTGCCGGGCGATCCGGTGGGACCGCCGGGGTCGGTGCCCCTGGGGCGGATACCGGGGGCCGCGATGCCGCTGCCGCCCCCTCCGTCGACACCTGCGCCGCCACCGCCGCCGCCAGCGTCGAACTTGTCGGACATGCTGCTCCCCGCCGATGGGCCACAACAGTGATCGCCCCGGTAGTGGCACGGCGGGTGTTCGCCGTCGGTTGTTGCGTGGTGCTGACGTCGACGGGGTGCGCATTCCACGGGCTGAATTCACTGCCGCTGCCGGGTGCGGTCGGACGCGGGCCGGGGGCAAACATCTACCACGTCGAGCTCCCGAATGTCGGTACGATGGAGTCGAATTCGCCGGTGATGATCGACGACGTCGTCGTCGGCAGTGTCGGCACGATGCGGGTGCAAGGCTGGCACGCCGACGTCGAAATCTCGGTCAAGCGCGACGTCGTCGTGCCGGCCAACGTCGTGGCCGCCGTCGGTCAGACCAGCCTGCTGGGCTCGATGCATGTGGAGCTCAACACGCCGCCCGGACAGCAGGGCAGCGGACGGCTGCAGCCGGGCGCCACCATTCCGCTCAGTCGGTCATCGGCCTACCCGTCGACCGAGCAGACGCTGTCGTCGCTGGGCGCGGTCGTCAACGGCGGGGGACTGGGACAGATCGGAGAAATCATCCACAATTTCTCCGCCGCCCTGTCCGGGCGCGAGGGCGCCATACGTGACCTGCTCACCCGCCTCGACACGTTCGTCGGAACGTTGGACGAGCAGCGGAACAACATCGTCGACTCCATCCAGGCGCTGAACCGCCTTGCCGGCACATTCGCGGACCAACGCGACGTGATCACCCAGGCGTTGCAGAAGATTCCTCCGGCGCTCGACGTGCTGGTCAAGGAGCGACCACGCCTGACGGCCGCCCTGGACCACCTTCGCGTCTTCAGCAACACCGCCAACAGGCTGGTCAACGACGCCCAGGCCGACCTGGTCAAGAATCTCAAAAACCTGGAGCCGACCATCAGGGCGCTCGCCGACGTCGGCCCGGACTTCGGCGCGGCGATTGCGGCGGGCTTCGTGTTCCCGTTCACCCAGAACTTCGTCGACCGAGCGGTCCGCGGCGACTACTTCAACCTGCATTTCGATTTCGACATCACGATTCCACGGCTCAAGAAGGGACTGTTCTTGGGGACCCACTGGGGCCAGCTGGACATGCCCGTGCCACCGGTGCCCGGGGACCCGTACCGCATGAATTACACGCTCGATCCGTTGCATAACCCCCTGCGGCCACCGTGGGTCGATCCCAATGCGCTGCCGCTGCCCGGGCCGCCGCCGGGTGCGGCTCCCCTGCCCGGGCCTCCGCCGGCCGCGGCTCCACTGCCCGGACCACCACCCGCCGCGGCTCCGGTGCCTGACGCGGGTCTTGGTCAAACGCCGCCGTCGGACGAGGCGCCACCGACGGGAGCGGGTGGATAGATGCTGACGCGCTTCGTTCGTATCCAGCTGGCGATTTTCACGGTCGTCGGAACCATCGGCGTGATCGCGATGGTCCTCTTCTATATCCAGGCACCGACGCTGTTGGGCATCGGCCGGATGACGGTGACGCTGGAACTGCCGGCCACCGGCGGCCTGTACCAGTTTTCCAACGTGACCTACCGTGGGGTCCAGATCGGCAAGGTCACCTCGGTGGGTTTGACGCCGACGGGCGCCAAAGCGACGCTGCGGCTTAGCAGTTCACCGAAGATCCCCAAAGACCTGAAAGCCTGTCCAGAGCGCCCGGGCCCTCCCGATCAGTGCGGCGCGTTTGTGCTCAGTGTCTCCGCGGTGGGTGAGCAGTACGTGGACTTGCGGCCCAGAACCGATTCGCCCCCTTACTTGCAGAACGGCGACACCATCCACGTGGGCGACACGAAGATTCCACAACCGGTGGGGCCGATGCTCGAGCAGGTCAACGCCCTGGTCCAAAGCATCCCGAAGACCAAACTCGGGCAGTTGCTCGACGAGTCGTTCCAGGGCTTCAACGGCACCGGCTACGACCTGGGGTCGCTGATCGATTCCTCGAAGACGCTGTCCCACGACGCCAACGGCGTGGTCGATCGCACCAAAGCCCTCACCGAAGACACCGGGCCGCTGCTGGATACCCAGGCGCGCACCACCGATTCGATCAGAACGTGGGCACGCAGCTTCGCCGGCATCTCGGATGTGTTGGTGAACAACGATTCCCACTGGCGCACCATCCTGCAGAACGGTCCTGACGCTGCCAACGAAGCATCCCGGCTTCTCGAACAAGTCAAACCGACGCTGCCGGTGTTGCTTGCCAACCTGACCACCATCGGGCAGATCGGCGTCACCTACCATCCTTCGCTCGAGCAGCTGCTGGTGTTGCTGCCGTCGGGGGTTGCTATCGAGCAGGCCGCTGCGAGTGAAAACCATCCCGACGGAAGGGCTTACGGCGACTTCGCGGCGACGGTCGACGATCCGCCCATTTGCACGGTCGGCTTCATGCCGCCCAACACGTGGCGATCCCCGGACGACCTCAGCGACATCGACACACCGGACGGGTTGTATTGCAAACTCCCGCAGGATTCACCCATGTCGGTTCGCGGTGCCCGCAACTATCCGTGCATGGGCCACCCGGGTAAGCGTGCGCCTACCGTGGAAATCTGCAACAGCGACAAGCCGTTTATGCCGTTGGCGATGCGCCAGCACACCCTCGGTCCCTATCCACTGGATCCGAATCTGCTGGCCCAGGGCGTCCCGCCCGATGACCGGATCACCGCCAACGACAGAATCTTCGGCCCGCTCGAGGGAACGCCGCTGCCGCCGGGAGCGGTGCCGCGCGGCGCACCGGTGGGGCCCCGGGGAGAAAATCCCCCACCGGGCACCCTCGGGGCCGCTGTTCCCCCCGTGCCTTCCTCGGGACCGCGCCTGGCGCCGATGTCGCCGATGTCGGCTGATATCCCGGCTTTTGCGCCACTCGACGTCCCCGCGGCGGGGGAACTCCCCGCACCGCCGCCGCCGCCACCTGCCGCTCCCGCGCCGCCGGATCAGGTCGATGGTGGACAGCCTCAGGCTGCGCCAAGCTCGTTCGGGGCCAACGCTTCTCAGCCCGCGCCGTCGGTCGCGGTGGCGAAATACGATCCGCGCACCGGTCGTTATGTCGGTCCGGACGGGAAGTTGTATCAGCAGTCGGATCTCGTTGCCCCGGAAGCGCCCAAGACGTGGAAGGACATGCTGCCCACCTGAATCCGTGCTGGGACCAAAGCGGCCCGAGCGGGCGGGCAATGACGCTACGAGAGGCTTACGACTGCCGGGTCAGGAGAGCTGGTCCAGACGCAACGGCATCGCGATATCGAGCCACTGGTTTTGGCCGCAGGCACCGGTTGGGCCGACTGTCTTGTCCTTACCGGCGAAGGTCCGCGACCCGAGTTGATACCCACCATTGTCGTTCACCGGGTAGAAAAGCAGAGTCTGCTCTCCGCTGAACGCGGTACCGTCCTCGCACCGTTCCCAGTTCGGCACTTCGCGTTTCACCTTCCACATCTCCCCGTCATTCATATAGAGAGGTGCGCTCCAACCCTGGTCGCTGGTCACGGTGCCATGGCATTCCTGGGTTGAGACGCACGACGAGCTGATGGTCCATATTTGGTAGACCGTCGGCTCGCCGTGGTACTGATCGTTGGTCATGGCGTAATCGCCGATGGACGTGGCGCGGAAAGTCCCGTTGAGGGCGACGTCTTCCTTGGTTATTGCCTGGGCCGTGGATGCCGTGCCCAAACCGGCGAATGCAGTGGCCGCCAACAGCGTTGCGGTGGTGAGGGTTTTGACTGAACGCATCAGGTGCTCCTCGAAGCGCGTAATCCGACAGTGCCTATGGCACCTTTTCGCCGTCGGTTCCGGCGTCCTTGAGCGACGACGTTACACCGCTTCGGCTCACCAGAAAACGGTTGGGACAATATCTGCCGCACTCATGCGGCCGGGTCGAATTTCGCGATCAGCCAGGAACCATTGACCTTTGCCAGCGTGACCAGGACGCTGCTCCGGGTCTTCTCGGGATCTTTCTTTTTCACGCTCGCCGTGGTCTGGTCGACGAAAACCAGCACGACGGCCGAATCGGGATGCAATTCCGAAACCGCGGCCCGGACCACCTTGGCGGTCGTCGTCAGTTGTCCCTGCTGCGCCGTCGGCGCGACGACATCGTCGGTGAATTTGCCGTAATAGGCGAGAAATTCGCCGGTGAGGTGTGATTTCGCGTTGTCGAAATCGCGGTTCAAATGGTCGTAGGAATACGACAAGACCGCCGTCGCACCCTCTGACGCCGCCTGGATCGCCCGGTGCGCCGCCGCGTCGCCGACCTGCTGATCCGGGCGGTACAGCATGAAGTACACACCGGCGGTGACGACCACGGCGGCAGCGACCAACGTCGGCGCGACCATCGAACGCCACCTCGCCAAACAGCGGCGGGCCCGGCGCCGGATCGCCGCCGGCCGGCTCGAGCGTGCCGACTCCTCCCCGGTGGGTGGCCCCCCGCCCTCGTCGACAGCCGGAGTCTCGACGCCGTCAAGCGCATCTTCGGTGCCGTCCAGCGACGAGCCACGCTCGACAGTCATGACAGGAAATCAACTTTCGACATCTTGAGTTGGCCGCCGTCGCGGGCAATGTTGACGCTGAGCCGAAACAAGGCCGGCGGCGGTTTGGCGTTATCCGGCCCAATGGGGTCGGTTTTGGCCGCCACGAGCACGACCCCCGAATCGTCGCTCACCGACTCGACGGCGATGCCTTCCACGGTGACCTTGGTGCCGACCTTCGACTCCTCGGCCTTCTTGACCAAGAACACCGACATCGCCGACAGCAGGTTCTTTTGGTCGCCGGTCGAGGCATCGATCATGCGCTGAACGCTCTCCTTGGCATGATCGGGGTCAATCGACATCAGCGCCGTGACTCCTTGCCGGGCGGCAGTGGTGAACTCCGCGGCGAGCTGACGTTTATGCACCGCGATGTGGTGCTGCCACAGCATGTAACCGCACGCGGCGATACACGCGCAGACGAGCACGCTGCCGACGCCGGCAGCTATCGTTTTCCGCCCCGGACGCCGGAGCCACCCCGGGCGTCGCAGCCGCTTGGGACGCCGCGGCAACCGTGGTCGTAGCCGGGCCCGCTTCGCGGGGCGCCGCTCGGCATCTCGGGAAGCGGTGCCGTCGTCCGCGTCCCCGGTTTCGGCCGCCTCGCGCAGCCTTTCCAGGCGCGCCCGGGCCGCCTCCGCGCGCGCTTCGGCCTTGGCCACTTCGTCTTCTGCGTCCACTTCCGGTACCGGCGCCACAGCGCCGGCGCGCACCCCCGAGCGCGACTGTGGTCCGTCAAGATCGGTCACGTCCGCCCGGTCGTCGCCATGGTCGGCGTCGGGGCTTTCCGGATCGTGCACGGAGAAGGAGCTTATCACTCGGCGTGGGCTCGACGGTCCGATCGGGAGGCTGCCTTCGTGGCTCCTACATGCGGAAATGGTCGCTCGCCAGTGGATGGGTGAAAGCCGGCTTTTGGCTGATTTGGCTGGAACATCGTTTTTGCTTTCAACGAACTTCTCGGTAGTGGCCCAGTGCGAACTCGAGTAGCGTTAAGCGATCAACGTGCGACGTGGCTACCTGACATTTTGGGAGAAGACCACCATGCAGATCCTTGATCTCAGCGGCGGCCGCCGAGTAATTCGCGGCGGCTATCGACGCCGTTCCGTCGGCACGGCCATCGCCGTCCTGGTGATCGCCCCGGTCGTTCTGATGGGGGCATCGTCTGCACACGCGGACACCGGCATCGATGGCTACGTTCGTTGCGTAGGCGGCGACACGAAGCCGCCGCCGCCGGGGGTAAGCGCAGATGTTTGGTTCCCGAGCGTTCACGTGATCCGGACGGATTTCGATGGTGCTGTGCCGGCCGCCCAAATAATTCAGCGGCTAGTGGAGATGGGAGTCCCGCCGCACGATGCCGCTACCCGGGTGCAGTGTTATTTGGCCAACCAGCCGCGCGGGGACGGGCATTGACGCGGGCGTGGGATGGAGCGGGCTGCGCATGGCGGGGAAGTTCAAACTGAGCCACATTCGCCTTCTCCAACCAGGAGAATTTTCTTACCCGATATGGCAGAGTAATTGGGTGCGATCGATCGTGGCCCTGATTGCCGCGTTGCTCGGCGCCGGTGTGCTAGCAGCGCCGCCATCCTTTGCCGGGCCGACGGTTTGCGACTATCCCGCCTGCACCCCCGGCATCATGCCGCACCAGGTTTTAGGCCAGCCGTGTGACAACACCACCTACTACGCGTTCGGTGTCGACGACAGCTTCGTTCCCCCCGCCTCGCAGCCCGGACGGCTGATGTTCTGCGGCTCCCCGAGGAGATACCAGCCGCGCTGGTTCCGGTCACCCCCAATGGCGGGAGTCAAGGACGAAGGCGCCAACTGCCAGAACTACCAGAACTACGTCGCGCAGGCGCCCGATGGCCTGTTCCTGATCTGTTTTGCCCACGACGGCGTATTGACCTGGATCCGCGCCGACACGTAAGCGAGTCAGTCATGGCCTGGCCGAGGCAGGCCGAGCAGGCGCCGGCTCAAATCGGTCACCCGGTCGAGCAACGTGTCGTCGTCGATGTCAGCAACCAGCGGATGCATCACCGCGGTGCTGAGTGCGCCGGAGAACATGGCGGCCTCGATCCGCCCGTCCAGACCCGCATCGCTCAGCAGCACCCGGTACAGACGGTCCATGAATAGTTGGAACGGCTTGTGCTCGGCCAGCAATCGGACGACGACGGGATCGAATTGCAGCGTGCGCACCAGCCGGCGGTCGCGAACGGCCATCTCAATCACGCGGACCAACAAGGCATCTCGTGCCTGAGGCCCGTCGCCGTATGCCTCGGCCTCCTCGAGCGCCGCTTCGAGTCGGCCCAGTTCGCGTTCGGTCACGGCGATGACGATCTGCTCTTTGGTCCGGAATTGGTGGTAGACAGCGGCTTTCGTTACACCGATTGAGGCGGCGATCATCTGTAGCGACGTACCGCTGACACCGTGTGTGGCGAACAACTCCAACGCGGCATCGAGTACCCGCGTCTGGGCCGCGCTGTGCTGGATCAGCCAGAATTGCCTACCGGTGACCGGCTGCCGCGCTGTTCCCACGCACCGAGACTAGACGACGGTATTGACCGTGGCTAGCCGATCGGCTAGCTTCGCTCACTAGCCGAGTTTGGGGCGGCGACTTGGCACGGGGAAGGAGTACGGATGTCCAACGCCGGCAGCAGCGATGCGGGCGGTCGCCGATCCGCGCGAACCGCGCCGCGGCGGACGAATGGCGAGCTGATCCTGCTCTGGACGTTGCCGGTGGCGCTGCTCCTGTGGATCGCCTCCTTCTTCCTGTTTCCCCCCTTCAATCCGCCGATGTCACCCACGATGCCGGCAGATCAAGTTGCCGCGTTCTATCGCGATCCGGCCCACCTGCCGGAGATCCGGTACAGCATGATCGTGTTCAACTGGTTCGGCGTGTGCCTCGTCCCGATCCTGGCGCTGATCGTGCTGCAGATCCGCCGCATGGCGCATCGGACGCCGATCTTCTCCTACGCGATGCTGGGTTGCGTGGCCGGCGGCCCGACGCTCTTTCTCGTCGCCAACGTCTGCTGGCTGCTTGCCGCCTTCCGTCCGGAACGCAGCCCCGAGCTGACACAGTTGCTCAACGATTTCGGCTGGATGACCTTCACCATCCTGGTCCCGTTCCTGATCGGGCAGAGCGTAATTCTCTCCCTGGCAATCTATTTCGACGACCAGCCACGCCCGGTGTTCTCCCGCTGGGTGGCCCACTTCAACCTGGTGGTGGCGGCCGCGCTGGTGCCGGCTGCCTTCGTCGGCGTGTCATTGACCGGGCCGCTGGCGTGGGACGGGTTCTTGTCCTTCTGGGTGAAAAACGTTGCCATCGCGGTCTGGATAGTCGTGATGGGCGTCGTCTTGGGGCAGGCCGTCTATCGCGAGCGCGCCGAGAACCGCAGGCGCGGCGAAGAACTGGTGGGCGCATGAGCGCGGTGATCACACCGCCGACCTCCCCGGCGACGCCGCCGCCCGGACCCCTGCATCGGCGCGTCGCCTGGCATCTGCGGCACAACCCCAAGCGCGAGCTCTGGTTGGCGTGGTGGACACTCGTCGTGTTCTACAACATTTTCTTCCCGATGTTCTTCATCGTGGCGCAGGTGCAGCCGCCGCCGCAGCCCACCTGGGACCTGGCGACGCAGGTCCACTGGTTCTCCGAACGCCACCTCGGGATTCCCTTTGGCTTCGGCGTCATTTTCGCCATCAGCGGCATGATCGCGATCAACAACGCCCTGATCGCGTATTCGATGCGACGCATGTCCGTCAGCCCCGCGTTCGGCTATTCGTATCTGATCATCTACTCGCTCAGCGCGGTTCCCGGAATGCTGCTGCTCTGTATCGCGCTGATCGTCGGCACGCTGCGACCGCAGCGAAACCCCGAAGCGATTGGTTGGCTGTACGACTTCGCCTTCCTGTCCTTCGACGGCACCATGGGGGTTTTCCTGATCGGCTCGCTGATCTGGATGGTCGCGATTCTGCTCGACAAGAATCGGGTCTTTCCCAAATGGTTCGGCTACCTCAACCTGTGCAACGCGTTGACCGAGGTCGTCGTGTCACCGTGCTGGATCTTCCGGCGCGGCGTGTGGGCGTGGAACGGTCAGATCGCCTGGTGGCTGGACATGGTCGTGTTCGGCGTCTACCAAGTCACTTTCATCGTCATGCTGTTCCAGATGATCCGTCGCGAAGACTTCGGCACCGGGCCGCTGCCCCTGACCCGCAAAGAGGCGGCCGCCCAATGACGGACCTCACCGATCGGAAAAGTCGCGCCGTACCCGGCCAGCCGGACATGTGGGCCTTCGTGCTGTTCGAGACGCTGATATTCACCGCATATTTCGGCTTCTACCTGTTCTACCGCGCCCGCAGCCCCGAGCTCTTCCTGCACTCGCAGGCGCAGCTGGATCTGCGCGTCGGGGTTCTCAACACCCTCGTCCTGCTGCTGAGCTCGTGGTCGGTGGCGCGGTGCGTGCAGTCGGCCCGGGCCGGCGCCTACCAGGCGGCGCTGCGCGATGTGTACATCACGGCCGCCTTCGCCGCGCTCTTCCTGTTCTTCAAGGTGTTTGAGTGGGCCCGGTTGGTGCACATGGGAAATGGCCTGGAAAGCAACGACTTCTTCGGCTACTACATCTTTCTCACCGGGATCCATTTCGTCCACCTGCTGATCGGCTTCGTCGCCCTCGGTGTGGTCGTCTACCAACTGCGCAGCCCGGCGCGCCGTTCGCAGGAGCTGGTGGAAACGTGCGCCACCTATTGGCACACCGTCGATTTCTTGTGGGTGCTCATCTTTGCGTTGCTCTACGTGGTGAGGTGATCGCCATCAAATTCAACAAACGGCTGCTGGTGGTGTGGGTGATCCTGGCCTCGCTCACGCTCGGCTATCTATGGATCGACCACTCGGCACAGGACCATTCCGGGTTGCTGAGATCGGACGCGATCGTCACGTCGAGCGTCATCGTGATCGCACTGATCAAGGTGCGCATCATTTTTCGCGAATTTATGGAGGTCCGGCAGGCCCCCGCCCTGCTGTGCCGCCTTACCGATGCCTGGGTGGTGATCATGGCCGCCGCCCTGCTCGGCTGCTACTTCGTCGGGATGACGATCTGATTCACCCCACCGGCGCGACGGAGTCGGCGGTCGTGAACGTCAGATGCAGTTCGCTGAGACCCCGCAAGATGTACGTCGGCTCGTAGTTGTAGTGCCGCTCGGCGCTGGGGCCGTGGTGGCCCTCGTCAATCTCGATGTGCGACATCCGATCCAGGAGCCGCTCGATCGAGACACGGCCTTCGACGCGGGCGAGCGGTCCTCCGGGGCAGGAGTGCACGCCGCGGGCGAAGGCCATGTGCTCGCGCACGTTCTTGCGGTTGATGTCGAACTGGTGCGGGTTCTCGAAGCGGCGCGGGTCGCGGTTGGCGGCCCCGGGCAAGATCATCACCACGGTGCCGGCGGGGATGTCGACGCCGCCGATGCGGGCGGCCTTGCGGGCCAGCCGCGAGTCGCTCTTGACCGGGCTCTCCATGCGCAGCGATTCTTCGATGAAGTTCGGGATCAGGCTGCGGTCGTCACGCAGCTGCTGCTGGATGTCGGGCCGGTCGCCGATGACCTGCAGGGCTGCGCTGAGCAGCTTGGCGGTGGTCTCCTGCCCGGCGGCGAACAGGAACGTCGCCGAGCGCACCACCTCGATGACCGGGGGCGTCGACCCGTCCGGGTACTTCGCGCTCGCCAAGGAGGTCAGCACGTCGTTGCGCGGCTCGCGGCGCCGGTCTTCGATGTAGGCGCAGAACTTCTCGTCGAGCCACTCCAGCGGGTTGATGCCGACCGACTCGTGGTCCAGTGCTCCCACCCGCGCGCCGGGACGGTCGGCGCCCAAGACGGTGCGGAACTGCGTGTGGTCTTCCTCGGGGACGCCGAGCAGGTCGGCAATCACCAGCGTGGCAAAGGGTTTGGAGTATTCGGCGATGAACTCGCACTCACCGTTTTCCAGGAACTCGTCGAGCTGGCGGTCGGCGAGGCGCCACATGAACTCCTCGTTCTGCTTCAGCCGGCTCGGGGTCAGCAGCTTGGACAGCACGGATCGGGCGCGCGTGTGGTCCGGTGGATCCATGGTGACCATGTGCTCGAACATCGGAAACGAACTGCGGTGCGCGTCGATCTGTGGGCTGATGTCGTCGCCCTCGGGCGCAAACGGCAGCGGGGGGAACGGCCCGCCCAGCGCGACGATGTTCGAGAACGTGTCGGGGTCCTTGTAGACCTCGGTGGCCTCCTCGTAGCCGGTGATCGCGACGACGCCGTAGTGCGGCAGGCGCAGCACCGGGTTTTGGCTGCGCAGGTAGTCGAAATACGGATGCGGATCGGGGACCAGAGACTGATCGGTGAAGAAGTCGATCGAGGCGTAGTCGCTCATCGGATTGCGTCTCCCTGGGCTGGGTTTACCGGTGGTGTTCGGCGGCAAGCGTTATCGCCGCCCGATCTCGCGATCGAGAAAATGTGCTGAGCACCTGCTTAGCATGGCGGTAATGTCGTGGTCAAGGCCGCGAGGCCGTGCCACGATACGATCCGTGTGGTCGGCACGGCTGCGCAGAGAGGATGGGGTGAAGCCATGGCACCGGCTTCCGTGGCTCGCAGGATCGGGGCGCCCGACGCGAAGAATCGCGGCCTGCTGCTCGACGCGGCCGAGCAGCTGATGCTCGAGGAGGGCTACGCCGCGGTGACGTCGCGCCGGCTCGCCGGGCGCGCGGGTCTGAAGCCTCAACTCGTGCACTACTACTTCCGCACCATGGACGAGCTGTTCCTCGAGGTCTTCCGCCGCCGCGCCGAAGAGGGCCTGCAGGTGCAGGCGCAGGCGCTGCAATCGGAGCAGCCGCTGTGGGCGCTGTGGCGATTCGGCACCGATCCTGGGTTCACCCGAATCTCGATGGAATTCATGGCGCTGGCCAATCACCGCAAGGAGATGCGGGCCGAAATCGCTTACTACGCCGAACGTTTCCGCGCGGAACAACGCGATGCGATGACCGCCGCGCTGCAGCGCTACGGCGTGGGGCGCGAGGACGTGCCGCCGGTGGTCTGGACGGTCCTGATGACCAGCCTGTCCCGATTTTTGGTGCTCGAGCGGGCGGTCGGCATCTCCGGCGGTCACGCCGAAACCCTGGAGCTGGTCGAAACCTACCTGCGCCGCCTGGAAGGCGAGCCGAAGCCCGTCGCGGACATACCGGAGGCGTGGGTGGTTCACCAGGTTCGCAGCGAGCAAAGCACGCCTTTGGGTCCGTCCTTGGATACGACGACGGTCCCGTCCACCGCCAAGTCGCAATGAAGGTTCGGCGCCCCGGGTTCCGTACCCGTGCTCGCCACGACCATCGCATACACGTCGGGTTTTGACAGGTCCAGCTCGTACGTCCACGCCTTGCCCGGCCCGAGGTCGACGTCGACGTGCGGCGTGAACGAGTAGGGGTTGTGGCTGTAATCCGCGAACTTTGCCGGCTCATGATCCAGGTAATAGATATCGGTGTAGATCGGATTCTGCGCCGTGACCGTGTACTTGACGTGATGCATGACCGGGTCATCGGCATGTGCCCGTCCGCTGCCCACCAGTACGCCCGATGCTGTTAGCAACGAAACCAACGACACAATCGATCCGGCGCCTGTCACTGCCTTGATATTCATCGTCATGACGCTCCTCCGGCCGCCGGGCGCGGCTTGGTGTTGCGGTTCATCACACGTTCTGCGGCCTGCCAGTGCGGGTCGGCCACCCACAGCCGTGCAAAGGATGCTATCGCCTCATCAGGGGAAACTCCGCGGATTACGCGCTTTATCTCGGTCGCCGGGCGGCGGGCCAGCGACCTCGCGACAGCTCGCCATCCGTCGTCCGGCGAGTCGAAGACGTCGCGAGGCAACACCCGGTCCACCAAGCCGATCCGCTCGGCTTCAAACGCGCTGAGGGCGGTTCCCGAACCGGCCAGCAGCAGCGCCCTGCTCTTTCCGACCAGCGCGGCCAGTCGCTCGGCGCCGCCCCAGGCCGGCATGATCTCCAGTTGCACTTGGTTGAAGGCGATTTTGATGTCGTCGGCCGCCACCCTGATGTCGGCGGCGACGGCGACTTCGGCGCCGCCGCCGAACGCGTGGCCGTTGAGTGCGGCGATGACGGGGGCGGGGAAATCTGCCAGTTGGTCGCAGATGGACCGCATCCGCCGTGCCATCGCCGCGGCGTCCTCCTCGGTCCGCAGCGCGCTCAACTCCTTGAGGTCACCGCCGGATACGAAAGCGCGATCTCCGGCCCCCTTGATCACCAGCGCTTCGGCGCCCGCCGCCGCATCGAGCGCTTTCTCCAGCTGGTCCATGGTGTCCGGCGCGATGGCGTTGCGAGCGTGGGGGCGATCGATGGTGAGGACCGCCAGCCCCGCAACGAGACCGTCGAACTCTAGGTCCACCATGTGCGTAGCGCTCCTCGACAAGAACCCGGATATTGGCATTCTCTTTTCGCGAGAATAACATCATCGCTGCAGGCCGGGTGATGCCGCCGGCGGGATGGAGGTGACTCGGTGCGGAGTCGAATGGTGGCCGCCGCCGCGGCGCTCGCCGTGGCCCTGCTCGGCGCATGCACGTCGCGGCCGCCGGCCCAACTCGCCAGCACGGCATCGGTCACCGTGAACGGTAACGAGAAAAGCTTTCACATCGTCAAGTGCGGTCAGCTGGAGTGGACTCGGACGATTGACATCGGCAGCAATTTCTCCGGGGCAAACGTCGTCGTCGACGAGAATGCGCAACCAGCGATCGCCCAGTCTGTGCACATCCGGAACGTCGGTGGGTTCACCGGTATGTACTCCCGGGGTGACGGTCCCAACGCCGACATGAGCATGACCGGTGACAAATTCACCGTCAGCGGCACCGCCAGCGGCTACCAGACCGACAAGCCAGGTGAACCGGCGAGCGCCACGTTCAAGATCGTCGTTACGTGCTGACGGCTCCGAACCGGGCTCCGAACCGGGCTGAGCCGGGCCACGTTGCGGTTAGGCACCCGTAGAGAATAGTATTCTCACAAATCGCGAAGGAGGATCTCATGGGCCAGTTGTCACACCGGGAAGACGTCCCGTTTCCAATCTTTGATGCGGATAACCACCTCTACGAGCCGCCGGAGGCGCTGACCAAGTTCCTGCCCAAGGAGTACAAGGACTTCGTTCAGTACGTGCAGATCAACGGGCGCACCAAGATCGCGATCCGCGGCCACATCAGCAACTACATTCCCAACCCGACCTTCGAGGTCGTCGCCCGGCCGGGCGCGTGGGAGGAGTACTTCAAGTACGGCAACCCGGACGGCAAGTCCAAGCGCGAGCTGTTCGGTGAGCCGATGCGCGCGATCCCGGCGTTCTTCGAGCCCGGCCCGCGCCTGGAGAAGATGAACGAGCTGGGTCTGGACCGCACCCTGATGTTCCCGACGCTGGCCAGCCTGCTCGAGGAACGACTGCGCGACGACCCGGTCGCGGTCCACGTCCTGATCCACGCGCTGAACGAGTGGCTGGACGAGGTCTGGGGCTTCAACTACCAGAACCGGATCTTCACCACCCCGGTCATCACCCTGCCGATCGTCGAGAAGGCGATCGAGGAGCTGGAATGGGCCGTCAAGCGCGGTGCTCGCGCGATTTTGATCCGTCCGGCTCCCGTCCCCGGCTTCCGCGGTCCGCGGTCGTTCGCGGTGCCCGAGTTCGACCCGTTCTGGGAGCGGGTCGTCGAGCACGACGTCCTGGTCGGCATGCACTCCAGCGACAGCGGCTACTCCCGGTACACCTCGGAATGGGACGGTGCCGAACAGGAGATGCTGCCGTTCCAGACCAATGCGATGGGCATCCTCAACGAGTGGCGGCCGATCCAGGATGCGGTGGGCTCGTGGGTGATCCACGGCGCGCTCTACCGTCACCCCAAGCTGAAGGTCGCGATCGTCGAGGCCGGGTCGAAGTGGATGACCCCGCTGCTGGACGGCCTGGCCGAGGTCTTCCGCAAGGCCCCGGAAGTGTTCCCGAGCGACCCGGTGGAGATGGTCAAGAGCCGCATCCATGTGAGCCCGTTCTTCGAGGACGGCATCGACGACCTGGTCAACCTCGTCGGCGTGGACCAGGTGTTGTACGGCTCGGACTGGCCGCACCCCGAGGGGCTGGCGGAGCCGACCTACTACGTCAACGCGCTGTCGCACCTGTCCGTCGAGGACCAGGCAAAGATCATGGGCGGCAACCTCGGTCGACTCGTCACGGTGTGACATATAGCCCGCGGTGGGAGACCATCCCCGAGATGGTCTTGAGCGCGGCGGACCGCTTCGGCGACGCGGAGGCGGTCGTCGACGGTCCGCTGCGCCTCACCTTCGCCGAACTGGTGCACCGGATACGCCGTGCCGCAGGGGCTTTCGCCGAACTCGGCATCGGCAAGGGCGAACGCGTCGCGATCTGGGCGCCCAACTCGGCCGAGTGGATCATCGCGGCGTTCGGATTGCTCACCGCGGGCGGCGTGCTGGTGCCGGTCAACACCCGGTTCAAGACGCAGGAAGCCGGCGACGTCATCACGCGCAGCGGGGCCAAGGCCGTGCTGGTGCAGAAGGGATTTCTCGGCCAAGATTACGTCGCGCCCGCCGGCGTCCCGGTGATCGACCTGAAGTCCGACTTCCTTTCCAGCGGTTCCCCGTTCGAGCGGGCGATGAGCGGCACCGACGTCTCGGACATCATCTTCACCTCGGGCACGACCGGCCGCCCGAAGGGCGCGATGATGAACCACCGGCAGACCCTGCGGATGTACGAGGAATGGGCGACGCTCGCCGATCTGCGCGAGGGCGACCGCTACCTGCAGATCAACCCGTACTTCCACACCTTCGGCCTGAAGGCGGGACTCATCACGTCGTTTCTGCGCGGCGCGACGATGCTGCCGGTCGCGGTATTCGACGTCGACGCGGTGGTGGATCTCATTGGGCGGGAACGCATCACGATGCTGCCCGGCCCACCGACGCTGTACCACTCGCTGCTGACCGTCGCCGACAAAACCAAGCTGTCGACGTTGCGCGCGGGGGTGACCGGCGCCGCCGACATCCCCGTCGAACTGGTCCGTCGCATCCACGGTGAATTGCCGTTCCAGACGCTGATGACCGGCTACGGGCTCACCGAGGCCGGCAACGTGACCCTGTCCCGGCCCGGCGACTCCTTCGAGGACGTCGCCACCACCGCGGGCCTGCCCTGCGAGGGCGTCGAGGTGCGCATCGCCGGCGACGGCGAGGTGCTCGCCCGCGGGTACGGCGTCATGCAGGGTTATCTCGACGATCCCGCCGGGACCGCCGAGGCGATCGATGCCGACGGCTGGCTGCACACCGGGGACCTGGGCAACCTCGACGACGCGGGCCGCCTGCGCATCGTCGGCCGCAAGAAGGACATGTTCATCGTCGGCGGATTCAACGCGTATCCCGCCGAGATCGAGGGCTTCCTGATGAACCACCCCGCCGTCGCGCAGGCGGCGGTCATCGGTGTTCCCGACGAGCGGCTCGGGCAGGTCGGCAAGGCCTTCGTGGTGCTCAACGGCCGCCAAGACACCGTCAGCGCCGAAGAATTGATCGCCTGGTGTCGTGACCGCATGGCGGGCTTCAAAGTGCCGCGCGCGGTACAGTTCCTTGATTCACTCCCACTCAACGCGACGGGGAAAGTGATGAAGGACCGGCTTCGTTGAGCACAGGCGACATCCACTCGATGGTGATCGCATCGGATTATCGCGTCCCGGATCCCACCCGGGTGTGGCCCCTGCTCGAGCGCAACAAGGCCGCCCTCGCCGATATCGGCGCGCACCACGTCCTGGTGTACACGTCCACCCACGACCACGGGCGCGTGCTGGTGATGATCGGGGTGCACAGCCGCGAGCCCATCGTGGAGTTGTTGCGCTCCCGCGTCTTCTTCGACTGGTTCGACGCCGCAGGCGTCGAGGACATCCCGGCCGTCTTCGCCGGCGAGATCATCGACCGCTTCGTTCCGCAGCCGCCGCCGGTCCCGGGGGCGCCCGGCGTCGTGGTGTCGGCGATCGCGTCGGTCGACGACGTGGCGACCCTGACCGCCGAGGTTCGCTCGGCGATGGGCAGGTTCACCGCGGCCGGCATCCGGAAGACGTGGGTTTTCCAGGCTTTCGACGACGAGCACGAGGTGCTGATCCTGCAGGAGTTTCCCGACGAGGAGGGCGCCCGGCAGTGGATCGACCACCCCGACTCCGCGGCGCCGTGGATGTCGGGCGCCGGCGTCGGCGCCTACCCGCCGCTGTTCGTCGGCCGGTTCTTCGACATGATGCGCATCGAGGGATAACGGCGCTTCAGCGGCGGGCGGCAGCGGTGGGTGACATGGATCCGACGAGCTGGCCCAACAGGTGCGGGATCTCCAGCCGCGGCAACACCACCTCGACGAACACCATGCGGTCCTGGTGCTGGGCGGCGGCGGTGAACGCGTCGTCGAGTTCGCCGTAGGTCTGCGCCCGGAACGTCAGGTGCTCGGTCACCCCCAGCGCGTGGGGGACATCGGTCCATTTCCAACTCGCAATGTCGTTGTAGGGGGCCGTTTCTCCGTGGATCGCCCGCTCCACGGTGTAGCCGTCGTTGTTGACGACGACGATGACGGGGGACAGTCCCTCGCGGGAGAAGGTGCCGAGTTCTTGGACGGTCAGCTGCGCGGCGCCGTCGCCGATCAGCAGCACCGTCCTGCGGTCGGGGTGGGCGACCGCGGCGCCGACCGCCGCCGGCAGCGTGTAACCGATTGAGCCCCAGAGGGGTTGGCCGATGAAGGTGACGCCCTGCGGCAGCCGGTGATCGGCCATGCCGTAAAACGACGTGCCCTGATCGGCGAGCACCACGTTGCCGGGCGTGAGCGCTACGCACAGCCGGTCCCACACCATCTGCTGGGTGAGCGGTTGATCGCGCGCTGGGGCCGGGGGCAACGGCGCGGCGGGCGGCGCCGCCACCGGCGGTGAGGTGATCCCCCGCCGGACCAGGATGGTGGCCAGCGCCTCCAGGGCGGCGCCCATCTCCAGCGGCGCGAAAACCTCGCCGGCCACGCTGCTTTGGTACTGCCCGACGTCGATCGTCCGCGCCGGGTCGATTCGCTGGCTGAAGAAGCCGCTGACCATGTCGGTGAACACCACCCCCGCCGTCACCAGCACCGAGGCCTCCTCGATCGCGGTGCGCACCCGATCGGCGCTCGCCGCGCCCGCGTAGATCCCCAGAAAGTTCGGGGAGCTCTCGTCGAGCAGGCTCTTTCCCCACATCAGCGTGGCGTGCGGTACCACGTCGGCCGCGAGCAGCGCCTCGAGTTCTTTGACGGCCTGCAGGCGGTGTACCAGCAAGTCGGCCAGCACGGTCAGCTGGTGCTCACCGATCAGCTCGGTGGCGGCGTCGACGAACAGCGACAGCGCGCGGGGGCTGGTGCCGCCGCTGTAGCGCGGCAGCGGCGCCTCCGGCGGTTCGGTGGGAAAGCGCGCGACGTCGGTGGACAGCAGGATGTAGCCGGGCCGCTTGTGTTCGCGCACCTCCGACAGCACCCGGTCGATCTCCCGGCACGCCGTGGCCGGCATGAGATTGGCCTGGGCGCAGGTGATTTCGCGGCTGATCCGGAAGAAGTGCTCGAAATCACCGTCGCCGAGCGAATGGTGCAGCGCGCGCCTGGTGCCCTGCGCGTCCTTCGACGGGCCGCCGACGATGTGCACGACCGGCACGTGCTCGGCGTAGCTGCCCGCGATCGCGTTGGCCGCCGAGAGCTCGCCGACCCCGAATGTCGTTACCACAGCGGACATTCCGCGCAGCCGCCCGTAGCCGTCGGCGGCGTAGCCGGCGTTGAGCTCGTTGGCGCTGCCCACCCAGCGGATGGTCGGGTGGGCGACGATGTGGTCTAAGAACGCCAGGTTGTAGTCGCCGGGGACGCCGAAGATCTCGGAGACGCCGAGTTCGGCGAGGCGGTCCAGCAGGTAGTCACCGACGGTGTAGACGGGATCAGTCACAAACACGACGGTACGCCCGGCCGAAACCATTCCCGCCGACACGGCACTTCGCCTATCGTGCGGGCCATGGCAATCAAAGAATCCCGTGACATCGTCATCGAAGCCAGTCCCGAGGAGATCTTGGAAGTCATCGCCGACTTCGAAGCGATGCCCGAATGGTCGGACCCCCACCAAAGCGCCGAGATCCTCGAGACCGGCGACGACGGTCGGCCCAGCAAGGTCAAGATGAAGGTCAGGACGGCGGGCATCACCGACGAACAGGTGGTGGCCTACACCTGGAGCGGCAACGAGGTGAGCTGGACGTTGGTCAGCTCCGGGCAGCAGAAGTCCCAGGACGGCAAGTACACCCTGGTCCCCAAGGGCGACTCGACGCTGGTCAAGATGGAGATCACCGTCGACCCCAACGTTCCGCTGCCCGGCTTCGTCCTCAAGCGCGCCGTCAAGGGGACGATCGATTCGGCCACCAAGGCGCTGCGCGAGCGGGTGCTGCAGGTGAAGAAGGGCAACTGACCCGGTGACCGGCGCGGGACCGCTGGCCGGGGTGCGGGTGATCGAACTCGGCGGCATCGGGCCGGGCCCGCACGCGGGCATGATGCTCGCCGACCTCGGCGCCGACGTGGTGCGGGTGCGTCGTCCGGGCGGCCTCACGATGCCGCCCGAGGACCGCGACCTGCTGCACCGGGGAAAGCGCATCGTCGACCTGGACGTCAAGGCCCAGCCCGCGGCGCTGTTGGACCTGGCCGCCAAGGCCGACGTGCTGCTCGACTGCTTCCGGCCCGGCACCTGCGAGCGGCTCGGCATCGGTCCCGACGACTGCGCGGCGGTCAATCCGCGGCTGATCTTCGCGCGGATGACCGGCTGGGGGCAGGACGGGCCGGTGGCCCAGACGGCCGGCCACGACATCAACTACCTGTCGCAGACCGGCGCGCTCTCGGCGCTGGGCTACCGGGATCGGCCGCCGATACCGCCGTTGAACCTGGTCGCCGACTTCGGCGGCGGCTCGATGCTGGTGCTGCTGGGGATCGCGGTCGCGCTGTACGAACGCGAGCGCTCGGGCAAGGGTCAGGTCGTGGACGCCGCGATGGTCGACGGGGTCAGCCTGCTCGCCCAGATGATGTGGACGATGAAGTCGACGGGCGCGCTGCGCGACGAGCGCGAGTCGTTCCTGCTCGACGGCGGCGCCCCGTTCTACCGGTGCTACGAGACCTCCGACGGCAAGTACATGGCCGTCGGCGCCATCGAACCGCAATTCTTCGCGGCGCTGCTGAGCGGGCTCGGCCTGTCACCCGATGAGGTGCCCGGCCAACTCGACATCGGTTCGTACCCAACGATGTACGACGTCTTCGCAACCCGGTTCGCCAGCCGGACCCGCCAGGAGTGGACCGACATCTTCGCCGGCACTGACGCGTGCGTCACCCCGGTGCTGACCTGGGCCGAGGCCGCCGCCAACGAGCACCTGAACGCGCGGTCGACGTTGATCACCGCCCACGGCGTCCAGCAGGCCGCCCCGGCGCCGCGTTTCTCCCGGACGCCGGGCGGCCCGGTCGGACCGCCGCCGGCGACGACTACTTCGCTCACCGAAATCGGCTGGTAGTTAAGAATATACGGCGAAACACCACGCGGGCGCAGGCCGTTGGGGTTAGTTTGTTCTCAGTGGCCGTAAAAGCATCACGAGAGTTTGTCGTCGACGCGCCGCCAGAAGTGGTCATGGAGGCGCTGACAGATGTCGGCCTGTTGTCATCGTGGTCGCCGCTGCACAGGCAGGTCGAAGTCCTCGACCGCTATCCCGACGGCCGGCCCCACCACGTCAGGGCCACGATCAAGATCCTGGGGCTCGTCGACAAAGAGGTCCTGGAATACCACTGGGGACCCGACTGGGTGGTCTACGACGCCAAGGGGACCGCGCAGCAGCACGGCCAGCACATCGAGTACAACATCAAACCCGAGGGCGTCGACCAGACCCGGGTGCGTTTCGACATCACCGTCGAACCGGCCGGGCCCATCCCGGGTTTCGTCGTCAAGCGGGCGACCGAGAAGGTGCTCAACGCGTCGGTGAAGGGGCTGACCGACCTCGTGGTGGGCGGCGCGAATTCGGGCGGGCCGGCCTAGTTGGCGTTTAGGGGTTCCGGGCGCGACCGCGATTGCTAATTTTGAAGCAGTGGCCGTACAAGCATCGTCGGAAATCGTCATCGACGCGCCCCCGGAAGCGATCATGGAGGCGCTCGCCGACATGGACGCCGTGCCGTCGTGGTCGTCGGTGCACAAGCGGGTCGAAGTCATCGACAAGCATCCCGACGGCCGGCCGCACCACGTCAAGGTCACCATCGCGGTGACCGGCATCCACGACACGGAACTGCTCGAATACCACTGGGGCCCCGACTGGATGGTGTGGGACGCGCGCAAGACGGCCCAGCAGCGCGGCCAGCACGGCGAGTACAACCTGACCCGCGAGGGTGAGGACAGGACGAGGGTGCGGTTCGCCATCACCGTCGAGCCGTGGGCGCCGCTGCCGGAGTTCTGGGTCAACCGGGCTCGCAAGAAGATCCTGCACGCGGCGCTCGAGGGGCTTCGGACGCGCGTGATGCGGGATTCGGCTAGGTAGCGGACGCGTTCCGCAGCGCGCCGAGTCGCCTGATCGCCTCGTCGAGGGTGGCGTCGCGTTTGCAGAAGGTAAAGCGCACCAAGTGATTCCACACGTCCAGATAGGGCGCCGCGGGGTCGCAGAACGCCGACATCGGGATCGCCGCCACCCCGACCTTCTCCGGCAGTGCCGCGCAGAACGCCGTGCTGTCGTCGTACCCGAGCGGGCGCGGGTCGGCGCACAGGAAATAACTGCCGTCGCTGTCGTGCACCGCGAAGCCGATCTCGGTCAGTCCCGCGGCCAGCCGATCGCGGCGGGACTGCAACGAGCGGCGCAGGTCGGCCACCCAGGCATCCTCGGTGTCCAGCGCGAGGGCCACGGCGGGCTGAAACGGCGCGCCGCCGACGTAGCTCAGGTACTGCTTGGCCGCGCGCAGCCCCGTGATGAGTTGCGCTGGGCCGCAAGCCCATCCGATCTTCCACCCGGTGCAGTTGAACATCTTGGCCGCGCTGGAAATGGTGATCGTGCGCTCGGCCATGCCGTCGAAGCCGGCCAGCGGCAGATGCTTCTTGCCGCCGGGGCCGTCGAACACCAGGTGCTCATACACCTCGTCGGTGATCACCAACAGGTCGGCGGCCACCGCGATCTCCGCGATGGCCGCCAGCTCGGTCGCGCCGAGCACCGTGCCGGTCGGGTTGTGCGGGGTGTTGACGATCAGCGCGCGGGTCTTCGGCGTGACCGCGCGGCGCAGGGCGTCGGCGTCGAGGGCAAAGCCGCGCCCGTCGGGGACCAGCGGCACCGCGACCCGCTGCGCGCCGGCCATCGCCACCACCGGGGAGTAGGAGTCGTAGAAGGGTTCGATGAGGATCACTTCGGAGCCCGGCTCGACCAGGCCGATCACCGCCGCGGCGATGGCTTCGGTGGCGCCGACGGTCACCAGCACCTCGGTGTCGGGGTCGTATTCGATGCCGAAGTGCCGGCGGCGCTGGGCGGCGACGGCCTGGCGCAGCGGCGCGATCCCTGTCCCGGGCGGGTATTGGTTGGCGCCGGCGGCGATGGCGTCTTGCGCGGCCTTCAGCAACGCCGGCGGCCCGTCCTCGTCGGGAAAGCCCTGGCCGAGGTTCACCGCGCCGATCCGCGCGGCCAGCGCCGACATCTCGGCGAACACCGTCGTGGCGTACGGCCGCAGTCGCGACACCGTCATGGGGGTTGAGCTTAGGGCGGGCGCTCCCACCGAGCGTGCGGCTGGCCGCACGTTCGGCGCCGAGCGTGCGGCTGGCCGCACATTCGGGCGTTCGGACCAGCGCCATTACTCCCAACCAACAGGTTGGTTTAGGGTGTTATCCGGTCCAACACTCCCATTTGTGAAGAGGAAGCCGACATGTCCGAAGAAGCCTTCGTCTACGAGGCGATCCGCACGCCGCGCGGCAAGCAGAAGAACGGCTCGCTGACCGAGGTCAAGCCGCTGAACCTGGTCGTCGGCCTCATCGAGGAGCTGCGCAAGCGCCACCCCGACCTGGACGAGAACCTGATCAGCGACGTCGTATTGGGGTGCGTTTCGCCCGTGGGCGACCAGGGCGGCGACATCGCGCGCACCGCGGTGATCGCGGCCGGGATGCCCGACACGGTCGGCGGTGTGCAGCTCAACCGCTTCTGCGCCTCCGGGCTCGAGGCCGTGAACACCGCCGCGCAGAAGGTCCGCTCCGGCTGGGACGACCTGGTGCTCGCCGGTGGGGTGGAGTCGATGAGCCGCGTGCCGATGGGCTCCGACGGCGGTGCGATGATGGCCGACCCGGCCACCTCCTACGACGCCTACATCGTCCCGCAGGGCATCGGCGCCGACCTGATCGCGACCATCGAGGGCTTCTCCCGCGAGGACGTGGACGCCTACGCGCTGCGGTCGCAGGAGCTGGCGGCCGCGGCGTGGTCGGGCGGTTACTTCGCCAAGTCCGTGGTGCCGGTCCGCGACCAGAACGGCCTGCTGATCCTCGACCACGACGAGCACATGCGGCCCGACACCACCATGGAGGGCCTGGCCAAACTGAAGCCCGCCTTCCAGGGACTGGCCGACATGGCCGGCTTCGACGACGTGGCGCTGCAGAAGTATCACTGGGTCGAGAAGATCAACCACGTCCACACCGGCGGCAACAGCTCGGGCATCGTCGACGGCGCCGCGCTGGTGCTGATCGGTAACGAGAAGGCAGGCGCCTCGCAGGGCCTGACGCCGCGCGCGCGCATCGTCGCCACCGCGACCACCGGCGCCGACCCGACCATCATGCTCACCGGCCCGACGCCGGCCACCCAGAAGGTGCTCGACCGGGCCGGGCTGACCGTCGACGACATCGACCTGTTCGAGCTGAACGAGGCGTTCGCGTCGGTCGTCCTGAAGTTCCAGAAGGACCTCAACATCCCCGACGAGAAGCTCAACGTCAACGGCGGCGCCATCGCGATGGGCCACCCGCTGGGCGCCACCGGCGCCATGATCCTGGGCACCATGGTCGACGAGCTCGAGCGCCGCAACGCCCGCCGCGCGGTGGTCACGCTGTGCATCGGCGGCGGCATGGGCGTCGCGACGATCATCGAGAGGGTTTAAGCACATGGCAGAGAACACCATTCAGTGGGACAAAGACGCCGACGGCATCGTCACCCTGACGCTGGACGACCCGACCGGGTCGGCCAACGTGATGAACGAGCACTACAAGGAGTCCATGAACAAGGCGGTGGAACGCCTTGTCGCCGAAAAGGACTCGGTCACCGGGGTGGTGATCACCAGCGCCAAGAAGACGTTCTTCGCCGGCGGTGACCTGAAGGGCATGATCAACCTCGGCCCGGAGAACGCCGGCGAGGCGTTCGACACCGTCGAGGCGGTCAAGCGGGACCTGCGCACGCTTGAGACCCTGGGCAAGCCTGTGGTGGCCGCGATCAACGGCGCGGCGCTGGGCGGCGGCCTGGAGATCGCGCTGGCCTGTCACCACCGCATCGTCGCCGACGTCAAGGGCGTCCAGATCGGGCTGCCCGAGGCCACCCTGGGCCTGCTGCCCGGCGGCGGCGGCGTCACCCGCACCGTGCGGATGCTGGGCATCCAGAACGCGTTCGTCAACGTGCTGAGCCAGGGCACCCGCTTCAAGCCGGCCGCGGCCAAGGACAACGGCCTCGTCGACGAGATCGTCGGCAGCGTCGAGGAATTGGTCCCCGCCGCCAAATCGTGGATCAAGGCCAACCCCGAGGCGCACACCCAGCCGTGGGACGTCAAGGGCCACAAGATTCCCGGCGGCACCCCGTCGTCGCCGGCGCTCGCGGCCATCCTGCCGTCGTTCCCGTCGCTGCTGCGCAAGCAGCTCAAGGGCGCGCCGATGCCCGCGCCGCGGGCCATCCTGGCCGCCGCGGTCGAGGGCGCGCAGGTGGACTTCGACACCGCGAGCCGCATCGAGAGCCGCTACTTCACCGAGCTGGTCACCGGCCAGGTCGCCAAGAACATGATCCAGGCGTTCTTCTTCGACCTGCAGGCCATCAACTCCGGCGCATCGCGTCCGGACGGCATCGGCAAGACCCCGATCAACAAGATCGGCGTGCTCGGGGCCGGCATGATGGGCGCGGGCATCGCCTACGTGTCGGCCAAGGCCGGCTACGAGGTGGTGCTCAAGGACGTCAGCGCCGAGGCCGCCGCCAAGGGCAAGGGCTACTCCGAGAAGCTGGAGGCCAAGGCCCTCGAGCGCGGCAAGACCACGCAGGAAAAGAGCGACGCGCTGCTGGCGCGGATTCATCCGACCGCCGACCCCGCCGATCTGAAGGGCGTCGACTTCGTCATCGAGGCGGTGTTCGAGAACCAGGACCTCAAGCACCAGGTGTTCCAGGAGATCGAGGACATCGTCGAGCCCAACGCGGTGCTGGGATCGAACACCTCGACGCTGCCGATCACCGGGCTGGCGACCGGCGTCAAGCGGCAGGAGGACTTCATCGGGATTCACTTCTTCTCGCCGGTCGACAAGATGCCGCTGGTCGAAATCATCAAGGGCGAGAAGACATCCGACGAGGCGCTGGCCCGCGTGTTCGACTACACCCTGGCCATCGGCAAGACCCCGATCGTGGTCAACGACAGCCGCGGGTTCTTCACCAGCCGCGTCATCGGCACCTTCGTCAACGAGGCGCTGGCGATGCTCGGCGAGGGCGTGGAGCCGGCCAGCATTGAGCACGCGGGGTCGCAGGCCGGTTACCCGGCGCCGCCGCTGCAGCTGTCCGACGAGCTCAACCTGGAGCTGATGCACAAGATCGCCGTCGCCACCCGCAAGGGCGTCGAGGACGCGGGCGGCACCTACGAGCCGCACCCGGCCGAGGCGGTCGTCGAGAAGATGATCGAGATCGGGCGGTCGGGCCGGCTGAAGGGCGCCGGGTTCTACGAATACCCCGACGGCAAGCGGACCGGCCTGTGGCCCGGACTGCGCGAGACGTTCAAGTCCGGTTCGTCGCAGCCGCCGCTGCAGGACATGATCGACCGGATGCTGTTCGCCGAGGCGCTCGAGACGCAGAAGTGCCTCGACGAGGGCGTGCTGACGTCGACCGCCGACGCCAACATCGGCTCGATCATGGGCATCGGCTTCCCGCCGTGGACCGGCGGCAGCGCGCAGTTCATCGTCGGCTACGAGGGTCCGGCCGGCACCGGCAAGGAGGCCTTCGTGGCGCGCGCCAAGGAGTTGGCCGCCAAGTACGGCGACCGCTTCCTGCCGCCGAAGTCGCTCACCTAGTTACCGCGAGCAGACGCAAAAGCCCCCGCACGCACGGCGTGTCGGGGGCTTTTGCGTCTGCTCGCGCTTACGAGGCGCGGCGCTGGAAGAGGTAGTAGCGCACCGGGGTCTTTTCGCGGTCGAGCTCACCCTCGTGGCCGGCGGACAACAGCGTCCAGCCCGCGGTGAACCGCCGTTCCATTTCGGCGGGTTCGACGCCGCGCACGCCGAGCCGCCCGCCGGGCAGGAACGCGACGACGAGCAGCCGTGCGTCGCGCGCGGCGACTGCGCTGACCTCGCGGACGTACGCGTCGCGGTCGCCGTCGCTCATGTTGTGCAGGCAGCCGTTGTCGACGATGAGCGAGAAATCGGCGCCGATGCCCGCCTGCGTCAGGCGCGTGACGTCGGCCTGGACGAAGTCGACCGCCAGGTCGGCCGCCTTGGCGCGGGCCTTGTCGAGGGCCTTGGGCACGAAGTCGACGCCGGTGACCTTCCAGCCGTGTCGCGCCAGGTAGATCGACGCGTCCCCGGTGCCGCAGCCCAGGTCCAGGGCCCTCCCCGCGGGCAGCGGGGGTGTGTCACCGGTTCCCTCGACGAGGTCCTGCAGGTTCTGTGCGATCGGGTGACCGTCCCACGGGGTGAAGCCGATGCGGTAGAAGATCCGGAAGAGGGTGTGTTTGGAGGCCATGCCCTAACCCTATGCGGCGGTGGTCATCCCGTAACGGCCGCGGCGAGGCGGCGCCATTGCTCGCGCGGAAATTCCCTCGGGTCGGCCGTCAGCACCTGGACACAGACGTGGTCGGCGCCGGCCGCGCGATGTTCGTCGACCCTGCGCATGATCGCCCCCTCGTCTCCCCAGGCGATGATCGCGTCGAAGAGCCGGTCGCTGACCTGCGCCAGGTCGTCTTCGGAAAACCCGCTGCGCAGTAGGTTATTGGCGTAGTTCGGCAGCGCCAGATACGCCCGCAGCCAGTCGGTTCCGACGCGGCGTGCCTCGTCGGCGTCGTCGGTCAGGATCGCGGTCTGCTCGGGCAGCAACAACGGGCCCTGGCCCAAAGTCGAACGGGCGGAAGCGGTGTGCTCGGGGGTGACCAGGTAAGGGTGGGCCCCGCGGGCACGCGTGGCCGACAGGGTCAGCATCTTCGGACCGAGCGCGGCGAGCACCCGCGCGTCGACCGGCACGGGTTGCGGCGCGGCATCCAGCCCGTCCAGGAACGACGCCGTCGCCGCCAGCGGTTTGCGGTAGCGCCCGGGTTCCCCGGCGTCGATCAGGGGCGCGTGGCTGACCCCGATCCCCAGCAGGAAGCGCTCGCCGTGCTCGGCGGTCAGCGCGGCGTAGGACCCGGCGACGTCGGTGGCGGCGTGCATCCACAGGTTCAAGATTCCGGTGGCGATCACGGTCCGCTTGGTGGCGGCAAGCAGGCGGCCCACCGCGTCGAACACCGGCCCGCCCACGTCGGGAATCCACAGCGCTGTGAAGCCCAGCTCGTCCAATTCCGCTGCGGCGTCGGCGCTTTCGGATGGGTCGCCGTAGCGCAGTTGGCTGCTCCAGATGCCGATTCCGGTCAGCTCCATCGGCGATCGTTCCTTTCGTGGCATGCCTGAGCCGTCAAACCTCGGCTGCGCTGTAGTCGGGCACCGGCATCGAGTCGTGCATGCGCACGCCCTTGGTGTTCAGCTTGGCCAGCGCTCGGGACAGCGAGCCCGGCATCAGTGAGACTAGCCGGACCCCGCGGGTCAGGGCCCAGACCCCGGCCCGGGAGCCGGGGATGAGGCTCTTGGCGGCGCCACGCGCAAACGCCCGGCTCAGGTGGACCGGTTCGCGCATCTGCAGCTCGTAGGCGGCGAACGCCCGCAGGTGATCCCCGGCGGCCCGGGCCAGCTCCCCGGCCAGCACGTAGGCGCCGAGGACCGCGAGGCTGGTGCTGCCGCCGACCGCCGGGCCGGGGCAGTACCCGGCGTCGCCGACGAGGGTGACCCGCCGCCGCGACCACCGGTCCATGCGCAGCTGGCTGATCGCGTCGAAATAGAACGCGGGCGTGTCGGCGACCTCCTCGAGCCAGCGGTCCACCTGCGGGTGCATGCCCACGAAGGCCTCGCGCAGTAACTCCTTCTGCCGCAACGAATCCCGATGGCCGTAGTCGAACTCCTCGGTGCTGCGGAACATGAACACCGCCCGCGCGTCGTCCAGATGGTCGGCGGTGTAGATCGCCGCGAGGCGGCCGACACCGATGTGGCCGATCATCTCGCCGGGTTTGGCCAGCGTCGCGGGCGCCGACACCACCGCCAGGTAGCCGCCGAGGAACCGGGTCAGGCCGGCCTCCTCGCCGAACGTCAGGCGCCGGACGTTGGAGTGGAGCCCGTCGGCGCCGACGATGACGTCGAAGCGGCGGGCGGGGGAGTGTTCGAACGTGACCTCGCCGTCGTGGTCGATCGCCGTGATGGAGTCGCCGAAGACGTATTCGACGTCGTCGCGGCCGGCGTCGTAATAGATCTCGCTGAGGTCGTCGCGCATGATCTCGACGTGGCGGTCCGACGCGATGCCGACGAGCTTGGTGAGGTCGATCTCGGTGGGCCGCGGCCTGCCCTCGCGATGCATGGTCAGGCGGTCGGTTCCGGTGGCGAGCGCCTCGATGCGTGGCAAGACGCCCATCTTCGCCGAGATCTCCATGGCCGGGCGGAACAGGTCGACGGCGTGGCCGCCGGTCTTGCGCAGCCCGGGCGCGCGCTCGACGACGGTGACCTCGAAGCCGTGCCGGGCCAGCCAGTAGGCCAGTACGGGCCCGGCGATGCTGGCGCCGGAGACGAGAATCCGCATGACGGCCTCCTCGGACTTACTTAACGTTCGGTAAGCCTAACATCCCGCTTACCTATCGGTAAGTCAGATACGCTCGGAGCGTGAGTGGTCCCCGGTCGGACACCCGGCAGCGCATCCAAGAGGCCGCTCGGGAGCTTTTTCTGCACCAGGGCGTGCAGCGCACCAGCCTGCAGGACATCGCGGACAAACTCGGCATCACCAAACCCGCGCTGTACTACCACTTCGCCTCGCGGGAGGAACTGGTGCGCAGCATCCTGGTGCCGTTGATCGACGAAGGCGAGCAATTCATCGACGATCAGGAAGGCCGGTCCGGGGTGAATGCCCGCGAATTGCTCGAGGGCTATTTCGATTTCCACTATCGCCACCGCCACGACCTGATGCTGGTGCTGGCCGAAATCGCGATGCTGGCCGACCTGGGGCTCATCGACAAGGTGCTGGCGTGGCGGGACCGGCTCGGCAAGCTGGTGTTCGGCCCGCGGCCCACCCTCGAGCAGTCCGCCCGCGCCGTCCTCGCGTTCGGCGGGCTGCAGGACTGCTGCCTGCAGTTCCCCGATGTCCCTTACGACGTGCTGCGCGAGACGTCGGTGCGCGCCGCGCTCGATGCGCTGGGGGTGAAATCACGGCGGGCCAGGTCAGCGCGGGGCTAGAGTCCCCTCTTATGCGCTTTGGTCTTTTCATTCCGCAGGGCTGGCGAATGGATCTGGTCGGCATCGACCCCGCGAAGCACTGGGCGGTGATGCGCGACCTGGCCACCTACGCCGACAACGCCGCGTGGGACTCGCTGTGGGTCTACGACCACTTCCACACGGTCCCGATGCCGACGGGCGAGGCCACCCACGAGGCCTGGTCGCTGATGGCGGCCTACGCGGCGACGACGTCGCGCATCAAGCTGGGCCAGATGTGCACGGCGATGAGCTACCGCAATCCGGTGTACCTGGCCAAGGTGGCCGCGACCGCCGACATCATCTCCGGCGGCCGGATCCAGATGGGCATCGGCGGAGGCTGGTACGAACACGAGTGGCGCGCTTACGGTTACGGGTTCCCGTCGGCCAAGGTGCGGCTGGCGAGGCTGGACGAAGGCGTGCAGATCATGCGCGACGCCTGGCGCGACGGCAAAGTCAGTTTCGCCGGCGAGCAGTACCAGGTCGACGGGGCCATCGTCGCCCCGAAGCCGCTGCAGGACAACGGCATACCGCTGTGGATCGCCGGCGGCGGGGAAAAGGTGACTTTGCGCATCGCGGCGAAGTACGCGCAGTACACCAACTTCACGCCCGAACCCGAGGCCTTCGCCCACAAATCGGAGGTGCTGGCACAGCATTGCCGCGACGTGGGCACCGACTTCGGCGCGATCGTGCGCTCGGCCAATTTCACCGCCGTCGTCGCCCCGTCCGAGGCCGACGTCAAAGACCGGCTGCAGCGGGTCCGCGACCGGCTGGCCGGTTATGTGCCTGAGACGCTGGCGGATTCGATGACGACCGGCCTACCGGACTCGGCAACGGGCACGACCGAGCAGGTGGTGGAGCGGCTGATCAAGATTCGCGACCTCGGGTGCGAGTACGCGATCTGCTATTTCCCCGAGGCCGCCTATGACCGTTCGGGCATCGAGTTGTTCGAACGCGAGGTCATTCCGGCACTGAGCTAGATGTCGGTGGTGGCGTAGCGCGTCTTGACGGGAGGCGCGGCCAGCAGGGGAGGCAGCTGCGTGAGCTTTCCCTCGCCGGCCCGATAGGCGCGATAGGCCTCGTCGTGTTCGACGGTGTCCCACAGTTCGTAGATGATCCAGTGCGCTTCGTCGGCCTCGTCGACGAGCACGTCGGTGCGCAGGTTTCCGTCGAAGGCGCGGGTGTCCTGCAGCGCGCGGCCCATCACCTCGCGGCCCGCGGCGACCTCGTCGGGTTTGAATCTGAGCTCGAGTATCACCGTGACTGGCATCGTGGTCTCCTTGCTCGGCGGCGGGGTCGCTCCTCAGCCTCACATACCCGGCGGGCGGGGCGCAGGGGCGGGTCGCGGGCAGCGAGAACGAGATTTCCACTTTTGTCGAATGCTGTTGTACCTTTCAGGGAGCGCGTTGTTTTGTCGCGGACCGCGGACGATCGCTGGAGGATCCCCTATGCAGAAGGCACTCGCCCCCGAAATCTCCACCTGGCCCGACGAGAACCCCCAGCTGATCGGGAGTCGCTGCGGCAACTGCGGTGCCACCACGTTCCCGGTGCAGCAGTGGTGCCCGCGCTGCAGCGGCGGCGAGATGACCGCGGTGCTGTTGCCGCGCCGCGGAACCCTGGTGGCCTGGACCACCCAGGGCTTCCCGCCGGGCGCCCCCTATGCCGGCCCGGCCGGCAAGGACTTCGTGCCGTTCGGCGTGGGCCTGGTCCAGCTGGACGACGTCATCCGGGTCGAGGGCCGGCTGACCGAGAACAACCCGGCCAAGCTGCGGTTCGGTCAGGAGGTCGAGCTGACCATGGTGCCGCTCACCACCGACGACGAGGGCGCCGAGGTCATGACATTCGCTTTCCGGCCGGTCTAGTGGCGATCGCGAGCGCGGCGGAGCCGGGTGAAGCGGATCGCCACCAGCTACCCAAGTAGGAGGTTGAGATGACTAACGACGTCGCCATCATCGGCGTGGGCCTGCACCCGTTCGGCCGGTTCGAGAAGACCGCGATGCAGATGGGGGCCGAGGCCATCCAGGCCGCCCTGACCGACGCCGGCGTGGACTGGAAGGACATCCAGTTCGGCTTCGGCGGCAGCCACGAGGTGTCCAACCCCGACGCGGTGACCCGCCTGGTCGGGCTGACCGGCATCACGTTCACCAACGTGTTCAACGCCTGCGCCACCGCCGCCAGCGCCATCCAGCAGACCGCCGACACGATCCGGCTGGGCAAGTACGACATCGGCATCGCCATCGGGCTGGACAAGCACCCGCGGGGCGCGTTCACCGACGACCCCGCCAAGCTCGCGCTGCCGCAGTGGTACGCGCAGAACGGGCAGTTCGTCACCACCAAGTTCTTCGGGATGAAGGCCAACAAGTACCTGCACGACCACAACATCTCCCAGGAGACATTGGCGCGGGTAGCCAACAAGAACTTCCGCAACGGTGCGCTGAATCCGAATGCCTTCCGGCGCAAGGAGATCTCGGTCGAAGAGATCCTCAACTCGAACGTGCTCAATTACCCGCTGACGCAGTACATGTTCTGCGCGCCCGACGAGGGCGCCGCGGCCGTGGTGATGTGCCGCGCCGACATCGCGCACCGCTACACCGATAAGCCGGTCTACGTGCGGGCGTGCGAGATCCGCACTCGCACGTACGGCGCCTACGAGGTGCATGCCACGTTCGCCCCACTGGACGAGGACGTTTCGCCGACGGTGTATGCGTCCAAGGCGGCCTACGAGGCGGCGGGCATCGGGCCGGAGGACGTCGACGTCGCACAGCTGCAGGACACCGACGCCGGCAACGAGGTCATCCACATGGCCGAGACCGGCCTGTGCGCCGACGGGGAGCAGGAGAAGCTGCTGGCCGACGGCGCCACCGAGATCCACGGCTCGATGCCGGTCAACACCGACGGCGGGCTGATCGCCAACGGCGAACCGATCGGCGCGTCGGGCCTGCGGCAGATGCACGAGCTGGTGCGCCAGCTGCGCGGCGAGGCGGGCGAGCGGCAGGTGCCCGGCAACCCGCGCGTCGGCCTGGCGCAGGTGTACGGGGCGCCCGGCACCGCGTCGGCCACGATCCTGTCGCTGTAGGTAGTTACCGCGAGCAGACGCAAAAGCCCCTCAAAACAGCAGTTTTGAGGGGCTTTTGCGTCTGCTCAGCCATGCACAGTTGCGCGCTTGTCCCCATGTCGGACGCGGCTGACTACCGTCTTGCGGGACCGGCGCGCATCGTGGCGGGCCGTGGACATCGAAAGCGTGCTGCGGTCGCAGGGCGGCCTAGCGACCACTGCCGCGCTCTTGGCCGTGATCACCCGTAAGCAGCTTGCCGGATTCATCAAGGCGGGCAGACTAATTCGGGTACGCCATGGGGTCTACGCAGTGAGTCAACCGGACGTGCTGGGCCAACTTGCCGCACTGGATCTGGTGGCCGATCAGCCGATTGTCGCCTGCATGGGTACCGCCGCGGCGTTGTACGGCTTCGACACCGAGACCACATCCCGGGTGCACATTCTTGACCCAGGTGTTCGGATGCGACCGTCCTCGGGTCTCATGGTGCATCAACGAATCGGCGCTCCGCTGCGGCGGGTGGAAGGGCGACTTGCGACGGCACCCGCATGGACGGCCATCGAAGTCGCGAGGACGTTGCGGCGACCGCGCGCCTTGGCGACGCTCGATGCCGCACTACACCTTGGCGCTTGTACGACAGGCGAATTGCTCGAGGCAATCCGCGAACACCGAGGCCGCCGGGGCATCGTCAAGGTCCGGGAATTGATCGGCCACGCCAACAGTCTCGCCGAGTCGCCGATGGAGAGTGAGGCGCGACTGGTGTTCATCGACTACCGAGTGCCCATGCCGGAGCTCCAATACAGCATCGTTGGCCGCTACGGCAGGGTCTGGCGCGTCGACTTCGCCTGGCCGGACGCGATGCTCGTCGCCGAGTACGACAGCCTCGAGTGGCACCTGAGCCGAGAGGCCCTGCTGCATGACAGGCTGAAGATCGCCCGGCTGCAGGAATGCGGCTGGACCAGCATCCCAATGACCGTCGACGACATACGGCGCGATCCGGCCGGCCTGGTAGACCGCATCAACACCCACCTGTTGAGTGGCGCGAGCAGACGCAAAAGCCCCTCAAAACGGCAGTTTTGAGGGGCTTTTGCGTCTGCTCGCGCTGGATGGTAGCTCGCGCTAAATAGCCGGGCCCAGTAGGTCGTCCGCGTCGCGGATGATGTAGCCGTAGCCCTGCTCGGCCAGGAAGCGCTGACGGTGCGCGGCGTACTCGGCGTCCAGGCTGTCGCGGGCCACCACGGAATAGAAGATGGCGCCGCCGCCGTCGGACTTGGGCCGCAGCAACCGGCCCAGCCGCTGGGCCTCCTCCTGGCGCGAACCGAATGTGCCCGAAACCTGCACCGCCACAGAGGCTTCCGGCAGGTCGATGGAGAAGTTGGCGACCTTGGACACGACCAGGGTGGACACCTCACCGCGGCGGAAGGCATCGAACAACGCTTCGCGTTCCTTGGTTCGGGTGGACCCCTGGATCACCGGGGCGTCCAGTTCGGTGCCCAGCTCGTCGAGCTGGTCGAGGTAGGCGCCGATCACCAGGGTCTGCTCGCCGGGGTGCTTGTCCAGGATCGACTTGACCACAGCGATTTTGGTGTGCACCGTCGAGCACAGCCGGTAGCGCTCCTCGGGTTCGGCGGTGGCGTACATCATCCGCTCGTTGTCGGTCATGGTGACGCGCACCTCGACGCACTCCGCCGGCGCGATCCAGCCCTGCGCCTCGATGTCCTTCCACGGCGCGTCGTAGCGCTTCGGGCCGATCAGGGAGAACACGTCGCCCTCGCGGCCGTCCTCGCGGATCAACGTGGCGGTCAGGCCGAGACGCCGCTTGGACTGCAGGTCTGCGGTCATCCGAAACACCGGCGCCGGCAGCAGGTGCACCTCGTCGTAGATGATCAGCCCCCAGTCGCGGCTGTCGAACAGCTCCAGGTGCCGGTATTCGCCCTTGGTGCGACGGGTGATCATCTGGTACGTCGAGATGGTGACCGGACGAATCTCCTTGCGCTCGCCGGAGTATTCGCCGATCTCGTCCTCGGTCAGCGAGGTGCGCGCGACCAGCTCGCGTTTCCATTGCCGGGCGGCGACGATGTTGGTGACCAGGATCAGCGTCGTCGCACCGGCTTTCGCCATCGCGGCCGCGCCGACCAGCGTCTTGCCGGCGCCGCACGGGAGCACCACGACCCCCGAGCCGCCCGACCAGAACGAGTCCGCGGCCAGCTGCTGGTAGTCGCGCAGGTGCCAGCCGTCCTGCTCCAGGCTGATCGGGTGCGCCTCGCCGTCGACATAACCGGCGAGATCCTCGGCGGGCCAGCCGATCTTGAGCAGCATCTGCTTGACCCGGCCCCGCTCGCTGGGGTGGACGACCACGGTGTCGTCGTCGATGCGCGCGCCCAGCATCGGCGCGATCTTCTTGTTGCGCAGCACCTCCTCGAGCACCGCCCGATCCAGGCTCACCAGCGTCAGGCCGTGCGCGGGGTGTTTGACCAGCTGCAGTCGCCCGTAGCGGGCCATCGTGTCGACGATGTCCACCAGCAGCGGCTGGGGCACCGCGTAGCGCGAGAACGACACCAGCGCGTCGACGACCTGCTCGGCGTCGTGGCCCGCGGCGCGCGCGTTCCACAGCGCCAGCGGCGTGACCCGGTAGGTGTGCACGTGCTCGGGCGCGCGTTCCAGCTCGGCGAACGGCGCGATGGCGGCGCGGGCGGCGCCGGCCAGTTCGTGATCGACCTCGAGCAGCACCGTCTTGTCGGACTGCACGATCAACGGTCCGTCGGACATCTAGCGCCACTCCTCTCCCCCGCAAGCGGGTGGGTCCCCGCGAAGTTGGGGAGTACCCCCACATCGCGCTACGCGTCCCCCGCAAGCGGGTGGGGTCCCCGCGAAGTTGGGGAGTACCCCCACTGCATCGTCGTCGGCGCGCATGAGCCCATTATCCGGACTCGGCCGACACCACCGACGTGATGCGGTGGATGGCGAAGTCACGCATCCGCCCGGACGCCGAATCCCAGGCCACCAGCTGCCCGCCCCGGATCGTGACCGGTGACACCACCCGCTGAGTGGCTACGCCCGCGGCGTCGAGGTAGCCGATCACCAGCGTGTCCTGGTCCCTGGCCGCGCGCTGCAACAGCGACATCGTGACCGCCGGGTCGACGCGGATGTTCCCGAACGGCGCGGAGGTCACCTTGCGCAGCACGGACACGACGGCGTTCAGCGTCTCGCTGGTCGGCCGCGGCAGTGGGCGGTATGGCCGGCGCTGCTGCGGGGTGGGCACCCGGGCACCGCGCGGACGGACGTCGACGATGGAACCGGAGGAATCCTCGGCCGCCGGGGCGAAGCCCGCGCCGCGCAACGCGACGAGCACCTCGGCGATCGGTGCCGGCGACACCGCCACCGTCGGCGCCAGGGCGCGCAACTGCAGCTCGTCGACGGCCGCCACCGCCTGGGCCAGCAGCGCCGGGTCCTCACAGCGCACGAACGACGCCGCCATGCCGATCCGGAGTTGGCCGTGCCGGCGGGCGACGTCGTCGATGAGGTAGGTGAGGCCTTGCGGCACCGGGGTTTTCGAGTGCTTGGCGAACAGCTCGTGCATCCAGTCGCGGGTCTTGCCGATGTCGAGCGCGTGGCGGATCGACTGCTCGCTGATGCGGTACACCATCGCCGTGCCGGCCGATTCGACGGTGGCGACGGTGGCGAGGTCCTCGGCGAGGTCACGTTCCAGCGGACCGGGCACCACCACGGTCAGGTCGGCCTGCACCAGAAAGTGGTCGATGGGGGCGGGCATCGCCCGTGCCATCGCCTGCACCGCGGTGTCCGGGTCGCCGGCGTGGTCCAGCAGCTCCCGCCCCGGCGTGCTGATCGCCCCGCGACCCACCAGGCCCAGCGCGTGGCTTTCGGCCAGCAGGTCGGCCACGGGTTGCGGCTGCAGCCGCCTGGCCCAGCGCGGCCGCCGCCAGATCAGCGCCGCGGAGGCCGTGACCGCGTCGACGCCGGCGCCGGGCGGCAGCTCGGCGAGCATGTTGAGCAGCAGTCGGCGATCCAGCGGTGCGGCCGTCGAGTACAGCGAATCGGTAAGGGCGCCATACGGTTTGGCGTCAGGGCTGCGGGTGCCGATCAGTGCCGGCCGGACCGGCAGGTCGAGCCAGGTGTCGGCCAGCAGGTGCCAGCGCTCGGCGGGGGACAGCGCGGAGAACCGCTCGGTGGCCTGCGTCGGCGCCCAGTACGGTCCCTCGCCATACGCGGGCTGCGGGTCGGGCATGCCGCTGGCGATCAATCCGGCCGCGGCGGCGACCTCGAGGATCAGTCCCAGCCGCGGCTCCTCGACACCGGTCGCCTTCGCCAGGCGCTTGACGTCGCGAATCCCCAGCCCGCCGCTGCGCAGCTCGGAAACCGGTGCGGCGCCAAGGGTTTGGAGCAGCACGTCCATCTCGCGAAGCAAATCGATGACGGCCCCCGCCGCGACCGCGTCGACATCGGCGGCGGTGGTGGTCGACACGACCGGGTCGGGGGCGGTCAGGCGCATGGGGCCGGGGTCCTCGCCGCGCAGCACCTGCCCCACGTGGCGGGGCAGGATCACCGTCTCGGCATCGACGCGTCGCAGCAGGCCCATCGCCAGCAACCGCGGCACCGGGCGATCCGCCGGCGCGCCGGGCGCGGCGTCGCGGGTGCGGCCCATCGGCGAGCCCTCGAGCAGTTTGTCCAGCACGTCGAGCTGCGCGTCGTCGAGACCGTCGATGAGAGCGGAGATCTCCTCGCCCGTGCGGGAGCTGTCCTCCAACGTGACCTGTCCGGGATGCCACGGCAGCGCCGTGCCGGCATCGGCGGCCACCCGGACCGCGGCCTCGCCCCAGACCAGGGCGCGCTCCCGGAGGGCGTCCAGGGCGCCGACCACGCCGGCCTCGGGGGCGCGGTCACCGATGAGCGCGAGCAGCTTGGCGGTGGGCACGGGGGCGGAATCGGCCTGCAGCACCAGCAGCGCGTCGAGCACCGCCAGCCGCAGGAAGTCGAGATCGTCGGTGGCGGCCTTGACCGACTGGCGCGCCTGGGCACGCGCGGCCAGCGCGGCGATGCTGCCGGGCGGGGGCTGCGCGAGGTCCGGCCGGAGTTCCAGCAGTCGGATCAGCCGCTCGTCGGGCAGGTCGGCCAGCCAGGACCCCAGCGGGATATCCGGGGTGTTGTCGGTCATCGCTGACCAGCGTAAAGCAGGCGGCGACCGCAAAGGCCACGGTCACGGCGGCCTTGCGCCGCGTGCGCCCGGGCGACCTGTCAGAATGGACCGCGTGGCTGACACTGCTGAAGGCAAGGCGCGCAAGACCAAGTACGTCGACAACGGCTGGCCGACGACGGACCCGGACGACCACGCCGTGAGCGAACTGGTGACGGATCGAACGGGTGCGTTGTCACCCTTCGGGGAACTGGTGTTCCCCCTGCCGTCCACCGACCTGCCCTATCTCCACCCGGTTACGGTCGTCAACCGCTAGGTCGTCCGGATGGCTAGGGCCTCAGAGGCAGCCAAGCCGCCTGCGACTTCCCAGTCGCACCAATCCCGGCCGGGGACGCTCTCGCACCTGGATGAGCGAGGCGCGGCCCACATGGTCGACGTTACGGACAAGGGTGCCACCCGGCGCACGGCCGTCGCCGCCGGCGCCTTGCGCACCTCGTCGGAGGTGGTGGCGCTGATCTCCTCCGGGGGCCTGCCCAAGGGCGACGCGCTGGCCACCGCGCGGGTGGCGGGCATTCTCGCGGCAAAGCGCACCAGCGACCTCGTCCCGCTGTGTCATCAACTCGCGCTCACCGGGGTCGATGTCGACTTCGCCGTCGGCGAGTCCGATATCGAGATCACCGCGACCGTGCGCAGCACCGACCGCACCGGCGTGGAGATGGAGGCGCTGACCGCTGTTTCCGTCGCGGGGCTCACGCTCTACGACATGATCAAAGCCGTCGACCCGGCTGCCCGCATCGACGACATTCGGGTACTTCGCAAGCAGGGCGGCAAAACCGGAGATTGGGAGCGGTCATGAGCGCGCGATCCGCACGAGTGATCATCGCCTCGACCCGCGCGTCGACCGGCGTGTACGAGGACCGCTGCGGGCCGATCATCGCGGAATGGCTTGAGCAGCGCGGGTTTTCGCCCGTACAGACCGAGGTGGTGGCCGACGGCGGCGCGGTCGGCCAGGCCCTGCGTGGCGCGCTGAACGCCGAGGTCGACCTGATCCTCACCTCGGGTGGCACCGGCATCTCGCCCACCGACGGCACCCCCGACCAGACCGTGGCGGTGCTGGACTACATGATCCCGGGGCTGGCCGACGCCATCCGCCGCTCCGGGCTGCCGAAGGTACCGACGTCGGTGCTGTCGCGCGGCGTCTGCGGCGTGGCCGGCCGGACGCTGGTCATTAATCTGCCGGGTTCGCCCGGGGGCGTCCGCGACGGGCTCGGGGTGCTCGCCGACGTGCTCGACCACGCGCTCGACCAGCTCGCCGGCGGGGATCACCAGCGATGACGCGCGTCCTGCGCGCCGCCATGACCGAACAGCCGATCGTTTTGGCGGAGCACGAGGAGCTGGTGGGCCATCAGTCGGCCGGCGCCATCGTCGGGTTCGTCGGCATGATTCGCGACCACGACGCCGGCCGCCGGGTGGTGCGGCTGGAGTATTCCGCGCACCCGTCAGCCGCCGACGTCCTGGCCCAGGTGGTGGCCGAGGTCGCCGACGAGGCCGACGGCGTGCGCGCCGTCGCGGCCAGCCACCGGGTCGGCGCGCTGCACATCGGGGAGGCGGCGCTGGTGGCCGCCGTCGCCGCCGACCACCGCCGCGCGGCGTTCGACACGTGCGCCAAGCTGGTCGACACCATCAAGGCGCGGCTACCGGTGTGGAAGCACCAGTTCTTCGACGACGGAACCGAAGAATGGGTGGGCTCGGCCTAACAGGCCGGGCGTACTACGACGGCTGCGCCAGGGCGTCCAGCGCGTCGTTTCCGTGGATGTTGGAGCCCTGGATCGCTGCCCAAAGCTGCTGGGTGTAGCCGACATTAGAGACCTGCCGCGGCGCGGGGTCCGCGGGCGGCGGGGCCTCGGCCGGGGGAGCGGGCGGCAGGGCCTCAGCCGGGGGCGCCAGGTCCGCCGGAGGGGCCGGGGGCACATCCGCCGGGGGCGGAACGTCCGCGGGCGGCGCCGGCGGCGGCGCGTCGGCGGGAGGCGCCGGTTGGCCGTAGGACGTCAGCAGCACCGGTGGTGCGGGGTCGGCCGGCGGTGGCGGAGGCGGCGGGGGAGCGTCCGGCGGCGGCGCGTCGGCCGGCGGCGGGGGAGCGAGCGGCCCCCCGTTCAGCCAGGGCGCGTCCAGCGGGGCGTCCATGCCCGCCGGGGCGGGCGCGGGGACCTCGCGCGGAGTGGGGCCCGACAGCGGACCGCCACACACGGGCCAGGCGCCGCGGCCCTGGGTGGCGAGCACCCGCTCGGCGACGGCGATCTGCTGTTCCCGGGTGGCCAGTTCGGCCGACGGGGCGTATTCGCCACCGCCGTGCGAGGCCCAGGTGCTCGAGCTGAACTGCACGCCGCCGTGGTACCCGTTGCCGGTGTTGATGCCCCAATTGCCGCCGGACTCGCAACGGGCTACCTGATCCCATTCGCCGTCCGTGGCCGCGGCGGCCTGACCGGCCAGGGCGATGCTGCCGCCACCAAGAACCGCCCCCGTAAAGGCGATCTTGGCGACGCTGATGCTGGAAGTCGTGGGCTTGCGATGCCGTCCACTCATACGCGCCGAAATGTTCCTCTCTCGTAACGCGCCTGCGAGGTCAGCTGTCGGGTTCGGGTTGGAGAGGCTACCCGGCCGCCGCCGCGCTCCGCATGGAGCCGACGCCGGCTTCACCCCAAGGGGCCGCGAACGGCCCCGATCCGATCACGGTGGACCGGTGGGTCCCCCGTCTCCATCCAGTTACGGTTTCCCTCGCCTACTGGATGGAGCTCGGCGCCTAGGTGAGGGAGGAACGCCATAGGGAGCTTGGCGAACCTCCGGAGACGCTAGCGGGTTCTGTTGGTCTCGTCACGTCCTGCGTAACCCGGCGTTTCGCGTCCGGTCATCTTCGAAAAGCCCAGGAACGCTAGGGATTTGCGCAGGTCATAGCGCCCGAGATCCGGGCGTGACTGTGTCGTTATCGTTTCGTTACGTGAGCTATTTCACAGTTTCAGCCGCCGGCGAAGGGCGGAAGAACATCGATCGTGTCACCGGACCGTAACGCGGTGGTCTCGTCGCGCACGGCGATCCCGTCGCACAGATAGGAGCATCGGCTCAACACCGTGGCGAGGCGGGAACCCTGAACCCCGAGCCGCTCGACGAGCTCGGCCACCGTGGTGCCGGGACGCACCACCAGCGTCTCGGATTCGGTTCCGGCGGCGGCGCGCGCGGCGGCGAAGTAGCGGACGGTCACCTGGATTCCCTCCGCTGCGACGGGGGGCTGACCCATCGGCCTAACCACCGATCGCGCTCATCGGGCGGGTGGGCTGGATGAAGTTGGGGTCGTTGATGCCGTGTCCGGCGGGCTTGCCCCACATTGCGACGCGCCACGCCGCCTCGATCGCGTCGTCGCCGGCGCCGCCGCGCAGCAGGCCGCGCAGGTCGGTCTCCTCGGTGGAGAACAGGCAGCTGCGGATCTGGCCGTCGGCGGTGAGACGGGTGCGATCGCACGACGAGCAGAACGCGTGCGACACCGACGCGATGACACCGAATTTTCCGCTCGGCGTGCCCGGGCCCGTGTCGACCAGCCAGAGCTCGGCCGGCGCCGAACCGCGCGGTGCCGGGTCGGGCCGCAGCCGGAAGTGCGGGCGCAGCGCCGCCAGCACGTCGTCGGCCGTCAGTGCGGCACCGCGGCGCCACGCATGCCCAGCGTCCAGCGGCATCTGCTCGATGACCCGCAACTGATAGCCGTGCTCGAGGCAGAACCGCAACAGGCCGACGACATCCTCGCGGCCGGTCGCCGGATCCAGCACGGCGTTGACCTTGACCGGGGTCAGCCCCGCCTCCTTGGCGGCCACCAACCCGTCCATTACTTCGGCGAGCCGGTCGCGACGGGTGATGGCCGCGAAGTGCTCGTTGTCCACGGTGTCCATCGACACGTTGACCCGGTCCAGGCCCGCCGCCACGAGCGGGGCGGCCCGTCGCGCCAGCCCGACGCCGTTGGTGGTCAGTGAGATCTCGGGCCGGGGCCGCAGCGCGGCCGCGGCCGCGACCACCTCCTCGAGGTGCCGGGACAACAAGGGCTCACCCCCGGTGAACCGCACGCTGGTGATCCCGAGGCGGGTGACGGCGATGTGCAGCAGCCGGGCGAGTTCGTCGGGCCGCAGCAGTTGCCCGCCCGGCAGCCAGTCCAGGCCTTCGGCCGGCATGCAATAGGTGCACCGCAGGTTGCAGCGATCGGTCAGCGACACCCGCAGGTCGGTGGCGACCCGGCCGTAGGTGTCCAGCAGCGGCCCCGTGGTCGGCATCGTCGGCGCCTCCGAAGCGCCGGCGCCGTCGGAGCGGCCGGGGACCGTCGGTAGGCCCAGAGCGGTCAGTGTCATGCGGCCACCGGCGCGGATCGGGTCGACGAGCCGACGGGGACGATCTCCTTGCCCAGCGGCATCAGCGATACCGGGATCAGTTTCAGGTTCGCCAGCGCGAGCGGGATGCCGATGATCGTGACCGCCATCGCCGCCGCGCTCACCACGTGGCCGATCGCCAGCCACAGCCCAAACAGCAGCACCCAGATGACGTTTCCGATCAGGGCACCGGTTCCGGAGGTCGGCTTGTCGACGATCGTGCGGCCGAAGGGCCACAGCGCGTACGAGGCGATGCGCAGCGATGCGAAGCCGAACGGGATGGTGACGATGAGCAGGAAACTGACGAGCGCCGCCAGCAGGTATCCGGCGGCCATCCACAGGCCGCCGAACACCAGCCAAATTACGTTCAGGATCAGGCGCATATCTTCTCCCAGGATACCGAGTAACGAGTAACGGGGGTGCTCGTCGGGCGGGCATCCGAGTAGGATCAGGATTCAACATGCGTCCTGCGCAGGCGGGACGCTTCTTGCGTTGCCTATCCTAGTGATCCATCAGACAAGCAGGTGAGACCAGTGCCGACCGGCAAGGTTAAGTGGTACGACGCCGAAAAGGGGTTCGGCTTCCTGTCGCAGGAGGACGGCGAGGACGTTTACGTCCGCTCGTCGGCGTTACCCGCCGGGGTCGAGGGGCTCAAGTCCGGGCAGCGAGTGGAATTCGGCGTCGCGTCCGGGCGGCGCGGTCCGCAGGCGTTGAGTCTCAAGCTGATCGATCCGCCACCCAGCCTGGCCAAGACGCGCCGCGAGGTGCCCGCCGAGCACAAGCACAGCCCCGACGAGCTGCACGGCATGGTCGAGGACATGATCACGCTGCTGGAGAGCGCCGTGCAGCCCGAGTTGCGCAAGGGCCGCTACCCCGACCGCAAGACCGCCCGCCGGGTATCCGAGGTGGTCAAGGCGGTCGCCCGGGAGCTCGACTCCTAACTGCGCGGACGCGTCTCCGACCACCGGTCATTTTTGCTGCGATTCGCCGTACTATGCGGCTAGGGCACCGGGTATTCAAGGCCTCGATGTGAATCGTTAGCGAGGGAGGCGGCGATGGCACAGCAAGCGCAGGTCACCGAGGAGCAAGCGCGGGCTCTCGCCGAGGAATCCCGCGAAACCGGTTGGGACAAACCGTCATTCGCCAAGGAGCTGTTCCTCGGTCATTTCCCGCTCGAACTCATCCACCCCTTCCCCAAACCGGCCGAGGCCGACGAGGCGCGCACCCGCGCCTTCCTCGACAGGCTGCGGGAGTTCCTCGCCACCGTCGACGGCAGCGCCATCGAGCGCGAGGCGCTGATTCCCGAGGAATACGTGAAGGGACTGGCCGAGCTGGGCTGCTTCGGCATGAAGATCCCCACCGAATACGGCGGGCTGGGCATGTCGCAAGTCGCCTACAACCGGGCGCTGGTGATGGTCGCGTCGGTCCACCCCAGCCTGGGCGCGCTGTTGTCGGCCCATCAGTCGATCGGCGTACCCGAGCCGCTTAAACTCGCCGGCAGCGACGAACAAAAGCGAAAGTTCTTGCCGCGCTGCGCCGCCGGCGCGATCTCGGCGTTTTTGCTCACCGAGCCCGACGTGGGCTCCGACCCCGCGCGGCTGGCCTCGACGGCCACGCCGGTCGAGGACGGCGCCGCCTACGAGCTCGAGGGCGTGAAGTTGTGGACCACCAACGGCGTGGTGGCCGAACTGCTGGTGGTGATGGCCCGGGTGCCCAAGGGCGAGGGGCATCGCGGCGGCATCAGCGCATTCGTCGTCGAGGCCGATTCGCCCGGGATCACCGTGGAGCGGCGCAACAAGTTCATGGGGTTGCGCGGCATCGAGAACGGCGTGACCAGGCTGCATCGGGTGCGGGTGCCCGCCGAAAACCTGGTCGGCCGGGAGGGCGATGGCCTCAAGATCGCGCTGACCACGCTCAACGCCGGGCGGCTGTCGATCCCCGCCAGCGCGACCGGATCGGCGAAGTGGGCGCTGAAGATCGCCCGCGAGTGGTCGGGTGAACGGGTGCAATGGGGCAAGCCGCTCGCCGAACACGAAGCGGTGGCGCACAAGGTCTCGTTCATCGCCGCCACCACATACGCGCTGGATTCGGTGCTCGAGCTGTCGGCTCAGATGGCCGACGAGGGCCGCAACGACATCAGGATCGAGGCGGCGCTGGCCAAGCTGTGGTCCAGCGAGATGGCCTGCGTCGTCGTCGACGAGCTGTTGCAGATCCGCGGTGGGCGGGGCTACGAGACCGCGGAATCTCTGGCCGCGCGCGGGGAGCGGGCGGTGCCCACCGAGCAGGTGGCGCGCGACCTGCGGATCAACCGCATCTTCGAGGGGTCGAGCGAGATCATGCGGCTGCTCATCGCGCGGGAGGCCGTCGACGCCCACCTGGCCGCGGCCGGTGACCTGGCCAAGCCGGACACGGGTTTGCGGCAGAAGGCGGCCGCGGCCGTCGGGGCGAGCGGGTTCTATGCAAAGTGGTTGCCGCAGTTGGTATTCGGGGAAGGCCAGCGGCCCAGGGCGTACAGCGAGTTCGGCCAGCTGGCGTCGCACCTGCGGTTCGTCGAACGCTCCACCCGCAAGCTGGCCCGCAACACCTTCTACGGGATGGCGCGCTGGCAGGCCAAACTCGAACAGCGACAAGGCTTCCTGGGACGCATCGTCGACATCGGCGCCGAGCTGTTCGCGATGTCGGCGGCATGCGTGCGCGCCGAGGGTCTGCGGGCCGCCGACGCGGCCGTCGGTCGACAGGCATACGAACTGGCCGACGCGTTCTGCCGACAAGCCACCCTGCGGGTCGAGGGCCTGTTCCAGGCGCTGTGGGCCAACAGCGACAGCGTCGACGTCCGGCTGACCCGCGACGTGCTGGAGGGCCGCTACAGCTGGCTGGAGGAGGGGATCGTCGACCAGTCCGAGGGCACCGGCCCGTGGATCGCGCATTGGGAACCGGGGGAGTCGACCGAGCCGAACCTGGCCCGGCGGTTCCTGAACTCGTAGGGGCGGGTGCGGACATGGCCACTTACGTCGCCGGCGCGGGAGAATTCACCCGCGACACCAACTACATCGCCACCCGGATCACCGCCGACGGGCGCGACGGCTATCCCGTGGAACCGGGCCGGTATCGCCTCGTCGTGGCCCGCGCGTGCCCGTGGGCCAACCGCGCGATCATCGTCCGCCGGTTGCTGGGCCTGGAAAGCGTTCTCTCCATAGGGTTTTGCGGCCCCACCCACGACGAGCGCAGCTGGACGTTCGACCTCGACCCCGGCGGCGTCGACCCGGTGCTGAAGATCCCACGGCTGCAGGACGCCTACTTCAAGCGCTTCCCGGACTATCCCAAGGGCATCACGGTCCCGGCGATCGTCGACGTGCCGACCGGCGCGGTGGTCACCAACGATTTCGCGCAGATGACCCTGGACCTGTCCACCGAGTGGGCCGCCTACCACCGCGACGGCGCCCCGCAGCTGTACCCCGAACCGCTGCGGGCCGAGATCGACGAGGTGAGCAAGAGGATCTACACCGAGATCAACAACGGCGTGTACCGTTGCGGATTCGCCGGCACGCAGGAGGCCTACGAAGCGGCGTACGACCGGCTGTTCACCGCGCTGGATTGGGTGAGCGATCGGCTGGCCGGCCGGCGATACCTGGTGGGCGACACCATCACCGAGGCCGACGTGCGACTGTTCACCACCCTGGCCCGCTTCGACCCGGTCTACCACGGCCACTTCAAATGCAATCGGAGCAAGCTGTCCGAGATGCCGGTGCTGTGGGCCTACGCGCGCGACCTGTTCCAGACGCCGGGCTTCGGCGACACCATCGACTTCGTCCAGATCAAGCAGCACTACTACATCGTGCACGCCGACATCAACCCGACGCGCATCGTGCCCAAGGGCCCGGACCTGTCCGGCTGGCTGACACCGCACGGACGGGAAGCGTTGGGCGGCAGGCCATTCGGGGACGGAACTCCGCCCGGCCCCCCGATTGAGGGCGAGCGGGTGCCCGTCGGCTGAGCCTTTGCGCCCAACGTCGAGTTGTTGCGGGCAAACACCCGTTGTGGCGCAACAACTCGACGCTCGACGGGGTCACAGCGGGCAGCCCGCCGCCTGTAAGGCCCGACGGACGCGCGCCACGACGACGTGGGGTCGGTATCGCAGCAGGTCGGCGCTGACCCGGATGATCGCCCAGCCCCGAGCTTCGAGGTCGGCCAGCCGATCGATGTCCCGGGTGCGCTGCAGGGGATCGGTCCAGTGCTGAGCCCCGTCGAATTCGACGCCGACTTTCCACTCCTCCCACCCCATGTCGATGCGCGCCATGACGGCGCCCCACTCATTGAGCACCTCGATCTGGGTCTCGGGCCGTGGCAATTCGGCGCCGACGAGGACCAGCCGCGTCCGCGTCTCATACGGTGATTCCGAGCCCCCGTCGGCCAGGTGCAAGACCCGTCGCAACTGAACCAACCCGCGTGCACCTCGATGCCGGTCGATGAGCAGCTCGACGTCAGCTGTCTTCACATCGGTCGCGTGCATGACTGCGTCCAGCCGAATCACCGCGGTGGTCAAGCCCTTTCGCCTGCCCAGGTCGAACGCCGTGCGGGCCGGTGTGGTCATGCGGATCCCGTCACGCACACACGTTTCGTCGTCCTCGAGGATGTCGCTGTGCAAAATGATGCCGCGCGCTTTGTCGCGGCCGGGCCGGTTCAGCTCGGCGGGCAGCCAGTCGTCGATCCACGCCGTCCGGTGCAAGGCCGCAGCGGAAAGGCCAGCCGCCGTAGCCGTCCGTCCGGACCACAACCAGGCGGCTACCGCCCGGGTAACAGGGGTCAACTTCTGGCCGCGGCGGATGTAGACGTTGCGATGGACCATCTCGAAATCGGTCCGCAACCCGTGCCGGGTGACAACCCCGGCGGCAAGGGCGTCGGTACCTCTGAATGGCCAGTCCAGGATTTCCATGCGCTCAAGGTGCCGGTCCGGACCGACATGTTCTGCCCAACGTCGAGTTGTTGTGCACAATCAACCCGTTCGGCGCAACAACTCGACGTTCGGCGGCGAGGTCACGAGGTCAGGCGCACCGACCATTCGGCATGCGGGTAGGGGCGGACCGTCGGGACGTCGTTCGGCTGGCTGGCGTCGACCACCAACGTCAACAACTGCACGACGATCCCGGTCAGCTTCCCGCGCTGCGGGTCCAGCGACGGAATGGTGACCGCGCGCCGGCTGCCCGGCCGGAATATGGTTTCGGCGGTGCTGGCGGGGTCCTCATACAGCTGCAGCAGCCGCCAGGGCGCGCGCGCGATGGCGTCGGGAACCGAAAGTTGTACCGGGTAGCGCGCATTGAACGGCAGCTCGCCCTGCGTCTGCGGCGTCTGGCAGTCGTTGAGGTTGAGCACGTCGCAGTACTGGTACGGCCCCACCCGGATCAGGTGCCCGTGCGAATAGGCGCTGATCTCTGGCCGCTGCGGGCCGGGCCGCCGCACGAGCAGCCACGCCCCGACCCCGGCCGCGACGCACGCGACCGCCACCACGGCCGCGACGAGCGCGACCACGCCGCGTTTCACTCCGGCACCGCCGCCGGCCTGCCGGCGCCGCGGCGCATGCCCTCCTGCTCGACCATGACGGGCCGGTTGCCGCCGAGGCCGGGGATCAGCGAGTCGCCGCGGAAGCTGACCAGGGTCTGGGCCAGGCCGAGGATGAGCAGGGCGGTGACCGCGGTGAAGCCCACCCACAGCTCCGTGTACACCAGGACGCCCAGCGCGCCGCCGAGTACCCACGCCAGCTGCAGCGTCGACTCCGAGCGCCCGAATCCCGAGGCCCGCGACTCCTCGGGCAGGTCGTGTTGCAGGGAGGCGTCCAGCGAGGCCTTGGCGATCGCGCTGGACCCCGAGGTGATCAGGGTGGCGATCGCGGCCACCAGCAGGTTGCCCGCCACCGACGCCGCCAGCGCGACGGCGCACACCGCCACCGTGCACCGCACCACCAGCACGGCCGGCCTGCCCAACTTCAGGCGCGCGCTGGTGAAGTTGCCGGCGAAGTTGCCGATCGCGGCCGCGGCGCCGATCATGCCCAGCATGCCCAGCTGAACCCAGCCGTTGGCGTCGTGCGCCTTGGCGACGAAGGCCGGGTACAAGAACAGGAAGCCGACCATCACCTTGATGGTGCAATTGCCCCACAGCGAGGTGATGATGTTGCGGCCCAACGGTTGTCGAATCGTGGAGCCGGGCTTTTTGGCCGCTTCGGGCCAGCTTCGCGGCGGTTGGCCGCTGTCCCGTCGGTAGCTCAGGGTGGCCGGCACCTCGCCCGCGGTCACCTCGACCCAGCGCGGGATCCGCATGGACAGCAAGGCGCCGGCGATCGTGACGGCGACGACGACGAACAACGCCCCGGGCAGCTTGAACAGGTGGGTGCACACGAACTCGACGCCGCCGGCGATGGCGCCGCCGGCGATCGTGCCGCCCAGCAGGCCGAACACCGTCAGCCGCGAATTGACCCGCACCAGGTCGATGCTGGGCGGCATCACCCGCGGGGTCACCGCGCTGCGCAGCACGCTGAACGACTTGGAGAACACCATCATCGCCAGCGCGCACGGATAGAGCACCATCGACGGGAAGCTGCCCGTGGCGCCGTCGTAGTTCATGATCAGCAGCAAGGCCAACGCGGTGCGCAACGCGAACGACAGCGCCAGCGCGACGCGGCGGCCGTGCTGCAGCCGGTCCAGCGCCGGACCGATCAGCGGCGCGATCACCGCGAACGGCGCGATCGTGATCAACAGGTACAGCGCCACTTTGGATTTGCTTTCGCCGCTGGCCGCCGCGAAGAACAAGGTGTTGGCCAGCGCGACGGCCATCGCGGAGTCGACCGCGAAGTTGGCCACGGTGGGCCAGGTCAGCGCCGTCAGGCCGGACTTGTCGGCGCCGTCGGCGGTGGCGGCGCGCTGCACCATCCAGTACATGCGGGAACCCATTTCGCGGCTGCGCATCGCCGCGGCGCGGGTGACGGTGATGCGTTCGCTGGAGGCGGTGGCGCGCGGCGGCTCGCCGCGGGTGCGCTCCGGCTCCGGGCGCTCGCCCAGCGGGGGGAGATAGCGGTTGGCGCTCGGCGTGGTGGGCCGGGGACGCGGCCTGCGACGGTCGGGGCCGTCGGCCGGGTAGTTGGCCATGCCGGGGTGCTGGCTGGCCGATCCCTTGGCGTCCGGGCGCGTCCGGCGGCCCGGGTTGGAGGCAACCCGACCCCGGTCATCACGCCGCCGTCCAGACACGAATCAATTCTGTCTTATGGCGGCAGGCAACAGGGCGTGGCTCGCCAACCTACTATTGGAGACGCACTTGGTCCATGGTGGCGACCCGCGGCGCCCGGCTTGCGATCGCCACGATGGTCGATGGTGGCGACCCGCAGCGCCCGGCAGCGCCGGGCTTGCGATCGCCACGAAGAGAGGGGACAGCGTGACCGGACCCACCGACGGGTCGACCGAGGCTGCCGCGACGACCGTGGCCGAGTGGCCCGAGGAGTTGGCGGCGGTGCTCACGGGCGCCGCCGACCTGGCCCGGGCCGCCGTCGAGGAGTTCGCCGGCGCGGAGGCCGTCGGGGACTACCTGGGCGTCAGCCAGGAGGACCCCAACGCCGCCACCCACCGGTTCCTCGCGCACCTGCCCGGCTACCAGGGCTGGCAGTGGGCCGCCGTCGTCGCCGCCTACCCCGGCGCCGACCACGCGACGATCAGCGAAGTCGTCCTGGTCCCCGGGCCGACGGCGTTGCTGGCGCCCGAATGGGTGCCCTGGGACCAGCGGGTGCGGCCGGGGGACCTGAGCCCCGGGGACCTGCTGGCGCCCGCGGCCGACGACCCCCGATTGGTGCCCGGCTACGCCGCCAGCGGCGACCCGCAGGTCGACGAGACCGCCGCCGAGGTCGGCTTCGGCCGGCGCTGGGTGATGGGCGTCTGGGGCCGCGCCGATGCGGCCGAACGATGGCACACCGGCGACTACGGCCCCGAATCGGCGATGGCCCGTTCGACCAAGCGCGTGTGCCGCGACTGCGGTTTTTTCCTGCCGCTGGCCGGATCGCTGGGCGCGATGTTCGGGGTGTGCGGTAACGAGCTGTCGGCCGACGGGCACGTCGTCGACAACCAGTACGGCTGCGGTGCCCACTCGGACACCCCGGCGCCGCCGGGCACCGGCTCGCCCATGTATGAGCCCTACGACGACGGGGTGCTCGACGTCGCGGAGAAACCGGCGCCCGAACCGCCGGAGCCAGCCGAACCGGACTCGGCGGACTAGCCGCTTTCGGCGGCGGCCTTGATCCGTGCCAGCGAGGTGTTCATGCCCTCGAGCAATTCGCGTTCGAAGTTCGTGGTCCCGCCCATGAAGGCGTTGACCGTCAGGCTGGAGACCGCGCTGACGCCGTTCTCGGCGTGGCGGCTCTCGATCAGCCGCGTGCCCTGGCCGTTGGGCTCGAGCTCGTAGCTCCAAATGGTGCCGTTCGCGTCGACCCGGAACGCGAGTCGCCGCTCGGGGACGACCTCGACCACCGTGCACGTGGTGGGCCAGAACATGCGCTTGCGGCGGTTGAGGTTAAGGGTGCGGGTGCCCGGGCGCAGCGGGCCGAAGGGCCGCATCCAGCGACACTGCGGGCTCCACTGGGGCATCCGCCGAAAGTCCGAGATCAGTGCCCAGACCTTCGACGCCGGTGCGTCGATGTCGACTTGCGTCTGCAGCAGCGGAGCGGCCATTGTTCCTCCCGGGTCGGCGAATTCAGTCGCGGTCGAGGTAGTTTTCCAGGCCGGTCTGCGCCCCGCGGGCGCCGCGACGGGCGGCGGCGAGCTGCAGCACGAAGATGCTCGTGCCGACCAGCCCGACGCCCAGTCCGCCCAGCGTCACCGGCCGCCAACTCTGCAGCGCGGGCACGAGAAACGCGACGGCCACGGCGATCGCCCAGCCCACGAAGCCGACCACAACGACGGGCCACACCTCGAGCAGCGCCGGCGGCAGCGGCGGCGCCTCGCGACTCGGGCCGGGTTCGACAGACATCGCGATCAACATAACGCGGTGACGATGCGCGCCGGCATCCGCCCGAGCGCGGGCAACGGTTCGAAGCGTGTCGTTGGCCGCTTCGGGTCCCGCGTTTCCGGGGTTACGTGTAACCTCGCGCCATGCCTGACAGCGACGCCCGGCTGGCCAGCGACTTGTCGCTGGCTGTCATGCGGCTGGCCCGCCAACTGCGGTTTCGCAACCCGTCTTCGCCGGTGTCGCTGTCCCAGCTGTCGGCCCTGGCAACCCTCGTCAACGAAGGCGCCATGACCCCGGGCGCGCTGGCGATTCGGGAGCGCGTACGACCCCCGTCGATGACCCGGGTGATCGCCTCGCTGGCCGAGATGGGTCTCGTCGACCGCACGCCGCACCCCGTCGACGGCCGGCAGGTCCTGGTGTCGGTGTCCGAGTCGGGCGCCGAGCTGGTCAAGGCGAACCGCCGCGCCCGGCAGGAGTGGTTGGCCAAGCGGCTGGCGACCCTGGGCGGCGACCAACGCGACACCCTGCGCGAGGCCGCCGATCTGATGCTGGCTCTGGTCGACGAAAGCCCGTGAGCGACGGCTCAGGCATTCCGGACATTCAGGACGTCACCGATCCCGACGATCCCCGCCTCGACGATTTCCGCGACCTCAACAGCGTCGATCGCCGCCCCGACCTGCCCACGGGCAAAGGGCTGGTGATCGCCGAAGGCGTGCTGGTGGTACAGCGCATGCTGGCGTCGCGCTTCACCCCGCACGCCCTGCTGGGCACCGACCGCAGGCTCACCGAACTCAAGAACGATCTGGCCGGGGCGGCCGCGCCGTTCTACCGGGCGACCGCGGAGGTGATGGCCGAGGTGGTCGGCTTCCACCTCAATCGTGGCGTGCTGGCCGCCGCGCGGCGGGTGCCGGAACCCGGCGTCGCCGAGGTCATCGACGGCGCCCGCACGGTCGCGGTGCTCGAAGGCGTGAACGACCACGAGAACCTGGGCTCGATCTTCCGCAACGCGGCGGGGCTGGGCGTGGACGCGGTGGTGTTCGGCAGCGGCTGCGCCGACCCGCTGTACCGCCGCGCCGTCCGGGTGTCCATGGGCCACGCGCTGCTGGTGCCCTACGCGCGAGCGGCCAGCTGGCCCAGGGACCTTAAGCTGTTGAGGGACAACGGTTTTCGGCTGCTGGCGATGACGCCGCGGCGCGACGCGTGCCCGCTGGCCGAGGTGATGGCCGGCTTGACCGACGAACGCGTCGCGGTGCTGGTGGGCGCCGAGGGTCCCGGGTTGACGGCGCCCACCCTGCGACTCAGCGATGTGCGGGTGCGCATCCCGATGTCGCGCGACACCGATTCGCTCAACGTCGCGACCGCGGCGGCGCTGGCGTTCTACGAGCGGGTCAGGCTTTCGCCGTGACCGACGAGCGCGATTCCCGGCCCTGGGCAACGGGTTTGACGGTCTCCGCGTTCGTCGCCGCGGTGATCGGGGTCGCCGTCGTCGTGCTCAGTCTGGGGCTGATCCGGGTGCATCCGCTGCTGGCCGTAGGCCTCAACGTCGTGGCGGCGGGCGGGCTGGCGCCGACGCTGTGGGGCTGGCGGCGCACCCTGGTGCTGCGCTGGTTCGTGCTGGGTGCCGCCGTCGGGGTCGCCGGCGCCTGGGTGGCGCTGCTGACGCTGATGCTGTCGGGAAACTACTAGCGCTGCCCGCTCGAGCGCACGCCGAGCAGCACGTCCTCCCAGGCCGGAATGACCGGCTTGCCGCGCCGGGTGTGCACCGGCTGCTCGGCCGCCGGCTGGGGCGCCGGTGCGGGGGCCTCGGGCTTCGCGTCCACTTCGAACTCGAGGTGGGCCACCCGCGCGAGCGGCCGCAGCGGACGCTCGAAGTCCGGGTCGATCAGCTCGTGGGCCGGGTCGTCGACCGCGGTGACTGTCCCGCCGTGGGCGCCCGGGGTGAAGCAGAAATGCGCGACGTTGTCGGAGCGCCCGGCCTTCCACGCCAGCTGCACCGTCCAGCGGTTGTCTTCGTTGCGCCAGGCGTCCCAGCTGAGCCGCTCGTGGTCGAGGCCGCGCGCCACCAGGGCGCCGCTGACCGTCTCCAGCAGGGTCAGCACCGACGGGCCGTCGGCCAGCACCGGGTGCGCGGCCGTTGCCAGCTCCGCCGCACGGAAACGTTCCAGCAACACCGGATTGGCGAATCGGCGGATGCGGGCGACGTCGGAGCCGGAGGCCGCGGCGACCTGTTCGACGGACGCGCCGGCACGGATGCGGGCCTGAATTTCCTTCGGGCTCAACAGGTTCACTACTTCGATGTCGAGCTGCGGTTGTTCCGGCGGTGCCGATTCGGCGCGCACGGCGGCGCGGAGTCGCTCGTCGGCCACCAGCTTGAACCGCTCTGCGGGGTCATCACCCTCGCAGATGATGTATTCGCCCTTGTCGTCGAGACCGACCACTTTGAGTTCCCGCATGGCTTCTCCTCGCAGGCTCCGTGCCGTTCAGCGACGGACCCGTCTGGTGCGCACTCTAGTGCAGCTAACGCCGGTAACCCGCGCTGACACGCGGGCGGATTTTGCCGTTACAGCCGCTCGACCACCCAGTCGACGCACTGGGTGAGGGCGCTGACGTCCTCGGGCTCGACCGCGGGGAACATCGCGACCCGCAGCTGGTTGCGCCCCAGCTTGCGGTACGGCTCGGTGTCGACGATGCCGTTGGCCCGTAAGGTGGCCGCGACTACTGCAGCATTGACGTCGTCGGCGAAGTCGATCGTGCCCACCACCTGAGACCGCAACGCCGGATCGGCGACGAACGGCGTGGTGTACGGCCGCTCCTGGGCCCAGGTGTACAGCCGCTGCGACGAGTCCGCCGTGCGCTTGACCGCCCAGTCGAGCCCGCCGTTGCCCAGCAGCCAGTCCAGCTGCTCGGCCATCAGCGCCAGGGTGCCGATCGCCGGGGTGTTGTAGGTCTGGTTCTTCACGCTGTTCTCCACCGCGATCGGCAGCGACAAGAAGTCGGGAACCCAGCGACCGGACGCGGCGATCGACTCGACGCGGGCCAGCGCGGCCGGGCTCATGATCGCCAGCCACAACCCGCCGTCGCCGGCGAAGTTCTTCTGGGGCGAGAAGTAGTACGCGTCCGTCTGGGTGATGTCCACGGGCAGACCGCCGGCGCCCGAGGTCGCGTCGATCAGCACCAGCGCGTCACCCGAGTCGGCGGGCCGGCGAATCGGCACCGCGACCCCCGTCGACGTCTCGTTGTGCGCCCACGCGATCGCATCGACCGACGGGTCGGCCTGCGGCTCGGGGGCCGTGCCCGGGTCCGACTTGATGACGATGGGGTCGCCGACGAACGGATTCTTGGCGACCGCGGAGGCGAACTTGGAGCTGAACTCGCCATAGGAAAGGTGCAGCGACCGCTTGTCGATCAGCCCGAACGCCGCGGCGTCCCAGAACGCCGTCGCGCCGCCGTTGCCCAGGATGACCTCGTAACCGTCGGGCACCGAGAACAGCTCGGTCACCCCCGACCGCACCCGGCCGACCAGGTCCTTGACGGGCGCTTGGCGGTGCGAGGTGCCGAACAACGGCGCGGCGGTGGTGGTCAGCGCCTTGAGCTGCTCGGGCCGGACCTTGGAGGGACCGGACCCGAAGCGGCCGTCGCGGGGTTTGATGTCGGCGGGAATCTCGAGCTGGTCAGCCATATCCACCAGCCTAGTGAGGAGGCCGCGGGGCCCCGACGCCGCGGGCCGGGCTGTGAGCCGCGCCACACCGATCGAGTGACCACCGGTCAGGCCACAGTGGCTCGGGCAGCTCTGGAAAATATCCGGTACCTGCGGTACTGTCTAGACATAGCACATCCAAATGTAAACCTCGTTGGGGAGGGCTTTTGTATGGCCAGGACGCGAATGGTTCGGCGTTGGCGCCGCAACATGGAGGTGCGCGACGACGCCGAGTACGTCGACATGCTTGCCACACTGTCCGAGGGGTCGGTGCGGCGTAACTTCAATCCCTACACCGATATCGACTGGGAATCACCGGAATTCGCCGTCACCGAGAACGACCCCCGGTGGATTCTGCCGCAGACCGACCCACTGGGTCGGCATCCCTGGTATCAGGCCCAGTCCGAGGAACGCAAGATCAAGATCGGCATGTGGCGCCAGGCCAACGTGGCCAAGGTGGGTTTGCACTTCGAGTCGATCCTGATCCGGGGCCTGATGAACTACACGTTCTGGGTGCCCAACGGTTCGCCCGAGTACCGGTACTGCCTGCACGAGTCGGTCGAAGAATGCAACCACACCATGATGTTCCAGGAGATGGTCAACCGCATCGGTGCCGATGTGCCGGGCATGCCGCGCATGCTCAAGTGGCTCTCGCCGCTGGTTCCGCTGGTTGCCGGCCCACTGCCGGTGGCGTTCTTCATCGGCGTGCTCGCCGGTGAGGAGCCCATCGACCACACGCAGAAAAACGTTCTGCGCGAAGGGAAGTCGCTGCACCCGATCATGGAGCGGGTGATGGCCATCCACGTGGCCGAGGAAGCCCGCCACATCTCGTTCGCCCACGAGTTCCTGCGCAAGCGGGTGCCGGAACTGACCAAGCGGCAGCGCTTCTGGACCGCGCTGTACCTGCCGTTGACGATGAAGGCGCTGTGTCGCGCAATTGTGGTGCCGCCCAAGGCGTTCTGGCAGGAGTTCGACATCCCGCGCGAGGTGAAGAAGGAGCTGTTCTTCCGGTCGCCGGAATCGCGTAAGTGGCTCAGCGACATGTTCGGCGACGTGCGGATGCTGGCTTACGACACCGGCCTGATGGAGACGCGTTCGGCGCGGTTGATGTGGCGGGTCTGCAAGATCAACGGCAAGCCGTCGCGGTATCGCAGCGAGCCCCAGCGCCAGCATCTGGCCCCCGTTCCGGCCGCGTAGGGCTTTTCGGGGTCATATGCCGCACGTTATTACCCAGTCGTGTTGCAACGACGGGTCCTGTGTTTTCGCGTGCCCGGTGAACTGCATTCACCCGACGCCCGACGAGCCGGGCTTCGCGACGTCGGAGATGCTCTACATCGATCCCGTGGCCTGCGTGGACTGCGGCGCGTGTGTGAGCGCGTGCCCGGTCGGCGCGATCGCGCCGGACACCCGGCTGGATCCCAAGCAGCTGCCGTTCGTCGAGATCAACGCGTCGTTCTATCCGGAGCGGCCCGCCGACGTGAAGCTGCCGCCCACGTCGAAGCTGGCCCCGGTGATTCCCGCCGCCGAGGTGCGCCTCCGCCGCCGGCCGTTGACGGTGGCCATCGTCGGGTCCGGGCCGGCGGCCATGTACGCTGCCGACGAACTGCTGACCCAACACGGGGTGCGGGTCAACGTCTTCGAGAAGCTGCCCACGCCTTATGGATTGGTGCGCGCCGGGGTGGCTCCCGATCACCAGAACACCAAGCGGGTGACCCGGCTTTTCGACCGGGTCTCGCGTCATCGCCATTTCCGGTTCTACCTCAACGTCGAGATCGGCAAGCACCTCAGCCACGCCGATCTGCTGGCCCACCATCACGCCGTCCTGTACGCGGTGGGCGCCCCGGATGACCGCCGGCTCGACATCGACGGCATGGGCCTGCCGGGCACCGGAACCGCCACCGAGCTGGTCGCGTGGATCAACGGTCATCCCGACTTCACCGACCTGCCAGTCGATCTCAGCCACGAGCGCGCTGTCATCATCGGCAACGGCAACGTCGCCCTCGACGTGGCCCGGGTCCTCACCGCGGACCCCGACGACCTGGCCCGCACCGACATCGCCGACCATGCGCTCGCGGCGTTCCGCCGCTCGGCGGTGCGCGAAGTGGTGATCGCCGCCCGCCGCGGGCCGGCGCATTCGGCGTTCACCCTGCCCGAATTGATCGGGCTCACCGGCGCATCCGAGGTCGTGCTCGACGCCGCTGACCACCGGCGCGTGGTCAGCGACCTGGCTGACGTGTCCGACTCGCTGACCAAGTCCAAGCTGGAGATCTTGAGCAAGCTGGGCGACGGAGCGGCGCCGGCGTCGCGCCCGCGCGTCCGGTTCGCTTACCAGCTCACCCCCGAGCGCGTCTTGGGTGAGCGACGCGCCACCGGCGTGGAGTTCTCGGTCACCGGCACCGGCGAGGCGCACCGGCTCGAGGCGGGCCTGGTGCTGACGTCGATCGGCTACCGCGGCAAAACGATTCGCGACCTGCCCTTCGACGAGTCGGCGGCGGTCGTCCCCAACGAGCGCGGTCGCGTCGTCGACCCCGCCACCGGCCGGCCGGTGCCCGGCGCGTACGTCGCGGGATGGATCAAGCGTGGCCCGACGGGATTCATCGGCACCAACAAATCCTGCTCGTTCGAGACCGTCCAGGCCGTGGTGGCCGATTTCAACGCCGGGCGCCTGACCGACCCGGTGGCCAAGCCGGCCGCGCTGGCCGACCTGGTGCATGCGCGCCAGCCCGATGCCGTCGACTCCGAGGGGTGGCGCGCGATCGACGCCGCCGAAATCGAGCGCGGCGCCCACGGCGACCACGGCGGACGCCCGCGCAACAAATTCACCGACGTCGCAGACATGCTCGCCGCCGCGGCCGCCGCCCCGCCGGCGCCGCGGCCGCGGCGCCGGCTACTGGACCGGCTGCGCGGCTAACCGCTGGTCTGCCCGGCCATCGCGGCCTGGAGCTCCTCCATGCTGACCTCGCGCACCGGCTGCCCCAGCGACCAGTGGTGGCCGAACGGGTCGGCGACCACGCCGTAACGGTCTCCCCAGAACTGGTCGGCCAACGGGCCCACCACGGTGGCGCCCGCGTCGAGCGCCTGCTGGAACTTGGCGTCGACGTCGGTGACCGTCAGGTGGATGGTGACCGGGGTTCCGCCCAGGGACTTGGGCGTCGTCGACTTGCCGCCACACGTCTCGGGAAAATCGTCGTTGAGCATCACGGTGAAACCGTTGATGCGCAGCGCGGCGTGGATCAACTTCCCGTCGGGCCCGGGCACCCGGCCCAGCTCGACGGCCCCAAAGGCCTTGACGTAGAAGTCGATCGCGGCGGCGGCGTCGTCGACGACGAGGTGCGGGGACAGTGCGGGTTCGACGTTGATGGCCATGCTGGTCTCCTTGCTGGTTGCCCCGGACCGGTCGTGGCCCGGGCTCATCGGTATTGACCGCGCGCACGACGAAAAGTCATCGCGCGGGGCCAGTCAACCGCGGGGCACCGACAACCAAACGCAATGCCGACTCAGGCGCTGGTGAGGACCCGATCCCAGCCCTCGACGGCCTCCGGGCTGCGCGGGCCCGGGCCCACGTAGATCGCCGACGGGCGGACCAGTTTGCCCAGCCGCTTCTGCTCGAGGATGTGCGCGCACCAGCCCGCGGTGCGGCCACAGGTGAACATGGCCGGCATCATGTTGGCCGGGACGCGGGCGAAGTCGAGGATGACCGCGGCCCAGAACTCGACGTTGGTCTCGATGGCCCGGTCCGGGCGGCGCTCGCGCAGTTCGGCCAGCGCGGCCTGCTCCAGCGCGACCGCAACCTCGTGGCGCGGGGCCCCCAGCCGTTCGGCGGCCGCGCGCAGCACGCGCGCCCGCGGGTCCTCGGCGCGGTACACGCGGTGGCCGAAGCCCATCAGCTTGTCGCCGCGGTCCAGGATCGACTTGACCAGGCCGCGGGCATCGCCGGTGCGCTCGACCTCCTCGAGCATCGGCAGCACCCGGGCCGGTGCGCCACCGTGCAGCGGCCCACTCATCGCCCCGATCGCCCCCGACAGCGACGCCGCGACGTCCGCGCCGGTCGAGGCGATCACCCGCGCGGTGAACGTCGAGGCGTTCATGCCGTGCTCGGCGGCCGACACCCAGTAGGCGTCGATGGCCTCGACGTGCCTGGGGTCCGGCTCGCCCTGCCAGCGGGTCATGAAACGCGCTGTGACGGTGGAACATTCGTCGATGACCCGCTGCGGCACGGCCGGCTGATAGATGCCGCGCGCCGACTGGGCGACATAAGACAGGGCCATCACCGAGGCGCGGGCCAGCTGATCGCGGGCGGTGCTGTCGTCGGTGTCCAGCAGCGGCTTGTAGCCCCAGATCGGCGCCAGCATCGCCAGCCCCGCCTGCACGTCGACCCGCACGTCGCCGGTGTGAATCGGCAGCGGGAACGGCTCGGCGGGCGGCAGCCCGCGACCGAACTCGCCGTCGACCAGCAGCGCCCACACGTCGCCGAACGTGACCTGCTGGGTGACCAGGTCTTCGATGTCGACGCCGCGGTAGCGCAGCGCGCCACCATCTTTATCCGGCTCGGCAATTTCGGTGGTGAAGGCCACCACGCCCTCTAGGCCGGGGACAAAGTTTTCCGGGACAACAGTCATAGGAAAATTCTCGCACCCCGCCTCCGGGCGGACGCTACCGGCCGGTAAGAACCGCCGGTAGCGTGGGCGCAATGGCTGGCTCAGGCCCCGCTACCGGTGACGAGCACCTGCAGGAGATGCGCGTGGAATACGGATCCGTCGAGAAGGACGGCAGCCCCGACCTGGACGCGGACTGGTTGGCCGACGGCTGGCTGGCGTTGTTCCGCACGTGGCTGGACGACGCCGAGCGCGCGGGTGTCGCCGAGCCCAACGCCATGGTGCTGGCCACCGTCGCCGGGGGCAGGCCGGTCAGCAGGTCGGTGTTGTGCAAGGGCGCCGACGAGACCGGCATCACGTTCTTCACCAACTACGACTCGGCCAAGGGGGCCGAGCTGGCGGCGACGCCCTACGCGTCGGCAACCTTTCCCTGGTACCAGCTGGGGCGCCAGGTGCACATCCGCGGGCCGGTGACCAAGGTCGACCCGCAGCTGACCCAGGACTACTGGTCGAAGCGGCCCCGCGGCTCGCAACTGGGTGCGTGGGCGTCACAGCAGTCGCGCCCGATCGCGTCGCGTGCGGCGCTGCTGGACCAACTCGAGGAGGTCACCGCGCGCTTCGCCGACTCGGAGCGGGTCCCGGTGCCGCCCAACTGGGGTGGCTACCTCCTCGCGCCCGAGGTGGTCGAATTCTGGCAGGGCCGGGAAAACCGGGTGCACAACCGGATTCGGGTCGTCGACGGACGGGTCGAACGCCTGCAGCCCTGACGTCGGGGCCTGGTGGACTAGTCGCACTAGTCAGAGTGGTCTATCGGCCGTACCGTGGTACCGGTGAAGACAGTGACGAGCACCGAGGCCAAGGCGAAGCTGAACGCGCTGCTCGCGGAGGTCCAACGCACGGGGGCGTCGGTGACCATCACGAATCACGGCCGCCCGGTGGCGGTGCTGTCGCCCGTCGAGAAGGCCCCGCGCCGGTTCGGCCAGCTTCCGGCGCTCGTCGTGCCGGACGGGTTTGACGACCCCCTGCCTGATGCGGAAATCGCCGCCTGGGAAGGCAATTCGTGAATCCGGGCAACTCACGGATCGCGGTCCTGCTGGACACCAACGCGTTGCTGGGCCTGGTTTCGGCGCCGGAAAAGATCGCCGCCTCGGCCCGTCAACTTCTTTCCGAGCCCGCCACGGAGCTCGCTGTGTCGGCGGCTTCGGCTTGGGAAATCGCGATCAAGACCCGGTTGGGCCGCTTCGACGGTGACGCGTTGTTGTCCGCCTGGTCGGAGATTCTGGCCGACATGAGCGCCGTCGAAATTCCGATCGATGCCAGCGACGCGATCCTCGCGGGACGCCTGCGGTGGGACCACCGCGATCCGTTCGACCGGGTGATCGTCGCCCAGGCCGCCCGTCGAAACCTCACAATCGCCACCAGTGACAGCCGGATTCTCGGGGCGGCACTCACCCCGACTCTGAAAACCTGAGGCGCGTGCGGATGACCCGACCCCGGGCAGGCGCGCCGTCGGGATAACGACTACCTTCAGCTATAAGCACCGAGTCAGGGCAGCCATACCAGCCAGAGCGCAAAGGGGTTCTCGTGTCCGACACCGACGACACCGCAACTCTGAAGTACCCGGGGGGCGAGATCGATCTGGAGATCGCGCAGGCCACCGAAGGGGCCGACGGGATCGCGCTCGGCTCCCTGTTGTCCAAGACCGGGTATACGACGTTCGACAACGGCTTCGTCAACACCGCCTCGTGCAAGAGCTCCATCACCTACATCGACGGGGACGCCGGCATTCTGCGCTACCGCGGCTACCCGATCGAGCAGCTCGCCGAGAAGTCGACCTTCATCGAGGTCAGCTACCTGCTGATCTACGGCGAGTTGCCTACCAAGCAGCAACTCGAGGAGTTCACTCACCGGATCCAGCGGCACACCATGCTGCACGAGGACCTGAAGCGCTTCTTCGACGGCTTCCCGCCCAACGCCCACCCGATGCCGGTGCTGTCCAGTGTGGTGAACGCGCTGAGCTCCTACTACCCGGACGCGCTGGACCCGATGGACAACGGTCAGGTCGAGCTGTCGACCACCCGCCTGCTGGCCAAGCTGCCCACGATCGCGGCCTACGCCTACAAGAAGTCGATCGGGCAGCCGTTCCTCTACCCGGACAACTCGCTGAGCCTGGTGGAGAACTTCCTGCGGATGACGTTCGGGCTGCCCGCCGAGCCGTACCACGCCGACCCCGAAATCGTGCGGGCGCTGGACATGCTGTTCATCCTGCACGCCGACCACGAGCAGAACTGTTCGACGTCGACGGTCCGGTTGGTGGGCTCGTCGCGGGCCAACCTGTTCACCTCCATCTCCGGCGGCATCAACGCGCTGTGGGGTCCGCTGCACGGCGGCGCCAACCAGGCGGTGCTGGAGATGCTCGAGCAGATCCGCGAGAGCGACGACGACGTCGGCGAATTCGTCCGGAAGGTCAAAAACCGCGAGGCGGGCGTCAAGCTAATGGGCTTCGGGCACCGCGTCTACAAGAACTACGACCCGCGGGCCCGCATCGTCAAGGAGCAGGCCGACAAGATCCTGGCCAAGCTCGGCGGCGACGACGACCTGCTCAGCATCGCCAAGGAGCTCGAAGAGGCCGCGCTGACCGACGACTACTTCGTCGAGCGCAAGCTCTACCCCAACGTCGACTTCTACACCGGCCTGATCTACCGGGCCCTGGGGTTCCCGACCCGGATGTTCACCGTGCTGTTCGCGTTGGGCCGGCTGCCCGGCTGGATCGCGCACTGGCGCGAGATGCACGACGAGGGCGACAGCAAGATCGGTCGTCCGCGCCAGATCTACACCGGGTACACCGAGCGCGACTACGCGATCATCAACGAGCGCTAAACACGCCGAGCAGACGCAAAAGTCCCTAACGCGTCGGCGTGTCGGGGGCTTTTGCGTCTGCTCACCACGAAGCCAGCACGGCCATCGCGGCGTTGTGGCCGCCGATGCCCGACACCGCCCCGCCGCGGCGGGCGCCCGAGCCGCACAACATGATTCGCTCGTGGGCGGTGGCGACGCCCCATCGCCGCGCCGGGGTGTCCAGCGGGTCGTCGTCGTTGGCGAAGGGCCACGACAGCCCGCCGTGGAAGATGTTGCCGGCGGTCATCCCCAGCGCGCGGTGCAGGTCCAGGGTGGTCGTCGTCTCGAGGCAGGGCCGGCCGTGCGTGTCGCTCATGAGGACGTCCTGAATCGGTTCGGCCAGAACGGAATTCAGCGACGCCAGCACCGCGTCGGTCAGCCGGCCGGGTAAGGCGTCCGCGTCGGCGCCGTCGAACAGTGTGTGCGGGGTGTGCAGGCCGAACACCGTCATCGTGTGGGCGCCCGAGTCGCGCAGCCCGGCCGACAGGATGCTCGGGTCGGTGAGCGAATGGCAATAGGCTTCGCAGGGAAGCGGATTGGGGATCTGGCCAGCGGCCGCGCGCGAATAGCCGGCGTCCAACTGGTTCCATGTCTCGTTGACGTGGAACGTCCCGGCGAAGGCTTCTTCGGGGGTGACCCCGGCGTCGCGCAGCCGGGGCAGCCGCCGCAGCACCATGTTGACCTTGACCTGCGCGCCCTGGGCCCGCGGCGCCGGTTCCTCGCCGAGCAAACCGGCCAACACTGAAGGGGTGACGCCCGCCAGGATGTACCGGCCCCGTACGACGTGCTCGTCGTCGCCGCTGCGGTAGCGCACCGTTCCGTCCGGTTCGACGGCGAAAACCTCTGCACCGGTGACGATTTCAGCGCAATGCCGGGCGGCCGCGACGGCCAGCGCGTTGGTCACGGCTCCCATCCCGCCGACCGGCACGTCCCAGTCGCCCGTGCCCCCGCCGAGCAGGTGGTACAGGAAGCAGACGTTCTGCGTCAGTGCGGGGTCGTCGAGCCGGGCGAAGGTGCCGATCAGCGCGTCGGTGGCGATGACGCCGCGCACCACGTCGCTGCTCACCGCGCCGGCGATGGCGTGGCCGATCGGCTCGTCGACCATCGAGCCCCACGCGGCCGCCGCGCCGGGATCGCCGCCGCCGACGATGTGCCGGCGGGCCTGTTCGCGGGTGCGCAGCGGCTCGAGCAGCGTCGGCCAGAGCCGCCGCGTCACCAGGCCGCAGCGGCGATAGAACGCGGCGAAGCCCCGCTCGTCGTCGGCGGCGCCGATGGCCGCGAAGGTGTCGCGAGGCCCGACGAGCAGCCCGCGGCGACCGCCGGTGGCGGGGTCGGGGGTGTAGGAGGAAAACGGGCGGCCGACCAGCCGCACGTCGGCGCCCAGGTCGTCGAGGATGCGTGGCGGCAGCAAACTGACCAGGTAGGAGTACCGCGACACCCGCACGTCGACCCCGTCGAAGGCCTGCGCCGACACCGCGGCCCCGCCGACGTGCCCCAGTCGCTCCAGCAACCGCACCCGCAGCCCCGCCCTGGCAAGGTACCCGGCAGCGACCAGCCCGTTGTGACCCCCGCCGACGACTACCGCGTCAACGACGTCCGCCGCGCGCTCGCTCAGTTCAGGTAGCCCTCGACCTGGTCGGGCGGCCGCACTTCGGCCTCGCGGGGGTCACCGCCGGTTTCGCGCAGCGCCCGGCGCTGGCGCAGCAGGTCCCAGCACTGGTCGAGCTCGACCTCCACCCGGCGCAGGCGGTCATGTTCCTCGGAGGTGGTGATGTCGCCGCTTTGCAGCTGTTCGCGCAGGGATTTCTCCTCCGCGACCAGCCCGCGGATGTATGCCAGGGTTTCGCTGTCGGTCGGTTTGTTGCCGTTGCCCATCGCTCCAGTGTGCCCGACCTGGCAGGTGCCGCGGCGACGACTCGGTAGGCTGCATATCGCCTGCACGACGGGCAAGTCTTAGCGAGAAAGCGAGGGGAGGGCGACAGTGGGGGTGGACGTCGGTTTGCGGCATGAGGCCGTAAGGACCGATTCGCTGCGGGCCGTGGAGCCACACCGGAGGCCGCTTGGCCTCCCCTGGCTGATCGCGTTGGTGGTTATTCCGTTGTTGATCGCCATCATCGGCTCCGCCGGGCTGGATCGGCAGCCGTCGGCCGCTGGCGGCGTGCCGACGTTGGCGCCGACCGGCAAGTCCGCGACCCCCAAGTTGTCCCTGGCGCCACTGTCAATAGCCCGCAGCGGCAACGACTTCACGCTCAGCGGGGAGTTTCCCGACGATTCCGCCAAGGCCGCGCTGCTGAAGGCCCTCAATGGCGCGCTGCCCCCCGGTGGCAACGTCGTCGACGAAATCCACATCAACCCCCACGTCGATGCGCTCGACTTCGCCAAGGCCGCACCGATTTTCAAGGACAGCTCCTCGATTCCCGACTTCAGCCTCACGGTCAACGGGAACACGATCACCCTGGCGGGAACCGCCACGTCGCAGGCCCAGAAGGACACCGTCAGCCAGGAGGCGGTGCGCACCTGGTCCAATCTGAACGTCGTTGACCGGCTTGCCGTCAACGCGCCGGTGCCGCCCGCCGTGGCGTGCGCCGACCTGCAGTCGGCGATCAATGCGGTGACGGGTGGGCCGATCACGTTCGGCAACGACGGGCTCAGCCTGACGCCGGCCGGCACGCAGATCCTGAGCCAGGTGTCGGACAGGCTCAGGGTATGCCCGGCCGCGCATGCGACGGTCAACGGCTACACCGACAATTCCGGCGCCGAGGCCGTCAACGTTCCCCTGAGCGCCCAGCGGGCCCAACGGGTCGCCGATTTTCTTGTCGCCCATGGCGTCTCCGCCGCGCAGTTGGTGGTCAAGGGGCTCGGGTCGATCAATCCCGTGGCCCCCAACGACACGCCGGACGGTCGCGCCAAGAACCGCCGCGTCGAAATCGTTGTCAGTTAAGGAGATCCGGCATGGATTTCGTGATCCAGTGGTTGTGGTACCTGCTCGCTTTCCTGGCGGGCTCGGCCGTTGCCCGGGTGATCGCCAACGTGGTGAACAAGCAGGTCACTGTGGAAGAAGTCCCTGTCGTTCCGAGTGGGCCGGATAGGGGCGCGGAGCGGTGAGCGACGTGCACTGGTGGCTTTTCGTCCTGTCCTTCTTTTCGGGGCTGGTGTTGACGCTGACGCTGGCGGTGCGCCGGGTGAAACGCCAAGTGCCGGTGCGGGTGCGGGCGAAGGAGCCCGCCGAGGCGCGCGCGGTGCGGGAGCCGCGAACGACGAAGATACCGCCGCCGTACGAGTTCTTCGTGACCGACGAACCGGCCGACGAGGAGCCCCCGACGAGCTTCGTCTCCGTCGAGCCGGAATCACCGACGACGGAATTCCGTGTCGAACAGGAACACCCGACGGCGATGATCCCGGTCGAGCCGGAGTTCGAGACGGCGGAGATCCCCGTCGAGCAGGAGCCGGCGGCGACGGAATTCCGGGTCACGCATGATCTGTTGACGCCCCCGACCCCGGTCGAGCAGGAGTCGGCGGCCACGGAACGGCCCACCGAGCAGGAACCAGGGCCGACGGAGATCCCCGTCGAGCAGGAACCAGAGCCGACGGAGTTTCCCGTCGGGCATGACTTGTTGGCGACCGCGGTCCCCGTCGAACATGAATACCCGACGGCGATGATCCCGGTTGAGCAGGAGTTCGAATCGGCGGAGCCCCGGGTCGAGCCGGAGTCGGTGGCGACGGAACTACCCGCCGAGCAGGAGTCAGCGCCGGCGGAGGCTTCCGTCGAGCGGGAGCCAGAGCCGACGGAGATCCCGGCAGAGCAGGAGTCAGAGCCGACGGCGATGATCCCGGTCGAGCAGGAGTTCGAGTCGCCGGTTATCCCCGTCGAGGAGGAGCCAGAGCCGACGGAATTCCCGGTCGAACAGGAGGCGCAGCCGACCGAATTTCCCGGCGAGCATGATTTGTTGACGACCACGCTGCCCGTCGAACACGAATATCCGACGGAGATGATCCCGGTCGAGCAGGAGTTCGGATCGGCAGAGGTACCCGTCGAGCAGGAACTACAGCCGACGGAATTCCCCGTCGAACACGAATACCCGACGGCGATGATCCCGGTGGAGCAGGAGTTCGAGACGGCGGAGATTCCCGTCGAGCAGGACCCCCCGACGACGGAGATTCCCGTCGAGCAGGACTTCGACACGACGCAGATCCCGGTGGCCGACGCCGACGCGACGGCAGCGATCGCGAAACAGCCTGCCCGGAGCAGGTTTTCGTTCATCAAGCGATTCCTGCCGAAGAGGGCGCCGGCCGCAGAAGAGCAGCCCACCGCCAAACACCCGGCCAAGAAGGCGCCACCCAGGAAGGGTCGCCCGCCAGCCGCCAAAAAGGTTCCGGGCGCGAGGAAGGTGCCGGCGAAGAAGCTGCCGCCGGGCAAGAAGGTCCCGCCGCGAAAGGCGCCGCCCGCCAAGGGACGGCCCATGAAGAAGGCGCCGCCCGCCAAGCGGCCCCCGATGAAAAAGGTGCCGGGCGCCAAGGAGTCGCCCACCAGGCAGATGCCCGTCTTGCCGTACGAGCCGTACGGCCCGGGTTCCGCTCGCGCCACCCCCGATGGCGGCGGACCGGCGGGATGGCTGGTGAAGGGCCGTTCGGATACCCGGCTCTACTACACCCCCGACGATCCGGCCTACGACCCGACGGTCGCCCAGGTCTGGTTCAAGGACGAGGAATCCGCGGTGCGGGCGTGTTTCACGCCGTGGCGCAAGAGTTCGCGAAAGTGACGCCGCGCCGAACGTGGAGTTGTTGAGGCAAGACGCGCGATTCCGCGCAACAACTCGACGTTCGGCGCAAGGGATTAGGTAGGGGCGGGGATGCGCAGCATCAGCCGCGCGCCGCCCAGCGGGCTGTCCTCCAGCGAAGCCGTGCCGCCGTGCAGGTGGGCCTGCTGGGCCACCAGCGCCAGCCCCAGGCCCGACCCCGAATGCGAGGCCGTCGACCCGCGCGAGAACCGCTCGAACACCACCTGGCGCTCGGGCTCCGGAATCCCGCTGCCGTTGTCGTCGACGGCGATCTCCACCCCGGCGCGAGAGCTGACCGCCGACAGCTGAACCTTGGTGGCGCCGCCGTGCTTGACCGCATTGGCGATCGCGTTGTCGACGGCGAGGCGCAGCCCGGCGGGCAGCCCCACGATGATGCAGGTGGGCGACGGCACCAACGAGACGTCGAGGTCGGGATAGACGCGCATGGCGTCGTGCGCGGCGCGGTCGAGCAGCTCGGTGATGTCGACCGGCACATGGTCGTCGGCCGTCGACAGCTCGCCCTGGGCCAACCGCTCCAGGGCGGTGAGGGTGGCCTCGATCCGCAACTGGGTGCGGACGACGTCGTTGAGCACTTCCTTGCGTTGGTCATCGGACATGTCCAGGGTGGACAGCACCTCGAGGTTGGTCCGCATCGCGGTCAACGGGGTGCGCAGCTCGTGGGAGGTCACCGCGCTGAAGTCGCGCGCCGAGGCCAGCGCCTCCTTGGTGCGGTTCTGCTCGTTCCAGATGCGTTGCAACATGCCGCGCATCGCCTCGGCGATTTCGATGGCCTCGCTCGCCCCGTGCACTTCGACCCGCGGCGCCTCGTCCCCCGCGTCGATCAGCCGCGTCTGCTGGGCGAGCTGTTTGAACGGGCGCACCGCGAACGCGGCCAGCAGCCAGGCGAACACGGCCGCCGCGCCGATGGCGAATCCGCAGATCAGCAGCACCCGACGATGCAGGTTGTTGGTTTCGGCGATGGTGGCGTCATACGTCGCGCCCACGGCGAGCGAGGTCGGCTCCGGCCCGGGAATCTCCACGGTCCGCACCCGGTAGCGCACGCCTTTGACGTAGGTGTCGGCGTAGTCGACGTCCAGCTTGGGCAGCGTGACGTCGGAATTGGACTTGACCTGGCCGCCGCGGCGGATCGTCATGATGGCGTCGCGGTTGTTGGGCGAACGGGGGATTTCGTCCAGGCCGCGCGGCAGGAAGGGGATCGCGAACCCCGCGGCCTCGTCGAGCCGGCGGTCCAGCCGCTCCTTGCGGTCGTTGGTGATGCCGACCCAGACGACGGTGCCCACGATGAGCACGGGAATCGCGGCGCCGATCGCCGTCGCCACCACTACGCGGGTCCGCAGCGAAGGCGTACGGGCGAAGATCCGGGACAGGAAATTCATAGCCGCTTCATGGTTACTGCATTCGCAGCACGAACCCTACTCCGCGGACGGTGTGCAGCAGGCGCGGGCCGCCGTTGGCCTCCAGCTTGCGGCGCAGGTACCCGATGAATACGTCGACGACGTTGGTGTCGGCGGCAAAGTCGTACCCCCACACCAGCTCCAGCAGCTGCGCGCGGGACAGCACCGCGGTCTTGTGCTCGGCGAGCACCGCGAGGAGATCGAACTCCCGCTTGGTCAGGTCGACGTCGACGCCGTTCACCCGGGCCCGGCGGCCGGGGATGTCCACCTCAAGCGGACCGACGGTGATGGTTTCCGACGACGACGTCGCGGTGGCGCCACGGCGGCGCAGCAGCGCCTTGACCCGCGCGACCAGCTCGGCCAGCACGAACGGCTTGACCAGGTAGTCGTCGGCGCCGGCTTCCAGCCCCGCCACCCGGTCGTCGACCGAGCTCCGCGCCGACAGCACGCAGACCGGCACGTCGTTGTCCATGGCCCGCAGCGCGGTGACGACGCTGACGCCGTCCAGCACGGGCATGTTGATGTCGAGCACGATCGCGTCCGGGCGCGTCTCGGTGGCGCTGCGCAGCGCCTCGGCGCCGTCGACCGCGGTCGACACCTCGAATCCGGACAGGCGCAGGCCACGCTCGAGCGAGGCGAGCACGTCGGAGTCGTCGTCGACGACCAAAACCCGGGGCGAGGTGGGACCAGTGTCCATGCGGCCCATTTTGCCGGATGGTCGCCCATGGGGGTGGGAGGCGCGACCTGGGACTACGTGCGGGGCAGGCCGATGCGGCGGTAGCGCCGCAACCGCGCCGCCTGGCGGTCGGCCGCGGGTACGCCGCGCAGCGTATGCACCTCGGCGGCGATGGCGCCCGCGAGCCGCCGGGAGAACTCCACCGGCTCGTCGGCGGCGTCGGGATGCTCGGGCACGACGGCATCGACGATTCCCGACGCCAGCAGGTCGGCCGACCGAATGCCTTGGGCCTCGGCGAGTTCCGCGGCGTGATCGGTGTCGCGGAAGACGATGGCGCTGGCGCCCTCGGGCGGCAGCGGCGCCAGCCAGCCGTGCAGGGCGGCCAGCACGCGATCGGCGGGCACCATCGCCAGCGCCGGCCCGCCGCTGCCCTGGCCCAGCAGGACCGACACCGTCGGCGTGTCCAGGGTGACCAGCTCGGCCACGCACTGCGCGATCTGGCCCGCGAGCCCGCCCTCCTCGGCCTCGGCCGACAGCGCGGGCCCGGCGGCATCGATGAGCAGCACCAGCGGCAGGCGCAGCTCGGCGGCCAGCGCCATGCCGCGCCGGGCCTCGCGCAGCGCCGCGGGCCCGACGAGCCCTCCCGCGACCCGCTGCTGGCCGAGGACCACGGCGGGCTGGCCGTTGAACCGGGCCAGCGCCAGCAGCGTGGTCGCCGCGTCGCCGCCGCCGGCGCCGGACAACAGCACGCAGTCGGTGGCGCCGTGGCGCAGCAGCTGGGCGACGCCGGGGCGGTCCGGCCGTCGCGATGCCACCACGGAGTCCCACGCCGGCACGTCGGGGGTGGGTTCGGGCGCCGGTGACCGCGGCAGCGGTTCGGGCGCGTCGGCGATGACCCGCAGCGCACGATCCAGCGTCGGTCGCAGCGCGTCGAGCGCAACGACGGCGTCGATCACCGCGTGCCGCTGCAGGTTCTCCGCGGTCTGGATGCCGCCCGGGAACGGTTCGCCGTAGAGCAGCTCGTAGACGCGGGGCCCGAGGAAGCCGATCAGGGCGCCCGGCTCGGCGAGGGTGACATGGCCCATCGAACCCCACGAGGCGAACACCCCGCCGGTCGTCGGGTGGCGCAGGTAGACCAGGTAGGGCAGGTGCGCCTGTTTGTGCAGCCGGACGGCCGCCGCGATCTTCACCATCTGCAGGAAGGCGACCGTGCCCTCCTGCATGCGGGTGCCGCCCGAGCACGGGGAGGCCAGCAGGGGCAGGCGCTCGGCGGTGGCGCGTTCCACGGCGGCGGTGATCCGCTCGGCCGCGGCCACCCCGATCGAGCCGCCCAGGAAGTCGAACTCGCAGACCACCACCGCCACCCGGCGCCCGAAGATGCGCCCCTCGCCGGTCAGCACCGCTTCGTCGCGGCCGGTGGTGGCGTGGGCGTCGGCCAACTCCCGCGCGTAGGACTCGGAGACCGGCATTGTCGTCGGATCGGTGTCCCAGCTGATGAAGGAGCCCTCGTCGAGCACGGCGTCGCGCAGCTGGTCGGTCGTGATACGAGTCACCAAACGACCCTATATAGGCTGGGCGGATGATCGGTGTGACCCAGACCGAAGCCGTGCTGACCATCGACCTGCAGCGCCCGGAGCGCCGCAATGCCCTGAATTCGCAGCTCGTCGAGGAGCTGCGGGAGTCCATCCAGAAGGCCGGCGCCGACGGATCGACCCGCGCGATCGTGCTGACCGGCCAGGGCACGGTGTTCTGCGCGGGCGCGGACCTGTCCGGGGACGCGTTCGCCGCCGACTATCCCGACCGGCTCATCGAGCTGCACAAGGTCATGGACGCGGCCCCGATACCGGTGATCGGCTTCATCAACGGCCCCGCCATCGGCGCCGGCCTGCAGCTGGCCATGCAGTGCGACCTGCGGGTCGCCGTGGCGGACGCCTTCTTCCAGTTCCCGACGTCGAAGTACGGCCTGGCCCTTGACAACTGGAGCATCCGCAGGCTGTCCACGTTGGTCGGGCACGGGCGGGCCCGCGCGATGCTGCTGAGCGCGGAGAAGCTCACCGCCGAGGTGGCGCTGCAGACCGGGATGGTCAACCGCATCGGGACACTGGCCGACGCGCAGGCCTGGGCCGCCGAGATCGCGGGGCTGGCGCCGCTGGCGATCCAGCACGCCAAACGGGTGCTCAACGACGACGGCTCCATCGAGGAGGCCTGGCCGGAGCACAAGGAACTCTTCGACAAAGCCTGGGGCAGCCAGGACGTCATCGAGGCGCAGGTCGCGCGCGTGGAAAAGCGGCCCCCGAAGTTCCAGGGAGCCTGACGGTCATGCCGCGGGGGGCGCTGCGACTGGCCGCCGGCACGGCCTCGCTGGCCGCCGGGGGCTGGGTGCTGCGCGCGCTGCACGGCACCCCGGCCGCGCTCGGCGCGACATCCGCGTCGATCCGGGCGGTGACGGAGGCGTCGCCCCACTACTCCGACGGCGCGTTCGTCAACCTCGACCCCGCCTCGGCCTCCAAGATGACCCGCGAGCAACTGCAGATCATCGTGTTCGAGATGGTGGGCGGGCGCGGCGGCAGCCGGCCGAAGGCGCCGATCCCGCTGGCCGCCCCGGAGATCTTCGACGGCGAGCCCAGCCGGCTGGCCGTCAGCTGGTTCGGGCACTCGACGGCGCTGCTGGAGATCGACGGCTACCGCGTGCTCACCGACCCGGTGTGGAGCGACCGATGCTCGCCATCGGACATCGTCGGACCGCAGCGGCTGCACCCGCCGCCGGTGCAACTGGAAGGGCTGCCCGCCGTCGACGCGGTGGTCATCAGCCACGACCACTACGACCACCTCGACATCGACACCGTCATGGCGCTGGCGCTCACCCAGCGGGCCCCGTTTTTCGTGCCGCTCGGCGTCGGTGCGCACCTGCGCGCGTGGGGAATTCCCGAACACCGCATCGTCGAGCTCGACTGGGATCAGGGCGCCAAGCTCGATGAGCTGACCGTGATCTGCAAGCCGGCCCGGCACTTTTCCGGGCGCTTCTTCGACCGCAACAACACGCTGTGGGCGTCCTGGGTCTTCAGCGGCCCGAAACATCGCGCCTATTTCGGCGGCGACACCGGCTACACCAAGAGCTTCGCGGAGATCGGGGCCGACCACGGCCCGTTCGACCTGACCCTGCTACCCATCGGGGCGTACAACACGGCGTGGCCGGACATCCACATGAACCCCGAGGAGGCGGTGCGCGCCCACCTGGACGTCACCGACTCGGGATCGGGACTGCTGGTGCCCATCCACTGGGGGACCTTCCGGCTGGCGCCCCACCCGTGGGCCGAGCCCGTCGAACGCCTGCTCGCCGCCGCGGACCCCGCCCACGTGGAGGTCGCGGTGCCGGCCCCCGGGCAACGCATCGATCCCGCGGCGCCCCGCAGATTCAACCCCTGGTGGCGGCTGTAACTGGCGCTAGAGTGGGCGGCCATGACCAAACGCGCGGTGGCGGCCCTGGCGGCGGCCTTGCTGGCGTTGACGGGATGTAGGCCCGCGCCACCGGCAGCCAACCCGGCGCCCGGAGCGCCGCCCAACGAGGTGTCGGGCCTGACGATCCCGGCCGGACGCGTCGACGACGCGGTCGGAAAGCTCGACGGCCTGATCGGCGACCTGATGAAAAGCACCGGCATCCCCGGGATGGCCGTGGCCGTCGTGCACGGCGGAAAGACGGTGTACGCCAAAGGTTTCGGTGTTCGCGATGCTAGCAAGGTTGACGCGCCGGACAACAAGGTAGACGCCGACACGGTCTTCCAGTTGGCCTCGGTCTCCAAATCGGTCGGCGCGACTGTGGTCGCGCACGAGGTCAGCGACAAGGTCATCGACTGGGACACGCCCGTGGCGTCCAGGCTGCCGTGGTTCGCGCTGGGCGACCCGTACGTCACCGGCCACCTGACCGTGGCCGACCTGTACGCGCATCGTTCCGGGCTGCCCGACCACGCCGGTGACAAGCTGGAGGACCTGGGCTACGACCGCCGGCAGGTGCTCGAACGCCTGAAGTACCTGCCGCTGAACCCCTTTCGCGCCAGCTACGCCTACACCAATTTCGGGGTGACCGCGGCCGCCGAGGCGGTGGCCACCGCGGCCGCCAAGCCGTGGGACGACCTGTCCGACGAGGTGCTCTACCGCCCGCTGGGGATGGCCGCCACCAGTTCGCGCTTCGCCGACTTCATCGCCAGGACCGACCGCGCCGTCAACCACGTCCAGGTCGGCGACAAATGGGAGCCGCGCTTCCAGAGGAATCCGGACCCGCAGACACCTGCGGGCGGGGTCAGTTCATCGGTCAACGACATGGCGCGCTGGCTGAACATGTTGCTGGGCAACGGAACCTACAACGGCCGGCGCATCGCGTCGCCGGAGGCGCTGCTGCCCGCCACCACCGCGCAGGTGGTTTCGGTCCCCGCGACGACGCCGAAGGCGCGTTCCGGCTTCTACGGTTACGGTTTCAACGTGTCGGTGACGTCGTCGGGGCGCACCCAGTACAGCCATTCCGGCGCCTTTGCGCTGGGCGCCGCGACGAACTTCGTGCTGATGCCGTCCGAGGACGTGGGCATCATCGCGCTCACCAACGCCGCGCCGATCGGCGTGCCCGAGACGCTGACCGCCGAATTCATGGATCTGGTGCAGTACGGCGAGATTCGGGAAAACTGGGCCGAGCTCTACCGGCAGGCGATCGGCTGGATGAACAACCCGCTGGGTTCGCTGGTCGGCAAGTCGCCGCCGGCCAACCCGGCGCCGCCCAGACCACTCGGCGAGTACGCCGGCGTCTACGCCAGCGACTACTGGGGCCCGGCCGTCGTGGCCGAACGCGACGGCGCGCTGCAGCTGTCGCTGGGGCCCAAAAGCCGGACGTTCCCCCTCACGCACTGGGACGGCGACACCTTCACCTTCACGCTGACCGACGAAAACGCCCCGCCCGGAACGATTTCCAAGGCTGCCTTCTCCGGTTCGCCGGCGCACGCCCTCAACCTCGAATACTTCGACACGGACAAGCTGGGAACCTTCACCCGATGACCGCGGGCCTGAGCGATGCCGAGGTGGCCCAGCGGATAGCCGAGGGCAAGAGCAACGCCGTCCCGCAGCGCGCCACCCGCAGCATCACGGCGATCGTCCGCGCCAACGTGTTCACCCGGATCAACGCGATCCTGGGCGTCTTGCTGCTGATCGTGCTGACGACCGGCTCGGTGATCAACGGCCTGTTCGGCCTGCTCATCATCGCCAACAGCGTCATCGGCATGGTCCAGGAGATCAGGGCCAAGCAGACGCTGGACAAGCTGGCGATCGTCGGGCAGGCGAAACCGTTGGTGCGCAGGCGATCCGGGACGCGGACGCTACCGCCGGGCGAGGTCGTGCTCGACGACATCATCGAGCTCGGCCCCGGCGACCAAGTCGTCGTCGACGGCGAGGTCGTCGAGGAAAACAACCTCGAGGTCGATGAATCGCTGCTGACCGGCGAGGCCGACCCCATCACCAAGGATCCCGGCGATGCGGTGATGTCGGGCAGCTTCGTCGTCACCGGCACCGGCGCCTACCGCGCCACCAAGGTCGGCCCGCAGGCCTACGCCGCCCAGCTCGCCGAGGAGGCGAGCAAGTTCACCCTGGTGAAATCGGAACTGCGCAACGGCATCAACCGGATCCTGCAGTTCGTCACCTACCTGTTGGTGCCGGCCGGACTGCTGACCATCTACACGCAGTTCTTCACCACGCACGCCGGCTGGCGGCAGTCGGTGCTGCGCACGGTCGGCGCGCTGGTGCCCATGGTGCCCGAAGGCCTGGTCCTGCTGACGTCCGTCGCGTTCGCGGTCGGGGTCGTGGGGCTGGGACAGCGGCAATGCCTGGTGCAGGAGCTGCCCGCCATCGAGGGCCTCGCGCGGGTCGACGTGGTATGCGCCGACAAGACCGGCACCCTGACCGAAAGCGGGATGCGGGTGTCGGGCGTCGAAGAGCTGGCCCCGCAGGCGGGAGCGGTCGCCGACGTGCTGGCCGCGCTGGCGGCGGCCGACGCGCGGCCGAACGCCAGCATGCGGGCGATCGCGGAGGCCTTCGACCGGCCGCCGGGTTGGATCCCCACCGCCACTGCGCCTTTCAAATCCGCCACCAAGTGGAGCGGCGTGTCCTTCGGTGACCACGGCAACTGGGTGATCGGCGCGCCCGACGTGCTGCTGCAGCCGGCGTCGGAAGCCGCCGAACGGGCGGAGGGGATCGGGGCCCAGGGGTTGCGGGTCCTGCTGTTGGGCCGCGCCGAGGAGGCGGTGGATCACTCGGACGCGCCCGGCCCGGTCACCCCGGTCGCCCTGGTGGTGCTCGAGCAGAAGGTGCGGCCCGACGCCCGGGAGACGCTGGACTATTTTGCGGCGCAGGATGTTTCGGTCAAGGTGATCTCGGGCGACAACGCGGTGTCGGTGGGCGCCGTCGCGGGCAAGCTCGGCCTGCATGGCGACACCATGGACGCGCGCCGGCTGCCGGCGGACCCGGCGGCACTCGCCGACGCGCTGGAAAGCGCCACCACCTTCGGGCGGGTGCGGCCCGACCAGAAGCGCGCCATGGTGCGCGCCCTGCAATCGCGCGGCCACAGCGTGGCGATGACCGGCGACGGCGTCAACGACGTGCTGGCGCTCAAGGACGCCGACATCGGTGTCGCGATGGGGGCGGGCAGCCCGGCGTCGCGGGCGGTGGCGCAGATCGTCTTGCTGGACAACAGGTTTGCCACGCTGCCCTATGTCGTCGGCGAGGGCAGGCGGGTGATCGGCAACATCGAGCGCGTCGCCACCCTGTTTTTGACCAAGACGGTGTACTCGGTGCTGTTGGCGCTGTTCGTGGGCGTCGAGTGCTTGTTTTCCAAACCCCTCGGCGTGGACCCGCTGCTGTACCCGTTTCAGCCGATCCACGTCACCATCGCGGCGTGGTTCACGATCGGGATCCCGTCGTTCATTCTGTCGCTGGCGCCCAACAACGAACGCGCCTACCCGGGCTTCGTGCGCCGCGTGTTGACGTCCGCCCTGCCGTCCGGGCTCGTCGTCGGCGTCGCGACGTTCGCCTCCTACCTGGTCGCCTACCACGGCCGGCACGCGTCGTTCCGGCAGCAGGACCAGGCGTCGACCGCGGCGCTGATCACGTTGTTGGTGTGCGGGTTATGGGTGCTTGCGGTGGCGGCGCGCCCCTACCAGTGGTGGCGGGTGGCGCTGGTCGTGGCCTCCGGCCTGGCGTACGTGGTGATCTTTTCCGTCCCGCTGGCGCAGCAGAAGTTCCTGCTCGACCCGTCGAATCCGGTGGTCACCTCGACCGCGTTGGGGATCGGCGTGGTGGGCGCCGCCGCGATCGAGGCCACGTGGTGGATCCGGGCCAGGGCGCTGGGCGTGCGGCCCCGGTTGTGGCGGGAGCCGCAGGGGGCCACCAAGTAGGATTCCGGGGATCCTCGGGGAAGGAAGACGGTATGGGATTCCTGGACAAGGCAAAAGACCTGTTGGCGCAGAACGCCGACAAGGTCGGGACGGCGATCGACAAGGCCGGTGAATTCGTCGACGGCAAGACGCAGGGCAAGTACTCCGACACCATCCACAAGGTGCAGGAAGAGGCCAAGAAGGCGGCCGGCGCGCAAGACGGCCAGCAGAACTAAGCGCATGGCAAAACTCTCCGGATCGATCGACGTACCGCTGCCCCCCGAGGTGGCGTGGAAGCACGCCTCCGACCTGTCCCGGTACAAGGAATGGCTGACCATTCACCGGGTGTGGCGCAGCACGTTGCCCGACGACATCGAGAAGGGCACGGTCGTCGAGTCGATCGTCGAGGTCAAGGGCATGTACAACCGGATCAAGTGGACGGTCGTGCGCTACAAGCCCCCGGAGGGCATGACGCTGAACGGCGAGGGCGTCGGCGGTGTCAAGGTCAAGCTCATCGCCAAGGTGGCGCCCAAGGACGACGGCTCCGTGGTCAGTTTCGACGTGCACCTCGGCGGGCCGGCCCTGTTCGGGCCGATCGGCATGATCGTCGCCGCCGCGCTGCGCGGCGACATCAAGGAATCGCTGCAGAACTTCGTCAGGGTGTTCGCCGGGGCCGATCCCGGCATGAACGGGCATCGCGGCCGCTGATCGTCCCCGCCGATGACTTTTCGGATCGGCGCGGGTCGATACGTGTGAACCCCGACCACGGGGCTCAGACACTACGACACCGGAGGAGGGTCACCGTGCCCGTCCGTGACCGCGCGCCGCTGGGCGCTCCCTGCTGGATCGATTTGACCACCGCCGATCTCGACCGCGCCCAGGACTTCTACGGCGCGGTATTCGGGTGGACGTTCGAATCCTCCGGACCCGAGTACGGCGGATACGTCAACGCCGCCAAGGACGGTCATGCCGTCGCCGGCATGATGGCCCGCCGGCCCGAGCAGGAGTCGCCCGATGGCTGGGCCACCTATTTCCACACCGCCGATATCGCCGCGACGACGTCGGCGGTGACCGCGGCCGGCGGCTCGGTGTACCTGACGATGGAGGTGCCCGCCAAGGGGCACATGAGCTTTGGGACCGACCCGTCGAGTGCGGCGTTCGGGCTGTGGCAGCCGTTGGAGCACCGGGGCTTCGAGGTGATCGGTGAGGCCGGTACGCCGGTGTGGCACCAGCTGACCACGCGCGATCACCGCGCCGCGGTCGACTTCTACCGCGAGGTGCTCGGGTGGCGCACCGAGGATGTTTCCGATACCGACGAATTCCGTTACACCACAGCGTGGTTTGGCGACCAGCAATTGCTCGGCGTGATGGACGGCTCCGGCTTTCTGCCCGATGATGCGCCGTCGAGCTGGACCACCTTCTTCGGGGCCGAAGACGTCGACGAGACGCTGCGGCTGATCGCCGACCGGGGCGGCGCCGTCGTCCGCGCCGCCGAGGACACCCCCTACGGCCGGCTGGCCGCGGCGACCGACCCGACCGGCGCCGCCTTCAACCTGTCCTCGCTGCGGGGCGGAGTCGGCTAATCTCGCAACCATGACATGGCGGCTGCGCCCTGGTTGGCTGGTGGCGTTTTTCGCGCTGCTCATCTCGGCCAGCGCCTGGCTGCCGTGGCTGACGACGGCGGTCAACGGCGGGGGCTGGGCCAACGCCATCGGGGGCACGCACGGCAACCTGGAACTGCCGAGGGGGTTCGGCGCGGGACAGCTCATCGTGTTGCTGTCCTCGACGCTGCTGGTGGCCGGGGCGATGGTGGGCCGGGGCCTGTCGGTGCGGCTGGCTTCGGTTGCCGCGCTGGTGATTTCGCTGCTCATCGTGGGGCTCACGGCGTGGTACTACAAGCTGAACGTCAGCCCGCCGGTGTCCGCCGAATACGGGCTTTACGTCGGTGGGGTGGGCGCGGCGTGCGCGGTGGCGTGCTCGGTCGCGGCGGTGATCAACGCGTTGGCCCCCGGCCAAACGGTCCGGTGACGTCTCAGTCCGACGGGAACTCGTGCTTGCCCGACGTGTCGCTGCCGTCGGGCTCGTTGACGCCGAACACGAAGGGCGCGAACACGACTTCGCGACCGTCCGGGTCGCGGTAGGTGACCGCGCCCGTCGCCTCCCAGTACGGGTGCTGCGCCACCGGTTCCAGCCCCGCCGCCCGCAGGCGCTCGGTCGCCGCCTGCTGCGCGTGTTCGTCAGGGAAATACAGGCACAGCTGCTCGTGCTGGTCGACGGCGACCGGATCGGTTGACTCGACGATCTCCAGCGTCAGGTTCCAGCTGGGCAGGCCGAAGATGGCGCCGTTGCTGCCGTAGCTGGCCTCGAACGTCTCGAACAGCGGCAGCCCCACCAGCTCGCGGTAAAACCGCACGGTTTCTTCGAAGTTCGACGTGCGGCGGGCAAACCGGATGGCGCCTATCGACGCCAACTGCATGGGCCAGTGCGTATTGCGGCGCCCCGAACTCGGGTACATGGTCACAGCCCGATCGCGCTGGCCGCCGACTCCGCGGTATGCCAGTGCCGCAGCTGGGCACCGGGCGCCCACGTCGCGTGCGTGCCGCTGGAAATGCGTTCCGGCAGTTGCAGTTTGCACACCGGCCCGGCACCGATCCGGGCGGCGTCGAAGACCACGCAGTAGGAGGCGTCGGCGTTCATGTCGGTGGTCAGGGTGACCAGGTAGCCGTCGTCCTCGCCGGTGGCGCCGACCCGCGGCGCCATCGCGGTCTCGCTCCCGTAGACGCCGTCGCCGAAGGAGATGGCTTCGTGGTCCCCGGTGCGCACGTCGTGTTTGACCAGGCCGTCGAACAGGAACCAGCCCGGTTTCCCGGTGGCGGCGTAGGTGTAGCGGTAGTCGCGGGTGGCGTAGTCGGGGTTGATGGTCCCGAACTCGGTGATGGATTCGGACAGTTGCTCCTCTTTGACAGCCCCGGTGACCAGGTTGAACCGCCACCGGTGCAGCCTGGCCTGCAGGCGGTCCAGCGCCAGGAAGCGAAAGAGCTTGTCCCACTTGGTTCCCCCGGTATCCAGGGGCTGCGGATCTCCCTCGTAGAATCCGTCGAGCACGATCTCGTCGCGGTCCTCGTAGGCGTTGACGAAGTGCAACACGAAGGTGGGCTCGGCCTCGAACCAGCGGATGTCGTCGGTTCCGCCCCGGCGCGGCAGCACCGCGAAGCGGGACGGCAGGTCGGCGTAGAAGCGTGGCAGGTGCACGTCGTGCTCGAGCAGCCGCGGATCCCAGAACAACGGGAAATCGTTGAGGATCACGAAGTTTTCGGTGAACGCCATGTCGTGCGGCAGCCGCGGACCCGGTAGCGGGATGTCCACGTAGTGCACCAGGTCGTCGTTGGCGTCGACCACGCCGTAACGCATGTACGGCGCCTGCTTGCTGTAGTTGAAGAACAGCAACTCGCCGGTTTTGTTGTCGACCTTCGGGTGCGCCGACACCCCCCAGTCGACGGGGAAGCGCCCGTTCCAGCTCGCCTTGCCGATCGTGCCGGCCGAGTACGGGTCGACCCGGTAGAGATCGCCGCACTGGTAGAAGCTGGTCAGCGCGATTCCGCGGTGGACGATCACGTCGGTGCTCGACGCGTCCTTCATCCGGGTGCGCGCGCCCCAGCCCCGCTCCCGCCTGGCCAGTTGCACGGGTTCGGCCAGACCCGGCCACAGCGGCCCGCCGGCCTCGCCCTCGGCCGCGAATCCGTCGGTGCGGACAAAGCGGTTGCGGTAGAAGGCTTTTCCGTCGCGGAAGCCGATCACGTGCAGCATGCCGTCGCCGTCGAACGGGTGATAGGTCTTCAACGCCGGGTGCAGCGGGTTCTCGGTGTTGCGCAGGTAGATGCCGTCCAGGTCGCGGGGGATCTCGCCCTCGACGGCGATCAGGTCGTCGGCGTCCCACTCGGTGATCTGGGGCCGCCACGGGCCGGTGCGGTAGGGGTGGTCGTCGTCTTCGGGCAGTGTCGACAGGAACTTGCCGACGATCTCGACATCCATCTTCACCACTCTTCGGTTGCGCTGACGACGAAGCTGACGGTGGTGGCGGTGCTGCCGCCGAAGTTCAGGGTGCCGAAGCGCTGCGCGCCCTCGACCTGGTAGTCGCCGGCCGCGCCGCTGACCTGCCTGGCCGCGTCGAGCAGCATCCGCACCCCGGAGGCCCCGACGGGGTGGCCGCCGCCGATCAGTCCGCCGCTGGGATTGATCGGCAGCCGGCCGCCGATCTCGATCTCACCGTTTTCGATGGCCTTCCACGACTCGCCCGGGCCGGTCAGCCCGATGTGGTCGATGGCCAGGTATTCGCTGGGCGTGAAGCAGTCGTGGACCTCGAACCCGTCGAGGTCGTCGAGGGTCAGCCGGGCGCGGCTCAGGGCGTCGAGCACCGCCGCGCGCACGTGCGGGAGCACATAACCTTCCCCGGAGTCGTCGCGTACGCGGTCCAGCTTCTGCCGCAGGCCCAGCCCGACGGTGCGGTGTCCCCACCCGTCGATGCGGCCGATCGGGCGCGCGTCGGGGTGGTCGCGCAGGTAGCCGTCGTTGACCAACACCAGGCCGGCGCCGCCGTCGGTCATCTGGCTGCAGTCGAACCGGCGCAAGCGGCCCTCGGTGAGCGGGTTGGTCGCGTCGTCGTCGGTGATGGGGTCGGGCACCGTCCAGCCGCGCGTCTGGGCGCGCGGATTGAGCCGCGCGTTGGCGAAGTTGAGCTGCGCGATGGCACGCAGGTGGGTGTCGTCCAGCCCGAAGCGCCGGTCGTACTCGTCGGCGAGCTCGGCGAACATCGACGGCCACAGGTAGCGGGCGCCGCCCCCCTCGTGCCCGGTCCACGCGGCGGCGCCGAGGTGCTGGGCGGCGGTGTCACCGGGAACGGTCTTCTCCAGTTCGACGCCCACCAGCAGCGCGGTGTCGTACGCGCCGGAGCGCAGATCGGCCATCGCCGACAGCGCCGCCACACTGCCCGACGCGCACGCGGCCTCGTGCCGCGACGCCGGGGTGTCCCACAGCTCGTCGCACACCGTGGCCGGCATGGCGCCGAGGTGCCCCTGGTTGGCGAACATCTCGCCGAACGCGTTGGCGACGTGCACGACCCCGATCCCGGCGCCATTCACCTTCGCCGCGGCGAGCGTGCCGTCGACGACCTCGGCGGTCAGCGCGGCGAAGTCGAGGCCCTCTTTGGCGAGGTTGCGGGCGAAATCGCTTTGGTATCCGCCCAGGATCCACACGCCCGTCGAGCCGTCCATACGGGCACCGTACTCCTGGATGACGTGGCGGTTCGCCCGTATCTGAGGCCCGAATTCGAGGGCGGTCCCGTCGGCTCTCGGGCTGAACCGACGGGACCTAGACGAGCGCGAAGGCCGGCCGACGCGCTCGCCTCGGTTGGAACATTGCCCCCCGCCGCGATCGACAAACATGTTGCCCGGCCGCGCGGCCGGCGCGCGGCCGCGCGCCGCGCCCGATCGGGGCGGCAGTGGAAATTTTCCAGCAGCGCTGTCAACCACCCAATGACGTTGGCGGCCAATGCCTTTAGTTGAGGTGCTCGTCGAAGAAGTTAAGGATCCGTTGCCACGCGTCTTCGGCCTCGGATTCGGAGTAACTCATGCGCGCGATGTTCGCGATGGTGCGCAGCACCGCGGGTTTGCGGTAGTCGTTCATGAAGCTGTGGCCGACATCGGGGTATTCCTTGACGTCGCGCGGCACGTCGCCGTCGGCGAGCACGGCTTCGAGTTTGGCGGCGGTGCCGGGCGCGACGATGCGGTCGTTGCCCCCGAAACTCGCCACCACCGGGCACGATTGCCGCAGGGCATCGATGTTGGCCGGCATCAGCCCGTAGTTCGGTGCGGTCGCGTCGAACAACCCGAGGGGGGCCAGCTGCAGGCAGAACCCCGCGCCCATGCAGAAGCCGATCAACCCCACTTTGCCGGTGCAGCGGTCATTGGTGACGAGATGATCGCGGGAGGCGATCAGATCGTCGTACGCGGCGCCGGTGCCGGAGAAATGCGAGCGGATGGTGCTGATGAGGCACTTGAATTTGGGGCTGCGCCAGTAGAGGTCCGGCGCCAGGGCCAGATAGCCCTCGCGGGCTACGCGGTCGGTGATGCGCCGCAGGTCCGCGGTGACGCCCAGCACGTCCTGCACGACGATGACGCCGGGCCACGGGCCCTCGCCCTCGGGGATGGCGAGGTAGCCGGGGATATAACCGTCGGAAGCCAGGTAGGTGATATCTGGCATGGCGACTCACCATCGTTGTTGTGGTAGGCAGGCGCGGGCGCCCAGGGCGACAATGCGATCGTATTGCGAAACGATACGCACGTAGTGTAGCGCCGTACAAACCGAGTGCCCCGCGCGGCGGCTATATCCTCGACAGATGAAGCGCTCGCGGCTGTTTGCCTACGAGCCGCCACCGCCGGCGGAGCCGTCGAGCGAAGAGCGGATACGCGACGCCGCGCTGAGGAGCTTCGCCACCCACGGGTTTGCGGCGACCTCGCTGGGGAAGGTGGCCAAGGCCGCGGGTGTATCGATCGGGCTGGTTCAGCACTACTTCGGTACCAAGGCCGCGCTGATCGCCGCCGTGGATCAATACGTGCTGGCGACCCTCAGCGACGGATTGGAATCGGCGGACCTACCCGGGCTGCCGGCCGATGCGCTCGCCGAGGCCGGCAACCGACTGACCACCCTCATGGCCCAAAACCCACTCGTCATGGATTACCTCGGGCGCGCCCTCGCCGAACGCGCCGCCGTCGGGTCGGTGATCTTCGACGGGCTCATCGGCATCAGCACGGCGCAGCGCGACCACTTCGCCGAGCACGGCTTGACGCGCCCCGACCTCGACCCGGAGTGGGCGGTGCTCAACCCGCTGATCCTGCGCGTCGGCGCGCTGATCCTGCGCCCACACCTCGAGCGATACCTGGGGAAGTCGTTTTTCGACGACCAGCAGCTACAACGCTGGGACCGCGCCGTCACCGAGCTCATCCAAAAAGGCCAATTCCGCTGAGTCAGGCTGGCCGGAAATCGACCCGGCTCAGGCTGCGGCGGCTGGGCACCGACGCCGGTGGCGCGGCGGTGAACCGCAAGATCAACACGATGCATTCCTCGGGGCGCGTCGCGGCCAGCCGCGCGAAATCGCTTTGCTGCTGCCGCAATTCGCCGGCGAAGGTGGGCGACATCTCCTCGAGGTCGGACGTGGTTTGCGCGTGCAGAAAGACCGGCGACAGCGGCTGCACGCTCAGGCCTTCGCGCTGGGCCAGGATCCACACCGCCTCGACGGCCGATCCGCCCCTGGCGTAGTCGCGAAGTTCGCCTCCGGTCACGGTGACGACCGCCAGCGCGGAGCTGGTGAGCACGCGGTCCCGCATGTCGTCGCCCAGCGCGCTGCCGGCGTCCCATTCGGCAAGCCGGGCCATGACCTCCGGGCGGCGCAACACCCCGAGCAATGCCAGGTCGCCGGCGTCGAGTTCGAGGGTGTGTACGTCGATGCCGGTGTCGGGGTCGGGATCCCCGGGCCAGCGCAGTTCCGAGATCATCTCCCGGTGCAGGTGCGGCGTCAGGTACCGGATGCGGTCGGCCGCAGCGAGAATCGCGGCCGCCGCCGCCAACTCGTCTTTGTCGGTGACCAGGTGCAGACGCGCCCCCTCGCGGTCGGCGGCCGCGGTGAGCAACTCGATCGTCTCGCCGCGCAGCGGTTCGGGCGTGCCGTGATGGCGGTTGGTCGCGCGCGCGAGCATCGGACCGTACAGCTCGGCAAGGGCGGGATCGTCGCCGCCATTGAACCGCATCGTCGCCCGCAGGGGGGACCCGTCGGCGTCTTCGGAGAAGCTCACCGGACCGAGCATCCGGCGGGCGGCGGCGGCGACCCTGACGTTGAACATGGCCGCGCCCAGCGCGACGGCGCTGCCCCGGAAACCGGAATCCATGGTCGAAGTGCGTTCGGGCGCAACGCTGATCGTGATCTGAGTGGGCTCCGCGACGATGCGCCACGGCTGGGAGTTCCCGCCGGAGGGCGCGCGGATCGCGGCGGCGACGATGGTGTCGGCGACGGTTCCGGGCGGCGGGCTGTCCGCCGTGGCGGGCGCCGGGTGGGCCATGTCGGGTTCCTCGAGTTGGTCGAGCGCGCCGCCGATGTCGATGCGGCACCGACCGGATCGCAGTTCTTCGCCCAGCCCGATGCGTCGCACGGCTTCGGCCAGCGCCGAGGCGCCCACGACGACGTCGGACGCCAACTGCGGCCAGGTCGACAGCGACCGATCGATCTCGATCAGCGACGCCGCCGCGCGGGGGGACAAGCGTTCGGCTTCCAGATGGCGAAGCATGTGCGGGATCTTTTCGCGGCTGGTCATGCCGGGCAGCAGCGCGATGTCCAGTTGCCCGAGTCCCCCGTGCAATATCGGGCGTTCGGGTTCGTGATCGAAGCGCTCGACGTCGACGATGCCGCGGTCGCTGGTGGCCATCAGCACGGGGATGCGCCGGGCGCGGGCCCCGATGCGCAGCAGCGCCTTCATGTCAAGCGAGTCGCACTCCTCGACGACGATGTCCAGTCCCTCGAGGAACGCGTCGACGGTGTCGGCGGTCAGTCCGGCGTCGAACACGTCGACCGGCAGGTAGGGGTCGAGCTCGGCGATCCTGCGCGCCGCCACGTGGGCCTTGTTGACGCCCAGGTCGAACACGGTGGCGGGCACGCGGTTCAGGTTCGACAGCTCGAGGTGGTCGAAGTCGGCCAGCCGCACACGGCCGGCCAGTCCCTGGGCGGCCAGCGTGTGGGCGATGACGTGGCCGACGCTGAGACCGGCGACCCCGATGTCGAGCTCGCCCAGCCGGTCTTGTTCCCGGATGGTGATGTTGTTTCGGTTGCGATCCAGCCGCAGCGCCCGAAAGCCGCGCGGGCCCAGGACCGCGACGACGGCGCGGCGCCACGGGTAGTAGGCCCACTTCGTCGGCTCGCCCAACAGGTCGGGGCCCGGCGGCGGGCGCAGCGCGCGCAGGCCCGAAAGTTGTGCGTCGCACTGGTCGAGGAACTCCACGCGGGGGTCCGCCCGCAACCGCTCCAGCTCGGCGCGGTCGTCGGCCCGGTCGACGTCCAAAATCCTTGCGCGATAAGCGTTTGCGTCGTTTGTCATGACGAGCGACGCCTCCGGACGCGGGCGCGGATAGGGGCGCCCGCAATCATGGTGAAGTGCAACGCGAGCGGGAATTCGTCGTCGAGAGAGCGGATTTCGGCTCCGCGAATGATCGTCGCCAACGCGAGCGTGACCTCGAGCATGGCGAAATGATCGCCGATGCACGAGCGGGGGCCGCCGCCGAACGGGATGTATTGCCAGCGATCGAGGGCCTTGAAATTCTCCGGACTGAACCGCTCTGGGTCGAACGTCAGCGGATCGTCCCACAACTTCGGATCGCGTTGCACGGCCATCCTTCCGACGACAAGCATGGTGCCCTTCGACACCAGATAGCCGCCCACTTCGACGTCCTGGCAGGCCATTCGGGTGCCGGTGGGCGCCGGCGGGCACAGGCGAAGCGCCTCCCGGATCACCTGGACGGTGTAGCCCAGCCGGGGGATGTCGTCGGGAGTCAGCGGGCGATCCGGAAGGCCCGCGACTTCCGCGGCGACGCGGTCCTGGTATTGCGGGTGGCGCCCCAGCTCCCACAGGGCATAGGTCAGCGTCGTCGCGGTGGTGTCGTGCCCGGCGAACAGGAAGATGATCAGCTCGTCGCAGATCTCCTCGTCGGACAACCGCTTTCCGGTTTCGGGATCCTCCGCGGCGATGAGCGCGTGCACCAGTGGAGCGACCCTCGTCGGGTCGGCGCGACACTCGCGCAGGATGTCCTGGGTCAGCCGGTGCAGCCGGGCGCTCGCCGCACGTGCGCGGCGCCGCGCGGGTGTCGGTAGCCAGCGCGGGGCGCGCAACGGGCGCGTCGCACGCTGGATCGCATACGTCAACGCGACCCGCAGTGGCTCGGCGACGTCGTCGGCCCGTTGCTCCAGGTCGAGCCCGAGCACCGATCGGCCCAGCGCCCGCAGCGTGAGGGTGCGGCACTCGGCGTCCAAGTCGATCTCGGCGCCGTCGGGCCACCCTTCGCGCACCGCCTGTGCCGCCTGCGCCATGTGACCGCCGAATTCGCCGACGCGCTTTTTGGTGAACACCGGCTGCAGGGTGCGGCGCCGCGACTTCCACGGCTCGTACGGAAGGACGGCCAGGTTGGCGCCGATGATCCGGCGCATCTGATCGAACACGGGCGTCGTCTTGTCCACCGACGCGTCCTTGGTGCTCAGAATGTCGCGGATGGCCCCCGGCGATGTCGCCAACACCATCGGGGGCATCAGCCGGCGCGGCCCCAGGGTGAAGAAGGTCACCGGCCCGCCGGCGTCACGCAGGCGCTCCATCCCCGTGCTGAATTCCTTCACCGCCCGCACGCGCTGGCGAAAGGGCATGGGGTTCGGCGGCGGCAGCGGCAACGAATTCAGCCCGTCCCCGACTGGCGCCTGAACCACGTCTGCCTCCTCGGATTTGGGTGGCGCGCCGCCGCCAACATGGCCGCGCGGGTGGAAGCTTACCGACCGCCGTGCGCGGCAAGAGCTCTCGCGCTGCCATGATCATGGACGACACGCTGACTCTGACGAAAGGTGCGGGGTGACAATTCGGCCGATGTGGCGGGTGCCCGGAATTGTTGTGCGCGAGCGGGTGCACCGCCCGGGGCGCGAGCGAACCCCGGAACCGATGGTGATGGACGACCCGGAGTCGGTGGCGCAGTTTCACGCCGGCGGCGGATCCAATCCCGGCATGCAGGGCGTGTACGACCTGTGTGCGCGCGGCCTCGACGCGCTGCTGCCGGCCGGCGGGCGGCTGCTGGACCTCGGCGTGGGCTCGGGCCGTGCGCTAAGCGCGGTCCTGCGCCGGCGTCCCGACGTTCGGGCGACCGCGGTGGATCTGGCGCCCAACATGTTGCGCACGGCGCGAGAGCTGTTCGACGCCGAGGGCCTGGGCGAGCGCGTCGAGCTGGTCGAGGCCGACATCACGGCGCTGCCCGAAAAGCTGGCAAACGGGGCGTGGGACGCGATTTCGTGCATGTGGACCCTGCACCAACTCCCGGATTTCGACGTCCTGCGCGGCGCCCTCGCCCAAATCGCCGCCGTGCAACGCCGGAGCGGGGCGGCGGTCTGGATCTCGGACTTCCAGCGGCTGCGGGACCCGGCGGCGTGTCCCAACATGCTGGTCTGCGTCGACCCCGACTCGCCCCCGATCCTGCGCCAGGACGCCGTCGCGAGCGAGGCCGCGGCGTTCACCATCCCGGAGCTTCGCCGCGAACTCGCGGCGTGCGGACTGCAGGGGATGCAGTCGGGCCATTCCAGGCCGCTGCCGTACCTGCAGGCGTATTGGATGTTCGGCGCGCGCGGCAAACCGAGCCCGTGGACCGGGCCTCGGCCCGCGACGTTGTCGGCCTCGGCCCGCCGCGAGGCCGCCCTGCTGCGCTGGGGGTTCACGGCCAAGCCGTTCTGAGTTCCGGCCAGCCTTCTGAGCAGCGCCGACGCGCCGAATCAGCGGGAAACCGATGCGTTGCGACACGGTCACGGATGCATACCTATCCGCTGATCACTGGTCACACGAGCCTCGTGAATCACTATCGTCACATAGGCCAACTGCGGACGTCAATGCGACGGCCTGCCACTGGAAAGGTGTGACATTGACGGCGATCCTGCGAGTCCTGTCGCTATCGGTGGTGTCGGTGACCGCCATCGGTTTTTTCGTTGCGATGGGCCCCGCGCCGTCGGCGAACGCCACGCCTTGCAGCGCCCCCGAGGCGAACGTGGATCCGCCGGCCGCCCCCCCGGCGATGCCCGCACCCCAGCCGGTCGTCCAGCCGCCGACGGGCCGCAGGCCCTCCCATACCAATGACAAGGCGCCGCTACCGAAGTTGGGCCCGCTGATCTCTTCGTTCCTCAAGCCGGGGGCCGGGGGCCAGCGATACGCCGCGCCGGTCCAGCCGCAGGCGGGGGTGGTCCCCCCGCCCGGACCCAACCCGCCCGCGCCGGGCGTCCCGCAGCTGGGGCCGAACGCGACCCCGCTACAGCCGAACGGGGCGGTTCCGCCGCAGCCGGCACCCCAGCCGGCACCGCAGCCGGCCCCGCCGCCGCCCGCCACGATCGCGGGCGCACCGACGTCGCTGGTCGACTGGGTGACCGGGACGGACGGACCGAACAAGACCCTGCAGCGCTTCGGCATCTCCGGGACCGACCTCGGGATCGCTTGGGACAACGGCGATCCCGCCAACCGCCAGGTCCTGATGGCCTTCGGTGACACGTTCGGCTATTGCAAGGTCAAGGGCCAGCAATGGCGCTACAACGTGCTGTTCCGCAGTTCGGACCACGATCTGTCGCATGGAATCCACATCGCCGACGGCGTGCCCAACGACCGGTACTCGGGCTCGCCGGTGTGGACGACCGGGCTTTCCAAGCAGGTCGTCAACACCATCCACAAGGCGCCGCACGAGACGGGCATCATCCCGACCGCGGCGATCTCCCTCGGGCGAACCCAGTACATGAGCTACATGTCCATCCGGCAGTGGGGCCGCGACGGTGAGTGGCAGACGAACTACTCGGCGATCGCGAGATCCGTTGACAACGGCCAGAACTGGGGAATCTTCCCCAGTACCATTCGCACGGCCTCGGCGGATGCGATCCCGGGGGTCGCGTTCACCCCGGGCAACGAGAACTTCCAGATGGGCGCGTTCATGAAGGGCAACGACGGCTATCTCTACCAGTTCGGGACCCCGTCGGGGCGCGGCGGCGCGGCGTTCCTGTCCCGGGTTCCCCCGAACTATCTGCCGGACCTGAGCAAGTACCAGTACTGGAACGGTGACAACGGCGGGCACTGGGTGGCGGCCAATCCCGGTGCGGCGACGCCGCTTTGGCCGGGACCGGTGGGCGAGATGTCGGCGCAGTACAACAGCTACCTCAAGCAGTACCTGGTGCTCTACACCAACGGCGGCAGCAACGACGTGGTGGCGCGCACGGCGCCGACTCCCACGGGACCCTGGAGCGGGGAGCAACCGCTCGTGTCGTCGTTCCAGATGCCCGGTGGCATCTACGCGCCGATGATCCATCCGTGGTCGTCGGGGCGAGACCTGTACTTCAACCTGTCGCTGTGGTCGGCATACGACGTGATGCTGATGCACACCGTGCTGCCGTAGGGTTCAGCCGGACGACCCCGGAATGCGCGGTGGCGCATCATGAGTGCGACCGCGTTGCGCGCCAGCGTGTTTGGGTGCTCGCGCTACGGGGCGGCGCCCCCGCCGACAGGGCTGTGCCGCCACCGCCTGACGCCCGCGTCAATTAAAAGGCTGAATCCAGCGATCTTTCCGAAGTTCGGATAAGACACCTCGGCAGTGCTATGAACTTAGGCATGGGGGCCGAGAGAGGTGACGACCTTGCGCGACACGGGCGTTACTCCGGTTGCGGTCATCGGCATGGGGTGCCGGCTTCCGGGACGCATCGATACCCCTGATCTGTTGTGGGAGGCGTTGCTTCGCGGCGATGATCTGATCACCGAGGTGCCCGCCGACCGCTGGGACGTTGACGAGTACTACGACCCCGAACCGGGCGTGCCCGGTCGATCGGTGTGCAAGTGGGGCGCATTCCTCGATGACGTCGCTGGATTCGATTCCGAGTTCTTCGGGATCACCGACAAAGAAGCGACCGCAATGGATCCGCAACACCGCTTGCTCTTGGCGGCCTCCTGGGAGGCGATGGAGCACGGCGGTTTCACCAAGGCCGACCTGGCCAACGCGCGCACCGGAGTGTTCGTCGGGTTGATGCACGGCGACTACCAATTCGTCCACGCCGACGCTGAGGTCTTGGCGGGCCCGTACGGATACCTGGGCAACAGTTTCGCAATGGGATCCGGGCGAATCGCCTACGCCATGGGACTGCATGGCCCGGCGATGACGGTCGATACCGCATGCTCGTCTGGCCTGGTCGCCATCCACCTGGCCTGCCGGAGCCTGCACGAGGGCGAAAGCGATATCGCGCTGGCGGGTGGCGCTTCGGTCATGCTCGAACCCCGCAAGGCCGCCTCGGGGTCCGCCATAGGCATGTTGTCCGCGACAGGTCGCTGCCACGCGTTCGACGTCGGGGCGGACGGCTTCGTGGCCGGCGAGGGCTGCGTCGTGGTGCTGCTCAAACGGTTACCGGATGCGCTGGCCGACCACGACCGGGTCCTCGCCGTGATACGCGGGACGGCCGTCAATCAGGATGGCCACACCGTGAACATCGTGACCCCGTCGCGTTCCGCACAGGTCGAGGTGTATCGGTCTGCCTTGGCCGCGGCGGGCGTGGACCCCGGCAGCGTCGGGATGGTGGAGGCGCACGGTCCCGGCACCCCCGTCGGTGACCCGATCGAATACGCAAGTCTCGCCGAGGTGTACGGCCTCGACAGCCCTTGCGCGCTCGCGTCGGTGAAGACGAATTTTGGGCACACCCAGTCGGCTGCCGGGGCGCTGGGACTGATGAAAGCGGTGCTGGCCCTGCAACATGGCATGGTTCCGCGCAATCTCCACTTCACCCAGCTACCTGATGAACTCGCCGAGATCGACACCAATCTGTTTGTGCCGCAGTCGACCACGCCGTGGCCCAGCGCCGGCCGCCAAGCGCCGCGCCGGGCGGCGGTGTCGTCGTACGGGTTCTCGGGAACCAACGTTCACGCCATCCTGGAGCAAGCGCCCGAGGCGGCCGAACCGGGCGGCGCGCTACCCACCCCGGCCGGTGGCGGCCGGCTGATGTTCCCGCTGTCCGCCACTTCGGCCGACGGATTGCGGCAAACCGCCGGGCGCATTGCCGGCTGGGTCGAGGCGCACGCGGCGCAGGTGACGCCAACGGATCTCGCGTACACGCTCGGCCGCCGCCGTGAGCACCGCCCGGTGCGCACGGCGGTCTTCGCCGACACTCTCGAGGAGTTGGCCGACCGCTTGCGCGAGGTCGCCGATGGCGACTTTCCGTACCAGCCCGCGGTGGGGCGAGACGATCGAGGACCGGTTTGGCTCTTCTCCGGTCAAGGCTCGCAATGGGCGGCGATGGGCGCCGAGCTGCTCGCGACCGAGGCGGCGTTCGCCGCAGCCGTCGCTGAAGTCGAGGCGCTGATCGCCCAGGAGTCCGGGTTCTCGGTAACCGAGGCGATCTCAGCGCCCGAGACGGTGACGGGCATCGAGCGGATTCAGCCCGCGCTGTTCACCATGCAGGTGGCACTGGCCGCCACGATGACGTCGTACGGGGTGCGGCCGGGCGCGGTGATCGGACACTCGATGGGTGAGGCCGCGGCGGCGGTCGTGGCGGGGGCGCTTTCGCTGGAAGACGGGGTGCGGGTGATCTGCCGCCGGTCCCGGTTGATGTCCACCATCGCCGGTTCCGGGGCCATGGCTTCGGTGGAATTGCCTGCCCAGCAAGTGCTTTCGGAACTGATGGCACGTGGCATCGACGACGTCGTGGTGGCCGTGGTGGCATCACCTCAGTCCACGGTGATCGGCGGTGTCGCCGAAACGGTGCGCGATCTCGTCGCGACGTGGGAACAGCGCGAGGTGCTGGCCCGGGAGGTGGCGGTTGACGTCGCATCCCACTCTCCGCAAGTCGACCCGATCCTCGACGAACTGACCGATGCGCTGGCCGAGCTCGACCCCATGACCCCGCAGGTTCCCTTCTACTCTTCGACCATGTTCGACCCGCGAGACGAGCTCGAGTGCGATGCCTGGTACTGGGCGGACAACCTGCGTCACACGGTGCGGTTCGCCGCGTCGGTCCAGGCGGCGCTGGAGGACGGCTACCGGGTCTTCGCCGAGTTGGCGCCCCACCCGTTGCTCATCCACGCTGCCGAGCAGACCGCGGACAGTCTCGGGATTCCGCTGTCCGCCGTCCCCGCCATGCGCCGCGAGCAAGAGATGCCGCACGGGCTGGGCGGCTTCCTGGCGGATCTTTTCACCGCCGGCGCCGCGATCGATTTCTCGCTGCTGCATCCCCGGGGTCGACTGGTGGACGCGCCGCTACCGACCTGGAGTAACCGGCCGCTGCTGCTGGACCGCGGCGATCAGCAGTCGCCCTCCCACGGAGCCCGCACGGTTGCGGTGCATCCGCTTATGGGCGTGCACGTGCAATTGCAGGAGGAGCCGGAACAGCATGTCTGGCAGGGTGAAGTCGGCACCGCAGCCCAACCTTGGCTCAGCGACTACCGGCTGCACGAAGCGGCCGCCCTTCCCGCGGCCGCCTATTGCGAAATGGCATTGACCGCGGCCCGCACCGTCCTTGGCGAAGGCGCCGAATTGTGCGATCTCCGCATCGAGCAGACGTTGCTGCTCGACGAAGAGACCACGCTGGGCGCGGTCGCGTCGCTGGAGACGTCCGGTGTCTTCGCGTTCGCCGTCGAGACGCTCCAAGGCGGGAAACACACGCGGTGGGCGACCGCGGTCCTGCGTGCCGTCGGAGATGAAGATCCACCGCCGGACCTCGACATCACCGATCTGTTGGCGGCTCATCCGCGGCGGGTGGACGGTGCCGAGGTGCGCAAGTGGTTCGAAGAGCGCGGGTGCCGATTTGGTTCCGCCTTCACCGCTTTGGCGTGCGTACACACCGCCGAGGGCACCGACGAGACGGTGCTGGCCGAGGTCGAGTTGCCGCGGCTGCTTCGTTCCCAGCAGGCCGGCTACGGCGTGCACCCGGCGTTGCTGTCTGCCTGTTTCCAGTCGGTGGAAGCCCATCCCGCCGTGGAGCAGGTCGCAAACGGCAGCATGTTGTCGCCCCAGGGTGTGCGCCGGCTGCGTGCCTACGGATCCCTCCGCGGCGCTCGCTACTGCCTCACTCGGGTGACCGCCGCCGACACCACATGCGTGGGAGCTGACCTCGACATCGTCGACGAGCATGGGGCCGTTCTGCTCACGGTGCGCGGGCTTGAGATGGGCATCCCTCAAGTCAGCGGACGCGAACGCGTGCTCAGCGAGCGGCTACTGACCATTGACTGGCAACAGCGAGATCTGCCCGACGAAAGCTACGCGGACCCGGGGGCGTGGCTGCTGATCGCCACGTCCAGCACCGCGGACGTGACGGCAACCAAGCTGGCTGAGGCCATGAAACTCCGTGGCGCACAATGTACATCGATGCTTTGGGCGCCGACAGCAGAGGCAGTGCCAGACGCCTCCGAGCTCAAGGATTACCTGGGCTCCAACGTGTACGACGGAGTGGTCGTCCTCACCGGGCCGAACGGAAACGGGAACGACGAGTGCGCGGTTCGTGGCAGTGAGCACGTACGGCATCTGGTCGGGATCGCCCGCGAGCTACCGGACGTCCCCGTCGAACCTCCGCGCCTGTACGTCGTGACCAGGGGTGCCCAGGCGGTGCTCGCCGGTGAGTCGGTCAACCTGGAACAGGCGGGCTTGCGCGGCGTGATTCGCGTGATCGGCAACGAACACCCGCAGTTGCGTGCCACCCAGATCGACGTCGACGAGGACACCGACGTCGAGTGCCTGGCGCGTCAATTGCTGGAGCAGTCCGACGAAGACGAGACCGCCTGGCGCGACGGCCTCTGGTACACAGCGCGCCTCACCGCCGCTCCGCTGCGTCCCGAGGAGCGGCGAACCACCGTCGTGGATCGTGCGCAGGACGGTGTCGGCCTGCAGATCCGCACGCCCGGCGACCTGGACACCATAGAACTGGCGGCGTTCGAGCGCGTGCCGCCCGGGCCTGGGGAGATCGAGGTCGCGGTGACCGTGTCCGGCATGAATTTCCCCGACGTCCTGACCGCGCTCGAGCGATGCGCCGGTCTCGAGGGGATCCCGCCACGGCTCGGTACGGATTTCGTCGGAGTGGTCGCCGCGGTCGGCCCCGGCGTCACCACCCATCAGGTCGGCGACCGCGTCGGCGGTCTTTCCGGAAACGGCGCGTGGGCAACGTTTCTCACGTGCGACGCGCGCGTCGCCGTCACGCTTCCGCCGGGGCTGACCGATGAGCAGGCGGCGGCGACGAGCACCGCGCACGCGCTCGCCTGGTATGGGTTACAAGACCAGGCCAGGATTGCCCGCGGCGACCGGGTGCTGATTCACTCCGCCACCGGCGCCGTGGGGCAGGCCGCGATCGCGATCGCCCGCGCCGCGGGAGCCGAGATTTTCGCGACCGCCGGCACCCAGCAGCGTCGGAAACTCCTGCGGGACATGGGCATTGAGCACGTCTACGACTCGCGCAACACAGATTTCGCCGAGTTGATCCGCCGCGACACCGACGGATACGGCGTTGACATCGTGCTCAATTCGCTGACGGGCGAAGCGCAACGGGCCGGGCTGGAGCTGCTGGCCCCGGGCGGACGATTCGTGGAGATCGCCAAGCGCGACGCCAACGCCAGCAACCGGCTCCACTCGGAACCCGTCCGCCGCAACGTCGCTTTGCACTACGTCGATCTGGGGCTGCTGGCGGAAAGCCACCCGCACCGGGTGGGCGACCTGCTGGGCACGGTGTACCGGCTGGTCGCCGACGGTGAGTTGCCGCTGGCCCAGAGCGTCCGCTACCCCCTGTGCGACGCGGCTGACGCTATTCGTCTGATGGACTCCGCAGAGCACACGGGAAAGCTTCTGCTCGACATCCCTCGCGCCGGGCACAGTAGCGTCGTCGTACCGCCCGAACAGGCAAGGGTTTTCCGGCGCGACGGCTCCTACATCATCAGCGGCGGCTTGGGTGGGCTTGGGTTGTTCCTCGCCGAGAAGATGACCGCATCGGGCTGCGGACGCATCGTGCTCACCTCTCGCTCCCAGCCGAATCAAAAGGTGCTGGACACCATCGAGCTCATCCGGGCGATGGGCGGCGACATCGTCGTCGAGGCCGGCGACATCGCCGCAGCCGGTACCGCCGACCGGTTGGTGGCGGTCGCGACCGCGACCGGGCTCCCGTTGCGCGGGGTGCTGCACGGGGCGGCGGTGGCCGAGGACGCCACCGTGTCCAACATGACCGACGAGGTCATTGACCACAACTGGGCGCCCAAGGCCCACGGCGCGTGGAACCTGCACCGGGCCACGCACGGGCAGCCACTGGATTGGTTCTGCTCGTTCTCCTCGGCGGCCGCCCTGGTGGGCGCCCCGGGTCACTGCGCGTACGCCGCCGCCAACAGCTGGCTGGACGGCTTTGCCCTGTGGCGGCGGGCGCAAGGCCTGCCGGCAACCACGATCGCGTGGTCAGCCTGGTCCGAGATCGGCCTCACCACGGCGGCCGCCGTGGAAACCACGATCGCACCGGACGAAGGCGCCTACGCGTTCGAGGCGCTGCTGCGCCATGACCGCGGCTACACCGGGTACGCGCCGGTGACCAGCACGCCCTGGCTCACCGCGCTCGCGCAACGCTCCAAGTTCGCCGAACAGTTTCGGGACCAGGACGAAAGCTCATCGGGTGCAAGTGAATTCCTTGCCGAGTTGCGCGAACTGCCGAGGGAGGAATGGCTCACCCGGCTGCGTCGTCTGGTTTCGGACAAGCTCAGCAAGATCCTGCGTCGCGCACTCGATCCGGATCGCCCGCTGTCCGAATATGGCCTCGACTCGCTCGCCAATCTCGAACTGCGTAATTACCTCAAGGAGGAAGTGGGCATACGCATTACCCCCAGCCACATCTCCACGGTCAACGGTTTGGCGGGGGCACTTTACGAATATTTGACGGTGGACGCCGCGCACGCCGATGTCGATCCCCACGCGTCCGTCCGAATCAGCCGGCTGAAGTCGTCCTCGGAGACCGAACTCGATGCGGCCACCACGGATTCGGGGGCCGGCTAGCGGCCGCAGGGCGAGCCGCAGGGCGAGCCAATGAAGTAGTCAACTACGCGTGACCCCGCGCGGCATCGCGGAAAACGATGTAGCGATGAAGCTCAACCTTGCACCGCCCGCCCAGGCGACCCGCGTCGGCGAATGGGACAACCTCGAAGGGGGCCTCCGGGCATTCGACGGACCCGAGTGGCGAATCAACGACATCACCGGCCACGGCCGACGCGCCGACATCGTGATATCCGTGATCGGCCTCCAATACGCCGATGGGCACGCCTTCCGCGAGATCATCATCGACTGCCCCGACACCCCGATCATCCGGTCGGCCGATGCCCGGAAGTTGGCCCGAGCCTTGATCGCGGCGGCCGACTCGGCCGAAAACTGACACTCCGCGGCCTCACCGAGCGCCTGACCTGCGTGATTACCAGATGATGGCATCATGACAGCATGCATCGTGCTGCTATGGTGCAGGCGTGCGGACTACGGTGACACTCGACCCCGATGTGGTCGCTGCCTTGCGGCGCGCGGCGCATGATCAGGGAAGCTCGTTCAAGGCGGTACTCAACGATGCCGTGCGCCGCGGCTTGAGTGGCGAACCCACCCGGCCGCGCTACCGCACGCCAAGCCGCGACATGGGACTCCGTGCGGAATTCGATATCGACAAGGCGTTAGCGCTGGCCGCAGTCGATGAAGACGCAGAGATATTGCGGAAGCTTGCGCTGCGCAAATGAGGCTGCTCGATCTGAACATCCTGGTGTATGCGCTCGACGAGTCATCGCTACGCCATGAGGCGGCACGGGCCTGGCTCGACGAGACCGCATCCCCGGCCTGTATTCGTACCTGACCGAGCGCGAGCAGCGCGACCACGATCAGCCGGACCCGCGACTCAACCTGACGTGCACGCCCGAGCAGTGGGACGAAGCGTGCGCACCGGCCCGATTCCAGCCGCCCCCGGCATGCTGGCCGACCTGCTCGCCGGTAAGCCGGTGATCATCCCGACGTGGACGCTGCGCGGTCAGAGGTTCGGTGCAGTGGCGCAACGGATTCCATGGCTACGGAACGCCACAGATGTCAGGGTGTACGCCGACGACGGGATAACGGCGGCTTAGTCGACGTCGCGAATGCTCGAATGCGACCCGCTGAGTCGCAGGAAGTGCATCGGACTCCCCGTTTGGTTGATCGGCTGAAACCCGATGGTGTCTAGCTCTTCCAAGATATAGTCCGGCTCGTTCGTCGTGTCGATGAATGCCCACCGACCACCCGCCGTTCCTGCGGCGTGCTCCATGTCGATTAGAGCGTCGATGATGAGCAGGGCCGGGATCGGTATGTCGAATACTTCGCCGCCGCTTGCGGTCTGTTGAAGTGATTCGCGGGCGGCCCTTCGGTTGACGCCGATCTTGGCGATCAGATAGCCGCTCAATGCCCCGCCGGTGTGGCCGGAGATTCGTGTGGCTTTGTCTGGCACCAGCCTATATGGCGTCAGCGAGTAGAAGCCGTACACGTAGGGCGACTGGCTATCACACCACACCCAAGTGGCGCACGTTCCGTCGCGCTGAAGGCGCTTTGCTTGGCTGGCTAGCCAGGTATCGATGTCTGAGCGGCCACAGTCAAGGTGGCCAAGCTCGTGAGCTGCTGTGAGGGGTTCGGTTACGAAGTCAGCGGTCACGTCGCTGTTCATGGGCGGTCTGTTGGCGAGCCTCATAGACCGGCGCGTAGCGTTCAGAGATCGTCTTGCCGACTTCCTCAAGGTAGGCGGCTGACGCCTCTACCTCAGGTTCGGCGCGGCTGAACAGCGGCATTGTGGTCTCCCTCTCGTGGCGTCAGTCAAAGGTATCCGACCGACCTGTGAGCGTCCACAGCGGACTCTCCACGCCAAGATAACGATTTCGGTGACGCCGCGATTCCAATTCGCCCACAGCGAAGCGCTGGCAAGTGCTGGTGATCGCGAGCAACCATCACATGATGATCGCAAGAACAAGGCTTCCTCGTGGCCCGAAACCGCCTCTGAACTGCGGTTTCCCACCTGTGCCC